>NZ_DIVJ01000003.1 GCF_002428305.1 Flavobacterium sp. UBA6135 | reverse complement strand
TGTTATACTTAATTAAACTTATAAATTGCTGAATTAATTTCAGCTAAAATTATACTCTTCTTCTTTTTGGAGGTCTACATCCGTTGTGTGGCATTGGTGTTACATCAATAATTTCTGTAACTTCAATTCCACCGTTATGTATTGAACGGATAGCAGACTCACGTCCGTTTCCTGGTCCTTTTACATACACTTTAACTTTTTTCAAACCTGCCTCAAGTGCAACTTTAGAACAATCTTCTGCTGCCATTTGAGCTGCATAAGGGGTGTTCTTTTTTGATCCTCTGAAACCCATTTTACCGGCAGATGACCAAGAAATTACTTCTCCTTTTTTGTTGGTAAGAGAGATAATAATATTATTGAAAGTTGCATTAATATGAGCTTCACCCGTTGATTCAACGATAACTTTACGTTTTTTTGCTGTTGCTTTAGCCATATTACTTATTATTTAGTTGCTTTTTTCTTATTAGCAACAGTTTTTCTTTTACCTTTTCTTGTTCTAGAATTGTTCTTAGTTCTTTGTCCTCTTAATGGAAGACCAGATCTGTGACGAATTCCTCTGTAACATCCAATATCCATAAGACGTTTGATGTGTAAAGAAACTTCTGAACGCAATTCACCTTCAATCTTGTAGTATGATACGGCGTCACGGATTCCTCCGATTTCGTCATCATTCCAATCTTGAACTTTCTTGTCTTGACTAACTTGAGCTTTCTCTAAAATCTCAATAGCTCTGCTTTTTCCGATACCAAAGATATAGGTTAATGCAATAACTCCTCTTTTGTTTTTGGGTATATCAACCCCTGCTATTCTTGCCATAATTATCCTTGTCTTTGTTTAAATCTAGGATTCTTTTTGTTAATAACGTACAATCTACCTTTTCTACGTACAATTACGCATTCGGCACTTCTCTTTTTAACTGATGCTCTTACTTTCATTTTGAATAAGCTTTAATATCTGTAAGTAATTCTTGCTTTGGACAAGTCGTAAGGACTCATTTCCAGTTTCACTTTATCACCTGGTAATAACTTGATGTAATGCATACGCATTTTTCCTGAAATATGAGCAATAACAACGTGACCGTTTTCTAACTCTACGCGAAACATTGCATTTGATAATGCTTCAATAATGCTTCCGTCTTGTTCTATTGCTGATTGTTTTGCCATAATTAAGCTACTGCTTTTCTATTTTTGCCACTTTTCATTAAACCATCATAATGTCTGTTCAACAAGTATGAATTGATTTGTTGAATTGTATCAATTGCAACCCCAACCATAATTAACAATGATGTACCTCCAAAAAACATACCCCAGTTAGGTTGAACATTCATTAAGTTTACAACAATTGCTGGGAACACAGCGATTAAAGCTAAAAATAATGAACCTGGGAAAGTAATTAAAGACATCACTTTATCTAAGAAATCTGAAGTTTCTACTCCTGGTCTGATACCGGGAATAAATCCGCCACTTCTTTTTAAATCATCTGCCATTTTGTTTGTTGGTACTGTGATTGCAGTATAAAAATAGGTGAATACAACTATTAATGTTGCAAATACAATATTATACGCTAGTCCAAACATATTACTGAATTGACCGGTAATACTTTGAGCAGTTTCTGAATCTGACAATCCTGCAACGGCAGCCGGTATAAACATAATTGCTTGTGCAAAAATGATTGGCATAACTCCAGAAGCATTCAATTTTAATGGAATAAACTGTCTGTTTCCTCCCATCATATCTTGCTCAAAATCACCTGAAGTTGTTCTTCGAGCGTATTGAACAGGAATCTTTCTCACAGCCATTACAAGTAAGATACAAGCAATAATAACCAATAACCAAAGTATAATTTCAAATACTAAAAGTACGGGGCCACCATTTCCTTGGGTCAATGTAGAAGTGATCTCTTGGATAAATGATTGTGGTAATCTGGCAATAATACCTACCATAATCAAAAGTGAAATTCCATTTCCAATTCCTTTATCAGTAATTTTTTCACCCAACCACATTGCAAATATAGTACCGGTTACTAAAATAATTACAGAAGAGAATAAGAACGAAAACGAATTAAATCCAAGTAAAAAAGCGTCTGACGGTAATGTTCTGTATAAGTTGTAGATATAACCCGGACCTTGAACAAGTGTGATTGCAATTGTTAACCAACGTGTAATTTGATTAATCTTTTTTCTTCCACTCTCACCATCTTTTTGCAATTTTTGTAAGTACGGAACTGCAATACCCATTAACTGAACCACAATCGATGCAGAAATGTAAGGCATGATTCCTAAAGCAAACACGGACGCTTGTGAAAAAGCACCACCCGTAAACATATCTAATAATCCTCCAATTCCTTGGGAGGTTTGATCTGCCAAACCTGCCAATTTTGTGGCATCAATACCAGGTAATGTTACTTGTGCACCAAATCGATAAACTAAAAGTAAACCTAAAGTAACTAAAATTCTGTTTTTTAGTTCTTCAATTTTCCAAACGTTAGCGAGTGTATCAAAAAATTTCTTCATATACAAGAAAATTATAAAGTTACGGCTTCTCCACCAGCAGCTTCAATAGCGGCTTTTGCAGTTGCAGTAAATTTATGAGCGGTTACTTTTAATTTTGTTTTAAGTTCTCCTCTTCCTAAAACTTTTACTAGTTCATTTTTAGTAGCTAATCTGTTTGCAACTAGTACAGAAAAATCAACTGTATCTGTTACAATTCCATTGTCTACCAAGGCTTGAAGTGTATCAAGATTTACACCTTGATAATCTACTCTATTGATATTTTTAAAACCAAACTTTGGTACACGTCTTTGAAGTGGCATTTGTCCACCTTCAAATCCAATCTTTTTAGAATAACCAGAACGAGATTTTGCTCCTTTGTGACCACGAGACGCAGTACCACCTTTTCCAGAACCTTCTCCTCTACCTAATCTTTTATTCTGATTGTGTGTTGAACCTTCAGCAGGTTGTAAGTTACTTAAATTCATAATGAATTGTGTTATTTAGTTTCTTCAACAGAAACTAAGTGTTGAACTTTATTTACCATTCCAAGGATAGCAGGAGTTGCATCATGTTCTACAACTTGACCTAACTTACGTAATCCTAAAGCTTCCAATGTTCTCTTTTGAGTTTGAGGACAATTGATTTTGCTTGTTACTTGTTTTACTTTAATTTTTGCCATAATTTCCTTGAATTAACCTTTAAATACTTTCTCTAAAGATACTCCTCTTTGTTTTGCAACAGTGTAAGCACTTCTCATTTGCAATAATGCATCAAAAGTAGCTTTTACCACATTATGTGGATTTGAAGATCCTTGAGATTTTGATAATACATCGTGAATCCCTACTGATTCAAGTACTGAACGAACAGCACCACCAGCAATAACTCCTGTACCGTGAGATGCAGGCATTAAAAATACACGTGCTCCACCAAATTTACCTTTTTGTTCGTGAGGAACTGATTGACCACTCAAAGGAATTTTTACTAAATTTTTCTTTGCATCTTCCACTGCTTTTGCAATAGCTTCTGATACATCTTTAGATTTTCCTAGTCCGTGACCTACTACTCCATTTTCATCACCTACAACAACAATTGCAGAGAAGCCAAATGCTCTACCACCTTTTGTTACTTTGGTAACACGATTTACACTAACCAAACGATCTTTTAATTCAAGACCACTAGGCTTAACTAGTTCTACGTTTTTATAATTCTGATACATATTTTCTTAGAATTTAAGTCCGGCAGCTCTTGCACCTTCGGCTAATGATTTTACTCTTCCGTGATATAAATAACCTCCTCTATCAAAGGTTACATTTTCTATCCCAGCTTTTAATGCTCTTTCTGCTACAAGTTTTCCAACTGCAGTAGCTTTTTCAACATTAGTACCTTTAGAATCTACTTCTTTATCTCTTGAAGAAGCTGCTAACAAAGTTGTACCGTTTGCATCATCAATTAGTTGAGCGTAGATTTCTTTGTTGCTTCTGAATACAGAAAGTCTTGGTTTTGCGGATGTTCCGACAACAATTTTTCTAATTCTGAATTTGATTCTTTGTCTTCTATCAGATTTTGTTAATGACATAATCTTATTTTTTTAAGCTGATTTACCTGCTTTTCTTCTTAATACTTCTCCAACAAACTTAACACCTTTTCCTTTGTAAGGTTCTGGTTTTCTGAAACCTCTAATTTTAGCGGCAACTTGACCTAAAAGTTGTTTGTCATATGATGTTAATTTCACGATTGGGTTTTTACCTTTTTCAGAAACTGTTTCCAAAACTACTTCTGGAGCGATTTCTAAAACGATATTGTGAGAAAAACCTAAAGCAAGATCTAATTTTTGACCTTGATTAGATGCTCTGTAACCCACACCTACTAACTCTAATTCCTTCGTAAAACCTGTAGATACGCCATTAATCATGTTATTGATTAATGAACGGTATAAACCGTGTTTCGATCTTTGGTCTTTGTGATCTGATGATCTCTCAACTAATACTTGACCTTCTTCAACTTTCACTTCAACATCTGAGTATTCTTGTGTAAGTTGACCTAATTTTCCTTTAACTGTAATCACATTATTTGCTACTTCAACAGTAACTCCTGCCGGGATTGCAACTGGATTTTTACCTATTCTTGACATCTTTTAGCTTTTTTTAGTATACGTAACAAATTACTTCTCCACCAACATTTAACTGTTTAGCTTGTTTTCCTGTCATAACTCCTCTTGAAGTTGAAACAATAGCAATTCCTAAACCGTTTAAGATTCTTGGCAAGTTTGAAGAACCTGCATATTTACGTAAACCTGGTTTACTAATTCTTTGGATATCTCTGATTACCGGCTCTTTAGTATCTTTATCATACTTCAAAGCAATTTTGATTGAGCCTTGAACGCCACTGTCATCAAACTTGTAACTTAAAATATATCCTTGATCGAATAAAATTTTTGTGATTTCTTTTTTAAGTTTCGAAGCAGGAATCTCAACCACTTTGTGATTTGCTTTCACTGCATTTCTAACTCTTGTTAGATAATCTGCAATAGGATCTGTATACATATTTATAAAATTTTGGCAACGGTTTTCAGAGGAACTATTCCGCTGAACCTGAAACCATTAAACACATTTTTTTAAAGTAGATAATTGTACGTTACCTGCTAAAAGCTGGCAAATGTACAATTATCTGCTGAAATAAACTAACTACCAGCTAGCTTTCTTTACACCTGGAATTAATCCTTGGTTAGCCATTTCACGGAATGTTACACGTGAAAGACCGAATTGACGCATATACCCTCTAGGTCTTCCTGTTAATTTACAACGATTGTGTAAACGTACTGGAGAGGCATTTTTTGGTAATTTTTGTAAACCTTCATAATCACCAGCTTCTAATAAAGCTTTGCGTTTTTCAGCATACTTTTCTACCGTTTTTTGTCTCTTCACCTCACGGGCTTTCATTGATTCTTTAGCCATATCTTAATTCTTTTTAAAAGGTAAACCTAGTTCTGTCAATAATGATTTTGCTTCTTTATCTGTTTTAGCAGAAGTTACAAAGGTAATATCCATTCCTGAAATTTTGTTTACTTTATCAATATCAATTTCAGGGAAAATGATTTGTTCAAGTACTCCAAGATTGTAATTTCCTCTTCCGTCAAAACCAGTTGCTTTGATACCACCGAAATCTCTAACACGAGGTAATGAAGATGTAATCAATCTGTCTAAGAATTCATACATTCTTTCACCACGTAAAGTTACTTTGGCACCAATTGGCATTCCTTTTCTTAATTTAAAAGACGCAACGTCTTTTTTAGAAATTGTAGATACTGCTTTTTGTCCTGTAATTTTAGTCAATTCATCAACTGCATAATCAACTAATTTTTTATCGGATACAGCAGCTCCAACTCCACGGCTTACAACAATTTTTTCCAATTTAGGAACTTGCATTACATTCTTGTAACCGTACTCTTCTTTCAAAGCAGCAATAACTCTGCTTTTATATTCTTCTTTTAGTCTAGGTATATAAGCCATCACTATAATACTTGATTAGATTTTTTTGCAAATCTTACTTTCTTATCTCCTTCTACTTTGATTCCAACTTTAGTTACTTTTTTTGACTTTGGGTCAATCAAAGATAAATTTGAAATTTGAATAGGAGCTTCTTTCTTTACGATTCCACCTTGAGGGTTTTTTGCACTTGGTTTAGTGTGAACAGAAACCATGTTTGTACCTTCAACGATCGCTTTATTTGCATCACGGAAAACACGTAAAACTTTACCTTCGGTACCTTTATGGTCACCTGCAATAACTCTTACTACGTCTCCAGTTTTAATTTTTAATTTTGTCATCATTAATCGAATTAAAGCACTTCAGGTGCTAATGATACAATTTTCATGAATTGTTTTTCACGAAGTTCTCTGGCAACCGGACCAAAAACACGAGTTCCTCTCATTTCTCCTGCAGCGTTTAACAATACGCAAGCGTTATCGTCAAAACGAATGTAAGATCCATCAGCTCTTCTCACTTCTTTTTTGGTACGTACAACAACTGCAGTGGATACTGCACCTTTTTTAACGTTTCCGTTAGGTGTTGCATCTTTAATAGACACTACAATTTTATCTCCAACAGAGGCATAACGACGTTTCGTTCCTCCTAAAACACGGATAGTCAAAACTTCTTTTGCTCCAGTGTTGTCTGCTACTTTTAATCTTGATTCTTGTTGTACCATAATTATTTCGCTCTTTCAATGATTTCAACTAATCTCCAACATTTTGATTTTGATAAAGGTCGTGTTTCCATGATCTTTACAGTATCTCCAATGTTACAGTCGTTTGTTTCGTCGTGTGCAACATATTTCTTAGTTTTCAACACGAACTTACCGTATAACGGGTGTTTTACTTTTCTTGTTTCAGAAACAACAATGGATTTTTCCATTTTGTTGCTAGTAACAACACCAACTCTTTCTTTTCTTAAATTTCTTTTTTCCATCTTTCAGCAGTATACAATTATTGTAACTCTCTTTTACTAATTTCAGTTGCCAATCTTGCTACTGATCTTCTCACTGCTCTAATCTGTAAAGGATTTTGAATAGGAGAAATAGCGTGAGCCATTTTTAGGTCGGTGTATGTTTTACGTAACTGACTTAATTGTTCTTGTAACTCAGCTGTAGACAGACTAATAATTTCTGATTGTTTCATAATTTTAAATAATATTATGCTTCGAAATCTCTAGCAACAATGAATTTTGTTTTAACAGGTAGTTTTTGAGCAGCTAAGCGTAATGCTTCTTTTGCTACTGACAAAGGAACTCCTCCTACTTCAAACATTATTCTTCCGGGTTTAACAACGGCAGCCCAATATTCTACGGCTCCCTTTCCTTTACCCATACGTACTTCTAGTGGTTTCTTAGTGATTGGTTTATCTGGAAATATTTTAATCCACAACTGACCTTCTCTTTTCATAAAACGAGTTGCGGCGATACGAGCTGCCTCGATTTGACGAGAAGTCAAGAAAGCAGAATCTAAAGATTTAATCCCAAACATTCCGTTAGAAAGTTCGTGCCCTCTTTGAGAAACGCCTTTCATTCTACCCTTTTGTACCTTACGGTATTTTGTTCTTTTAGGCTGTAACATTTTTTCTTTAGTTTAAAAAATTACTTTCTTTTGCGTTGGTTTGGTTTACCGCTTGGTTTCCCATTAGAGTTATTACCTTTTCCACTTCCTGCAGCTTGTTTTTTATCCATACCTACAAGTGGAGAAAGATCTCTCTTTCCGTAAACTTCACCTTTCATGATCCATACTTTGATTCCCATTCTACCGTAAGTAGTGTGAGCTTCAGCTAAAGCATAATCAATGTCTGCTCTGAAAGTTGATAGAGGAATTCTTCCTTCTTTGAAACCTTCTGAACGTGCCATTTCAGCACCATTCAAACGACCTGAAATCAAAACTTTAATACCTTCTGCATTCATACGCATTGCTGCTGCGATAGCCATTTTAATAGCTCTTCTGTATGAAATACGGCTTTCGATTTGACGAGCGATACTTGTTGCAACTAAATAAGCATCTAACTCAGGTCTTTTAATTTCAAAGATGTTAATTTGAACCTCTTTGTCAGTAATTTTCTTAAGTTCTTCTTTCAACTTGTCTACCTCTTGACCGCCTTTTCCGATAATGATACCAGGTCTTGCAGTAGTGATAGTAACGGTTACAAGTTTTAAAGTTCTCTCGATGATTACTTTTGATACACTAGCTTTTGATAAACGAGCATGAATATACTTTCTGATTTTATAATCTTCGGCAATTTTATCACCGTAGTCATTTCCACCATACCAGTTAGAGTCCCATCCTCTGATGATACCAAGTCTATTCCCTATTGGATTTGTCTTTTGTCCCATCTTAATTATTAATTGCTTTGTGTGTTATTATTAGCTCCAAGCACGATTGTTACGTGATTTGAACGTTTTCTTATTCTGTGTGCACGACCTTGAGGTGCAGGACGAAGTCTTTTTAACATCGCACCACCATCTACTCTGATCTCTTTTACAAATAAAGCCGCTTCTTCTAAGTTACCTTCTTCATTTTTTTGTTGCCAGTTATTAATAGCTGATAACAATAATTTCTCCAACTTTCTTGAAGCTTCTTTTTGACTAAATCTTAAAATATTTAGTGCTCTTTCCACTTTCTGACCTCTTACCAAGTCTGCTACTAGACGCATTTTTCTAGGTGAAGTAGGGCAGTTATTCAATTTAGCGAAAGCAATAGACTTATTAGCCTCTTTTCTCGCATCTGCTGTTTCTCTTTTACGAACTCCCATAACTTCTTATTTTTTACCTTTATTTTTAGCTCCAGCGTGACCTCTAAAAGATCTTGTTGGTGAAAATTCTCCTAATTTATGTCCTACCATGTTTTCTGTTACATATACAGGAACAAACTGACGACCATTGTGAACTGCGATAGTCTGTCCTACGAAATCCGGAGTAATCATAGAGGCTCTTGACCATGTTTTGATTACACCTTTGTTTGATTTCTCAACATTTTCCAGAACTTTCTTCTCTAATTTATAATGAACAAAAGGTCCTTTTTTTAATGAACGTGCCATATCTATCTAATTATTTCTTTCTGCGTTCAACAATATACTTATTACTCGGATTGGCTTTGGCACGAGTTCTATAACCTTTAGCTGGAATACCTTTTCTAGAACGTGGGTGACCTCCTGATGAACGTCCTTCTCCACCACCCATTGGATGATCAACAGGGTTCATAGCAACTGGTCTTGTTCTTGGCCTTCTACCTAACCATCTTGATCTACCGGCTTTACCGGAAACGATTAATTGGTGGTCTGAATTCGATACCGCACCGATAGTTGCTGTACAAGTAAGCAAGATCAATCTTGTTTCACCTGAAGGCATTTTTATCGTTGCATATTTACCATCTCTTGCCATTAATTGAGCGAATGTACCGGCTGAACGAGCAATTGTTGCTCCTTGACCCGGACGTAACTCAATACATGAAATAACAGTACCTAAAGGAATTTTGCTCAATGGAAGTGTGTTACCAATTTCCGGAGATGCATTCTCACCTGACATTACTGTTTGTCCTACCTGCAAACCATTTTGAGCAATGATATACGTCTTTTGACCATCAACATAACTCAATAATGCAATAAATGCAGTTCTGTTTGGATCGTACTCTATAGATTTAACTGTAGCTGGAATTCCATCTTTAGTTCTTTTAAAATCTATGACACGATATTTTTGTTTGTGACCACCGCCCGTATAACGCATGGTCATTTTTCCTTGACTATTTCTACCTCCAGAGTTTTTTTTCGGTGCGAGTAATGAACGCTCCGGCTTATCAGTTGTAATGGCGTCAAAACCATTAACAACTCTAAAACGCTGACCCGGGGTAATAGGTTTTAATTTTCTAACTGACATTGTTTAATTAGATATTGTTATAAAAATCAATAGTTTCTCCTTCGCTTACTTGAACAATTGCTTTTTTATAAGCATTTGTTTTAGCACTGATTAAACCACTTTTAGTGTATTTAACCGAGCGATCTGGTCTTACATTCATAGTGTTTACAGCAACAATATTTACACCATAAGCGGCTTCAATAGCATTTTTTATTTGCACTTTGTTAGCTTTCTTTTCCACTACAAAACCATAACGGTTAGCTAACTCAGTTTGTTTAGTAACTTTTTCTGTTATGATTGGCTTAATAATGATACTCATGGCTCTATTATTTACTTAAATTTTCTTCAATTCCTTCCAAAGAACTCTCTAGAAGCACTAATTTATTTGCGTTTAAAATCGCATAAGTGCTTAATTCTGAGTTTGTTACAACTTTAGAGGCCTTTAAATTGCGTGACGACAAATATACATTTTTATTTGAATCACCCAACACAAATAAAGATTTTTTATTCTCCAACCCTAAGGCTTTCAATATTGTAATAAAATTCTTTGTGTTTGGAGTTTCGAAATTAAAATCTTCTAGTACTACCAATTCTGAATCTTTTACTTTTTGAGAGAAAGCTGATTTACGAGCTAATCTTTTTAAAGTTTTATTCAATTTGAAAGAATAACTTCTTGGTCTTGGACCAAAAACTGTACCTCCTCCTTTGAACAATGGATTCTTGATACTTCCTGCACGAGCAGTACCTGTACCTTTTTGTTTCTTAATTTTACGAGTACTTCCTGTAACCTCAGCTCTTTCTTTTGCTTTGTGAGTACCTTGTCTTTGATTAGCAAGATATTGTTTCACATCAAGATAGATAGCATGATTGTTAGGCTCTATAGCGAAAACAGCATCAGAAAGTTGAACTTTTCTGCCTGTTTCTTTTCCGTTGATATCTAAAACTTTTACTTCCATTACTTCTGAATGATTACATAAGAGTTTTTATGTCCTGGAACGCATCCTTTAACAACCAAAAGGTTTTTGTCTGCTACCACTTTTAAAACTCTAAGGTTTTGAATTGTTACATTTTCTCCTCCAGTTCTTCCTGCCATACGCATTCCTTTGAATACTCTTGATGGATAAGAAGAAGCTCCTACAGAACCAGGTGCTCTTAAACGGTTGTGCTGACCATGAGTTGCTTGTCCAACACCACCAAATCCGTGACGTTTAACAACCCCTTGAAAACCTTTACCTTTTGATACACCTTGTACATCAACAAATTCTCCTTCGTTGAATTGATCTACAGTGACTAAATCACCTAATTTAAACTCTGTTTCAAAATCTTGAAATTCAACGACTTTTTTCTTAGCAGAAGTACCCGCTTTTTGAAAGTGGCCAATAGCCGCTTTTGTAGCGTGTTTTTCTGTTTTGTCATCGAAACCAAGTTGAAACGCTTCATACCCGTCAACCTCTTTGGTTCTGACTTGGGTAACGACACATGGACCTGCTTCAATTACTGTACAAGGAATGTTTTTCCCGTTTTCGTCGAAGATGCTAGTCATGCCGATTTTTTTTCCAATTAACCCAGACATATAAAACTAATTAATAATTAATAAAATTCTTTTTTTTGTTTCGTAGTAAAACAAGAGTATTAAGTAATAAGAAAAGTCTTATTACTTAATACTTTCGTCTCTGTACATTTATCACACTTTGATTTCAACTTCAACACCACTTGGCAACTCTAATTTCATTAGAGCATCAATTGTTTTTGAAGAAGAAGAATAGATATCTAATAATCTTTTGTATGAACTCACTTCAAACTGCTCTCTAGCTTTTTTGTTAACGTGTGGAGAACGTAATACAGTGAAAATCTTTTTGTGTGTAGGTAATGGAATTGGACCTGTTACTACAGCACCGGTACTTTTTACCGTTTTTACAATCTTCTCAGCTGATTTATCAACCAACATGTGATCGTAAGATTTTAATTTTATTCTGATTTTTTGACTCATTTTCTTAAGAATTAAGCGTTTCCTTTTGCTTTTTTGATAACCTCTTCAGAAATATTTGAAGGAGTTTGTTCATAATGTGAAAATTCCATTGTAGATGTTGCTCTACCAGAAGATAATGTTCTTAAAGTAGTAACATAACCAAACATTTCTGAAAGTGGAACATTTGCTTTGATAGTCTTAGCACCTGCTCTGTCTCCCATATCGTTTACTTGACCTCTACGACGGTTTAAATCTCCAACGATATCTCCCATGTTTTCTTCAGGAGTAATTACTTCAATTTTCATAATTGGCTCAAGAATTACAGCTCCGGCAGCTTTTGCAACCTCTTTGTAACCCATTTTAGCAGCTAATTCGAAAGAAAGAGCATCCGAATCCACAGGGTGGAATGATCCGTCTAATAAAGTAACTTTTAAACTATCTACAGCATATCCTGCTAAAGGACCTGTTTTCATAGCTTCTTTGAAACCTTTTTCAACAGAAGGAATATATTCTTTTGGAACGTTACCTCCTTTTACTTCGTTAACAAACTGAAGACCTACGAATGGTTTTCCATCCACATCGTCAGCTGGTCCTAAACGAAAAACGATATCACCAAATTTACCACGTCCACCAGATTGCTTTTTATAAGTTTCTCTGTGTTGTGCAACTTTAGTAAATGCTTCTTTGTATTCAACTTGAGGTTCACCTTGGTTTACTTCAACTTTGAATTCACGTTTCATACGATCTACAAGAATGTCTAAGTGTAACTCACCCATACCTGAAATAATCGTTTGACCTGAAGCTTCATCAGTTCTAACGGTGAAAGTTGGATCTTCTTCAGCTAATTTAGCTAAAGCCATACCCATTTTATCAACGTCTGCCTTAGTTTTTGGCTCGATAGCGATACCAATTACAGGATCAGGGAATTTCATACTTTCTAATACAATAGGATGTTTTTCATCACACATTGTATCTCCGGTTTTGATATCCTTAAATCCAACAGCAGCTCCAATATCTCCAGCCTCAATATAATCGATTGGATTTTGTTTGTTTGCGTGCATTTGGTAGATACGAGAGATACGTTCTTTGTTTCCTGAACGAGTGTTCAAAATATAAGAACCTGCATCTAAACGACCTGAATAAGCACGGAAGAAAGCTAAACGTCCAACATAAGGATCCGTTGCAATTTTAAAAGCTAAAGCTGCAAATGGCTCTTTTGGATCAGGACGACGCAATATTTTCTTTTGATCTTCTTCTAATAAATCAGCATCATCAGGATGAATTCCTTCGATACCTTCTTTATCCATTGGAGATGGCAAGTATTTACAAACTGCATCTAACATGAACTGAACACCTTTGTTTTTGAAAGATGAACCGGCAATCATTGGAATAATAGCCATGTCAATTGTTGCAGCACGTAAAGCTGTATTAATTTCGTCTTCAGTAATAGAATTTTCATCTTCCATATACTTATCTAAAAGATTCTCATCATATGTAGCAATCTCTTCAATAAGCTTTGAACGATATTCTTTTACTTCATCAACCATATCAGCTGGAATTGGAACGATGTCAAAAGTTGCCCCTTGCGTTTCATCATGCCAAATAATAGCTTGGTTTTTTACTAAATCTACTACTCCTCTAAAATCATTCTCTTCTCCAATTGGCAATGTAATTGCAACTGCGTTTGATTTCAACATGTCTTTAACTTGTTGACAAACGTTTAAGAAGTTAGAACCTTGACGGTCCATTTTGTTTACGAATCCCATTCTTGGAACTCTGTATTGATCTGCAAGTCTCCAGTTTGTTTCAGACTGAGGCTCAACACCATCAACCGCACTAAATAAGAAAACTAAACCATCTAATACACGTAACGAACGGTTTACCTCTACTGTAAAGTCAACGTGACCTGGAGTATCGATAATATTAAAGTGGTATGGTTTTGATTCCGGCAATGGTTTCCCTTGCTCAGTTGGAAAATTCCACTCACAAGTGGTAGCAGCAGAAGTAATCGTAATACCTCTTTCTTGCTCTTGTGCCATCCAGTCCATTGTTGCAGCACCATCGTGCACCTCACCAATCTTGTGTGATTTTCCGGTATAAAATAGAATACGCTCTGTTGTTGTAGTTTTACCTGCATCAATATGAGCTGCAATTCCAATATTTCTTGTGTATCTTAAATCTCTAGCCATTTTTTATGAATTAAAATCTAAAGTGAGAGAACGCTTTGTTAGCTTCTGCCATTTTGTGAGTATCCATTCTTTTCTTAACTGCTGCACCTTCTTCTTTAGCTGCTGCTAAAATTTCAGAGGCAAGTTTAGCTGCCATTGATTTTTCGTTTCTTCTTCGTGCATATAAAATCATCCATTTGATAGCATAAGATATCTTTCTATCCGGACGAATTTGCATTGGAATCTGAAATGTTGCTCCACCTACTCTACGACTACGTACTTCTACGTGAGGCATAACATTGGTCAAGGCATCTTTCCAAATTTCTAATGACGATTTTTCTGCATCTTGTTTCTTAGTTTCTACGATTTCCATTGCATCATAGAACACTTTGAAAGCAGTTGATTTTTTACCATCCCACATTAAGTTGTTCACAAAACGTGTTACCAATTGATCATTGAATTTTGGATCCGGTAAAAGAGGTCTTTTTTTGGCCTGTCTTTTTCTCATGTCTTTTCTTTAAAAGTTTTTAACTTACTTTTTCTTTGCGGGTGCTGCTGCTTGTCCTGGTTTTGGTCGTTTTGCACCATATTTCGAACGACGTTGAGTACGACCGGCTACACCAGCTGTATCTAAAGCCCCACGAACAATATGGTATCTAACTCCTGGCAAATCTTTTACCCTTCCGCCTCTAACTAATACTATCGAGTGCTCTTGTAGATTGTGTCCTTCTCCCGGGATGTAGGCATTAATCTCGTTTCCGTTTGTTAAACGAACCCTTGCCACCTTTCTCATTGCTGAGTTTGGTTTCTTTGGAGTTGTTGTGTAAACACGAGTACATACACCTCTTCTTTGAGGACAAGAATCTAAAGCAGCCGATTTACTCTTCTTAGTTATTTGGGCTCTCCCTGTTCTTACTAATTGTTGAATTGTTGGCATAATTAATACTAAAAAATTTTCTTGTTTTTAAAATTACCCTATTTTTAGGGGTTGCAAATGTAAGAAATATTTTTTGCAAAACAAATCATAATTTATTTATTTTCTAATGGTTAGCATTTTTATTGATTTGAATATCAATTTTTCATCTAAAATAAGCCTGATTTCAATACTTTCTTGAACGGATTACTTTTAATAAAATACCATTCTTTCAATTTTTACGTTACTTTTATCAAAATTTATTTTGGATTTGAAACCCCTATTGTATCTTACATTTTGTTTACTTCTGATTGAAAATTGTTTTTCTCAATCGCTCTATTTGAAAATTGAAGGCAACTCAAATTCAGAAACTCAAATAATAGATTCTATTGGTTATCCCAAAAAATTTAAAACGGCCAATGAAATAATTACCGCTTCAAAAAACCTATCCAATCAACTCTTTCAAATTGGGTATTTTGAACATCAAATTGCGGAACCGCTAAAAGCGAACGATTCTACTTTTTACTTCAAATACAATCTCAAAAATAATAGCAATACAATTTTGCTACATATTAAAGATGCTGATTTGGAATTTGTACCCTTAGGTTTTAAAAGTTCCTCGAATCAATTTACAATTGAAACAAAACAATTGCAAGGTTTTATGGAAGAACTTTTGAAAAAACTGGAAGTAAAAGGTTATTCCCTGGCAAAAGCTCAATTGATAAATATTCAAACTCAAAACAACAATATTAGTACAGACCTATATATAGACAAACAAACGAAAAGGAAAATTAACGATATAGTCGTTTTAGGTTATGAAAAATTCCCAAAAGGACATCTAAAAAACATTCAACGAATAAATAGAAATAGAATTTTTACGAAGCTTAATCTTGACAATATATATAATGACTTTAATAAGCTTCCTTTTGTAAAACAAACCAAATACCCGGAAATATTATTCACTCCTGATTCTACAAAAATTTATGTTTATTTGGAAAAAGCAAAATCCAATCAATTTGATGGCTTTATTGGGTTTTCTAATGACGAAGACAGTAAGATTATTTTTAACGGTTATGTAGATCTACTTTTACAAAACGCAATAAACTCCGGTGAAAAAATATTTTTATATTGGAAAAATGATGGGAACCAACAAGCCACCTTTAATATTGGTCTGGAAATTCCTTATTTATTTAAAACACCTATAACCTTAAAATCCGAATTGAATATCTTTAAACAAGACAGTACCTTTCAAAACACCAAAACGTCTATAGATTTAGGTTACCTTTTTAATTATAATACTAGAACTTATGTTGGCTATCAATCCACTCAATCGAGCACTATTCAAAGCACCTCTTCGCCTTTATTAAGTGATTTTAATAATGCATTTTTTACCACACAATTTGAATTTAAAGATTTCAAGTTTGACGATTTTCTATTTCCCGAAAAAACAAATTTGAATCTTAAATTTGGTACTGGAGAAAGAACCACTATAACAGACACTCAAAAACAATATTTCATTTCAATGAATGCTACTCATATTTTTAATTTAAATGAAAACAACAGCATCCAACTCAATAGTGAGAATTATTATTTAAAAAGCGATACCTATATTGTTAATGAATTGTTTCGATTTGGAGGGATACGATCAATAAGAGGGTTTAATGAGAATAGCTTACAAGGAAGCTTATTTACCTCACTTTTAACGGAATATCGCTATACATTTTCCTCTGGATTTTATACTCATACCGCCATAGACTACGGCTATTTTGAAGATAAATCAACAAACAATAGTGCTTCTTTACTTGGACTAGGAATTGGATTTGGTCTGTTTACAAAAAACGGACTATTCAACATTGTTTATGCCAACGGTAATGAAAAAAACCAAGAGTTTAAATTATCCAATTCAATTGTTCACATAAGTTTTAAATCTAGATTTTAAGTTTCTAAACTTAATTGTACCTTTGACCCCATGGAAAAAGAAAATCAAATTTTTGGCATACGAGCGATTATAGAAGCCATTCAAGCTGGCAAAGAATTGGACAAAGTGTTTTTGCAAAAAGATACGCAAGGCGATTTAATGCGGGAACTATTGAAAACAATGAAAAGTCATAAAGTTAATTTTACTTATGTTCCAGTAGAAAAATTAAATCGTTTGACTTCAAAAAACCATCAAGGTGCTGTTGCAACGGTTGCTCCGGTTTCATTTCATGATTTAGAGACTTTAATTTCTTCGGTTGTTGAAAGTGGCAAAACACCTTTATTTTTAGTATTAGACCAAATATCTGATGCTCGAAATTTTGGAGCGATCATCCGAACTGCAGAATGCACAGGAGTTGACGGCATTATCATAGGGAAACAAGGAGCCGCCCCTGTAAATGGTGATACCGTAAAAACCAGTGCAGGTGCCGTTTTTAATGTTCCTATTTGTAAAGTGGAACATATTAAAGATGCTATTTTTTATCTACAAGGCTCGGGAATAAAAACAATTGCCGCGACCGAAAAAACAGATGATTCAATTTATGATTTATCATTAAATGAGCCTTTGGCCATTATTATGGGAAGTGAAGACAGAGGAGTTAATCCATCCGTTTTAAAAATTGTTGACGAAAAAGCTAAACTTCCTATGTATGGAACCATAGCTTCTTTGAATGTATCCGTTGCTTGTGGTGCTTTTTTGTATGAAATAGTAAGACAGCGACAATAAACTAATCTTCTTTTTTTGGGATAAATTCATATAAAACATTTTGAGACGACTCAAAAGGTTGTGGCGATTCCATTTCCGAAATTTCTTCCGGTTTTGGTGGATTAACAAAGTTTCCATTGGCATCAAAACGTTTCATAAACGGATCATTTTCGGGATTAAAATCCGGTCTTTCCCATTCATAACGAATTGGTTTTTTATATTTTTCAGCTTTGTATAAAAGTGAAAATAAAAATCCTGTTATAAATCCGGCCAAATGTCCTTCCCAAGAAATTCCTTTTTCCACATCCGGAAAAATATACCAAATCATTCCTCCATACAACATTACAATCATTAACGACAATGCAACCAAGCGATAATAACGAGTTTGAATTCCCTTAAAAAAAATAAAACTCACCAAAACGTAAATCAATCCACTGGCCCCTATATGATAACTTTCTCTGCCAATTAACCAAGTGCCGAGTCCGGAAATTAGAATTCCAAAAACTAAAACTTGTAACGAAACTTCTCGGTAGAAATAGCGTAATAAGGCAATTAAAAACAATAATGGAATAGAATTATTATACAAATGATTCAAATCACCATGCAAAAAAGGACTCAAAATAACGCCTTTTAACCCACTCCAAGTTCTGGGAAAAATTCCAAAGTCGCTTAAGTCAATTTTAAATCGCACTTCTATCCAAAAAACAATCCACATGGCCAAAACAAAAAATAATGGCCATGCAATTACAGATGTTGAAAAAATAAATGGTTTTTGTTTCATACTGGGATTTGAATCAAAAATTCAACCAAAACGAATATAGTGCTTTTTTGTCAGAAATCAGTATTTTTACATCATGGAAGCACCACTTGCCGAACGCATCCGGCCACAACATTTATCAGAATACATTAGTCAATTACATTTGGTTGGCGAACAAGGTTCGTTGACACATCAAATTGCAAAAGGAATTATTCCGAGTTTAATTTTATGGGGGCCACCCGGAACGGGAAAAACAACATTGGCTCAAATTATGGCTCAGGAAAGCAAACGTCCATTTTTTACCTTGAGTGCTATTAATTCAGGGGTAAAAGACATTCGAGAAGTGATTGAAAAAGCCAAAATGAGTGGTGGATTATTCACTGCCAAAAACCCGATTTTGTTTATTGATGAGATTCATCGTTTTAGTAAATCGCAACAAGATTCGTTGTTAGCCGCAGTTGAAAAAGGATGGATTACATTGATTGGAGCCACTACCGAAAATCCAAGTTTTGAAGTGATTCCTGCTTTATTGTCAAGATGTCAGGTGTATGTGTTAAATGCTTTTTCAAAAGATGATTTAGAGCAATTGTTACACCGTGCAATGGAACAAGACGAAATTCTGAAAGCAAAACAAATTACCTTAACGGAAACCGAAGCTCTTTTGCGACTTTCCGGTGGTGACGGAAGAAAATTGCTGAATATTTTTGAATTAATTGTTAATGCGACGGAAGAAAATTCGATTGAAATCACAAATGAAAAAGTGATGCAATTGGTTCAAAAGAACACCGTTTTATATGACAAAACGGGCGAACAACATTATGATATTGTATCGGCTTTCATCAAATCTATTCGCGGAAGCGACCCAAATGGAGCGGTCTATTGGTTAGCTCGAATGATTGAAGGTGGCGAAGATGTAAAATTTATAGCCAGAAGAATGCTCATTTTAGCCAGTGAAGATATTGGCAATGCGAATCCGACTGCTTTAATCATGGCAAACAACACATTTCAAGCGGTAACAACTATTGGTTATCCTGAAAGCAGAATCTTATTGAGTCAATGTGCAATTTATTTGGCAACTTCTGCCAAAAGTAACGCAAGTTATTTAGCGATTGGAAAAGCACAACAAATCGTGAAACAAACCGGCGATTTGCCTGTTCCTTTACATCTTCGAAATGCACCAACCAAGTTGATGAAAGAATTAGGCTATGGTGACGAATACAAATATTCGCACGATTATGAAAATAATTTTGCTGAGCAGGAATTTCTACCTGATGAAATCCAAAACACTTCTTTTTATGAGCCTGGAAATAATGCGAGAGAAAAAGAACTCAGGCATTTTTTAAAAAATCGGTGGAAAGATAAATATGGATATTAAAACTTAATATTTATTTTCTCTGAAACTACATTATCGTTTTCTTGATGTTCAAAAAACCAACTACCTTGTTTTAAAATTACTACTCCACAAACAGCCCCTTTTTGAGCCAAAAACAATGATGGAACATCAGTTTTTAACAACTTAAACACTAATTTAGAAACAGAATCAAAGAGTTGATAACCATTTTTAACAGGATGAGCAAACAATATTTTTGAATTATCATCAACAATAGAATTTTGTTCATTTGAACTACTTTTAGGATTTTCATCATTAACAAAATCTACAATTTTAGATTCTTCGATAATTTCTTTAGAAATAGAATTTTTTGAACCTTTATACTTATAATCCATTGCAAAAAGTGATTGAAATGCCTCATCTAAAGCTTTTGGATATGCAACTTTAAATTCTTTTTCTTTAGATTTACCTTCTTTACTTTCGTAAATAATTTTACCAAAACAATCTTTAAAAACCACATTAACCTTTGTCCAAAATAAAAGTTTACCTTTTACTACATCTACAATTAAAGCATCACAACGATTAGTAATTACTTCTTTAGGAAACTCTTCATCTTCATAAAATGCTTCAAATCCCATCTTCTCCAAATTGAACTTTGTTATGGTATTTAATCGATACTGGTTTTCATTATTAAAATCATTAAACTTTTTTGGAACTATAACATATTTATAGTTATTCAAAGTTTGAGACCAACTTGAAAATGATAACATTAGTAAAAAAAGTAATATATATTTTTTCATAGTATATGATTATTTATAAATAATTTTTTAATAAAAGTAAGTGATTTATTTGATTTATTGAAGGCTTTACTTCAATATTAAACTCATTGAAAAAGATGGCATCCAAACCTGAATTCAACGCTCCCTCCACATCAGCTTCCAAGCTGTCACCAATCATGACACTTGTTTCCCTTTGAGCTTTGGCAGATCTTAATGCGTAGTCGAAAATGAGCGGATTTGGTTTTTTTACTCCTGCCATTTCTGAATTAGTGATGGTCTCGAAATACCGTTCAATATTAGAGTTTTTTAATTTTCCTTCTTGTACTGAATGAAAACCATTGGTTATGATGTGTAATTTATATTTTGGATGTAAATACTCTAAAATTTCCAAAGCTCCTTCATATAAATGATTGAATTGTGGCAAATAAACTATATATTCCTTGGCAATTAAATGAATTATTTCGTCATGAACTTCTTCATCCATCAAATCAAAAACTTCCTTTAAACGAAAATAGCGTAAATCTTCCTGAGAAATTTTTTCATCACGATATAGCTTCCAATATTTTAAATTAATAGGGATATAAAAATTTAGAAAATGGGTTAAATCAAAATTTAATTTATGCTTATCAAAAATTACCTCAAAAGCTAGTGCTGAATTTTTTTCAAAATCCCAAAGTGTGTGGTCTAAATCAAAAAAAATATCCGATTTGTTTTGAAAGTGTTTCATTTAAAAGGTAACAGGCAAAAGGTTAGATAGATTTGCTTACTTAGCTCCTTTAACAATTACGGCATCATCAACATGATAAATCCAATCGTTAACATCATCATCATTATATCTGAAAACACCCTCCAATGTTACGTATTGGTCGGTTTTTAATTTAGGTGTAGCTCCTTTAAATTTTATTCCCATTATTGTTTCCGGACCTGCCTGTCCGCAAAAAAAACAAGACGCAAAAACATTTTTGCTTAATGCATAGGAAACATTATCAATTGGAATTATGAAACCACTCATTACAATTTTTTTCTTTCCTTTTTGTTTTAAACTTGAATTAATAATAGGAAACATTACCCCGTCAGGATAGTCTTTGCTTGGTTTTTTTACATATTTAATTTCGCCCAATAATTTCCATGTTAATGTATCGGGCTTTGTTTGCTGAAATGGATTTTCTAAATTTAAAAGCGAAGCCGATTGCAAATTGCTGTTTTGATCTACTTTATTAGATGTAGTTGCTTTCACTTGTTTTGGAACAAAAGTTGTGTCCAAATAAGCTAAAACTATGAAAACCAATATGAAACCAATATAAATTTTACGCATTTGATAATGTTTTTGAAATATTTAATGTATATGCTTTAATTGCCGGTAGTAGTGCTGCTAAAATTCCAACAAATATAGTGACCAAAAATAAAATTCCTTCTTTTTCCCAGATTATTGTCAAGGGATCAAAAGCCATTTTGAATTGTTCATCTGTTGTTGTTGAAATTATCCACAAGGCAAGTCTTCCAACAATTGTACCAAAAAGAAAACCTACAATACATAGTAGCAAACTTTCAAAAAGTACTAAAACTAAAAGTTGAATTCTTGATGCTCCTGATACCCGCATCAATGCAAATTCATATTTTCTTTCTTTGAGTCGATTGTAAAGTGCAATAAAAATGCTAATTCCGGAAATCAACATAATTCCATAAGCAAGATATTCTAATGCTTGAAGTCCAAATCCGAATAATGAAAATAATCTGTTGATTTCAATTGCCGGAAGAGCTGCTTGCATTTTTGTGTTTTGAGCAATCATTCTTGGCCAAGAAATGATTCCCATTTTACTTTTAAATTTTATTAAAACTGCTGTAATTTCATTTTCTTCTTCGTGATCGTGTTCGTCGCCTTCTTCATGAACATGTCCTTCTTCACCATGAGCCGGATTTTCTTCAACTTCGTCATGGTCGTGATTGCAATTTTCATCATGTACATGACCTTCATGATCGTGACCATGATCACCATGTACAGCCCAAACACTTTCTACTGTTGAAAGTATCAAATTGTCAACAACTTTTCCGGTTGGTGAAGCAATTCCTGTTACTACATAAGGAAAATCTTCGTGAACATCTCCTTCCTGAGCATCGCCATGAGTTCCAAAAAAAGTATCGCCAACTTTTAAATTTAATTTTTTTGCAATCTCACTTCCGATAACTACTTCAAAATCATTTTCAAAAATTTTTCCTATTTCAACTTTAGCTGTATATTTTTCTAAATAATCAGGAGTTGTACCTACAATCCGAAAGCCTCGATAATTATCTCCAAAAGCTAACGGAATTGCCGTTTCTACAAAGGGATGGTTCATCCAAGCCTGGGCTTCTTTGTAACTAATATTTCCGGTTGGAGCATCCACTTGATACACTGCCGAAAGAATTAATTGCAATGGACTTCCTTGTGCACCAATCACCAAATCAACTCCATCAATATTACTTGAAAATTGTTTTTCAAACTGCTCTTGTAATAAAATCAAAAGCGAAATAATAGCAACAGAAGCCGTGAGTAACACTAGACTTAAAACGGTATTTAATGGTTTGAACCAAAGGTTTTTCCAAGCTAATTTTCCAATCATCTTAATTTAAATTTATATGGTTAGAAAATGTGTCTTTTAATCGTTGGTCATGCGTCACAATTATCAATGAAGCCTTGTGTTCCTTTGACAACTTTTGCAATAAATCAGCAACTTTTGCTGCGTTTTCATCATCTAAACTTGAAGTAGGTTCATCTGCCAAAAGCAATTTTGGTTCATTAATCAAAGCTCTCGCAATTGAAACCCGCTGTTGTTGGCCAATACTTAATTTAGAAGGAAGCTTATACATTTGATCTTCTAAATCAAGTGCAACCAATAATGATTTTGCTTTTTCTGTTGCTTTTTCTCCGTTTGACAACCAAGAAGCCAAAACAACATTTTCAAGCACATTTAATGAGGCAACAAAATGCGATTGTTGTAAAACCAACCCAATATTTTTACCTCTAAATTGATCAAGTTCTTTTTCAGATAATGATGAAATTGTAGTATCTTGAATTGAAATGGAACCTGAATCAGGCCGAAGTAATCCACCCAAAAGATGCAACAAAGTTGTTTTTCCTTTGCCCGAGTTTCCGGTAATCAACAAAGTTTGTGAAGCTTCATTATGCAAATCGGGAAAAGCAAAAGTGGTTTTTTCATTAAATGAAAATTTCAAATCTTTGGTTTGAATCATTGCGTTAATTTTATTTTGGAAAGATACAGATATTTTGAAAAATGAGTTGTTAATCAATTCTAAAAATTAGCCTAAGATTTTCGCATTTTTTTGGGGCCATACCACAACCAAAATCCTGTAATTGTAAACACTAGCAAAGCAAAACTCATGATTGAAGTATAAATCAATTTAAAAGTTCCTGATTGAAATCCTAAATAATAATCAACAATTGACCCATCATGAATTTTCTCAACCACATCAGATCGTCTTGTATCAATTTGAAGTAATTCTCCGGTTGTACCATCAAGTTGCACTTCATAAAAATGAGACTTGAACGTAAACTTTACTATTCCTTTTTCAGGTCGAACATCAATTCTATCAATTTCACTAACGCTTGACTCTTTTAAAAAAGCAACAATAAACCTATTTGCATTTTTTTGCAAGCTATCCAATGGAAGAAAATCGACCAAATCAGCTGAAACTCCTTTTTTAGCTTCAGGTAAAATTAGACCTCCACTGTGTTTTTTAATCCCTAATAAAAATCCGGTTACAGCAATTATAAAAAAGAAAACAAACAAAAAGGCACCCGTAGTCCTATGAATTTTTCTAAAAAAACGAAGAATTTTTGCTTGACTTTTTCTTTTTTCTGACACTTTATTATTTTTTACATTACACCTTCATCGGCAAAGCTATAATAACCATTTTCTGTTACAATAATATGGTCAATAACTGACAATTCCAATTGTCTTGCTGCTGATTTTAATTTTTGTGTAATTTCTATATCAGGTTCACTTGGTTCCAATCTGCCGGAAGGATGATTGTGTGACAAAATTAATGATGTGGCATTATTTTCTAAAGCTAACTTTAAAATCAATCGAACATCTACCACAGTTCCTGTAATTCCTCCTTTGCTAAGTTGTTCCTTTTTGATTACTTTATTGGAATTATTGAGATATAATACCCAAAATTCCTCATGAGGTAGTTCACCTATTAAGGGTTGCATGATTTCAAATATGATTTTACTGGAAGTAATTTTAACTAACTGAGTTGCTTCTTCTGATTTTCTTCTTCTGGCTAATTCAACTGCGGCAATAATTGAAATTGCTTTTGCTTCACCAATTCCTTTAAATGTCATCAGTTGATTAATTGACATTTTTCCTAATGCGTTTAAATTGTTTTGAACTGAAGCTAAGATTCTTTTGCTCAATTCAACGGCACTTTCATTTCTACTTCCCGAGCCTATTAATATGGCTAGCAATTCTGCATCGCTTAAAGCAGCTCTCCCTTTTAGTGCTAACTTTTCTCTTGGCTTATCGTCTTCTGCCCAATATTTAATTGAGAAATTTGTTTTTTCTTCCATGTTGTTTGGCGTATAAATGTTATTAAAATTTAAAATTAATAATTTTTAGTTTTAGTTTGTAACATTTTTATTATTTTTATTACTAATTCAATCAAAATAAAACTCTTTATTATGAAAAAAAATAGTATAACTCTAGCTTGTGTGTTTTCTTTTTTGCTTATTCCTATAGCTTCAATCGCTCAAAATGCTGACGAAATTATCAGTACTTACTTCAAAACAATTGGTGGTGCTGAAAAATTTGAGAAACTCAATGGAACAAAAATGGAAATGAGTGTGAATTATCAGGGGATGGAAATTCCTGTAGAAATGGTTCAGCTAAAAGGCGGAAAAATGTATCTGAAAATTAATTTTCAAGGTCAAGAAATTACCCAAATGGCATTTGATGGAACAACAGCTTGGTCAACAAACTTTATGACCATGAAAGCTGAAAAAATGGAATCGGAAATGGTAGAAAACATTAAACAAGAAGCTAACGATTATCCTGATGTTTTATTAAATTATAAAGCAAAAGGATATGCTGCAGACTATCTAGGAAAAGAAACCAAAGAGGGAACTGAGTGCTATAAAGTTAAAATCACAAAAAAACCGCAAACTGTTGATGGTGAAAAAGTGGATAATGTAGTCTTCTATTATTTTGACACAGAAAATAATGTTCCGATTTTAACAGAGACTGAAATTAAACAAGGCCCGATGAAAGGACAAATGTCAACAACAACAATGAGTGACTACCAAGAAGTTGACGGGTTATATTTTCCTTTTACAATGAATCAAATGGGACAAGCTATGGTGGTGAAGAAAGTTACTTTAAACCCAACAGTTGATCCAAGTGCTTTTAGCTTTAAAGAATAAAACTAATAACTTTTAAAAATCCCCATTATATAAATTTTGGGGATTTTTTTTAAACCAAACTCAACAATGAAAAACTATAACAAATTACTTGTTGCTTTAAGTTTCATTTTTGCTTTTCAAGTTAACGCTCAAGATGAAATAATCTTAAAAGGCAAAGAATTATTTGGTGATATCAAAGCCCGTCAGATTGGTCCGGCTATTATGAGCGGGAGAATTTCAGACATAGCAAATCACCCCACAAACAACAAAATAATCTACATTGGTGCTGCCGGTGGTGGCGTTTGGAAAAGTTCAGATGGTGGTGCTTCCTTCTCTCCTATTTTTGACAAACACATTCAATCTATTGGTTGTGTTACTATTGACCCTAATAATCCTGACAACACAATTTGGGTTGGAACAGGTGAACCATGGACCCGTAATAGTGTATCTATTGGCGATGGAATTTATAAATCAACCGATGGTGGTTTGAATTGGACTAACATGGGTTTACCAAAATCAGACCGAATTACATCCATAATTGTTGACCCAAGAAATAGTGATGTAGTTTGGGCTGGAGTTCTTGGTGCACTTTGGGGTGATAGTGAAGATCGAGGCATCTATAAAACAACAGATGGTGGAAAAACATGGAATAAATCATTTTATGTAGATCAAAAAACAGGCTGTGCAGACTTGGTAATTGACCCCGTTAATCCGGATATTATGTATGCTAGTTTTTGGGAATTCAGAAGAACCGCATGGTCGTTTAATTCCGGAGGATATAATTCTGCCTTATACAAAACTATTGATGGAGGTAAAACTTGGAACAAAATTCACAATGGTTTTCCAAAAGGGCAATTGGGCAGAATTGCTATTGGAGTAGCTCCATCAAAACCTGAAGTTTTATATGCTGTCTTGGAAACCGAACAAGATAAAGACAAAGGCTTATATCGTTCTGAAGATTCAGGTGCCAGTTGGAAACATTTAAATAGTGATTTTGAATTGGTTGTTCGTCCGTTTTATTTTTCAAGAATTACAATTGATCCTCGAAATCCGGATATTCTATACAAAGGTGGCTTAAGAGGTTCCATTAGTAGAGATGGTGGAAAAACCTTTAAACCGCTAGGAAATATGCATGCTGACATTCATGACGTTACTGTTGATTTACATGACAGCAATCGAATTTATGTGGCAACCGATGGAGGTTTATACAGAAGTTGGGATTCTGGAAACACACTTGACATTGTAAAAAATCTACCCCTTTCACAGTACTATCATTTAAGTTTAGATGATGAAGAACCTTATAACATTTATGGTGGTTTGCAAGACAATGGCTCATGGTATGGCCCAAGTAAAAGTGACGGCGGCATTGAAGCTCGCGACTGGCATGTTGTGGGTTATGGCGATGGATTTCGTGTTTTAAAACATCCTACCAAAAAAATCATTTACAGCGAAATGCAAGGTGCCGAAAACATCTGGCGATATAATTTAGAAACTAAAGAATTAAAAACCATTCAACCGCTTGCCGTAAAAGGCGACCCAAAATTACGTTTCAATTGGAATACACCAATTGTTACCGGAATTCACAACCCTGACAGAATTTATGCCGGCAGTCAATTTGTTCATGTTTCTGATGACATGGGACAAACTTGGCGAAAAATATCAGGTGATTTAACCACAAACGATCCTACAAAAACAAATACAGAAAAATCAGGTGGTCTTTCTGTTGACAATTCCGGAGCCGAAAATCACTGTACCATTTTTACCATCGCAGAATCACCCTTAAACAAAGACGTAATTTGGGCCGGAACTGATGATGGTAATGTTCAAATTACAAGAGATAGTGGCAAAACATGGTCTAATGTAACGGCGAATATCAAAGGATTACCAAAAAACACCTGGTGTTATCACATTGAAGCAAGTGTTTTCAATGAAGGAACTGCATATGCCGTTTTTGATGGTCATTCAAAAAATGATTATACTGCTTATGTCTATAAAACTTCTGATTTTGGAAAAACATGGACTTCAATTACCACTCCTGAAATAGGAAGTTTTGCAAGAAATATTCAAGAAGATTATAAAAATCCTAACTTATTATTCTTAGGTACAGAAATAGGATTATACATCACTGTTGATGGCGGTAAAAATTGGTCTAAATTTGAAAATAATATGCCTGCTGTGGCGGTGCATTATTTAGATTTACATCCAAAAACAAATGATTTGGTAATGGCTACTCATGGTAGAGGAATTATCATAATTGATGACATAAGTACACTCAGACAAATCACTCCCGAAATCCTGAAAAAAGAAGTGCACTTTTTTGACAGGAAACCATTTGTGATTGAAGAAGAATCCAGTTTTGGAGGCACCGCTTCTGAATTGGAGTTTGTTGGACCAAATCCAAATACATCAGGTCAAATCATCTATTATTTGAAAAAACGAAATACGTTTGGAAAAATGGATTTGGAAATTCAGGATACGAATGGAAATAAAATAGTGACACTTCCTGCAGGAAATCAAAAAGGGATTAATATTGTTTCATGGAATTACAACACCAGAAATCCAAAAATTGCAACTGCAAAAACATTGAGTTTTGGCGGCTTCACTTCTCCAAGAGTTCCGGAAGGTACTTATAAAGCAGTTTTGACAAAAGGAAAAGAGGTTTACACTCATGAATTCAAAGTTGTTAACGACCCAAAAAGTGTAATAACACCAAACGAAAGAAAACTTCAAGCTGAAGCGGCAAAAATGCTTTTTGATAAAAATGAAGAGCTAGCCTATTTCGTTTATGAACTAGACGAGTTAATTGCTCTTAACAAAAAAATAATTGAAAAAGACCCAAAAACAGCAAAAGCAAATAACAAGATTTATGCGGAGTTTAATGCTCTAAAAAACACAATGGTTGTGACAACAGGAGATATGTATGTTGGTGCTGCTGAACCACAATTAAGAGAAAAATTGAGTACAATTTATGCCTCTGTTGCTCAACAATTTGACGCACCATCGCCTTCTCAAAAAGACAACATTGAAAATGTGATGGATTTATATTCTAAAGCAACAACAAGTTTAAATGCTCTAAAAGGAAAATATAAAACCAAATTAATTGATCAGGGAACTAAACTTGGCATTCCATTTCAATTAAAATCATTTGATGAGTTTTTGAAAGATTAATTTTTTTACAACGTAACAAAAAATGCTTCTTTAACAAAAGAGGCATTTTTTTTGTAGTAAAAAAAGAAGTGCGAATTTAACTAAAAAACAATCTCATGAAAACATTGCTCTCCTTCTTTTTTCTAGGGATAATTTCTCTTACTATAAACTTTTCACAAAAATTATCTGATGCTGCTTTGGAATTAACAAAAGATAAAGTGACTTATGATCCGTCATATGTGAGCATAAAATATCCAAATGGTGATGTGCCAAAAGACAAAGGTGTTTGCACCGATGTGGTTATTCGTGCCTACCGGAAATTGGGTGTTGATTTGCAAAAAGAAGTACACGAAGACATGAAAAAAAACTTTTCGCTCTATCCTAAAAAATGGGGATTAAAAAAAACGGATACGAATATTGACCATCGAAGGGTTCCCAATTTAGAAGTGTTTTTTGAACGAAAAGGAGAAAAACTAACTGTTACTAATAATCCTTCCGATTACAAAACCGGCGATATTGTAACTTGGATGATTGGCGACAAACTTCCGCATATTGGTATTGTTACACACAAAAAATCAGCAGATGGTAAACGCAATTTAATTGTTCACAATGTGGGTGGCGGACAGGTTTTGGAGGATTGCTTGTTTAGCTATACGATTGTGGGGCATTTTCGGTATGATAAATAATTAGTCAATGTGGCAATTTGCCAATTAAAACTACTGCTAATTCCCTCAATGACTCATGTCACATTCCCTAATTGACTAATTGCTTAACCTCCTCAAAATCCAAACCACCATAATTCCCTGAACTCATTAATAACAAAGCAGCATTATCCAAATTAGTTGAAAATAAAAAATCTTTAAATTCGGTTGGATTCGTATAGATTATCAAATCATTTCGTTTGAAAGAATTAGCAATTTGATCATAAGTTACCTCCTCCAGTTGTTTGATTTTAACTGCATCGGGCGAATAAAACACAACGGCAACATCGGCAGCATCCAAAGCTCCTTCGTATTCTTTTAGAAATTCGGCATTCAAACTGCTATAGGTGTGCAATTCTAAACAAGCCACTAATTTTCTATCGGGATATTGATTTTTTACGGCTTTGGTAGTCGCAGCAACTTTACTGGGTGAATGAGCAAAATCTTTGTAGGCTACTTTTCCTTTTCCTTCGGCAATTTTTTCCAACCTTTTGGAAGCTCCTTTGAAATTGGCTATTGCCTCATAAAAATCGGCTTCATCCACACCCATATTTTGACATATCCATTTGGCTCCGGCAAGATTGTTCAAATTGTGAGCACCGAACACTTCAATTGGCATTGGTCCTTCGGGAGTATCAAGATAAGTAGTTCCTTTTTCAACGGAATAATTGGGCGTTTGATAAGGTAATCTTCGAATGGTGTTGGTCGTTTCTTCGGCTACTTTTTTAACCGTTTCATCTTCTTCATTATAGACCAAAATACCACCTTTTGTAATTTGATTTACAAAAATTTCAAACTGTTCTACATAATTTTCAAAGGTTGGAAACACATTAATATGATCCCATGCAATGCCGGAAAGTAATGCAATATTGGGTTGGTACAAATGAAATTTCGGTCTTCTGTCAATCGGACTCGACAAATATTCATCGCCTTCCAAAACGATAAAATCATTTTTTTCGGTGAGATGAACCATCGTATCAAAACCTTCCAGCTGTGCTCCTACCATATAATCAACTTCAATGTTATGATAATGCATCACATGTAAAATCATTGAAGTTATTGTCGTTTTCCCATGTGAACCGCCAATCACAACACGGGTTTTATTTTTTGATTGTTCGTATAAAAATTCAGGATAAGAATAAATTTTTAAGCCCAATTCTTTTGCTTTTAACAATTCCGGATTATCGGATTTGGCGTGCATTCCGAGAATAATTGCTTCGATATCTGATGTGATTTTTTCAGGAAACCAACCCATTTCGTTTGGCAAAAGTCCAAACTTTTCTAAACGTGATTTGGAAGGTTCAAAAATAGCATCATCACTACCGGTAACGTGATAACCTTTGTGGTGTAAGGCAAGTGCTAAATTGTGCATGGCGGCTCCGCCAATGGCGATAAAGTGGGTTCTCATTTTCTGTTGTCGGTTGTCGGTTGTCGGTTGTCGGTTAACTGATAACGGACAACCGAAAACGGATTACTATTTTTCAAATTTATTTTTTAATGCTTCCGCTTTTTGTGGCTGTTTTAATTTATTTTTATACAAATCATATAGTTTTTGAAAGGTATTTTTTGAATTTCCAATTTCGTGTGCAATCATGTAATTTGCTTCCGCTTTTGTAAAACGTTTGAAATATTCATCAATAAAACCTCTGGCTAAATAACCATCCACTTTTGATAAATTCATTAATTCATCTGCATATTTTTGAGCTTTGGTTTCGCTTCCGCCAACAATACCAGGCAATTCGATGTAGAGCATCACCAAAGCCCAACGGGAGTCAATGTGTTTTTCATCTAATTTTGCAGCAGTTAAAAAAGATTTTTCAATTTCATCAATCATTCCTAAAGCTTTGAATTTGTTAGATTCTTTGGCTTTCATTCCCATAGCTCCACCAAACTTATAGTGATAATCAGCATTTTTAGGATATTGGATTTTTATTTTATTATAATAAAAAATAGCTTCATCCCAGTTTTTTTCCTTTCCTGCAATATCTCCAAGGTATTCTATCGTTTTTGTATGATTCGGATTTGATTTTAAATAAATAGAAAAAACTGCCTTTGCTTCAACATACCTTTCTTTTTGAAATAATTGTTCCGCTTTTTCAAAATCTGAATTGGCCATCATTTGAAATGAGATTAAAAGAATTAGTAGTTTGAAAATTTTCATGTTTTTAATTTGAATTCAAAAGTAAGGAAATGAAATATGTAAATAAACTATTTTAGAAATGTTTACCAAAAAAAAATCTGCTCCATCGCTGAAGCAGATTTTTTAATTGAATTAACAATAAACCTTATTTAACGATAGTTAACTCGTCAATAATATGTTTTGCTCCTGCATATTTATCGATGATAAATAATACGAAACGAATATCAACATTAATTGTTCTTTGTAATTTGTCATCAAAAATAACGTCTCCGGCCATCGCTTCGATGTTTCCGTCAAACGCTAATCCAATTAATTCTCCTTTTCCATTCAACACCGGAGAACCTGAATTTCCACCTGTAATATCATTATCTGTCAAAAAGTTTACCGGCATATAACCCGCTTTATCTGCATATTGACCAAAATCTTTTTTGTTATACAAATCAATCAAAGGTTGTGACAAATCAAACTCAGGATCACCTGCTTTGTGTTTTTTCACCATTCCGGCTAAAGTTGTATAATTATTGATTTTTGCATCGTTTCTTTTATCTGCAGGTAGTGCACGAACTTTTCCATAGGTTAAACGCAACGTTGAATTGGCATCCGGATATAAAATCGGACTTAACTTTGACTCTTGTAAACCTGCAACTAATTTTCTGAAACCTGATTGATATTTATCTTCTGCAGCTTTTAACTCGTCTGATTTTTTATTAAAATGATCAATCAAATCTGAAGACAATTTGTATAATGGATCATTTGAAACTAACTCTGCATTAGGTAACTCTAAAAATGCCAAAAGCCTTTCTTTTGAAGTAAATAAACTCAAATCAATTACGTTTGATGCATAACTGTTAAAATCAGTTTTGCTATCCACCATAGTCTGAATACTTGGTGCTAAAGCATAACCTTTAGCTTTTTCTGCATACAAAGCTAATTGACCCGCTAATACATCTTTTTCAAGTGGTAAATAAATAGTTTCAAAAGTTCCTTCAATCATTTCTGCCAAACGAGGTTTCATTTGAGCTTTTTGATTGGCATCTGCTTTAGAATAATTTACCAATTGATTTCCTAAACGAGCCGGCAACGTTCCAAATGAAGTTCCTCTTAATAAAGTATTCAAATAGTTATCATGTTTTGCCTTTTCATTTGTTAAAGCATAATAAGCGTTGATATCTTTAATAACTGTTCCGTATTGAGCTTTATTATTTTTGCTGTTTGCCCATTTATCAAATTTCTTTTCAACTTTTCTTTTAGAATCTGCCGTTTTAAATTGAGAAAGAGCATCAATCATCCCCTGTCTGTTTTTCCAATAATTGGCAATAGAAGCATATTTAGAAGCATAATCCAAACGAACTTTGTCGTCTTTGTCCATGTGCACTTTCATTTTGTCCATTGACATTTTTGAACCTTCAACCCAAGCCGGGTAGGCAAATTTTACGTTTTGCTCAATTCCTTCAGCCGGCATCCAACGGTTTGTACGACCCGGATATCCTAAAATCATAGCAAAATCATTTTCTTGAACACCTTTCAAGCTAATTGGCAAATGGTGTTTTGGTTTTAACGGAACATTGTTTTCTGAATACTCAGCCGGATTTCCGTTGGCATCAGCATAAACTCTGAATAAAGCGAAATCTCCTGTGTGACGAGGCCATTCCCAGTTGTCAGTATCACCACCAAATTTTCCGATACTTTCAGTTGGCGTTCCAACTAAACGAACATCGGTGTAATCTTGATATACAAAATAATAATATTCATTTCCTTGGAAAAAAGGACGAACAGAAACAGTATATTTTCCGCCACCATCATTTTCCTTTTGAATTTTTGCTGTTTCTTGATTGATTGCCGCTTCGCGTTCTGCTTCAGTCATTTTGTCATTCACAACGCCTAAAATTCGTTTGGTTACATCATCCATACGAACGAAGAAACGTACAAATAAACTTTTAGGTTTTAATTCCGCTTTGCGGTTTTGAGCCCAAAAACCATCTCTTAAATAGTTGCTTTCCGGAGTTGAAAGTTCTGCAATTTTATCATATCCACAGTGGTGATTGGTCAATACCAAACCATCTTTGGAAATCATTTCGGCAGTACAACCACCATTAAATTGTACAATGGCATCTTTTACACTGGAATTGTTAATGCTGTATATTTCTTCAGCCGTTAACTGCAATCCCATTTTTTGCATATCGCGTTGATTTAGTCGCTGAATATGCATTAAAAACCACATTCCTTCGTTAGCAAAAACGGTTGCCGGAGCAAACGCAATTAATGCTACAAGACTTAAAATAATTTTTTTCATTTTTTGATTAATTTTTACTGTTTGCGAATATACTTTTTTTTGCCTTTTGAAATTATTTTTTTAATTGAAAAACCACTACACCTGCATATTTTTTAACTTAATTTTTAGAATTCCATAAAAAAAGCATCCGATTAGGGATGCTTTTGTAAGAAATATATAATTTAAAATTATTCTTCATTCAACATTTTCCATAACATATCCTTCAATTCTTGCAAACCTTGTTGTGCAACTGAAGATATAAAATGGTATTTAACGCCTTTGAACTCTTTTTTCATTTGTTTTTCGAGTTCACCTCTTAGTTCATCATCCAACATATCGCATTTGGAAATCACTAAAATTCGGTCTTTATCCAACATTTCAGGATTGTATCGGCGAAGTTCATCCAACAAAATTTCGTATTCTTTTTTGATATCTGCCGCATCGGCAGGCACTAAAAACAGTAAAATTGAATTTCGTTCAATGTGGCGTAAAAAGTAATGACCAAGTCCTTTTCCTTCGGCAGCTCCTTCGATGATTCCGGGAATATCAGCCATTACAAACGATTGAAAATCTCTGTAGGACACAATCCCTAAATTAGGTTTTAATGTCGTAAACGGATAATCGGCAATTTTAGGTTTGGCTGATGTCATCACCGAAAGTAACGTTGATTTTCCGGCATTTGGAAAACCTACCAAACCAACATCGGCTAAAACTTTCAATTCTAAAGTCACATCCACTTCTTCCACCGGCATTCCGGGTTGAGCATAACGTGGTGTTTGATTGGTTGACGATCGGAAATGCCAGTTTCCGAGTCCGCCTTTTCCACCTTTTGCAATGATTTTTACTTCATCGTGTTCGGTGATTTCAAACAGAATTTCTCCTGTTTCCTGATCACGAACAACGGTTCCCAACGGAACTTCCACAAATTTATCTTCACCATCATGACCTGTACTTCTTGAACTTCCACCATCACCACCATGGCCGGCACGAATGTGTTTAATGAATTTCAAATGAAATAATGTCCAAAGACTTTTGTTTCCTTTTAAATAAACGTGACCACCTCGACCACCATCACCACCATCGGGACCACCTTTTTCAATGAATTTTTCACGATGAAGATGCGAAGATCCCTTCCCTCCCTTTCCGGATGAAACATATATTTTTACGTAGTCTACAAAATTTCCTTCTGTCATTTTTTCTGTTTTCTGTTGTCGATTGACCGTTATCCGTTATCGGTTGTCAGTTGTCTTTTTAGCCCGGATTGTAGAGGAAAGCCGGATTAGCTGCTATAATGAATCAAACACGTGATTCAATCGATCGTTTACTTCTGGGATTGAACCAATTCCGTTTACGGCATAAAACTTTCCTTGGGCTTTATAATATGCCATTAACGGAGCGGTTTTTTCGTTGTATTCTTGGTATCTATTTCTAATTTTATCTTCGTCTTGATCGTCAGCTCTTCCAGAAGTTTTCCCTCTTTCTAACAAGCGTTTTACTAAAACCTCATCATCAGCTTCTAAGGCTACCGTTGCTGTAATTTTCTGATTTTTAGACGTTAAAAATGCATCTAAAGCTTCGGCTTGTGCAATTGTTCTTGGGAAACCATCAAATAAAAATCCGGCAGAATCAGGATTATTATCTACTTCACTTTGCAACATTTGTATGGTTACTTCATCAGGCACTAAATCACCTTTATCTATAAAAGTTTTGGCTAATTTTCCTAATTCGGTGTCATTTTTTATATTGAATCGGAAAATATCGCCGGTTGATAAATGCGTTAAATTGTATTTTTCTTTTAAAAATTCAGCTTGTGTGCCTTTTCCTGCACCCGGTTTTCCGAAAAGAACGATGTTAATCATTTTAATATGAATTGTTGGATTGTTAGATTCTTAGATTTTAGGATTTATTCTGCAAGTTGATAAACATCGGGTAAATTTCTACCCAAACCATCATAATCAAGACCATAGCCTACGATGAATTTGTTTGGAATTCGGATTCCGACATAATCAATTTTAATGTCTTTTTTGTAGGCATCCGGTTTTAAAAACAAAGTGGCAATTTTAAGGTGCTTTACATTTTTCTCTTTAAAAATTGCTTTCAATTCTTCGATGGTATTTCCGGTATCGATGATATCTTCAACTATAACAACGGTTCTCCCTTCTAAATTTTGGTTTAAACCGATGAGTTGTTTTACTTCATTGGTGGTTTGAGTGCCTTCGTAGGAAGATAATTTCACAAAACTCACTTCACACATCCCACGATATTCTTTCATTAAATCGGACAAAACCATGAATGCTCCGTTTAAAACTCCTATAAAAACAGGAATTTCATCAAAAAAATCATCGTCCATTTGTTTGGCTAAATTGGAAATTGCAAAATTCAATTCTTCCGAAGAAATGAATGGCACAAATGTTTTATCGTGAAGGTGTATCATGTTCTGATTTTTAATAAAGTGCAAATTTAAGGAAGTCTTGAGTATTACGAAGTAAGAATTCCGACTTTTTTGTAAAATTGGTATATTTACCCCATGAATTCAATGCTATATCAAAAAATAGAAGGAAGCACCGCACACGTAAAAAGTAGAGTTATGGTAAGTAATTTTGCCATGAAAAGTGAAGAAAATTTGAAAGAATTGATATCGATTGCTTTTGACATTTCACATGAATTACATGTAAAAGCCTTTTGGAGTTTGGATTTGGTAGGTGAAAAAAAGCTTAAATTACTCGTTCCTTATATCGATGAATTTTGCGAAGTGTTACATAAAATTAAAAATGATTCTTCGTTGAGACCTGCCACTCGAATTGCAATGTTTTTGACTAAAAGCAATCATCGAAAAAACGGAATTAATTTGACCAAAGAGCAAGAACACATTCTGATTGAAGCGTTGATTGACCGATTAATTCAAGACGAAAAAGTAGCTTCAAAAGCATACGCAATGAAAGCATTATTTGTTTTAGGAAAAAAATATGATTGGATTTATGAGGAATTAAAACCAATTTTAAGTCAGGATTATTCGAATCATTCTGCGGGTTATAAGGCGGCAGCGAGGAATATTTTGAAACGATTGAAATAAGTTTTATATAATTATTTCTAATGGATTATTGATATCTATTAAATCAATAAAATTAATTTCATTTTTATTATAACTAGATAAACTAGACAATTTAAGATCTTGAAATAAAAAATAATCTTCAATTGAAAAAAATTTATCCTTATCAACATCTACAGGATGATTTATAAAAAACTCCATTAACCCATTTAAAATGAATGTAAGATAATATCTTAAATGCGATGTCAATACTGTCAAATCTTCTTTTAAAGCAGCATTATGAACAATTTCATTCCTGACTCTATAAATTCTCGTCAAATTCCATTCTAAATTTTTTTGATGTTTTTCTAAAGTATCTTTCATTTTTTTTCCATCAATCAATAAATATCTATAATATTGGGCTCTGAATACAATTAGTGGAGATGTACTTTGATTAATTAACAAATTATAACTTTCTTCACTTTTTAAATACTCTAAATTTTCATTATATAGTGGTACTATATGTTGTTGATTTAATTTTCTTATATCTCGATGAAATTCCTTAATGTTTCTTTTCAAATAAATTAATGAATGACATCTTTTAAAGTAATCTTTTAGCCTTCCAACAGTGTAAGCGTCGGCTTCAAAAGTTGAAAAAACATATTCTAAACCAATCCAATAATTCAAAAATTTATTTATTATTTCGTCAGATTCTCCACCCATTCTCAAATATCGTATTCCAGAATTTATTTTATTAATTGTTTCTTTATTAATATTTAAAGTCTGTAAAGTGGAAAACCTCCCAAGATATTCATTGTATAATTTTCTGTTATCTTTATAATAACCATCAATCTGATATGAAGTTTGAAATGTACTGGATTTATCAGGTCTTTTAGAACCAATTATAAAACATTCCTTTGTTAAATAAATAGTTCTATTGCTGTGTCCTAAATATATAACATCAAGCATAATTAAAACTTTACTTCTAGCTTTATTCAGAGCTTGATAATAATCTTTTGTTTTTACCTTCAAGGAAAATAATAAATGCTGTTGATTTTTTTCTATAAAATCATCAATTAATCCATCAGTTTTAACTGACAAATTAAATATCTTACTTTTATCGAGAATCATTGCTTTATCTGATAATTGTCTTATTTTTATATTATCAGATTTAGTTGTATCTAAACCAAACACTACTTCAAATTCTTCATCTTCTCTATCTTTTAAAGATTTAATTATTTCAAATCTTTCATCAAATGAAATATTATCTAAACCTGCAAATATTGCTGATATAAATCTTGATAAATAAAACTTTGAGTAACCAATTGATATTAATTCGGTATACAAAAACTCTATTTTTTTACTAAATCTTAACAATACTTCAAAGTTAACATTTTCATTTTCTCTGTTTTCATTGATTGTGACAAAATTTTGCTCAAAAAGCACATCAATATAATTTTCATTATCTTTTATAATTAAATTTCCTGAGTATATTATTTTTGAAAACTCTGTTTTTTCAAAATTTTTAGGATTAATCAAATCAACAAAATAATTTATATTAATGGTTGGCGAAGATAAGTAATGCTCTTTTGACAAAATCATAAAAGCCTCTCCAAATAGACTTTTAGCATAGTCATTATTTTTCAACTTATTATCTTTTAAATCTCCACAAACTTGAACAAGTTCTTTAATTACGGTTAAAGGATTGTTTATTCTTAGCCTATTAGTATCTATAGTTTCTCTATGTAAAAGCTCCATAGATTTCTCCACAAAAAACATCTCAATTTTATTTAACAAAATCTTTGGTACTACTTTTATCATAATTTATTATATTTGCATATAGTTTTATCAAAGATAATTATTATTCAACAATACTAAAAGGAACTTCAGATGTTTCCCTCTTAATTTGAAAGAATTAATGTTTATGTCTAGGTTCCTAGGAAATAAAGCAACTTTAATTAGTTGCTTTTTTTATTTTATAAATACTAAACTCTCACAACATACTACTTAAAAAAATCTACTAAAGTTATTTATCCTATTTTTAAGCCAAGATTATTCAGATCATTGTGCGGGATATAAAGCGGCGGCGAGGAATATTTTGAAAAAAATTAACAAGACTGAAAAATAATTTTACGTACATTTGCAAAAACTACACGTATGAATACCAAGCTCACATTATCACTAGACAAAGAGATCATTGAGAAAGCCAAAATTTATGCCAAAGGAACCGGCAGAAGCTTATCTGAAATGGTGGAGAATTATTTTAAAAATTTGGTTGAAAAATCAGATAAAAAAAATGATACAACTGAAGATGATGAAATTGATCCTCAGCTAAAAAAATTAGTTGGAATAATTCAACTACCACCTGATTTTGACATTAAAAAAGCCAAAGAAGAATATTATAAAGAAAAATATGGAATATGAAAAACGTATTTATCGACATTAATATATTAGTTGACGTATATGCTAATCGATTTCCTTTTGTTGATAATTCTCTGAAAATTTATAATTTAGGAATAAAAAGAAGTATTCGTCTTTACACTTCATCAAATACAATTACAACTTTACATTATATTTTAAAAAAATCTATTTCTGAGGAAAAAACAAGAACTGCAATTGAACATTTAACGGAACATATCGTTATTATTCCTGTAGATATAAATATCATCAAAAAAAGCCTAAAATCCAACCACAAAGATTTTGAAGATGCCATTCAAATTGTTTCCGCACAATCCATAAATAATATGGATTGTATTGTCACTAGAGATTTAAAAGATTATAAATTTGCAGAAATAACTGTTTTAACACCTGATGATTTTTTGAGCACGACTGAATAATGTTCAATGACAATTGCAATGTCAATGTCAAATTCAAAATAACAAACAACTACCATAACTACAACAACAAAATGAATTATTTTTCATCCGATTTTAAATTAGGAATTTTGGGAGGAGGTCAGTTAGGCAAAATGCTTTTGGCTGAAACCCGAAAATTTGATATACAAACGTTAGTTTTAGATCCAAGCCCTGAAGCTCCCGCACAATTTGGTTGCAATCAATTTTTTGAAGGAAGTCTGATGCATTTTGAAACCGTTTATCGTTTCGGGAAAATGGTTGATTTATTAACGATTGAAATCGAAAATGTAAATTTGGAAGCACTTCTTAAATTAGAAGAAGAAGGTTTGCCAATTTATCCTTCTCCAAAAACATTACATCAAATTCAAAATAAAGGAAGACAAAAGGATCATTATGCTGATAATGACATTCCAACTTCAAATTTCAAACGATTTGTGAGTTTAAAATCATTACTGGAATCCATCAAAAATGATGAAATAGAATTTCCTTTCGTATGGAAATGTGCTCAATTTGGTTATGATGGAACAGGTGTGAAAATTTGTCGTTCTGCGTTAGATTTGGTCAAACTTCCTGATGTAGAGTGTATCGCCGAAGATATGGTTCCGTTTAAAAATGAGTTAGCTGTCATTGTGGCTCGTTCCGTTTCCGGAGAAGTAAAAACTTATCCTGTGGTGGAAATGGAATTTCACCCGGAAGCTAATCAGGTGGAATATGTGATTTGCCCGGCTCGAATTGACGAAAAGGTGGCTCAAAAAGCTCAAGAAATTGCTTTGAAAGTTTCCGAATCATTCAATCATATTGGTTTATTGGCGGTAGAAATGTTTCAAACCGAAAACGATGAAATTTTAGTCAACGAAGTTGCTCCACGACCACATAATTCAGGACATTACAGTATTGAAGCCAGTTATACTTCGCAATTTGAAAATCATTTGCGAGCAATTTTAGACTTACCTTTGGGAAATACAGCTAGCAAAGTCGCCGGAATTATGGTAAATTTGGTGGGTGAAGAAGGTTTCTCTGGTCAAGTAATTTATGAAAACATCGAAAAAATTATGTCGATAGATGGTGTAACACCTCATATTTACGGTAAAAGAGAAACTCGACCTTTCCGAAAAATGGGACATGTAACCATTGTAAATGAAGACATGGTGGCAGCGAGAAGAGTTGCGGAGGAAGTGAAGAATAGTATTAGAGTAATCAGTGGTCAGTCGCAGTAATCAGTCGCAGTTCGCAGCATAAAACTAATTAACTTGAAACATTAAACTTGAAACAAAAAATAATGAGCAAAGTAGCCATCATCATGGGAAGTATCTCCGACATGCCGGTCATGCAGGAAGCCATCGACATCTTAAAAGGATTTGATATAGAAACCGAAGTCGATATCGTTTCGGCACACCGAACACCGGAAAAATTGTTTGATTTTAGTAAAAATGCTCACACGCGTGGGATTTCGGTCATTATTGCCGGAGCCGGTGGTGCGGCACATTTACCGGGAATGGTCGCTTCTATGTCGCCGTTGCCAGTCATCGGAGTCCCTGTGAAATCAAGTAATTCAATTGATGGTTGGGATTCAGTTTTGTCGATTTTGCAAATGCCGGGCGGTGTTCCTGTAGCAACAGTAGCATTGAACGGAGCCAAAAATGCCGGAATTTTAGCGGCACAAATTATCGGAAGTCACGATAAATGTGTGTTGGATAAAATTGTTTTCTACAAAGAAGGTTTGAAAGAAGCGGTTTTGAAAGCTTCGGAAGGATTGAATAAATAAACCTCATAGCAATCCTTGATAATTCATAGTTATAGCGTAATTATAGCATATATATAGCGTAGTAAATATATGGATACTCCATAGATACTTCGTAGATACTCCATAGTTGTGGTACCCTTATCAAAAAGAAATAATCTAATTTTTACTTAAAAATACAACGGACAAGTGAGTACTTGTCCGTTGCGAAATCAGTATTATTCCGTTTTTTTGTTAAAGTTTATGCCTCGGTGATTCCTTCTTCAAAAACAATATCCGCTTGATATTCTCCTTGTACAAAATCAGATTTAGAAAGCCAATATTCTGAAGTAATCAGTTTGTATTGATTTGAACCCAACGATTCCAATTCCCACACAATATCATTTGCTTCCGGAAAAGGTTTGCTTCCCTCAAGTTGTTCAGGAAATAAACGTTTCAACAACGCACTTTCTCCTAAACCTTGAGCAAGAATTTTCAGGATTTGTTCGTTACCTAATTCGCTTTTATCGTTGGCTTCATTGGCAATAATCTCACATTTTAAAATCGTAGCGACTGCATTCGGAAATTTTCCGTTGTAAGCTAAATACAATAATTGATTGATGTGAAACAATGGTTCGTGCAAATCAATTTCGGGATATTCTTCGCAAACTTTATCCAAAAGCATATCGTTTGAAATTTGCTGAATCTGACCTTCGTTTAATTTCTCGCTTAATTTATAAGTCAATAAAATGGCTGCTGCTTTATTTGGTTCTTCATCAGTTATGGCCATTTTTAAATAGTCCAAAAGGTTTTCTTTTGCAATCGTTTCAGGGTCTGGAAAATTAAATAGTTCTAATAATTTTAAATAATCTTGCTCCTTCCAGTATTCCGGAATTTCATTTACATTCAAAATGCTATTAATCGTGACGTTGTATTTCATTTTTAAAATTCAATTAATTGATAAGGTAATGAAATTTAATGAGGAAAGCTAATTATTCTAAAATAAACACTAATTCATCGATTGATAAAACGTATCGAAATCCGTACTTTTGAAAAAATAAAATATTGAATTTATGTTAACCGAAGTATTTCAAACCAAACACAACACTGCTCCTTTTTCACAAATAAAATTAGACAATTACAAACCTGCTTTTGAAGAAACGATTGCAAAAGCAAAGGCAGAAGTTGACGAAATCATCAACAATTCTGAAGCTCCAACTTTTGAAAATACGATTGAAGCATTGGATTTTTCAGGTGAAGCTTTGGATAGATTGTCATCGATTTTCTTTAATTTGAATTCGGCTGAAACGTGTGATGAAATGCAGAAAATTGCTCAAGAAGTTTCGCCTTTATTGACTGCTTTTAGCAATGATATTTCACTGAATGAAGAATTATTTAAACGTGTGAAAGCGGTTTATGATCTAAAAGACAAATTGACTTTAACGACCGAACAAGCGACTTTATTAGATAAAAAATTCAAAGGTTTTTCTCGAAATGGAGCATTACTTTCGGAAGAAGATAAATTGAAATTACGTGAAATTGACACTGAATTAGCCAAATTAAAATTGACGTATGGCGAAAATGTTTTAGCCGAAACCAACAATTATCAATTGCACATTACCAACGAAGCCGATTTAAAAGGTTTGCCTGATGGAACGAAAGAAATGGCGGCAAGTTTAGCCAAATCGAAAGGATTGGATGGTTGGGTTTTTACGTTGGATTTCCCGAGTTATTTGCCGTTTGTGACGTATGTTGAAAATCGTGAATTGCGAAAAGAAATTGCCATTGCGGCCGGAAAAAAAGCCTTTCAAAACAATGAATTTGACAATAAAGAGAATGTCAAACGCATTGTAGAATTGCGTCATAAAAGAGCAAATTTATTGGGTTATGAATCGCATTCGCATTTTGTTTTGGAAGAACGAATGGCTCAAAATCCGGAGAAAGTAAAATCATTTTTGAATGATTTGTTGGAAAAAGCAAAACCTGCTGCCCAAAAAGAATTTACTGAATTGACCGCTTTCGCGAAAGAACTAGATGGAATTGATGAATTGGAAAAATGGGACGGAGCTTTTTATTCAGAAAAATTGAAACAGAAATTATTTAGTTTGGATGATGAATTGTTGAAACCGTATTTCAAATTGGAAAATGTGTTGAACGGAGCTTTTACCATTGCCGAAAAATTATTCGGAATTAAATTTAAAGAAGTTTTTGATATTGATAAATACCACAACGATGTCCAAACTTTTGAAGTGTTGGATTTTGAAGGAGAATTAGTTGCGGTTTTTTACGCTGATTTTTTTCCTAGAAAAGGGAAACGAAATGGTGCTTGGATGACTTCTTTCAAACCACAATATAGTAGAAATGGTGTGAACGAACGACCGCACGTTTCAATTGTTTGCAATTTTACGCCACCATCAGAAACGAAGCCTTCACTACTAACCTTCAACGAAGTGACGACAATGTTTCACGAATTCGGTCACGCCTTGCACGGTATGTTGGCGAACACAACCTATCCGAGTTTGTCAGGAACATCAGTCTATTGGGATTTTGTGGAATTGCCAAGTCAAGTGATGGAAAACTGGTGCTACGAACCTGAAGCGTTGGCTTTGTTTGCAAAACATTACTTAACCGGCGAAGTGATTCCGCAACAGTATGTGGAAAAAATCAAGGAAAGTGCGAGTTTCTTGGAAGGAATGGCAACGATGCGTCAGTTGAGTTTTGGTTTGTTGGATATGGCGTTTCACGCCAAAGTGCAAACTATTGAAGATGTAAAAGCATTTGAAAAAGCAGCCTTTGAAGGAACTTCATTATATCCGGATGTGGAAGAAAATTGTATGAGTACGTCTTTTTCGCATATTTTTCAAGGTGGCTATTCATCGGGTTATTACAGTTATAAATGGGCGGAGGTTTTGGATGCCGATGCGTTTGCTTATTTTCAGGAAAAAGGAATTTTTAATCACGAAGTGGCGACAAAATTTAAAGACAACGTACTTTCAAAAGGTGGAACAGAATTGCCGATGGAATTGTATAAAAAATTTAGAGGTCAGGAACCGAAAGTGGAGGCTTTGTTGAAGAGGGCGGGGTTATTAGGATAAGAAAACAATACTGTTTTTTTCTTTATGAAGATTCCAAAAAATTCATTATTTTTATAGAAGTTATTTTAAATCAATGGATTATGAAAAAAATACTACTTTTATTTATCCTTTTTTTTGGTTTCGGAAGCTCCGCTCAGATTTCTACCATTTTTCAACAATGTAACAACACGAATGCCATAGCTGTTCACAATGGAACTCTTTATGTTGGTTGTTCTTCCGGCGATATCTATAGATTTCCATTAAATAATCCCAACCCAACGCCTGAGTTATTTAAAACGGGATTACCTGCTCTTCAAGATTTTTGTGTAGTGGGTGATTATTTATTTATTGCACAAAGAGCTATTCCAAGTGATTTGAGAAGAGTTGTAAAACTAAATCTCAATGTTACTAATCCTGCTATTGAAATAGTGCATCTTTTTTCAAACCCCTATGGCTTGACAAAAGACAATAATTACTTGTATATCAATGATACAGAAAACATTTATCGTTATGATTTAAACACCGCCAACCCAACTCCGGAGGTGATAATTTCCAATACCGGTCACAATATTGGCGGAAGTGGTATGGTGATTGTAAACAATCATTTGTATGTCACGGCCACGAATCAGTTGAAAAAATACAACTTAGACACCATGGCACAATCTATTGTATTTTCAAGCTCTCTCAATTTAAAAGGAATATGCATCGGGGAAAGTGAACAAATTATTTACAGTGTAAATTTTACTGATGATTATGTTTACAAGCATGATTTACTGAATAACACAAATACGCAATTCATCTACACGCAACTTTTTAGTCCGGGAGAAGTTATTTTTGATAACAACTATTTATATGTTTCCAATTTGGAAGGTGGTCAGGTAAATCGGATTACTATGCCTTCGCTAGAAGTATCTAACCCATTACTTGAAAATTCTATCATTTATCCAAACCCATCAAGCGGCAATTTCACTATACAAGTTCAAGATGTTTCGCTTCAAGGTGGTCAAATGGTAATTTTTAATGAATTAGGAAAAGTTATCCATAAAGAAATAATTAACTCTGAGGAAATCGATTTACGTTTACAAGGAGTAGCATCCGGAATATACCTACTTCGTCTTACAAATAAAGATAAAGAGTTTGTGAAAAAAATTGTAATTCAATAATGAAAGTATAAATTTCTTTCAAAACTTCTCCATCCCTTAACTTCCTCACGTTAAGGATTGAAAGAAAACCCAAAAAAATTAAACAAATAAAACCTATAAGGTCAAAAAAGATCTTGCATGTTTCTTTAAAATCTTTAGTTATAAAAATTGTACAAACAAACTTTCATTTTTTTTTGAAAGTTTAAAAACTTTTATATATCTTTGTTTCATGGAATTCAAAGAAGCAAAAAATAAATTCGTTCAAACCTGGGGAGCTTTAGGTTCGCAATGGGGAATTAACAAAACCATGGCACAGATTCATGCGTTGTTGATGGTTTCGCACGAACCGATTTCGATGGAAGACATTATGGATGAATTGCAAATTTCTCGCGGAAATGCTTCGATGAATTTACGAGCGTTAATGGATTGGGGCATTGTGTACAAAGAATACAAAGCCGGCGAACGCAAAGAGTTTTTTACTGCCGAAAAAGATTTAGACGAATTGGCCGTAAAAATTTCGAGAGAACGCAGCAAACGTGAAATTAAGCCTGCTTTGAAAGTCTTGAAAGAAGTTTCAGCCATCGAATCAGATGGAACCGCTGCTGAAAAACATTTTGTAGATCAAACTTCTAAATTGTATGATTTTGTCTTGAAAGCAGATAATGTTTTAGATAAAATAACTGAATACAAAGACAATTGGTTGGCTAAATTGGTTGTGAAAATAATGAAATAATTTTTTTTAATAATAACTTTCATTTTTTTCTGAAAGTTTAAAATAATAGATAAGATGAAAGCTCTAAAAGTTATAAATACGATTGCAATTGGTTTACCTATTCTACTTTTAATAATTGGATTATTAATAAATGATTCAGCTGGTAACTATATTGCATATGCTTTATATTCAACAATGATAACGGGATTTATACAAGTAATTTTAGGTTTAATACTTCTAATAAAAAACCCAAAAAAATTGTATTTTATAGGTTACATTCTAATTGTTGTTTTGTTCTTTTCGCTTTGGTACTTCAACATGAATATATACTATTCAGATATTTTATCTGCCATTCTTTTTCCAATCCCTTTGTTATTAGCCATCTACCTTTCAATATTAATTTATAAAAGACAAAGAATATGAACCTCAACATCCTCTCCTACTTCATTTACCTAACCATAACCGCAATCATCATTTTTGTGGTAGGTCAAATTTTGTATAGAAATGGAAATGTATTTGTTTCACAATTGGTTCCCAATCACGAAGACTTATGCAAAAAAGTGAATAAAAATTTATTGTTAGGTTATTATTTACTGAATCTCGGTTATTGTGCGATTACGATTTTGAGTTGGGAGAAAATTGAAACAGTAAATCAATTGATTGGAATTATCGCTTATAAAACATCAATCATCCTTTTTATCATTGGAATTCTCCATTACCTCAACATTTTTATGATTACAAACTACATTAAAAAATTAATCAATTAATATTTAAATTATGGAAACTACAAAAACACTTCTCGCCTACGGAATCTATCTTCCTGTAACGATTGCCTTAACTATTTATGTCTCAAAAACGTTGTTTAAAAACAGTTTGATTTATATGACCGACATATTTAAAGGTCGCGAAGAAATTGCCAAAGCCACAAACAAACTATTTGAAACTGGTTTTTATTTACTCAACATCGGATTTGCTTTGAAAATTATGGAAATGAGTTTATACAACAATTCATATCAAGTTATGATTGAAGAATTGAGCAGCAAAATTGGTGGTTTTTCTATTTATTTGGGAATTATGCTTTTCATTAATTTGTATTTATTTTTTAGAGGAAAAAGAAAAGCGAGTCAGCCACAAGTTGAAGAACGAATTGTTTTTAGAGGATAGACTATTAAACCTGACAGGTTTTGAAACCTGTCAGGTTTAAAATCAACAAAAATCAAAAGAAAAACATGACCACAATCATTATTACCACCAAAATAAAAGCTCCAATCGAAACTGTTTTTGATATAGCCAGAAACATCGATATTCATCAACTTTCTGCTGCAAATTCAAATGAAAAAGCGATTGATGGAAAAACTTCCGGTTTGATTGAATTGAACGAAACCGTTACTTGGAGTGGTAAGCATTTTGGCGTAAATCTGTTGCATAAAAGCAGAATTACACAATTCAATTTTCCAACTTATTTTGTAGATGAAATGGAAGAAGGTCACTTTAAATCATTCAAACACGAACATTTTTTTCAAACAGAAAATGAACATACGATAATGATTGATCGGCTGGAATATAAAACACCTTATGGGATTTTTGATTTTCTATTTGATAAAATTATTTTGAAAAAGTATTTAACGAATTTTATAATTCATCGAAATAAAATTTTAAAAAACATAGCTGAAAATCCACAATTAAGTATAACCATCCCATTACACCTGACAGGTTTCAAAAACCTGTCAGGTGTAAACCAACACCAAACACCACAAAATTGGCACACTTTCCACCCAAAAAGAGGTGTAATACTTATCTCTTTTTAAAGTAGTACATCCGATAAAAATTGCAGTTATAATGGCAACTGCAAAAGTTGATATTTCAATTTTTTCTTTGCAAAACTCCAATAAAATAAACGGAAATAAAAGAATAATTCCAAACACTTTAGTTTTAAAAATTCCAAAACGTTGAGGTAGCGTTTTCATTAAATTATCATCCGTTTGACTGTCTAAAATTTCAAACGGAATCATCAAACTGATGACAATCAAAAAACGTTGCATGATAACAATTTTAATATCATTAGAAATTAAAACATGAAAGATTACAGGAACATAAGCTGTAATTGCAGTAACACAAAAACTTACTAAAAACAATTTCCAAAAACCAAATTTTCGTAAAAATGGATAAATTGCAACTATCAATCCTATTTTTAAGAAGTAAATCTGAGTAGCATTATTCAATTGTAAAAAATAGAAAATAGAAGCAATTAAAGAAAGAAAAGTCAACCCAACTAAATAGCGGTTTTTATTTATATCAAAATTCCCTTGTTGAAACGATTCAAAGTATTTCAGAAAATTATAGCCAACGATAGTCCCGAAAAAAACAACATTTGCAATAGAAAATTTTGGTGTCAATTGCAATGATAACTCGGTGACACGAACCAATGAATAGATTGCTAAAGCAACATGAAGTGAAGCCTGAATGTAAAAATAAACAATTGCTTTTAAAATTCTCACGCAACAAAAATACCACTTCTGTTAATAAAACCCCTTTTTGGTTGAAAAATTCTAAAAATATTAGTCCTTGTTTAACGAAAAATTACAATACTAATAATTACTTTTGTGCCTTAAAACAACACACCTTTTACCTTAAGAAAATACATGAAAACAGATGCATTTGCTTTACGCCATTTAGGTCCACGTGATAGCGACTTAAATCATATGTTCAAAACCGTTGGCGTTGAAAGTTTTGAACAACTTATCTACGAAACTATTCCGGACGACATTCGCTTAAAAAAAGACTTGGATTTAGAACCGGCTATGACTGAATATGAATATCTAAATCACATTCAGGAATTAGGTAAAAAAAATAAAGTATTCAAAACCTACATTGGTTTAGGCTATCATCCTACCATTATTCCTTCGGTTATTCAACGAAATATTTTTGAAAACCCGGGATGGTATACAGCCTATACGCCTTATCAAGCAGAAATTGCTCAAGGTCGTTTAGAAGCTATTCTGAATTTTCAAACCACAGTTATCGAATTGTCAGGAATGGAAATTGCAAATGCTTCCTTGTTAGATGAAGGAACTGCAGCTGCAGAAGCGATGGCTCTTTTGTTTGACGTTCGTTCGCGTGATCAAAAGAAAAACAACGTGAACAAATTCTTCGTTTCTGAAGAAATTTTACCACAAACCTTATCGGTTCTTCAAACTCGTTCTACGCCAATTGGCGTTGAATTAGTAATTGGAAATCATGAAAATTTTGATTTTTCATCAGATTTTTTTGGAGCTATTCTACAATATCCGGGAAAATTTGGTCAAGTTCATGATTATGCAGGATTTATTGCAAAAGCAAAAGCATCAGGAATAAAAGTAGCCGTTGCTGCCGATATTTTATCGTTAGTAAAATTGACTTCTCCGGGAGAAATGGGTGCCGATGTAGTAGTTGGAACCACACAACGTTTCGGAATCCCGATGGGTTACGGCGGTCCTCATGCTGCATTTTTTGCCACTAAAGAAGAATACAAACGTTCCATGCCGGGAAGAATTATCGGGGTGACTATTGACACCAACGGAAATCGTGCTTTACGTATGGCGTTGCAAACTCGTGAACAACATATCAAACGTGAAAAAGCGACTTCAAACATTTGTACGGCTCAAGTTTTATTAGCTGTTATGGCAGGAATGTATGCTGTTTATCACGGACCAAAAGGACTACAATATATCGCCGATAAAGTACACGCTTCTGCTGTCACTTTAGCGGAAGCTTTGAATAAATTAGGTGTTTATCAAACTAACACTGCTTTCTTTGATACGATTTCAGTGAAAGCAGATGCTACTAAAGTGAAAGCGGTTGCTGAAAAACACGAAGTAAATTTCTTTTATGTAGACGCCGAAACGATTTCTATCTCTTTAAACGAAACTACTTCGATTAAAGACATCAATCAAATTATTTCGATTTTTGCGGAAGCGGTTGGAAAGGATAATGTGGCAATTAGTCAATTAGCCAATGAGTCGATGGTTCCGGAAAACTTACAAAGAAAATCAACTTTCTTACAACACGAAGTTTTCAACAACCATCATTCGGAATCACAGTTGATGCGTTATATCAAAAAATTAGAACGCAAAGATTTATCGTTAAATCACTCAATGATTTCGTTAGGTTCTTGTACGATGAAATTAAATGCTGCTGCTGAAATGTTGCCATTATCCATGGCAAATTGGAACAGCATTCACCCTTTTGCTCCAATTGAACAAGCAGAAGGTTATCAAATCATGTTGAAAAAATTAGAGCATCAGTTGAATGTGGTTACCGGATTTCAAGGAACTACGTTACAACCAAATTCGGGTGCACAAGGCGAATATGCCGGTTTAATGACCATTCGTGCTTACCACATTTCAAGAGGCGACGACCACAGAAATGTGTGTTTAATTCCAGCTTCTGCTCACGGAACCAATCCGGCTTCGGCAGCAATGGCAGGCATGGAAATTATCGTAACCAAAACCATGGAAAACGGCAATATCGATGTGGAAGATTTAAGAGCAAAAGCCATTCAACATGCTGCTAATTTATCGTGTTTGATGGTAACTTATCCATCAACCCATGGTGTTTTTGAAAGTGCCATTTGCGAAATCACAAAAATCATTCATGACAATGGTGGTTTAGTTTATATGGATGGTGCTAACATGAATGCACAAGTAGGTTTAACCAATCCTGCAACTATTGGTGCAGATGTTTGCCACTTGAATTTACATAAAACGTTTGCCATCCCTCACGGTGGTGGCGGACCGGGTGTTGGCCCAATTTGTGTCAACGAAAAATTAGTTCCGTTTTTACCAACTAATCCAATTATTCCAACTGGAGGAAATCAAGCGATTACTGCTATTTCAGCGGCTCCTTATGGTTCGGCTTTGGTGTGTTTGATTTCTTATGGCTACATCACCATGTTGGGTGCTGAAGGTTTGAAAAATGCAACACAATATGCCATTTTGAACGCCAACTATATGAAAGCTCATTTAGAACAACATTATCCAATTTTATATTCCGGAGAAATGGGAAGAGCAGCTCATGAAATGATTTTAGATTGTAGAGGATTTGAAGAAAAAGGCATCAAAGTTACCGATATTGCAAAACGTTTAATGGATTATGGATTTCATGCACCAACGGTTTCTTTCCCTGTTGCTGGAACGTTAATGGTTGAACCAACCGAATCGGAAGACTTAGCGGAATTAGATCGTTTTTGTAACGCAATGATAGCCATTCGTAAAGAAATTGAATTGGCTTCAAAAGAAGATGCAAACAATGTATTGAAAAATGCCCCACATACATTAGCGATGATTACATCTGATAATTGGATTTTCCCTTATACCAGAGAGCAAGCCGCTTTTCCATTGGATTATATTGCAGAAAATAAATTCTGGCCCACTGTTCGTCGTGTAGATGAAGCATACGGCGATAGAAATTTAGTATGTAGTTGTGCTCCAATTGAAGCATATATGTAAACTTTGTTTAAAATAGTTTAAAGTTTAAAAGTTTAAAGTTGTTTGATTACTTCTTTAAACTTTTTTACTTTTACCAAAGACCAATTACCTATTACCAAAAAAATGCCCGACATCCAAACCCAAGAAGATTTATATTTGTTAGTAGATGAATTTTATAAAAAACTACTCGCTGATGATTCTATTAGTTACATTTTTACAGATGTGGTAAAAATAAAACTAGAGGAGCATTTACCAATATTAGTCACATTTTGGTCACAAGGCGTTTTAGGAACCGGTGGTTATTCCAAAAACTTGACTCAAATTCATTTGGATGTGAATGAAAAAGAATATTTGTCGCCCGAATTATTTAAAATTTGGTTGAATCATTTTAACAATGCTGTTGATGAAAACTTTAAAGGACAAAAAGCAGAACAAATTAAAACCCAAGCCTTGAGTATTGCAACGGTAATGCAGATTAAAATTGCTCAAAATAAAACCAATAATTGAGAGTAAGATAAATTTTATGCTTGTTTTTTGAATATTTCGTAATTAAAATAATTTTGTTAAGTAATTCTTAATTTATAAAGATTTAAATTAATAATTTAGTACTATAATTGACCCTTATTATGAATATAAAAATAACCGGTTCCGGAAGTTACATTCCAACTGAAATAGTGACTAATGTTGATTTTGCTAAACATGTTTTTTTAAATGATGACGGAACTCCTTTTCCGCAACCTAATGAAATCATTGCAGAAAAATTCAGAGACATCACCGGAATTGAAGAAAGAAGGTATGTTACTGACGATTTAAACACGTCTGACATTGCCACTATTGCAGCACAAAAAGCTATTGAAGATGCTAAGATTGATCCTGAAACACTCGATTATATTATCTTTGCTCACAATTTTGGTGATGTAAAAAAAGGAGCCATTCAAGCCGATTTACTACCTTCATTGGCCACAAGAGTTAAGTTTAATTTACGAATTAAAAACCCAAAATGTGTGGCTTATGATATGCTCTTTGGTTGCCCGGGTTGGGTTGAAGGTGTTATACAAGCACAGGCTTACATTAGAGCAGGAATGGCAAAAAAATGTTTGGTTATTGGAGCCGAAACCTTATCTCGCGTTGTAGATATGCATGACAGAGATTCTATGATTTATTCTGATGGTGCCGGTGCAACAATTATTGAAGCAACTGATGAAGATGGTGGAATTTTAGCACACGAATCGGCAACATATACTTATGACGAAGCTTATTATTTATTTTTTGGAAAGTCATTTAATGACGAGCATCATCCGGATGTTCGCTACATCAAAATGCATGGACGTAAAATCTACGAATTTGCTCTAAGCCAAGTGCCAAAAGCAATGGCTTCGTGTTTAGATGCAAGTGGAATTGACATTTCTCAGGTTAAGAAAATACTCATACATCAAGCCAATGAAAAAATGGACGAAGCCATCATTCAACGTTTTTATCGCCATTACAAGCAAACAATGCCTGAAGGTATTATGCCAATGAGTATTCACAAATTAGGAAATTCAAGTGTGGCAACGGTTCCTACTTTATATGATTCAATAATGAAAGGTCAAATTGAAAACCAACAACTCAACAAAGGCGATGTAATTATTTTTGCCTCAGTTGGAGCCGGAATGAATATTAATGCGATTGTATATCAAGTTTAAAAAAGTGGAAGATGGAAGTTAGAAGTTGAAAGAAAGAAGTAAATTTGTGAATCAATTACTTTTTCATGTACGGAAAAACATTTCCTAACAAACGATTCAAAATTACACTTGAATTTCTTGAAAAACACCTTTCAAAATCAGAAACCATTCTTGATTTAGGTGTTGAAAATCCATTTTCTAAAATTATGATTGAAAATGGTTATTCGGTCAAAAATACTGGTGGAGAAGATTTAGACAATGACCAATCAACACTCCAAAAAGAACACTATACTGTTGTAACCGCTTTCGAAATTTTCGAACATTTACTCAATCCTTATACCGTTTTACAAAACGTAAAAAGCGACAAATTATTCATTTCTATCCCGCTACGACTTTGGTTTTCTTCTGCCTATCGAAGCAAAACAGAAAAATGGGACAGACATTACCATGAATTTGAAGATTGGCAACTGGATTGGCTTTTAGAAAAAACCGGATTTAAAATTGTGGATAGTGTGAAATTTACACATCCTACTAACAAAATTGGTTTCCGTCCTATATTAAGGTATTTTACAGATAGGTATTATTTGGTTTATGCAGTTCGACAATAACAATATCAATTTCAAAATTCAATTTCAAAAATTGTAGTTTTCAGAAAATGAAATATTATATAATCATCCCAACCTACAACGAAGAAAAATTTATTTCCCTCACTTTACAGTCGCTAGTGGAACAAAGTTTTTTGCCTTCCAAAGTGGTGGTGGTTAATGATGGTTCGACAGATAAAACGAAAGAAATTATACAATCATTTACAGAAAAATATTCCTTTATTTCTTTAGTCAATGCAACTTCTGAGGCTATTCATCTTCCCGGAAGTAAAGTCATTCAAGCATTTCAAAAAGGATTAGAAACAGTTGATGACAATTACGATTTTATTGTTAAAGCTGATGCTGATTTAATTTTTCCTCCGAATTATTTTGAAACAATCAGCAACCATTTTCAATCGGATGAACAAATTGGGATGGTAGGCGGTTATGCTTACATCCAAAAAAATAACGAATGGATTTTGGAAAATCTCACTGATAAAGAACACATTAGAGGAGCTTTCAAAGCCTATCGAAAAACCTGTTTTGAACAAATTGGCGGTTTAAAACCGGCCATGGGTTGGGATACTGTTGATGAATTGCTATGTAAATTTTATAATTGGAAAGTGGTAACGGATGAAACATTAAAAGTAAAACACCTCAAACCAACCGGAGCCAGTTATAATCAAGCCGCACGATTTAAACAAGGCGAAGCTTTTTATTCGTTAGGTTATGGATTTTGGATTACTACTATTGCTTCGTTGAAATTAGCTCTACTTAAGAAAAAACCGTTCTTGTTTTTTGATTATCTTCAAGGGTTTTGGAAAGCTAAAGTTGCTAAAAAGCCACTTTTAGTAACACCAAAACAAGCCAAATTTATTCGGAAATATCGTTGGAAGAAAATGAAATCTAAAGTTTTCTAATTACACCACTTCTATTTAGTTAACTAGTTTCATAAAACAAAAAAAACTAAAACCCAAAACCGAAACTTTTTCCTATTTTTGCTTTATGCTAAAAATGCTTACTCATATAGGAAAATATTTCCTGATGCTAAAAGAAGTCTTCAACAAACCACTCAAATGGAGTGCGATGAAGAACTTAATATTTAAAGAAGTTGACGATTTAATCATTGGTTCGCTTGGTATTGTTGCATTTATTTCATTCTTCGTTGGAGGTGTTGTTTCCATTCAAACTGCATTAAACTTAACCAATCCACTTATCCCCAGAAATCTTATTGGTTTTGCAACGAGACAATCAGTTATTTTAGAATTTGCTCCTACTTTTATTTCAATAATCATGGCCGGAAAGGTTGGTTCATTTATCACATCAAGCATTGGAACCATGCGAGTTACTGAACAAATTGATGCTTTGGAAGTTATGGGAGTTAACTCATTGAACTATCTGGTTTTCCCAAAAATAATTGCCTTATTATTATATCCATTCGTCATAGGAATCAGCATGTTTTTAGGTATTTTAGGAGGCTGGATGGCAGGTGTTTACGGAGGTTTTACAAGCAGTGACGAATTTATCCAAGGATTACAGTTGGATTTCATACCCTTTCATATTGCTTATGCCTTTATAAAAACCATGATTTTTGCTTTGCTTCTGGCAACTATTCCCTCCTATCACGGTTATTTCATGAAAGGTGGAGCATTAGAAGTTGGAAAAGCAAGTACCGTTTCTTTTGTTTGGACATCCGTTTCAATCATTTTAGCCAATTATATTTTAACCCAATTATTGTTAAGCAAATGATAGAAATTAAAAACATAGAGAAATCATTTGGCGATACAAAAGTTTTAAAAGGTATTTCTACCGTTTTTGAAACCGGAAAAACCAATTTAATTATTGGACAAAGTGGTTCGGGAAAAACGGTTTTACTTAAAACATTATTGGGAATTCACGCTCCGGATTCAGGAACAATTTCTTTTGACGGAAGAATTTATTCTGAGTTATCTGCCGATGAAAAAAGAGCGTTACGTACAGAAATTGGAATGGTTTTTCAAGGCAGTGCCCTTTTTGACAGTATGACTGTTGAAGAAAATGTAGGTTTTCCACTGAAAATGTTTACCAAACAAACGCCAAAGGAAATTCAGGAACGTGTTGATTTTGTATTAAAACGAGTTAATCTAATTGATGCTCATAAAAAGAAACCTTCTGAAATTTCTGGAGGAATGCAAAAAAGAGTAGCCATTGCAAGAGCGATTGTAAACAATCCAAAATATTTATTTTGTGACGAACCCAACTCAGGTTTAGATCCAAAAACCGCTATTGTTATTGACAATTTGATTAAAGAAATTACTGAAGAGTATGATATCACCACTGTAATTAATTCTCACGACATGAATTCTGTTATGGAAATTGGTGAAAAAATCATCTTTCTCAAAGAAGGAATTCTTGCTTGGGAAGGAACAAAAAAAGACATCTTTAAAACGGATAATGAAGCTATTGTTGATTTTGTCTATTCTTCTAATTTATTCAAAAAAATCAGAAAAGCTCAAAACAAAGAACACGATAAAGAATAATTTAATTATTTTCTCTGTTTAAATACACCCATCCGGTTTTGTGGCTTCCGTCTGTAAAATAAACCAAATAATAATAGGTAGCCGTTGGCAATAAGTTTCCGTTGTAATCTTGACCATGCCATTGATTTACGTAGTTATTCATTTCAAACACTACCATTCCGTAACGATTAAATATTTTTACTTTTAACACATCAAAGTTTGAGAGATCAAATGTGTCATTTAATCCATCATTGTTTGGAGAAACACCTTTAGGAATGGTGCAATTTGTATTGGTTATTTCAACACTTAAAGAATCACTACACCCCAGCGAATCTGTAACTGTAACTTCATAATTTCCAATTGCTAATCCGGTGATATCTAAAATGGTTTCTTGTGAAGTAAAATTATTTGGCCCCGTCCAATTAATAGTATAATCAACTAATTCATTTGCATTTACTAGTGTGATTGTTTTACGATTATCAATACAAAGCACTTGTACTTCGATTGGAATCTCAATTAATCGTTCGTTAATTGTAATTGATTCTGAAGTTTCACAATCTCCCACAATTGCTTCAACCATATAAATCCCCGGTTGATTAATTTCCAATACACCTTCAGATTCTGAAATTAGAAAAACACCATTCAAATACCAATTAAATACTGATTCATTTACAGAGAAATTTAATGGATTTATGGTTAAAAATGAACTTTGATTGTTACACAATAAGTTATCTCCTAAAACTGAAAAAAGTGGTTTTGGATTAACTTCAATTGAAGTTGATGCAATATCAGAATCACATCCATTTACTGTAACATACAAAAAATAATTTCCTTCATCTGATAAAGTTGAATTAGTAATTATTGGATTTTGTAAGTTAGATTCATATCCATTTGGACCAAACCAATGATAAGTTGCGTTGTTAATAGTTGGAGTTGTTAATTGAATTTGATCTCCTTCACATATTGGTGTTGTTGATGTAATAACAGGCAAAGAAGGAATAGCATTAAATTGAATTGTAATTATAGATTGACTCGATTGATCACAAAAGCCAAAAACGGTATATTGAAATTGATAAGTTCCGGGGGTTAGTAAAGATGTGTCCACATTTGAACCGCTTAAAGCTCCTGAATCTAACAAATCAGTCCATATACCATTTGAATCATAATTGGAAGTGAACAAACTAAAGAGATTTATATTTTCAACACTTTCACAAATTGACAAACTTTCATTTTGCCCGGCATTTGGAACTCCTGCATCCGGATCAATAGTAAATGATAAAATTTGATTACTACACGAATTTGGATTTTGAGCTGAGATACTAACAAAATATTGCCCTGAATTTGTAGCCAAATCAAAAGGAGAAAATTGCAATTGACTGGATGTGCTTAAAATAACCTGAGGAGCAGTGGCTTTATACCATTGATAAGTAAAAAACGGATAGTTTTGCACTGATAAAGAACCGTTTTGACCATTACAAAGATTTGAAACTGAAATTTGTAAAGGTGCTAACGGACTAATTTCAAACAAACTATTAGCAATATTTCCGCAACTATCCTGAATTTGAAAATTGTAAATGGCTGGTTGCAGATTCAAAAACAGGTTAGAAGTGTTATTGTTTACAATAAAAGGTTGGCCATTTTTTTCTGTAATTGAATAGGTTAATGGCGGAACTCCTTCTGCTATTACAAATGTATCTAAATTACCATTTGAACATAAGAAACTATTGACTTCAATAATTCTTGGTCCGCCAGTAAAAATAAATTCATGCAAGACAGCAACGCAATCTTGGACTGCACCAGTTAAATTAAATGTTTGAAAACGTTTTAAAATTCTAAAATTACCTACAGCTGCAATATTTAAATTTATAGAGTTTAAATTTAAGAAATAAGAATTATTAGAATTCGGAACAGTTCCTGCATTGTAAACAACTCCTGTTAGTGGATGTCCCCATTGACCCGTGAGAGGATTTTGTTTTTGCAACCAAAAAGATTGAGCTAAATTTCCATTACTAGCATGTTGAATCTGCAAATTAAAGGAACCACAATTTTCAAACAACGACATCTGATTGTTAGTAATTTCATATCCTTCAATTGTAATTACTTTTGTTGCTTGATATATTAGATCATCACACAAATAATCAAACACAAAAGTATATTCTCCTGCCGGCACAGTTCCATAATTAAATATTCCATTAGAATTTACATTTGAAGTTAAATTTAAAGGTAAAGCACCTTGAAATACAGAAGGGGCATTAATTAGCTGTACAGCAACTATTTCTTGTTCTGAAGACAACCGAATTCCTCCAAAACCAATCTCACAACCGGGTCTTTGAGCAAATTGTATATCAAAAACATTAGTTGGTTGAACGTCACTTGACAAAAAATAAACCTCTCCACAGCTATCTAAAACTTCAAAAACATATAATCCTTGAAAAATATTAGAGTTCATTATAAATAGACCATTAGTTATAAATGACGATAAATTTTCAGGTAAGGAATTAGGGTATTCAGAAGGTGCAATTATCAAATTAACACTGACAATTTGAGTTGGAGGAATTGCACTAATTTGAATTCCACTTTCTGATGTTATCTGACATCCAGCCCAACTTGTAATATTTGGTTCGGCTATTTCTAAAACTATTTCAGTTGTTACGGTGGCTGATCTACCACATGAATCTGTAACTTGGATTGTATACAAACCAACAGGCAATGGATTTGAAGCACTTCCATATAAAATTAGCTCTTCATCAAAAGGCCCAGGATGTGATAGGTTTGCTTGGGAAGGATTAAAACCTATTGGACTTAGCAAAAAGTTGATAGTATATGGAGGTAAATAATTAGACGGTGACAATCCTAAAATCATTCCTAGGCAACCAACTTGAGTTGAAGAGATTGCTAATTCTAAAGCCTTTGAAATTGTATTATTTCTAAAAAAAACATTACCACAACTATCTGTGAACTTTATGGTAAATGTATAGGTTTGTCCGTTGTAGAAAGGGATATCGTTTATAATTGTGCCAGTAGATGAACCATTTAAAATTACATCATTTATAATAATCGGAATTCCGCCTCCAGGTGGAAATATTGTGTATTCTACTTGGACCGGATATGAAATTATACTATTAGTTGCCGCACCATAAAAATTGCTCACTGTTATTGTGTTACAAGTTGGTAAAATAGTATTTGGAAAACCTACTGGATCAATTATGATTGCTAAATTATTGGCCTGCAATGTAAACGTTTGAACTACAGCATCACCACAAACATCAAAAACTCTGATTTGATAAAGTCCGGCGGTTAAATTAGTAAAAACATTTAAAGCTTGTGGAGCAATAATTATGGGCCCGGAAAATATTTCATAAAGGAGGGCATTTCCATTAGTTACATTTACAGTAATTTGACCATCAAACCCACAATTTTCTTTAATTGATTGTAAGGTATAAGTAAGTGTTTGAATTAAGTTTTGAATAGTTACATCCACTTGTTGAGTCCCAGAATCAGCACCTAACGTTTGCGTAGCAACAACGCCATAATTACCCGCATTTAATCCTGTTAAAGATGGAGTTTGCAAAACCGCAATTGGAGTAGTAAGATTTGGCAATAAAAAAACGGCATAGCTCATAGTTGCTCCAGGGGTAATTCCTGAAACACTAAAACTCATTGATCCATTTCCTAAGCAAGTTTCATTAATTGTATTTACTTCCAATGTGAAATTATCAACTTGTGCAAAGGCAAAACTTGACAAGAATAAAAGAAACACGAAAAATAATTGCTGAAACCTCATTAAAAATAGATATCTTCAAAAATAACTAAAAAGTATCAGTTAATTCACTATTTTTTCTTGAAAAGCTTCCCGATTAACTTTCTAACGTCATCCAATCTTTCTAAATTTTCTGTAAAGGTATCCAATGCACCGGGGTTTTTTAAATCAATCCGAGTTGAGCCTTCAATTCCGGTTTGAAGCGGATAAATCAGAATCACATTGTTCTTGTTAAAATATTTATTCATATAACCCGGAATATTTTGCATTGTAGTATTATAAGACAAATTTGGTTTGCGACTCATTATAACCACAAAAGCGTCGTCTTTGTTTAAATTTCTAGACAGTATCAAAAAATCTTCCCAATCTGCAAAAATATTGAAATCAGCATCAACAGGATGTTTTGAGTGGACATCCTTGATTAGATTTAGTGTTGTTTCACTTGCATAAAATATAATTTTTGAGCCTGTATTTTTTCCTAAATTCCAAATTTTTAACAACCAAAACGGAAATCCGATTTCACGTTCAGCTCGTTCAGGAATAACAACCAAATAACGTTTTATTGTTGCAATTGGTTGTGTTGATTTATATATAAAAGTGGTTGTATTGCATTTATTTAAAACACCGTCTGTCAAAGGACCATACAAACTTTCACTAGATCCCAATGACTCTGTTTGACCAAGAATAATATCTGATATTTTCTGTTCTTTTACAACTCCTGAAATACCGTTTAAAATATTAAGATCATAACGCATCAACATATTTAATTTATTATCTGTTGCAGAAGCAACAACGGCGGCTTTATCAACTATTTTCTTTGCTTTTGATTCTTGCGAAGTTGTAGCAATATTGTTACTAATAATATTTAAAGCAAATAACCCTGTTTTATTTTTCTTTGATTTCATAGTTACAGCAAGTTGAATTAATTCTTCTACTGTTTCTATGTTTTTCATTGGAATTAAAATTCGCTCATCACTTTCTATAGATTCTCCATCGCTATCACTCTCCTCATCGTCTTCCATTAATGCCAAGTTATAAGCTCCTTTTTGAGCCACAAAGGATGCAATGGTACATGTAATTAAAATCATTAAAATGGTACCATTCAAAACATTTTCATTCAAAAGCCTATTTGGCATCTTAATATCTGATAATTTGCCTTGAACAAAAACCATTTCAGTTTTATCAGTTAATTTATACGTTCCATCTGCCGGTAAATTTTGCATTAAAGCTTCTGAACCAATTTTTGGAATTTCTCCTTTTTCTAAGTTCTGAAATAACAATTGTGAATTGTCTTCTGTAGTTAATTTGTTGCTCTTCAAATGAACCTCATCATATTGCGGAACACTATCATAACCAATTATAATATTAAAACCAACCAAAACAGCAGCAAGTGTAGCCGCTGCTTGAGCATTACTCAATCCAAAAATCAATCGTCTTTCATCTCGTGAGTAACCAAAAATCTTTTGGGTTATCCAAGCCGGAATGTATTTACCAACTATAGCACACGCAGTCATAATTCCCGCAACTTGCAAAGTGTTCCAATCTTTTATAAAAGCCTTATAATCAATCAACATTCCAACTCCAATAAGAAAAAACGGAATAAACAAAGCATTCCCCACAAATTCAATTCGATTCATTAAAGGCGAAGTATGTGGAATTAATCTATTCAAGGCTAATCCGGCTAAGAAAGCTCCAATAATTGCTTCAATTCCGGCTAATTCAGCCAAGGTACAGCCTAAAAAAACCATTGCTAACACAAAGATGTATTGCGAAATATTGTCGTCAAAACGTTTGAAAAACCATCTTCCAATAATTGGAAAAATAAGCATTACAACCAATCCAAAAACGATTACCGAAATGCCTAATCGCATCCAAAATTCCTGATTAATTTCACCCACTTGCATTCCAGCAATAACTGCCAAAACCAAAAGGGCAAGTGTATCAGTAATCATGGTTCCTCCTACAGTTACATTAACCGCTCGGTTTTTGGCAACACCTAATTTACTAATAATAGGATAGGCAATCAAAGTGTGAGAGGCAAACATACTGGCCAACAAAACGGATGTTGGCAATGAAAATTCTAAAATATAATATCCGGCCAGGGTTCCAATTGTCATGGGTATTGAAAAAGTTAGTAAGCCAAAAACCAAACTTTTTCCGCTGTTTTTTTTGAATTCCGCTAAATCAATTTCTAAACCAGCCAAGAACATGATGTACTGCAAACCAACGGTTCCAAACAAAATAATACTCATATCACGAGCAATTAAATTGAAACCATTTGGTCCAATTAATGCTCCGGCAATAATCAACCCAATAAGGTGTGGAATTCTTAACTTATTTAATAGTATTGGTGCAAATAAAATAATGAACAGTAGTAATGAAAACAATAATACTGGGTTTTTGAGTGGCAAGTTGAAATCTATTCCTATTAAAAAAATCATATAATCAAATTAAAAATTTTAACAAAATACTATTTATCAATTTAAAACAGATAGTAAATAAATACTTTAACGACTGTTTAACAAATTAGAAACTACTTTCTTGATATCCTGTTCTTTATCTTTTGGATAAATTAACAGAACATCACCTTGTTGCACCACAATATAGTCATTTAAACCATCTATGATTACTAATTTTTTATTTTCTGTGCGAATGATATTGTTAGAAGCGTTTTCTGAAATTAATTCAGCATTCACAACCGCATTATTCTGTTCGTCTTTCTCTAATTTTTCGTGTAATGAACCCCAAGTTCCTAAATCATTCCAATCGAAAGTTGCCGGTAAAACAAAAACATTTTTAGCCTTTTCTAAAATGGCATAATCAATTGAAATATCTTCCGCTAAAGCATACTTTTGATTGATAAACTCTTTTTCATTTGATGTATTGTATGTTTCAAAACCCTCTAAAAACAATTGATTCATTTGAGGCTGAAAAGCAGAAAATGCTTCTGTTATTGATTTGACAGACCAGATAAAAATTCCGCCATTCCAAAGGAAATTTCCGCTATCAAGAAAAGATGTTGCTGTTTCGTAATTTGGTTTTTCACGGAACTGATTTACTTTTTTAATGGGATTTGAGTCTGTTTTATCAAATTCGATATAACCAAAACCGGTATTTGGAAAAGTAGGTTGAATCCCTAATGTCATCAACGCATTATTGTGGTGACAATAATCAAAACATTGTTGTAAATTATCGATAAAGGCCGTTTCATCTTCAATCCAATGGTCGCTGGGAGCTACTACCATCACAGCATCCGGATTCATTTTTTGAATTTTTAGCGAAGCATACAAAATACAAGGAGCTGTGTTTCGCATGGCTGGTTCCAATAGAACTTGCTCTTGCTTGACCATTGGTAATTGAGTAAGAACTAGATTATTGTATTTCTCATTAGTTAAAATCAAAATGTTTTCGGTTGGAATTAATTTTGATAAACGACTGAACGTTTTTTGAATCAACGTCTCCCCCGACCCTAACATATCGTGAAATTGTTTAGGTAAATCAGTTGTAGAAACCGGCCAAAAACGGGAACCCACTCCACCGGCCATTAATATTGCATAGTAATTTTTGTTCATTTTATGAGTTGCTGAGCTACTGAGACTCTGAGTTACTAAGTTTTTAGTTGTTACAAATATAGTAAAGTTGCTGAGTTACTGTGTTGCTTATTTACATGAATAAAATCAATATTTAACCCGGAATAATCTCCACCTCAGCATTGGCGTTAAACAAATACAACTTTCCTGTTTTCACTTCCAAACATTCATAGCGTTTGACCCGAAGTCCTTTTTTTTGAAAAACTTTTCCGTTTTTAATTCTGAAAAAACTTCCGGAAGGCACTTCATGTATAAAATGGATATCGGGTTTTCGTTCGTCAAATTGCTTTAAAGCAAAAGCCAATCGAGCATCGGTATCACTACTGGCAGTTGGATTTCTAAAATGATTGGCTATTAATGGCAAAACCGAATTCGGAAAAATCTCCGGTCGAATAAACGGAATCATCAACCGTTGAAACGTAATTTTCCATTCATTTCCGTGTGGTTTGATGTTTCTACCATATTTTTCAAAAGCTGCTAAATGAGCAATTTCATGCACTACCGTAATCAAAAAACGGTATTTATTTAAATTGGCATTCACGGTAATTTGATGTTTTCCTGAAGGATGTCTTCTATAATCGCCATGACGAGTTACTCGCTCATTCACGATTTTCAAATGCACCGAATTGGTTTTGATTAACTCAAAAACAGGTTCAACCGCATGCTCGGGAAGATATTTTAAGAGGACTTCGCTCATTTAGTTGTTGTCAATTTCCTTTTTTTGATGAAGCAAAGTCTTTGCATTTAACTCGGTTACAACTTTTTTTCCTGTTTTGGCTTCTAGTTCTTTTCGAGCAACATTGGCAACATTTCCGCCTTGTTTGGCAACTTCTTTACTATCTTCAAACGTTTCAGGATTTACTGCTTTGGAAATATCTTTTGTAGAAGCTTCTGCTAACATATTCAAAATCAATTCCGTGTTGGTCATATTATCTCGAAGATTCTCCTTTTTTAATCCTTTCAAAAATTTATATTCTTTGGTTGTTTTCCCCGACCAAGATTTTGAAATTATATCGGTTAATGTGGCAAATTGTTGACCTTCTTTAATTCCTCTGCTTTTCCATTCATCAGTTAATTCTTTCCTGATTTCAATGCTTTTTAAACGTTGATTAATCCAATTTTCAGAATATCCCAATTGTAAATATTGTTCTAATGCTCTGTCAATAGTTAATTCAGGATCTTGCATTTCGTCCAATCGTTCCGATGCAATTTGGGCTAACCACAACTTAAACGGCTCTGCTTTTGGAGATGGAATGGATTGAATTAGCCTAAAAAGCTGATCAGTATCAGCGACATCTGTTATTCGCATTTTCCCGTCAGGAGCAACCATTTTCAAACCGTGACAATTCGTCACGGTTTCATTTCCTTCTTGTTTTAGACGTTGTTTTAGCTTTCTCCAATATGCATTTGGATCCACGCTTTCAGTCAAAACTGCTACAACATCTATAATGGAAATGTACCATTTTTCTTTTTCAGCATCCCAAAGTGTTCTTACTTTTTTGTTTTCAAATAGCTGGATGGCGTTTTCTTGTTTCATAATTGTATATATTAAATTTGAATTACGGCGTGGATGAACTTACTTGTAATACTTTCCCGTTGTAATATTTATTTCCTTTCAACGAAAAATCATAAATATAATCGGCCATTTCTTTGGCAGAAAGTGGTGCTTGATATCCCGGAAAGGCTTCGTGTAACATTTCGGTTTGAACGGCTCCTAAAGCCAAAACATTAAACGAAATCCCTTCTTCTTTGTATTCTTCCGCCAACAATTCCGACAAGGTGATAACTGCTCCTTTACTGGAAGAATAAGCGGCTAAACCGGCAAATTTTGAACTTCCTTGAACGCCACCCATTGAACTAATGGTTACCACATGGCTTCCTTTTTTCAAAAAGGGTAAACAAATTCGAGTTAAATTGGCAACGCCAAAAACATTTACTTTGTAAACCATTTCAAAATCGGTTTGCGATAATTGTAAAAATGGTTTTAGCACCAAACAACCGGCATTGTGAATTAACACATCTACATTTTTCCAAGTTTGAGCGATAAATTCTGTAATTAAATTCAATCCGCTTTCTTCCGATAAATCAACAACTAGACAAGTGACATTTGGATGTTCTATTAATTCTTTTACTGTTTTTCGTGAAATAGCCAACACTTGATGACCCTCATTTGCAAATTGTAAGGCAAGTTCGTAGCCAATTCCGCGAGAAGTTCCTGTGATAATAATATTTTTCATTTACTTTTTATATGTGCTAAAAATACAAAAAACCCTTTAAGAAAGTACTTAAAGGGTTTTAAATATGTAGAATTTTAAATAACTTTTAAACCAAACCTCTCGAAATCACAATGCGTTGAATTTCTGAAGTTCCTTCATAAATTTGTGTAATTTTAGAATCACGCATCATTCTTTCTACGTGGTATTCGGCTACATAACCGTTTCCTCCATGAATTTGGACGGCTTCATTAGCCACTTCCAACGCAATTTCAGAAGCGTATAACTTTGCCATAGCTCCAGAATGAGCAATGTCTTTTCCTTCGTCTTTTTCACAAGCTGCCTTCATTACTAATAATTTTGCCGCTGTCACTTTTACATACATATCAGCCAATTTAAAAGCAATTGCTTGGTGCTTAAAGATTTCTTTTCCAAATGCTTTTCGCTCGTGCGAATATTTCAAAGCCAATTCATAAGCTCCGGTTGCAATTCCTAATGCTTGTGATGCAATTCCGATTCTTCCTCCGTTTAACACGTTCATCGCAAAACTAAATCCGAAACCATCGGCACCAATTCTATTTTCTTTGGGCACTTTCACATCAGTAAACATTAACGAATGCGTGTCGCTTCCGCGGATGCCCATTTTCTTTTCTTTTGGACCAATTTCAAATCCGGCCCATCCTTTTTCAACAATAAAAGCATTGATTCCTTTGTGTCCTTTTTCAACATCGGTTTGAGCAATAACTAAATAAGTTGAGGCTGTTGAACCATTGGTAATCCAATTTTTTGTTCCGTTTAACAAATAGTAATCTCCTTTGTCGATAGCTGTTGTTTTTTGAGAAGTAGCATCACTTCCAGCTTCCGGTTCTGACAAACAAAAAGCACCGATTACTTCACCTTTGGCCAACGGAACCAAATATTTCATTTTTTGTTCTTCAGAACAATATTTTTCCATTCCGGCACAAACTAAGGAGTTGTTTACGGACATAATTACGGCTGCCGAAGCATCCACTTTGGCAATTTCTGTCATTGCCAACACATAGGAAACACTGTCTAAACCTGCCCCGCCGTATTTTGGATCAACCATCATTCCCATAAAGCCTAATTCAGCCATCATTTTCACTTGCTCAGTCGGAAATTTTGAATGTTCGTCTCTCTCAATTACACCCGGTAATAATTCTTGTTGAGCAAAATCACGGGCAGCTTGCTGAATCATCAAATGCTCTTCGGTAAGATTAAAATCCATAATTATAAAAAATATTGATTATTTGTTTGTTAAATTTGGAGGCAAAAGTATGACAATTTAGTCAAAATCTCAAACGTTTTCGTAATTTTAGCCTATGTTTAAAGAATCCTATCAAGTGCTCGGTGTCATGAGTGGAACCTCATTGGATGGTATTGATTTGGCTCATGTTCATTTTACTGTTAAAAACAATAAATGGGACTTTTCTATTCTTGAAACAGCAACAATTCCTTATACAGAAAATTGGTTAAACAAACTCAAGTTTGCCGTTAATTTTTCAAAAAATGAATTAGTACAATTAAATGAAGAATATACTGATTTGTTAGGAAACACAATCAAAAAATTTATTGAAGATTATAAAATTCAATTCATTGATGCAGTTTGCAGTCACGGACATACTATTTTGCATCAACCCCAAAATGGCATTACTTTACAAATTGGAAACTTACCTAAAATTGCCGGAATTATAGGTAAAACCGTTGTTTGTGATTTCAGAGTTCAAGATGTTGAATTAGGCGGACAAGGAGCTCCGCTAGTTCCAATTGGTGATAGATTATTGTTCTCGGAATACGATTATTGTTTGAATTTAGGTGGATTTTCAAACATATCATTTGAAGCTAATGGAACACGAATTGCTTTTGACATTTCTCCTGTAAATACTGTTTTGAATTTTTATGCCAATTCATTAGGTTTTGATTTTGATGATAAAGGCGAAATTGCTCGTTCCGGAAAAGTAAATTCAGCTTTATTAACTGAATTAAATAACCTCGGTTTTTATCAAAAAAAATATCCAAAATCACTTGGAATTGAATTTGTAAATGCAACAATTCTACCCTTAATTGGCAATTATTCCATTTCAATTGAAGATAAATTAAACACTTTTGTAGAACATGTTGCTATTCAAATTGCTTTGGCTCTACATAAAAAAGAAGGTAGAATTTTAATAACCGGCGGCGGAGCATACCATCTTTTTTTGTTGGAACGAATGCAAAATCATTTATCAAAAATGCATCTTATTGTTCCTAATACCAAAACATTAGAATTCAAAGAAGCCTTAATTTTCGGATTAATTGGCGTGTTGAAATTACGCAATGAAGTCAATGTGCTCTGTAGTGTAACCGGAGCACAAAAAAATCATTCTTCAGGAAAAATTTTCAGTTAAAAAATCCTTATTTTTTCTACTACTTATTTTTTTTGTAAATTGAACCCTCGAATTTTTCAGTTCAAAAAAGCATAAATGAAAAAGATTTTATTAGTTGAAGACGAAGCCCATGTTGTATCATTTATTAAAAAAGGATTGACCGAAGAAGGTTATGAAGTTTCCGTTGCTTTAGATGGAAAAACCGGACTTTTACTTCAACAAAACAATCAATTTGACATAATCATTTTGGACATTATGTTGCCTGAAATGAACGGTTTGGATGTTTGTAGAGAAATCCGAAAGACAGATATACAAATTCCAATTCTTTTTTTGACCGCTTTGGGAACTGCTGAAAATATTGTTTTGGGTTTAGAATCTGGAGCCGATGATTATTTGGTAAAACCTTTCAAGTTTATTGAACTTTTGGCACGCATCAAAACGTTGCTTCGCAGAACAGAAAGCTATAACCCTTCACCGGAAATCCAAGAGGATTATATCTACAAAATTGACGATTTAATTTTAAACGATTATAGTAAAACAGTTACTCGTGGTGGCGAAGTAATTTCGTTAACTACAACGGAATTCAAACTACTACTCAACTTTTTACAAAACAGAAACAAAGTACTTTCTCGCGGAGAAATTTTAGACACCGTTTGGGGAGTCAATTTTGACATGGGAACCAATGTTGTAGATGTTTATGTAAATTATCTTCGAAAGAAAATTGATTCAACCACCGAAAACAAATTGATTCACACAGTTATTGGAATGGGATATGTTATGAAAGAAAGCTGATTATGAGAACACAAACCAAAACTACTTTACTTTTTCTTTTGCCATTCTTAATTGTTTTATCCTTGTTTGGCGGATTTGTCTATTTTTCATTTTTGAATTATTCCCATAATGATTTTTTTAGATTATTGGAAATTAGAGCCATTACAGCCGGAAAAATTGAATTGGACAACAACCCTACTGCTAATATTAAAGAAATTAAAGAATTACGAGACCAATTTTTTGAAAAACTACCACAAGAAAAAGATTATTTTTTTCCGTTAGAAGAAGTAGAAAAGTTTCATGATGAAAGTGAAACTTTAGGTTTACCAATTTCTTTTTTTGAAAATGTAATTAAAAATGGCAAATCAGATTTCAAAAAAAACAATGTTTTCTACAAAGGCATAATATATAATAGTACAAAGGGCAAATACATTATTGTTGCTTCTGCAGAAAATTATTATGAATTACATCATTCAGCCTATTTAAAACGAACTTTATTCATTTCAATCATTGCCGCTTTTATTATATCGGCTCTTATTTCTTTGTACTTTTCAAAATACATATTTAAACCGCTTCGAAAAATAACAGAACGAGTAAATCAAATTAGCTCTGAAAACCTGCACTTGCGATTAGATGCGGGAAGTAAAAATGATGAGTTAAACGATTTGGCGGTTACCTTCAACACAATGTTAGATAGAATTGAAACGTCTTTTGAAACACAAAACAATTTCATTAGTAATGCTTCTCACGAATTACGAACGCCATTAACCGCCATAATTGGTGAAGCTGATGTGATTTTATCAAAAAGCAGATCACAAGAAGAATATGAAGAAGCTATTAAAATAATGTTAGTGGAAGCTGAAAAATTAGAAAGCAAAACCCGAGCTTTATTGTTTTTAGCACAAACCGGTTTTAATGGAAAAATTCAAAAATTTGATAAAATCCGTTTAGACCAATTATTGATGGATGTAAAAGAAACTTTAGAAAAAATCAATCAAAGAAATAAAATCTGCCTTGATATGAGTTTACTGCCTGAAAATCCTAATATGATTAAGGTAAACGGCAACGAACAATTATTGCATTTAGCATTTAGCAACATCATCAATAATGGCTGTAAATATTCAGACAACCAACCCGTGAGTGTTGCTTTAGGTGCTTCAAACAATAGTGTTTTTGTAGTTATAAAAGATTTAGGAATTGGAATCCCTGAATCAGAATTAAAGTTTATTTATGACCCGTTTTTTAGAGCTTCAAACACAAAAAATTATGAAGGTTTCGGAATTGGTCTTCCTCTTACACGAAATATTATCAGAATGCACCATGGTGAAATTGAAGTCAAATCAATACAAAACCAAGGAACTACGGTTCAAATTAACATTCCAATGTATAAATTTTAACAATTTTAAAAGTTCTTTAAGATTCTCTAATCTCTTTTTAATTTCGCAATAGTTTTTTAATTGAATTCTAATTTTTGATTAATTCAATTCTAATTTCCCACCCATAATTTTGGCACTGTAAAACTTTAAAAAACAAAAGTGCCATGAAAAAAACAATTCTATTACAAACTGATTTCACCATTGAATCATTAAATGTTTTAAAAACTGCTTTAGCACAATCTAACCATGATGATGTTTTTGATATCATATTATTACATGGTGTTCACTTATCAGATTCAATTAGAGATTTATTATTTTTTTCAAAACAAAAAATTATAAATCAATTGGTTTCTGAAGAGTTTGAACAAGCTTGTTTTGTCATTAAAAACAAATATGCTTCAAAAATAAATTCTATTAGAAAAGATATTTTTACCGGATTTACACAATCTGCTTTTAACAGCTACACTGATGCTAACCAAATTGATGCAATTTATCTTCCGGCTAACTTTCAGTGGAATTTTAACAAACAAAAAAGCTTTGATTTGATTCCTTTTATGAATAAAAGCAAACTTCCTATTCAACAAATTGGTTGGCAAACAGCTACCAATATTCCTGAAAAAGGAAAAGTGGCAGAATTATTCTTTAACGGAGTTCCGTCGCACTCTTAAACAATGTAAAACCAAAAGCTATGAAAATTGCTGCCACATATACATTTGTATTTGTTGTTATTGTAGCAACAATTATTACAACTATTTCACTCTCGCAAAGTCCTGAAAAAAAGATAGTAGGACAATGGAATGAACTATCATGGGAATATGAACGAGTAGATATAGTTAATGATACAAACAACAAAGAAATTACAGACGATGTAAAAAAAATAATTGGTCAACATTTAGTTATCCACGAAGCTGAAACTTGGAAGTTTTTACCCAATGGAAAATTAGTGTTGAAAACAGGAGAAAAAGAACGATTGGTTGATTGGAAAATTAAAGGTCGTGGTCACATTCTTCAACTTAAATACGATAACGATGTTGTTGAAAACTATAATTTAACAGAACTAAACAACAATGTATTGGTCTTGAATTTTGATTCTGAAATTCAAGCTCGAGGAATTGCAAAACTAACATTTGAAAAATCATAAACTATGCTCAGAAAATTTAGTAATAGTAGGACTTTAGAAGATAATATTAAACTTGGAGTACTAACTGCCTTTTCCGGCGGAATGGTAAACGTTGCCTCGTTACTGATTTTCTTTTCGTTTTCGTCAAATGTTACAGGTCATTATGCCATTCTGGCTTCTGAAATAGTTAAAGGAAATCTTTACCAAACCGGAGTTGTTTTTGCTTGGATTTTCTTGTTCTTTTTTGGAAGTTTCTTATCTAACTTGATTGTCATCCATTTAAGCAAATTCAATACCTATTTAGCCCATTCAATTCCACTGATATTAGAGATCATTTGTTTGATGACAGTTGGAATTTATGGTCAGTTCTTCTACTTAGAAACCTTACTTGAAACAGAAATCCTGTTGGGAATAATGCTTTTTGCAATGGGATTACAAAACGGATTAACGGCCAGTATTTCAAATTTTTCAGTTAAAACAACCCATTTAACAGGAACAACAACCGATTTAGGAATTTTATTTTCAATGTTCACCAAAAAAGAATATCGAGAAAATGAAGAACTAAGAGGAAAAGCCAAACTGTTAAGCTCTATTGCCATTTCCTATTTATCAGGAGCTATTATTTCAGGTTTGCTATATTTTAACACTGGTTTTCAAGTATTCTATATTGTAAGTATATTTTTAACTATTGTAATTTCTTATGATTTATACAAAATTAGATTTACAAGATATATCATGCTAAAGAAAAGAAGCAATAATATTCCAATAAATGACAAAAGGCCTGTAATTCATCCTTCTTTAAATATTAAATCATTTGCAGAAAGAAGAAAACAAATGAAAGAAGAAACAGTTTAAATTTTCCTCCTGAAAAGGAGGATTTTTTATTTTAAACTTGTACCTAAATTATTTTCAATATTCAAAATGCAAATGTTTTATAAAGATTATATTTGCACTTGAAAACAAACAGACTAACTATAATGAAAGATTTACTCAAAAAATTTGAAAATAAAGAACCTGAAATAATTTTTAATTGGAAAGATGCCGAAACAGAAGCTGAAGGATGGACAGTAATAAATTCTCTAAGAGGTGGTGCAGCAGGTGGCGGAACTAGAATGAGAAAAGGTCTAGACATGAACGAAGTACTTTCACTTGCTAAAACAATGGAAGTAAAATTTTCGGTTTCTGGTCCTGCAATTGGAGGGGCTAAATCAGGAATTAATTTTGACCCAAATGACCCAAGAAAAAAAGGTGTTCTGCAACGTTGGTACAAAGCTGTTTCTCCATTATTGAAAAGTTATTATGGAACCGGTGGCGATTTGAATGTTGATGAAATTCATGAAGTAATCCCAATAACAGAAGAATGTGGCGTTTGGCATCCGCAAGAAGGTGTTTTTAACGGCCATTTTAAACCAACCGAAGCAGACAAAATAAACAGAATTGGCCAATTACGTCAAGGTGTAATTAAAGTAATTGAAAACCCGAAATTTTCTCCTGATGTCAACAGAAAATACACTGTGGCTGATATGATTACCGGATATGGAGTTGCAGAGGCAGTTAGACATTATTATGACATTTATGGCGGAAGCGTTGTAGGTAAAAAAGCAATAGTTCAAGGTTTTGGAAATGTTGGTTCTGCTGCAGCATTCTATTTAGCCGACATGGGTGCTAAAGTTGTTGGAATTATTGACCGAGAAGGCGGAGTAATCAATGAAAATGGCTTTTCATTTGAAGAAATAAAAAGATATTTTTTAAACAAAGACGGCAATAAACTAGTAGCTTCAGACATGATTCCTTTTGAAGAAATCAATCAAAAAATCTGGACGCTTGGTGCAGAAATATTTGCCCCTTGTGCAGCTTCAAGATTAGTCACAAAACAACAAGTTGACCAAATGATTGCTACCGGATTAGAAGTAATTTCAAGTGGTGCCAATGTTCCTTTTGCTGATAAAGAAATTTTCTTTGGTTCTATTATGGAAGAAACAGATGCTAAAGTGAGTTTGATTCCTGATTTTATTGCAAACTGTGGTATGGCTCGAGTTTTTGCCTATTTCATGGAGAAAAAAGTACAAATGACAGATGAAGCCATATTTTTTGACACTTCAGAAACCATAAAAAAAGCATTACACAAAACACATAGTATAAATACCTCTAAAACAAATATTAGTGCAACCGCTTTTGAAATTGCACTACAACAACTAATCTAAGTTTACAATGTTAAATCTTATCATTTTTCTTTTCATAATTGGATACTTATCAATAACTCTTGAACATCCTTTTAAGCTAGACAAAACGGTTCCTTCTTTATTAATGGCCGGAGTTATTTGGGCACTTTTAGCATTTGGTTTCAACCAAGGTTGGCTTTCAGTTATTGATGAATATAGCAATGTTTACAACATCAATAATGGTGATGAAAAAGCACAACTCTATGGGTTTTCTAAAAATTTGATGCACCACTTTGGCAAAACTGCCGAAATATTGATTTTTTTAATAGGAGCAATGACCATTGTTGAAATTATTGATTTACATAGAGGTTTTGACATCATAAAAAGTAGAATTAAAACAACAAACAAAGTTCGTTTGTTGTGGACACTTGGTGTTGTAGCTTTTATATTATCAGCCGTTATTGACAATCTTACAGCAACAATTGTATTAGTAACCTTATTAAGAAAACTAATCCCGGTAAAAGAATACAGAATTTGGTTTGCATCGATGATTGTTATTGCCGCAAATGCTGGTGGAGCATGGTCGCCAATTGGAGATGTTACCACTACAATGCTTTGGATTGCTAATAAAGTAACCGCTGTTGGTCTTTCAGAATATGTTATTGTTCCATCTATTTTATGTTTTGTAGTGCCTTTTCTCTTTGCCTCCCGCATGAAAGCATTTCAAGGCGAAACACCAAGAAAACACTACGAAGTAGATACGGAATCAGAACGATTATTGAGTAGTAAAACAATGCTTTACATTGGGCTTGGTGCCATAATTTTTGTACCAATTTTTAAAATGATTACAGGATTACCACCTTATTTAGGGATGATGTTTAGTTTGGGTTTTGTTTGGTTATTTTCTGAATATATAAAACCTTATGAAGGCTTTAACAAAAAAGACAAACAGCAATATTCCGGACATAAAGCACTTTCTAAGATTGAATTTTCAAGCATCCTTTTCTTTTTTGGAATTCTAATGGCCGTTGCCGCATTAGAGAGTATGGTCTTTGGAAAAATAAACGGAGAAGATATTGGAACTTTAGGCTACGCAGCTGAAAGCTTATCAAAAGCGATTCCAAATTTAGATGTTGTGGTTATTCTTTTGGGAATTTTATCGTCTATTATTGATAACGTCCCTTTAGTGGCTGCTTCTATGGGGATGTATGATTATGAAGTTGATCATGTAATCTGGCATTTTATTGCTTATTGTGCCGGAACAGGTGGCAGCTTACTTATCATAGGTTCTGCTGCAGGTGTTGCCGCAATGGGAATGGAGCGTATCGATTTTATTTGGTATTTAAAAAGAATCACTTGGCTGGCCTTTATTGGCTTTATTTCAGGAGCAATTTGTTTCCTATTTATTGAACATTTTATTCGATAAACAATTTATAATACTATCTTAGCGTTATCAAACTAACTTAAAAACAAATATTGTATGCAACCAGACAGTTTAGCTGTAGCTCAACAGAATTTATTAGACCAAGAACCCGTTCAAAAAACGCTTTCTATATGGGAATTAATCAATAGTGGCGGTATTGGCGGTCAAATTATTATTACCACACTTGCCGTTTTGTTATTTGCAGCTTTATATCTTTATTTTGAAAGAATTATGGCAATAAATAAAGCTTCTAAAATTGATTCCAGTTTCATGAATAATATTAAGATGAATATAATGGGAGGAAAATTAGATGCTGCAAAAATGCTTTGTGCTCAAACAAACTCTCCAGTTGCCCGATTAATTGAAAAAGGCATTTCAAGAATTGGAAAACCTCTTGAAGATATCAATACGGCTATTGAAAATGCCGGTAAACTTGAAATATATAAATTAGAAAAAAATGTAAGCGTTCTAGCAACAATTGCCGGTGCCGCTCCAATGATTGGATTTCTAGGGACTGTAATTGGAATGATTCTTGCTTTCCATGAAATGGCAAACGGTGGCGGTCAAATTGAAGTGAAAGCTTTAGCTGGCGGTATTCAAACTGCAATGACCACAACTGTAGCCGGATTGGTAGTTGGTATTATTGCTTATATGGGATACAACCACGTAGTTGTAAAAACAGACAAAGTGGTACATCAAATGGAAGCCAATGCAACCGATTTTCTAGATTTATTAAACGAACCATCATAAAGACATGAATTTTAGAGGACGAAATAAAGTTACCCCGGAATTTAGCATGTCATCCATGACGGATATCGTTTTTCTATTGTTGATATTTTTCATGCTAACTTCAACCATGGTTACAACAAATGCTCTTGATTTAGTTTTACCTAAAGCAAAAGGAATTACAGCAAAAAATCAAAATATTTCAGTTAGTATATCTAAAGATTTGAATTATTTTATAGATAAAACACAAATACAGGAAACCGATTTAGAACAACAAATTTTATCCTATTTTGCCACAAAAGACGATAAATCTCTAATATTACGTGTTGAAGAAGGTGTGCCAATTGAAAAAGCGGTAAACATCTTGGATATCGCCAACAGAAATCAAATCAAAGTGGTTTTAGCCGTTAGACCTAAATAATTTACACTTATGAAATATTTAGAAACAGAAGAAGAAAAAAAATCATTTGCAATTACGGCAACGATTATGGCTATGCTTTTAATTCTATTTCTGTATTTAGGTTTGCCTTTTATGGATCCGCCACCTGATAATGGTATTGCCATAAATTTTGGAAATACTGATTTTGGTTCAGGAAATGTGAACACCACAGAAACAGTTAATGCATCTCCACAGCCAACTCAAAGTACTGCACAACCTACTCCAACTAAAGAAGACGTGCTTACACAAGACGATATTGATGCACCAGTCATAAAAGAAACAAAAGTGGTTAAACCTGTTAAAGAAGTTAAGGAGGAGACTCCTAAAAAAGTGGAAACACCCAAACAGCCCTCAAAAACAACCACAGATGCATTGTCCAATTTATTAAACGGGCCAAAACAAGATGGTAAAACTAATGAAGGTGATGGTACTTCAACACAAGCGGGAAATCAAGGAAAGTTAGACGGAAGTATTTATTCCAATAGTTATTACGGAACCGGAAAAGGAACCGGAACAGGAAGCGGTGCTTGGGGATTAAATGGCAGACGTCTGGCCAGTCCGGGTGCTGTAAAAGCAGAATGCAATGACGAAGGAACTATTGTAGTGGAAGTAAAAGTGAACAAAAATGGAGGTGTGACCAATGCCAAATTTAGTCCAAGCGGATCAAACACTACCAGTAAATGTTTACAAGATGCCGCCATTAAATCGGCATATAAATACAAATGGAACGATGATTCTAATGCTCCCGATAACCAAATTGGATTTATCGTATTTAATTTTAGAAACGGAGAATAAAAAACAAAATTTATATAGTTAAACCTCACTTTTGTGGGGTTTATTTTTTTAAAATAAAATGACATATAAAGAAACTACAACTTGGATGTTTGCTCAACTGCCGATGTATCAAAATCAAGGAGCATCAGCCTACAAACCTAATTTAGACAACACAATTGCATTAGCCAACTATTTAAATAATCCTGAAAAAAGCATAAAATGTATTCATGTTGCAGGAACCAACGGCAAAGGCTCTACATCATCAATGTTGGCTTCAATACTTCAAGAATCAGGATATAAAGTAGGACTATATACTTCACCACATCTAAAAGATTTTAGAGAGCGAATAAAAATAAACGGTGTAGAAATTACAGAAGAATATGTTGTTGATTTTATAAGCAAAAACAAATCATTTTTTGAAAAACATCAATTGAGTTTTTTTGAAATGACTGTTGGACTAGCATTTTCATACTTCAAAGAAAATAAAATTGATATCGCAATCATTGAAGTTGGCATGGGTGGCAGACTTGATTCTACAAACATCATAACGCCTTTAGTTTCAGTAATCACATCAATCGGACTTGACCATACACAGTTTTTAGGCAACACTTTGGCATCAATTGCTACTGAAAAAGCAGGCATAATAAAAGAAAAGATTCCTGTTGTTATCGGTTCCTTTTCAAACGAAACAAAGATTGTATTTGATAAAATTACTGAAGAAAAAAATGCACCAATATATTATGCCACTGATGTAATTACTAAAACATATCCATCTGATTTAAAAGGATATTATCAAGCGAGTAATCAAAAAACTGTTTTGCAAACTTTAAAAATTCTTACCACCGTAAGCAAATTTAAAATCTACGAAAAAAATATAAAAAAAGGGCTTTTAAATGTTGTGAAAAACACTGGTCTGAAAGGAAGATGGCAACAAATTGAATCAAATCCAAAAACAGTTTGTGATACAGCTCATAACAAACAAGGTTTAGAAATAGTCATGAAACAAATTCAAGATGAAAAATTTGACACATTGCATTTTGTTCTAGGCTTTGTAAACGATAAAAATCTTGATGAAATTTTACCATTATTCCCTAAAAACGCAAGATATTACTTTTCAAAACCAAATAATTTAAGAGCTCTTGAAACATCAAAACTTCAAGAAAAAGCTAATGATTTTGGACTTAACGGAAAAGTATTTAATTCTATTACAGAAGCTTATGAAAACGCTAGAGAAGATGCCGAAAAATCAGACTTCATCTATGTTGGAGGAAGCACTTTTGTTGTTGCAGAAATTTTGTAACTTTTTTACTTTTTTATTTGCAGATACCAAAAACTGTGCTATATTTGCACTCGCAATCAAGCACTAATCGGGCGATTAGCTCAGCTGGTTCAGAGCACCTCGTTTACACCGAGGGGGTCGGGGGTTCGAACCCCTCATCGCCCACACATTTAAAAACAAATGGTTACAAAAGCCGATAAATCTTAAGATTTATCGGCTTTTTGCTTTGGGGCATATACCAAATTATTCATTCAATCTTAATGTGAAAGGGACAAAATCGAGACCCTAAAAATTTCTACAATTTTGGGTCTCGCTAAATCCTTTCAAGCACTGTAAACACTGTACTAACAACCAGTTTAATACTGGTTCAAAAAGTGTACATCTTGTTTACTAAAAGTTTAAAAATTAAATTGAATAGTAATTAAAAGGTCACCACCATGAAAGCAAAAATCACTGTGCATATTTATGCAAAATCTTCAAAAGCTAACAAAAACGGTCAATTGCCAATTTATTTCAGGTTAACTGTAAATGGAGAACGTTTTGAATTCAGCACCAAGAAATTCATTGAAAAATCAAAATGGTCCGCTGAACAATCAAAAATGAAAGGTAACTCAGATGAAGCTAGGTCATTAAATAATTATCTAGATTTAATTAAATCAAAGGTTTTTGATATTCAAATGGAATTACTTCACAAGAGCGAAGAACTATCAATAGAAAATTTTAAATCAAGACTGACCAGAACACATGAACGTGAGCGAATGATCATTCCAATTTATCAAAGCCATAATGATAAAATTAAAGATTTGATTGGAAATGGTTACGCTTATGGAACCTTAGAACGATTTAAAATCTCATTAAAACACCTTCAGGAATTCATTCTTTGGAAATACAACGTGAATGATATAAGTATAAATAAAATCGACTATGGATTTGTAACCGAGTTTGAGTTTTATTTGAGAAGTGTAAAAAAATGCAACAACAATACAGCTGTTAAATATGTTAGAAACTTCAGAAAGATTATCAAAATATGCCTTGATAATGATTGGTTAGATAAAGACCCCACTACTCGATATGAAGGTAAAATGAAAGAAGTAGAAAGAGACTTTTTAACCGAAGAGGAATTATTGAAAATCTATAACAAAAAAATATCATCCGAAAGGCTGCAATTAGTTAGAGACATCTTCATTTTTTCATGCTACACCGGTTTAGCCTACATTGATGTGAAAGGATTGAAAAAGGATCATATTGGTATCGGTATTGATGGCGAAAAATGGATTTTCAAAAACCGTCAAAAAACAGAAACAAAATCTAAAATTCCAATTCTCCCAATAGCTGAAGAAATTATTGAAAAATATAGCAATCACCCTAAATGCTTAAATGAGAATAGCATTCTGCCAATACTCACTAACCAAAAGATGAATGCCTATTTAAAAGAAATTGGAGACCTTTGCGACATCCCAAAAGAAATAACTTTCCACATGGCCAGGCATACGTTTGCTACTTCTGTTACATTGACTAATGGGGTGCCTATTGAAACAGTTAGCAAAATGCTAGGACATAAAAACCTACACACCACGCAGCACTATGCTAAAGTGTTGGATAGAAAAGTTAGTGAGGATATGTCTTTATTAAAACATAAATTATCTATACAACCTATTTCTAAAAGCTCATAAATTGATTATAGAATCATACAACACTAATTCCTTAATTCAATACCATGAATTCGGGAATTTAATACCTATAAATTAGTGAGATAAAACTATTTTCTTCTCAGTCGAAAAAAGTTAAAAATAAAAGTATTTGATTCTAGAATCAAACACCTCCAATTACAGAATCAGACATCAAAATCCCAATAAATCATAGGCTTACACTATTTTGACAAAAACAAATACTATTGTAGTTAATTCCAGATTTACACACTATGAATTCAGGAATTTAGTACTCCAAAAAATGCAGTTTTTAAACAATTATTTCAACTAGAAAAAAGTTAAAAAGTATAGTATTTGATTCCAGAATCAAACACCTCCAATTACAGAATCCAACACTGTAAAACCCAATAAATTCAGTTGTTTACATTGTTTTGGAAAAAGCAAATAGTAGAGTAGTAAATTCCCGAATTTCACACATCAAATTTAGAAATCCATCACTTAAAAACGGGTATACATATTTACTTATGTTCTATAATTATTCCATTTTCCGAAAAAGAAAATGTCCGTTCTTCAAAAATGGATTTCATTAGTAACCACACTTTGTCGACAATAGTATATTTTAAATTACGATCGTCATCGCTTTCAGTTATTTGACCAGTAAATAGTATTTCGTCTAAATCTACTTTTTCTCCGGTTTGTCGATTCAGTAACTTACTCTCTGGAATTTTATACTTTCCAATTAACGGCTTAGTTTTATCATTTAGACGATTAATTTGTTTTCTAAAATCATTTACGTAATCATAAAAGGCAACCTGATTTCCGTTTTTAAGTATAATGGTAAAGTCAAAACAATCGAATTCGTGTTTAATTTCAATTTTCCTATTGTCACCTATGTCAATACTTGTTATTTCTGGTCGCGTCCTATGTATCTTGATGTTCAAATCAAGAGTTGCAATATCAATTTGATGACTATTACCCTGCAAGTCTTTCTCTTCATATTCCCGAAGGTGAACTATACCTATATTCGTATGTTTTGCATATTGAATACCATCACGGGTGAAACCGCTTTTCGAAACAATAATTCCTTTACTGATTCCGGTATCTTCAAGTATCTGTACCAGTTTCATAACAACATCCTTGTTTACCTTTTCCTTCCGATATTTACATTCTATGGCAGTTTCATAAGTGTGACTACCATCAGTATGCGATGTAATGACATCAATTTGATGGCTGACTCCAGATTTACCTTTTACAATGCAAGTACTACCATAACCCTTTATAGTAACTCCGGATTGCATACCTAAAGTCTCATAGATATATTTTGTAATAGATTCGTAGGTTTTCCAATCTAAGGTATTTGTTACAGACATGGCAGTTTATTTAAAATGTATATTGTGGGCTTCCATTAAATTTCTGTTTGCATAAGGTACTGCAATTACACCCCTATCGCAATCAGCAACTAAAAAATGAGATATTCTTAAATTGCTAATATAATATCTCTATCACTTATGAAACATTTCTTTAATGTAATAAGGATTAGAATTTATCTTTATTAAATCACTATTAATCTGTTGAATAGCTGTTTCTCTGTCCGTTATGTGTATTCTGTTTAATAGATTATTATTTGAATTAGCATAATCTAAAATTCGCGTTCCAGATAATCTTTCAACAATATATTCCATGCATTCTACTAAATTTTCGGTAACGGATAATTCCTTACCATAATTATAAACAGAAAGAGATTCAAGAGCTAACTGTTCTATAATTGTGTTTTCAATAAGTAAACTATTCTTGTCTCTGTAAGATCTTAAGACCTTAATTAATTCCCTAATTTTAGGCTTGTTTCTAAGTAGATTTTTTTGAATATCAATGTTTGTTTTAAAAGTTGTTCCTTTTTGCCAAAAAAATGGGCGACGAATGTACAAATTTAAGTTTTTATCTTCTTTATAGTTTCCAATTTCTCTACCATACACTACATCAACTTTATGAACACCTTCATTTCCTTGAAATATCAAACTTGTAGCTTTAGTTCTTTTTATCACTTCAGCTTCTCCTTCAAATAAATCTTCTATTGTATCATGAATATCATTTGATAAATTTCGCATATTACCGAAATGGTTATCTTTTTTAACAGGCATGACTATATCAGAGTCATAGGTATTGGTAATGGCTATCTTTTTACTTAATGAGCCAACAGTTTCAGGGTAGCATACAAGTTGATCTGAAAATTCATTATAAAGTTTGTCTTTAACTCCTTTAGTTATTGATTTTAATTCCTGCAATTTCATATGGTTTAAATTTGGATTCTCTTCTCTTACCAAATTTTTCAGAAAATTATCGCTAGAAAATTCTTTCTTACTCTCTTCTCCAAATTCCCATTTATAAACTTCATTGCCTACAATTCCTCCTATGACTCCAAAAACGGTTATTTTCTTGAATGCCTGAAGTCCATTATAATTTTCCCAAGTCATCTTTTGACCAATTCGCTTAAGCTTTTCCTTTTGTTGAAAATAATCAATAAGCCCAACAATTCCTGCTGCTACAGCAACTCCATTAAAAATATATTTGTCTTGTTTTCTCATAATTACAATTTTATTCAGGATGTTCACCTCCGCCTAACCATTTATCAGTAGCATGCCAGACTTCATAATAGTATAACCATAAAGAAGTCCATGGAATAATTGTATCGCTAATATACATTTTCCTCGTAAATTCTGAATATTTAGGCATAAATAAGCATAATGTTTCCTGCGAATACATATGTGGTATTTTCTCTCCTTTTTCATTTTTTACCAAAACTGGATTAAGTACCCGAATTTGAATTGGTTTCAAAATATGGTACTTAATCTCAATAGTGTATGTTTCACTTCGAGGTGTAGGCTGTAATGTCCCCACTGCCTTAAATTGATAAGAATCAAAACTTACATTCCAATCAGGATATTTCACTCTAATAGCATTTACCTGTTGTACAATTGTTTTGTTTCTGTTTAGGTTTTTAATCCGCGTCATCACCAAAAAAAGTATTTGCTTTAACCGATGTGGTTGTAGCTGCTCCAATTCCGCCAATTATTCCTGAACTTCTATTGATCCCTAATTGATTTGAATTTCTGGCTTTCTCAATAATATCTGCTTGCGAAATTTGTGCCCTTGAATACAAATCATCACCAAATAAACCTTTAAGTATGTGCCCTTCAGAAATAATTCCGTTATCCTTTTTGAGTTCCTGCCACTGCTCATATAAATGCTCACAAAATGCTCGGAATGCTTCATAATATCTCGGTTCTTTTTCCCATTTATCTGTAAAGTCTTCTTCAGAATTTACAGGATTTAAAACCTTAATTCTCGTTGAATTATAAAATGTATGCTGACGAATCTGATTTATAATATTTTCAACGGCTAGAAAAATACTTTCCTCTCCATTGTAATTGAGACCAGCAATAGTTGTTAAAACAATACTTGAAGTTTTAAAAGTATCATTATCCTGAAAATAAATATCTCTATACCTTTTAATCAATTGCACGGCACGTTGAAGAGGTTTTTTATCCTCATAGTCATTGGATGGTAAATTTTCAGCTCGTAATGCTTTTTCCAATAAGCTAATCTTAACTGTATTGGATTTATCCAAAAACCATTTGGCATACCCCCTAGGATTAGAACTTACCCAACAACCTAACAGTCTGTCTGGAATTCGCAATTTATCTTCATCCCATTCATTTTCTTGAATGCCGGGCAGGATATCCATATGAAAATCTCCTGAATAGTTCAAGCGGATACATCTGTTCTTCAATTCCATTTTTTCTTTATAAATAGAATGTTCAGAAAGTCGTCTTTTTAGTTCAGAATATATTTTTTCAGGAGTATGGTTGCTCCATTGTATTTTCAAATGTAAAGCAATATCCAAATCAAACTCATCTTTACCTATGGGTTTTACAGTCGTCTTGATTCTAACAGAACCATGTGGATATAGTTCGTATTTAAATGGTTTGAAAAACAGTTCATCTGCTTCAATCCATTTTTTTATTGCTTCATAATGCTGAATCATTAATTCATAACGCGTTTTATCCAGTTGCAAAGATTCAGCCATCCTGTCGAGTAAGTCGTCCAACTGCACGTATTTGTTTTGAAATGGTATCATTTTGGTAATATTTTAAATGTGTGAGGTAATATTCTAACTCCTGAATTTGTTGCTCCCTTTTTAATTTCTTCTGCTGTTACAAAGGCTATACTTTCGTTAGTAATTAAATCTTTTATCGCCTTTTTTTGAGCATCAGTTTCTAAGCGTAATTCAAATATGTCTGCATGTCTAAATTGATCAATAGGATAGTCATCTGTCTTGAGTATGCCTTCTTGGTGTTCACAGATATATGCGTATTTGATATGCCTAAAATGTTCTGCTGGTAACAGACCAGGTTCTATTAATTCTTCAAAAAACTCACGCCAAGGATCAATCTCTCTATTTTTTCTACTATTAAACCATTTGAAGAATTCAACTAGTTTTTTACGTTTATTAACTATTATTCTTAAATCGTTCTCAGTATCATTATCACGAGGAACATTATTGCAGGGTGTTATTCCTAGGCTGTCAAACAGCTCTCGATTTTCTTCTTTAAAGTATTTATAAGCACCGCCTACAGGTTGAAAACCTACAAAATCTTTCTTATGTCGTTTTATAAGCATGTACTTTCCATTGTCTTCAATCCTGAACAGATATGCTACCGTGACACGAACGGGTTTATTATACTTCCATATTTTGGTTACCAATAGTTTCCACTTTTTTTTGTTTTCATAAATGAATACTATAAGTTCAATTGCACTTGCAATAACAAGACCTAGAGCAACTTTAAAAATTGTACTTTGCACGTCACCACTAGAGAGAAACAAACAAGAGAGCAACCCTACACAGCCAAGAACAAAACTTATTTTTCCTTTAACATTCATTTGCTCTAGCCTTTAGGTGGAAAATTATCTTTACCATAGGTGTTTCGTTCTCGTATTTGCCCATTTTCACTATGAATAAACATTTCTGAACCTTGATTGATTGCAATATCCCTTGCAATCTTTATAGCTTCTTTTTGTGTTGAAACTATTTTTGTAACCTTTTCGTTACCCGCCCCTCTTACTGCCCAGTCGTCTCCTTTAGGAACAACATGTTGATTTTTACCTTTTGCCATTTTACTTTAGTTTTAATTATTTTAGCCTCAAATATTTAAGTGCCTTTTTGTTATTTAATTTTTATTATTTTTACATTGCTTGAAATCATTTAGTAATAAATGCTATTAAGTTTTAAAAATTTACCACGAGATGGTATTTTTTTTTATTTGAATAGCATTTTATATATATAAGGCTTTATGGAGGAGATAAAAGTTATTGCTTCTGACGAGCTGTTAATGGAACAGCTAAGTAATCGTGACTGGGATAAATTCTGGTTGCGGTTGATGGGTCGATGTGCATGGATATTACGTAAGCGTTACGAAGTTAAATGGCCAAATGATGAACTAAAGACATTTTCTCGGGATGCAATAAGTGAAGTTATAAACCAAATCTTTATAAAAAGGAGTCGAAAGTGGAATATTGACCACTATCAAGATTTTGAAGATTTTATTATTGGTGCAATTGACAGTCATATAAACAACACATTAAAGAAGTCAAAAAAAGAAATAAGTGTTGACGATGAAAATCTATTGTCTGCTGAAAATCAAGAATTTGACCATTCAATAGACCAGATTATTATTGGCAAGGAATTGAAAAATCAGCTCTATAAACTATTAGAAGAAGCCAACGCAACGGATGACGAGTTACTTATATTTGAATGTTTATGTGATGGTATAGAGAAACCAGAAGATATACGGTCAACTATTGGACTTAATGAAGATGAATTTCATAATGCGTGGAGACGGTTCAAAAGAAAAAGAAATACAATAAAACAAAAATTAGCAGCGAATGGATACTAATAAAAAAAACAAAACCATTTTAGATAGATTGGATAAAGTTGAATTAGAGTTGCTGCAGCATGATACGGAATATGCTAAGCAGTTTCTAATGGAAGAGGGCATTGATCCTGATAAAGAAATTGAGTTCTCAGGGCAATTCATGAAAAAAATCCGATTTATGGCATTAGGCATGTCTAATAAGCAACGTGATTTAAAACTATTAGATGTTGCATTCGATAGGTTAAAAGAAGTGTTAAAAGAGAATTCGGAAAGAGCATCTGAAGCATTAATCAATTTACTACATGCAAAAACACCAGCTATTCATTACAGAAAATTAGAAAGTTGGTCTGATGATGAAATTCGAGATGTATTATCCGATGTTGACTTAATTCAACTAATCGAAGAATTAAAAAAAGAAAAGTAGTTTCAATGTCAAAAGGTAAGTTAGCAGCACAAAGATTAATGAATGACTGCGGTATAGATGATCCGACAGAAATCCCATTGGACTTAATTGTCTTTGGTAGAGGTGCCACACTTGTTGAAAAATCATTAAAAAACTCTGAAGGAAGAATCGTTTTCGGGAAAAATTCTGCTATTATTACAATAAACTCTGATATACCTTATGAAGGCAAAAAACGCTTTGTTACCGCACATGAATTGGGTCATTTTGAAATGCATCGAAATGTAATTACGGTTCATAACGATACTGATGCTACTTTGGAGTTCTTTAAAAATGGTCATCAGGAAACCGAAGCTAATGAGTTTGCCTCTGAACTATTAATGCCTGAACACTTATTCAAAAAGGAATGTGACGGTAAAAAATTCAGCCCTGATTTACTCAGACAGCTTTCGGATAGATTTAAAACCAGTATCACTTCTGTAGCATATAAATACTTTGAATTAGGATCTCATCCTATATGCTTATTTTATTCACACAACAATAAAGTTTTGTATTGGAAACGTCCGGATAATTATCCTCATTTTATCAATGACAGAACAAAACTAACTCCTCCAGACGATTCAGTTGCCACTGAGTTCTTTGAAAAAAGAAAAATTTATTCAAAAGAACAAAGCAAACAGCCTATTTGGAAATCAACATGGTTCGAATTAAAAAATTGGGAAAATGATAACAATTTCAAATTTTTTGAATATTGTATAATTACACCTACCTATAATACTGTTTTAAGCATAGTTTGGGAAGAATTATAATAACTAATTTCTAACTTAATGTACAGTTCATAATGTATTATATTTCTTATCTGGCAAAAAGTGGCAAATACTATATATCCTACTTGCTTGATTAACAATTGTTTTCTAAATTATTGTTATCTTATCTGGCAATTTCTGGCAATTTTTAATTTAATTGAAAAAATATTTCTATCCGGCAATTTCCGGCAACAAACATAAAACAATTATAATGCTAAAACCTTATGCTATATTGCTTTATGGCACGACTTAATTATCTTATCCGGCAACATCCGGCAACTTTTTTCTAGTTTTTGAATACTTTGTTTGGGGACCATCTCCAATTTTTTTAAGCCAACCACCTTCAGTAAGCTTTTTAAGATCCATCCTAGCAGTTCTTTCTTTAATATCTCCCATAAAAAATTCCATGTAGTCTTCACTAGTATAAACGTTATCTGGATTCATCTCAGAAAGAAAATTAATCATGCGTTCATTTATTTTTATTTCTTCTTTAACTCCATACATGGTAAGTTTTGTATAGCCACTTTGAAATGTCCATTCGGGAGACTTTAAACCTAATTCATCAAACTGTTTTTTAATAAGTGAAAGTCCACGCCCCAACTTTTCCATTTTACCTCGCAAGAAAAACATATGAGCAATAGTTGGATTTCTTAAAACGGAATGATGGGATTCAATTTTATTTTTTTTCGTAATAATATCAGAAGGAATTTCACCTGAATTTATGATTTCAATTTTGTCCTTATGTATATTGATAGTTATTTCTCCAGACATATCACCATAATCGCGATGCACCATTGCATTAACAATGGCTTCGTCTAGGGCTGCAAAAGGATATTTTTGTCTGTCTTGTCTAATGGGATTGTCAGATTGAAACTCACTAATTACAGGGGTGTTCTTGTAAAAATAATCCATCACTCTTTTAAAAGAAACAAATAGATTGTCTTCAATTATTTCAATATCGCTGAAACTATCTCCAGTAGGTCCTTCGGGCATATTAGTTATTCGAATGCGACACTGGGTAAAAAACTTTGTTGGTTCTTTACCATAAAGAATTGTAGCACCGTTTTTTATTGCGGTGTAGTCAATCAATTGAAAATAGCTCAAAAAATCCTTAGGTGCTTCAGGTAATGATTTTGTTTTTCCAAGATTCCTTGCAGCTAAGATTGTTTCAGATATTTCATTTTCACTTAAATCTACATATTGAGCATCAACAGTTGTAAGCTTTTCCCATGAAGAAGTATACTGATTAGACGACCTTAAAATTAAACTCACATCGTCTGGATTGGCTTCTAATGTTTGATTCTTTTTTCTAATAAAATATTTATTCAAATAAGAATAAGGTTGTCTGGATCCTTTTAATACATTGAGTAATACAATTGATTTATCATTAATTGTTTCTAACTGCACGTAAACTAAGGGTTGAGGAAAAATACGCTCTAAAGCTTTTTGTTTTAATTCCTTAACGTTTTGCTCAGTAATATTAGGTAGACCGATAACTTCTTTTTGATTATAACCTACAATAATCCAACCACCTTCTGTATTTAAAAAAGCACAAATAGTCTTCAAAATAGCTTCTTCATTCCAACCTACTTTAAACTCAAGCGAATTATTCTCTTGTTGGTCGATGAGTTCTTTTATAAATGATTTTGCACTCATATTAAATTTCTTTTGACTTATCAATTAATTTTTGAATACGTTCCGGATATTTGAACTGACTTTCAAGATGCATTTTGATATCATCGTAGTTTATATATTCTTGAACCCAGTTTCCAGTTCTTTTTGAAACAGGTCTTTCTTTATCCTTTATTGCCTGATTATACATTCTGATACAACGTGAGTCCATCACATCACTATTCTCAAATGAAATTTTATCAAAATCAATTCTTTTAGCAGTAGAATCTTCAATGACAAATGAATCCCTGAATAATGCTCTTGTAAAAACTACTCGATAATCAGCTAATACAAAACGAGGAATATTTCGCTTAAAAGCAGTTTCAAATTCAAAATGGGTGATTGATTGTCCACCTTTTTCTAGTACACCCGAACCATAATTAGGCCGAATAAAACCTATGAAAACATCACATTCATTGACTGCGTTCACACAATTATCTAAATTGGATTGAGAACTATCTAACAGAATAGTGCCCATATGAGACATGCAAACGTCATATCCATAACTATCTAAAAGCTCATAAACTTGTTTTAATACATGCTCAAAATTGTAAACTGTTGAAGCAACAAATACACGTATATGATTCCTTTTTGCTATCATAATCGAATCTTAGCTATTCATCTCTTTTTAAAGTAGATTTATTTTATTTTTGAAATACAAATTTAAACTAAATTAACATATTAATTTTAAGTTTTAAATATTCACAAAAAAAGATGCCTAAGCATCTCTATTTCTTCCTATTCCTCCAACTATCATTCCGTTTATACCCATTCCGTTACTCATAAATCCAACCTCTTATGTAGAGACCCACAACCCAAGCAACAACAAAACCTAAAATTTTATACCATTCCATTCATCAAAAATAGAACAGAAACAAAAAGTGAAGTAGTGCTAAAAGGCTTTAATCCTGATGTGACAAGTAATTATCCTGATGTGACAAGTTGGTAATATAAAAAAAGATCCATAAATTTTAGACTGCCCTCAAAAAGTTAGACACTAATTGGGGGCGGTTTATTAAACATCTTTTTTCTGAGCCATTGCAATTAAGTTTTGCTTACATGATTGTTAAAAAAAACATAAATTGATTTGTGATTTCTAATTTAATCTTTAGTTTGCGTAGATAAAATTCTTACATATTTTTATTTAATATGTTAAGGAGTTTAGTCGAAATATCTGTTTTATAAATTTAACTATTAAAACTATTTTATTATGAAAATCGGAAAAATTTTTCTTTTAATGTTCGCAATCTCAATTTTCTCATGTTCCTCTGAAAATGACACTGTTGAATCAGAATCTCTTTCTAATTCTGAGCAAAACACAAATTTTGAGGCAAGATGGCCTTCTAGTGGTAGTGTTTCGGTTCATTGGGAAATTGGTAGAAAATCTAGAGATTGTGATGGTATTGGAATATGCAGATATACAAAAACAATAATTAAAATTGATCCAATTACTGTAGACTTAAGTCAATTAAGAGCAACTAATACTTTTTATGGTGAAGCTATAAAAATAGACAGCGATAGTCTGTTAGTAGTAGTTGATCCAACAAGCAGAATATATATAAATGAGTTTTTTGGAGATGATAGTATCATTTTTGAAGAGGATACTGAATTTAATTTTTCTGATTTAAGTTTAGGTTTTGATAATTTTAATGTAAAGGCTGGAACTTTTCCAATTTTATATGATGAAGAGACCAAACAGTATGGTTTCATCCTTGTTAACAGTAAATAAATAGACATGAAATTTTTCCTAGCAACTATAGTTAGCTTTTTTAGTTCTATTGCAATTTGTCAAAAAGTTGATATAGAATTTAAGATTGAAAATCAAAATTCCTTAATTGAATACCTTGATAAAAAAAAGGTTGACTACACATTGGATGATGTAGCAATACTTAAGGACATAAAAGTATTTGGTGATTATGGAAAAACAGAACGATTAGTTGTGCCAGAAGCTTATTTTTTTAATAAAGAAGGGTTCTTAATTAAGAATAAAAAGAAAGGAATTAGCTGTGGTGCTACAATTAAAGATCTGTCAAAAATACTAAAAAGCAAGTACGATTCTAATCAAAAAATAACAACTTGGATGAATGACTTTAAAATCCTTGGAAAGAATGATCTATTATCCGAGGATTACGATATTTATATTTTGATAAATTGGGCAATTTTTCTTGACTCGAATAATGAAATTTCATTTAATTGGTATAAATCATTAAAAAGCAACAAAGATTTAAAGATTAAAGTTATTTTAATAAATTTAGATGTGCAGGAGAGTTGGAATTTAACTGAAGGGCAGAAAATTTTTTTAGGAGTTTAGTTTAAATATTATTCTCTAAATAGAATATAAGCAGATTAGCAATAAGATGTTTATATTCTATTTTTTTTTAATATTAAATTGGATTGTAATTATTTAAAGAATAAAAAATTATCAATCGATCAAAACACATAATATATTTAATAAAAAAGATATTTAAACATCTAATCCTTTAATTTTTCTATAAATGTAACACAGTTGAACAATCATAAAAGCATAAGTTCTATCATTATCCCATTTTTTCATTTTAAAAATTTTCAATTTGATTATCAATGATATAAAAAAAAGATGCATAATTGTTGCATCTTCTTTCTGGGTATTTGTTTTTGGGTAATATTTTAAAGAACTTCCTTTTTGATTTAATAATTTACTTCTTTATCGTTTCTTTTTCCCTTTATTTAAAAATTCATCCATAATTGATATTCCATATATTTTTTCAAACTCAAGAAAAAATTCTGATAAGGGCATACCTTCTTTTTGACAAATACTATTTATTGTCGATAATGGAATATTGTACCCATCTGGAACAAGAATTTTTGTTATAGTTGAGGTTGCTAAATTACAATCTTTAGCATATTGCCTTCTTGTAACTTCTTTACCTTTTGAATCAAGTCTATTTAAAATCCATTTTTTAGATATGAAATTACAAACATGCTTATTGATAAGTATATTTCTGTTTGATCCATTATCATTCGTGTTTTTTTCCAGCATCTTTTCTTTAACAATTTTAACAAAATAAGAAAATTAGAATAAAAAAAGTGTTCGCTAAAGCGAACAATAATTATTTTTTATTATATTTGTATAATTCTAATCAAAAGGATTAGTATTTTTGCGATTCTTCAAAAAAAAACATTGAAGCATTCGCTTAGAATCTCGTTTCAGAAAACTGGTAATTTTTAACACACGAGGTAATAAGTATGATGCTCACGTCCTATGGCGTGGGCTCTCTTATTCGTGTGTAGGGTATACCAGTACCTCTGAAACGTTTAAGTTGAGTTCCACGCTTTTTTTATTTCCCCAATCGGTACTCACTTCATTCTTAGCACTGCTTTTTTCAAAAAGTGTCGCAATAGGTCTCATCAATTAATTTTTAGTTAGTGGGAAAGATGCCGCTCAGCCTTGGCTGCAACAAGCACGGGCGGCATACTTTCCTTAACCACAAAACCAATTGCCTATGATATAAAAAGAAAAGCCAAACTCAGCACTCAGTATCACAAAAAAAAGGTCCCCTAACCCGTCGGCAAACTAGATAGAGGACCAAAGCAAACAAAACTAATGTTTCATTTAACTAACCAATAATATGAATAAAATTTCATTTAACCAAAGTGGTGCAATAAAGTGTTGGCTATTGCTGTCAATATGCTGTTGGGTTACCAACACTTTTGCAAGCACCCACTCACTTTTCCAACAACCACAACAAACCGTCACTGGAACAGTAACCGATAGTAATGGCACTTTGCCAGGCGTAACAATCCTAATCAAGGGCAAAGCTTCTGGTACACACACAGATGAAAACGGAAGGTTTTCTATCAATGTAAATCAATCGGATATCTTGGTGTTTTCCTATTTAGGATATAAAACCACAGAAGTAACAATAACGAACCAGTCAGTAATCAATGTCAAATTAGAAGAAGATACCACTACACTGAAAGAAGTAGTAGTAAATGCAGGATATTACAGCGTAAAGGACAAAGAGCGTACAGGAAGTATTTCGCGAATAACAGCTAAAGATATCGAAACCCAACCAGTCACCAATGTACTCGCTACCATGCAAGGAAGAATGGCAGGAGTAAATATTACACAGGAAACGGGTGTGCCAGGCGGTGGATTTGCAATTCAAATCAGAGGAATAAACAGCCTCAGAACAGATGGAAATGTACCGCTTTATGTAATCGACGGCGTACCCTATGCTTCAGAATCTATTGGTTCCAATTTTACTTCCTCCATTTATCCAACACAAACATCACCACTAAACAGTATAAATCCGGAGGCTATTGAAAGTATAGAAATTCTAAAAGATGCCGATGCTACGGCTATTTATGGTTCAAGGGGAGCAAATGGAGTCGTCTTGATTACAACAAAAAAAGGTAAGATAGGTGCAACAAAAGTGAATATAAGTACTTCTACAGGTGTCGGACAAGTGACGAGTTTTATGAAGCTTATGAACACGGAGCAATATCTAAACATGCGTGCGAAAGCCTATCAAAATGATGGTTTTACAGATTTTCCAGATTGGGCGTATGACATCAATGGAACTTGGAATCAGGACAGATATACCGACTGGCAAAAAGAATTACTGGGTGGGTCAGCTATCATAAATGCAGTGGTTGGAACAGTATCAGGCGGGTCACAACAAACACAATTTTTAGTAGGAGCAAATTACAACAAGCAAACAACAGTATTCCCTGGTGATTTTATTTACCGAAAAGGTGGAGCGAATTTTAATATAAACCATAGGTCAGAAAACAACCGATTTAAGTTAACTTTTTCAGGAAACTATACGGCACAAAATAACAACCAGCCGGCTATGGATTTAACGATTGAATCCCGTCGTATATCCCCTAATGCTCCTGCATTGTATGATGCACAAGGAAATCTGAATTGGGAAAATGGTACATGGGTCAACCCATTGGCAAGTCTAAAAAGTGAATTTATTGCAAAAACAAATGATTTGGTGAGCAATACATTAATCTCTTATGAAATAATGCCTAGCCTAGAAATCAAGTCGAGCTTTGGGTACACAGATACAAGAAATACAGAAACCAGAACCGTTCCGTCAACAATTTACAACCCTGCTTTTGGTTTGGGTCCAGAGTATTCGGCTCTTTTTGTAAATAATACCAATAGAAATTCATGGATAGTGGAACCTCAAATAAACTGGAAAGAAAAAATAAGTAACGGTGACCTAGACATATTATTGGGCTCCACTTTCCAACAGCAGGTTTCCAATCGATTAACCCAGTATGGTATCGGCTTTACATCGAATAGTTTAATTTATGATTTGAACTCAGCATCTTTAAAAAATGTTGTGGCAAGTGACGAAACGGTTTACAAATACCAAGCTTTTTTTGGCAGAATAAACTACAATTGGAATAAAAAATATTTTCTGAATCTAACAGGCAGAAGAGATGGTTCTAGTCGTTTTGGTCCAGGAAATCAATTTGCCACGTTTGGGGCAATCGGAGCGGCTTGGATAGTAAGTAAGGAAAACTGGTTACAAGATAACAATACCATCAGTTTTGCTAAATGGCGAGTAAGTTATGGAACAACAGGGAATGATCAAATTGGGGATTATCAATACTTAGATACTTTTAGCTCTTCGGGTGGTCTTTATCAAGGTATTGTAGGTTTACAACCAACCCGACTATTTAATCCCTATTTTGAATGGGAAAAAAATAAAAAATTTGAAACAGCACTGGAAATGGGACTGCTACAGGACAAGGTATTCATAACAGCTGCCTATTTTCAAAATAGATCTTCAAATCAATTGGTGGGTATTCCATTACCCGGAACCACTGGCTTCACATCCATGCAGGCAAATTTAAATGCTGTGGTTCAAAACACAGGTTTAGAATTTACGATGAATACTACGAACATTACTAATGATAGTTTCAATTGGAAAACTTCTTTTAATATCAGTGTACCAAAAAATAAATTAGTGGCATTTCCGGGACTTCAAAATTCAGCTTATAAAGAGCAATTTAGAATTGGAGAACCACTAAACATACAATTGGCATATAACTTCTTGGGTGTGGATCCCGAAACAGGAATATATCAATTTGAAGATGTAAACGGTGATGGTCAAATTACTTTTCCTGATGACAAACAAACGGTAGTGGATTTATCTCCGGAGTTCTTTGGAGGACTACAAAATCAAGTAGCATATAAACGTTGGACGTTGGATTTTCTATTTCAGTTTGTAAAACAAAAAAGAGCCTCATTTACATTGGGAAATGCTGGTGGAATGAATAATCAACCTGTAGAATTAGTAAACAGTTGGCAAAATCCTGGCGATAGTTCACCCTACCAAGTGTACACAACCGGTTTTAACTCGGATGCAATAACAGCTCATTCTTTCTATGAAAGCAGTACGGGAGCTTTTGAGGACGGTTCTTTTATAAGGCTTAAAACACTTTCGCTTACATATAATATACCGCTGAACTCAAAAAAAGTAGATTGTAAAATCTCGGCACAGGCTCAAAACCCCCTAACCTTCACAAAATACAGAGGCGGCGACCCAGAATTTGGAAATTTAGGCTATTTGCCTCCACTTAGAATCATTTCTACAGGGATTCAATTAACTTTTTAAAACTAAAAAAAATGAAAGCAATAAATAATTATAATAGATTACTACATTTTTTATCAAAATGGGTTACTTGCACGGTACTAGTAATAACAATGAGCTGTGATAGTTTTGTGGAGGTTGAGGTACCTAATTCACAACTAATTGGTGTTACAGTTTTTGAAGATAATGCAACGGCTAATGCAGCCATGACAAGTGTATATGCAAGTATTAGAGATAACGGTTTACTCACAGGTACTTCTTTAGGCATATCAAATAATTTAGGGGCTTATGCTGATGAATTGGATTTTTATGGTGACCTGTCCTTTTCAACATTTTATTTTTTCAACAATGCAATCTTGCCAAATAATACGGCAATAGCTGATTATTGGAACACTACTTACAACCAAATATACAGTGCCAATGCAGTTTATGAAGGGGTTCAAGCAGCAACAATGCTATCAGAAGCAGATGCAAACAGACTAAAAGGGGAAGCTTTATTTACAAGAGCATTATTACACTTTTACCTGGCAAACCTCTATGGTAATATTCCGTATATCACAACAACTGACTACACGATAAATAGTACGGTGAGTAGAATGCCAATAAATCAGGTGTACGACTTGATTATTGAGGATTTGAATGAGGCAATAATTTTAGTGCCTCAGGAGTATTATACAGAGGCACGAGCACGACCAAACAAAAGCACAGTGCAAGCCCTTTTGGCAAGAGTATATCTCTATAATCAAAATTGGCAGGATGCAATTAACCTGAGCGATACGCTGATTAATAATGGGATGTACAGTGAAGAATCGAATCCAGATAATGTTTTTTTGAAAAATTGTACAGAAACAATTTGGCAACTTCCAACAGCGTTGGAGGGAAGTGCTACAGATTTTGCTGATACATTCACCTTGTTTTCTGGTCCACCTAATACCGTTGCCTTGAATACCGATTTTGTAAATCAATTGGAACCAAATGATTTAAGAAAACAATATTGGATTGGGGAAGTCACAGACGGAACGACTATTTGGTATTATCCGAAAAAATACAAACAAACAAATATTCAATCAAGTTCTTCCGAATATGCGGTTGTACTGCGATTAACAGAGCAATTTTTAATTAGAGCAGAAGCTAAAGCACAGATGGGTGATCTCATTGGTGCATTGCAAGATTTAAACAGGGTTCGTAACAGGGCGGGTTTAAATGACTTCACTTCAATATCGCAACATGATATTTTAGAGGCTATTTTAAACGAACGTAGAAATGAATTCTTTACCGAATACTGTCATCGCTTTTTTGATTTGAAACGTTTTGAAAAGCTAGACCAAGTGTTGAACGGCAGTAAACCGGGCTGGAATACAACAGATAATCTTTTGCCAATTCCACAAACGGAGTTAAGTGTCAACCCAAATTTATTACCCCAAAATCCTGGTTATTAATTATTTACCTTATACTATGAAAAAAATAAAATTCTTCTCTATACATTCATTTATTCTTTTGCTTTTAACACCCTTCTTCATTAGGGTAAATGCTCAAGAAAAGTTACCGATTTTGCCTAAGGATTATTTGAACTGGAAAACGATGAATCTAGCATCTGTCTCCCCTTCGGGTAAATGGGTTAGTTATCAATTGCAGAATGAGGTTGGTGTTGATACTTTATTTGTACGCCATCTTGATAAGCCTATTACCTATAATTTTCCGTCTGTGAAAAATGGAATGTTCAGTGCATCTGATTATTTTGCTGTCTTGACCCCAATGGGATTAGAGTTGACCCATTTGGTAAGTGGCAAAATGAAAACATTTCAGGATGTACAATCATATGCCTTTTCTAAAAAAGGAAATGAATTGGTAGTGCATAGCATAAAGAAAGGACAACTTCCAAGAATCGAAATACACTCGTTGCGAGACGGAACGCATCAAGTGATTGAAGGGGTTACTTCCTTTCAAATGAGTCCTGATTTGGAACATTTTGTGTATGCACAACAAATAAGCAATTTTCAACACATTGGCATGGTAACTTTTGGTAAAAAGATTATTGTTGCCTCTGTATCAAATAGTAAAACGGAAGGTTTTTATAATCATTTTCAATGGTCAGATAAAAGCACTGGAGTTGTTTTTCACCAAATACAAAAATTTGGGACTACTGATGAAGATGTAAGTGTTTGCATGGTTGACATAGCGAAAAAGAATTTTATTATTTTCTCTAAAGCTGCTTTTTCAAATTACCCTGTAGGTGGCAAAATTTTGAATCAATCTTATGAAACCTTGTATCTTTCGGATGATTTAAGTAAAATATATTTTGCTTATCAACACGACAAAAAACAAGAAGAATCTCCTACTTCAGATGTTGAGGTTTGGCAATGGAATTCACCAAGGGTTTATCCAGAAAGTGTTCAAATGAAAGGTTCTTTTGACAACCGATGGCTCCTCTGGGACAGGTCGAAAAATACTATAGTAGCATTGAATTCCGGTGCTTTGCCCAAATTCTTTTTAGCAGGAAAAGAACGATATGTTGTTTCTTATCATCCGCATGCTTATGAGCCGCAGTTTGATTTTAATGGCCCTGTTGATTATTATTTGACTGATTTGCAAACGCAACAAACCAAGTTATTATTAGCGAAACACTCTTCTAATCTATTAGAAGTATTGCCATCACCGGGCGGAAAATATATACTGTATTTTAAAGATAAACACTGGTGGTATTATGATATAACTAAAGCACATCATTTGCCAATCACTAAAGGTATGAAGAACCCTTTTTATAATGAGTTGAAAGACTTTGCTGGTGATAGTGAAGCTTATGGTATTGCAGGATGGACACCTGATGATCAAACTGTTTTAATATACGATCGCTATGATGTTTGGGAATTTGAACCAACAACCGGACGTATGAAACTTCTCACGGAGGGAAGGACTGAAAAAATTGCTTATCGATTACCTATTCATTTAATGAGTAATATATTCAAAAAATTTGATGGTTATGAAACTCATGTTGTACCACTTAAAAAGGGACTTTTTTTATTGGCTAAATCTGAGAACGGTGATAGTGGTTATTGTTTTTGGAAGAGGAATTTACCTATGACACCTTTTTTAACCGCTGGTTTAACCAATCAATTTTTTGTTAAGGATTCCGATATTGTTTATATCGAACAACGATTTGATTTACCTCCTCAAATCATCAAAAATAACCGACAGTTTAAACAGAACTTGGTTGTTCAAAGTAATCCGAATTACTCAAAGTATGATTGGGGAAGAGTAGAGGTGATTGACTATACCAATTCCAAAGGACAGGCCTTAAAGGGATTTCTGTGTTATCCTAGCCATTTCGAAATGGGTAAACAATATCCCATGATTGTACATATATATCAACGACAATTTAGTTATATGCATTATTTTGAACCCCCTAGTCTATATCCGTCGGAAGGTTTTGTACCCAGTAATTATACAACACAGGGTTATTTTGTTTTCTTTCCGGACATTGTATTTGACTTAAAAGCAACAGGTCCATCAGCATTAGACTGTACCCTTGCAGGAGTGAATGCTGTTTTGAAAAAAGGGGAAGTTAACCCTAAAAAGATTGGGTTAATTGGCCATTCTTTTGGGGGATATGAAGCTAATTATATTGCTACTCAAACCAATTTATTTGCTACCATTGTTTCCGGTGCCGGTGTATTTGATTTACCTGCTTTTTATTTGAATATGAATTGGCGAACCGGAAGACCTGACATGTGGCGAATGGAGTTTCAACAATGGCGAATGGGCTGTTCTTTGTTTGAAGACCGAAAGGCTTATGCCTTAAATTCACCATTGTCGTATGTCGAATCGATCAAAAGTCCCCTTTTATTATGGTCGGGTAAGGATGATATGCAGGTAGATTGGCAGCAAAACGTTACGTTTTATTTGGCATTGCGACGGTTGAAGAAAAAAGCTGCCTTGTTATTGTATCCCTACGAATATCATTCTTTGGAGGAACTCTCTAATCGTTACGATTTAAGAGAACGAATGAAGCAGTGGTTTGCGCATTATTTAAAAGATGAGTCACCAGCTGATTGGATTAAAGAAGGTATTTAAATATAAAGAGGCAGTCAACTAATTGACTGCCTCTTTTTTGTTAATAGGATGCTTTATGGTCTGAATAAAGCATTAATACAGGTATTGCCTACTTTGTCATAGGCAATTTGACCTGATGGATAGTTTACGCGACACATAGTAACTCCTGTATCGGAGCATTGAACTTGCAACGTACACGGTTGTCCTAAATGGTTGGTTGCCCAACCCGTTTTAGGAGCTAGTTCTTCAGCAGATTGCATTGACATGGTGCCAAAAGCTCCTAAGATTCCTAATGCAAATACAAAAATGGGAATCATTTTTTTTAAAAATAAATTTTTCATGATATTAAAATTTAAAAATTAATGATCTACTCTTTTTCAGGTTTTCAATCGTTCCCCTGCTACTGGCCAGTATATTTTTAATGGGTTGTTTTCCCCATGGTTTTGAATTCATTGCTGAAAGTATATTTTACTAATTTATTGCCAACCAAAGCATATAAATTTGAATGGTTTACGGTAAAACTATGTAGTTTTTGACCGTTGTAAAGTGGAATGTAAAAGCTGAATAGGTATTGATTAGACGCTAAGTTATACACATCAACAGTTGCATTATTTTGCCATGATTTTAGGTGGTCAAATTGACCTCTTAAAGGACTATTTATAAATAGTAAATTATCATAAGCAGCTACTTTATTATTTACAAGGGTGGGTAAATTTTCTAATTTTTGCCCTTTTTCATTTCTTTTGATTTTGATGTTTGGTTGATAAAAAGTATCTATTGTTTTGCCTCGAACCATTTCTTTCAAATGATAGTCTGTCACTACATAACCATTTTTATAACGATACACATATCCTGTTTTTTTACTGATTGGGTCATGAAATAGGCTTCCTTCCGTTTCAAAAATTCCATCACTGTTTTTTTGCTTTTCTAACAAGTTTGAATTGGAGTGGAATACTAATGGGGTATTTAGGTTAAAGGTTCCAATTATATTTTCTCCATTTTTTGCGTTGTTGGTTCTAATGAGAAAGTTATGGTTAGTTAATGTCTCAATTTGAGTAAAAAAAGAGATGTTATGGTGTGTAGAAGTCACTTTCCACTCATTACAATTCCCTGTCATGATTAGAGGAACCGTACCGTCCATCCAATAGAAAAAAGGAGGATTTACTTGTATAGCTACTTTTTTGATGGGGATTTTTGTATCTTCTAGTTTAATGATACTCTCCCTTTTTGAGGATAAAGTGGTGTCAATTTGTAGAATGTGAGTTGGGGCAGTATAATTGGCTAGATAGATATTGTTTTTGTCAAATCCAGCAAAGTAGTAGGAGTTTACATTTAAATCTATTTCGCTTTCAAAATTTACCCATTTTGCGTGAAATATTCTAATGAATGGGTTTTCTTTTTGCAATTGGTAGGCAGCTATTTTGTAAAGCATAAATACGGAGGCTATACCTATAAAAGTTAATACGCTAACGATGCTAATGCTTTTTAGATTACATTTTTGTAGAAGGATGGCGACTAAACCCAAAACAACAAAAGCGATGTTGAAAATTAAATGTTCATTCCAGCTCATTTTTTCCAATACACCTCCACATGAACAAGGGATGTCCGGAATGAAATTTAGTATAATGTAAATGTAGGTTGAAAAAATAATCATCAATAAAAAGGCGACATAAAGAGCTAAATTTTTCCATTTTTTGGTTACTAATGCGATGGCTATTATCAACTCTATAAAAGGAATGAACCATACTATCCAATTGGTAAAGGGACTTATCACTATAGATTGGCTAATTTGTGTTTTGAAGTTTTCAAAGTCAATTATTTTACTTACAGCCGTATAAACCAAAAGTAAGATGTACAAGTAACGTACAAGCTCTAAAAATATAGTCCGTATTGTATTAGAAATTCCCATCACTCAATAGTTTTAATTCTATGGAGTAAAATTCATAATTTAAAATTAAAAACACTTGTGATATCGGGAGGCTTACTTATCCAAAAGGGATTAAATACACTAAAAGCTAAATAGTTGTACTGCTCATTGAGTTTCGGCCAACTTCGTTGGGAGAAATTCCAAACTGTTTTTTAAACGATTTGGAAAAATTGGGATAGTCAGTAAAACCATTAAGGGTAGATATGTTTTTTAACGGTATCGTAGTTTGTTGAATCATGAGATAGGCTCTTTTCAATCGCTCAGCAGTATAGAATTTATAGATGCTAGTTTTGAAAAAATACCTGAAACCATCTTTTAGTTTATATTCATTGGTGCCAAAATGTCTTGATAAGTCTTTTAGGGATGGCAAAGGTTCATCTAAATGAGCAAGGATATAATCATAAACTTTTTGTGTCAAAAGAGCATCCGCTTTTCTTGAATTGGGTTGTTTTTCTTGTTCTCCTTCGTTTTTAGGGTCAATCATGTTTTGTGGATTCGAAACTACAAAACTCAAAATAATTTCATCCCTATTAAACAATTTGGTGATGGAACAATCAACGGAATAGATCAATTGTTCTTTAGTCAAAAACTGTAATGGAATCATGGTTTGATTCGAAAAATTATCATGAAAAGCTTCTTTTACAAAATTTAATTTGTGAAAGGATTCGTCGGTTAAGAATGTTTCAAGAGAATGATCAATTAGGTCGAGACTTTCATAACCTAGAACGCTCAAAAAAGCAGGATTAAAACTTTTAATATAGAACAAAGAATCCAACACTAAGTTAGTTTGTGTTATAAAACGGTAAGTGCTATGAGGATTCACATATCCAGCATGAAAAATGGATTCTTTCATTTCTTCAGCAACCATGTTAACTAAAACAACCAAGGTCTCTAACTCATCATCATAAGAACTCAAAGGAATACGATTACTGAAATTCCCTCGTGCCATCTCAAACAGCATTTGATGCATGGCAACTATTCGCTCTTGATTGTGCTTTTGGTTCATAGGCTATAAGTGGTTATTTAAAAACAGAATAGCATCTTCTTTGTTGGTAAACAGCTGGGTAGGCACTGTAGGTTTGCTAATGTGTAAGTAAAAAGTACTAATGGTAATAGAAACTTTTTGGTGTACAATCAAACCTACTGCTTTGGTCAATAGTGACCCAGACTGGGCTAAGTAATCTCTACCTGATTTGTCAGTGTCAATGATGCCTCTTATGTCACAAAGAACTGGATAAGATTTTTCATTTTGAAATTGGATGCGGTCAGCAACAACCCGCTTGGCAACATTCAAGGTAAGAATGACGTCAGGTTTATATTCAAAAAAGAGAATGCCATTTTCAACCCAAAATAGGGCGTATTCATTCTCATAAAAATCATGAGCTGCAATCATGTTTCATGTAGTGTTGGTTAAAATTTAACAAAAATAGAAACAATTTTAATTATTCAAATTGTCAATTTGGGATAATTTGATGAAAATTACAGTATTGCTTGTCTATTTGGGAATATAATTTGTCAAATACGGAGCAATCAATAAAGTAATATAAATCATATCAAATTTTATAATGAAATTTAAAAACTCAATCTAAATAACTGCTAATAAAGCTATCTATTAACTAACCAAAACCAACAAAAAAATGGCGAAAATTAAACACAATAATTTCATCGATACAGTCGATGAAGTTTTATCAGGAGCAAAAAATGTAGGCGTTTTGCATCTCTATGCAGAAGATAAAAAACTAACAGGCAGAACGATCCAAATAAAAGGAAAAGAAATGTATCATTTTGGAACGACGGGCTACTTAGGTTTAGAGCAAGATGATAGAATCAAAGAAGCGGCCATTCAGGCAATAAGGGATTACGGCACACAATTCCCACTCTCTAAATCATACATTTCGCATCCGCTTTACAGCGAATTGGAAGCAAAAATCGAAGAGATGTATGGTATTCCACCTATCATTACGAAAAACAGCACATTGGGGCATTTGGCAATTATTCCAACATTATTGAGAGATGAAGATGGTGTAATTATGGATCATCAAGTGCATTGGAGTGTACAGAATGCCTGTCAATTATTAAAACTAAGAGGTATTCCAGTGGAGATGATTAGACACAATAATTTAAACATGTTAGAAGAAAAAATAAAACAGCTTTCTTCTAAATGTGATAAGATTTGGTACATGGCTGATGGCGTATATTCAATGTTTGGAGATTATGCTCCTATTTCGGAATTAATTGAATTAACTAAAAAATATAGTCAATTACACCTTTATTTTGATGACGTCCATGGCATGAGTTGGAAAGGAAAAAACGGCACGGGATTCGTTTTTGATAGTATTAAAAAACTACCGGAAAATATTGTGGTAGTTGGAACATTAAGCAAAACCTTTGGAGCAAGTGGAGCAACGTTGCTATGCAAAAACCAAAAACTTCGAGATAAGATTAAAAACTTTGGTGGTCCGTTAACCTTTTCCGCTCAATTAGAACCTGCTTCTGTCGGAGCGGCAATTGCATCGGCAAATATTCACTTATCTCCGGAAATTACAATTCGACAAAAAGAACTGGCTGCTAAGATTGAGTATTTCAATCAATTACTATCACAAGGCAATCTACCCATCATTTCCAAAAATGATTCTCCAGTATTCTTTTTAGGAATGGGAACTCCAGTATCATCTTACAATTTTGTCCATCGTTTATTTAAGGAGGGATTTTTTCTCAATCTAGGGATTTACCCGGCTGTACCAATCAAGAATACTGGAATTAGAATCACGCTCTCAAGTCATAATCAAAAGCAAGACATTCAAGAACTGGCAGAGGCAATGAAATACCATTACCCAAAAGCTTTAGAAGAAACAAACAATAGTGATGAAAAAGTGAGAAAGGCTTTCGGACTAAGTCTTGAGGAGGCATTATCTATCGAAAATAAAATAGAGGATGATATCATAATGGAAGAAAAAGCCACGATTAAGGATATTAACAAATCCGACTGGAATAATCGGATGGGTAAGAATAATATTTTCGATTGGGATGGTTTGGTATATCTGGAAAAGGCTTTCAAGAATAGTACAGACCAATATAATAATTGGGAATTCTTCTACTACACAATTAAAGATAAAAAGGGTAAAATACTGCTAATGACATTTGGCACGTATGGTATATGGAAAGATGATATGTTGGCTACAGAATCCGTTTCCAAACAGCTCGAAGAAATCCGAAAAAATAATCCATTGCATCTAACTTCTAAAGTAATTAGCTTGGGATGTCTTTTCACCGAAGGAAAACATTGTTATGTCAATCAAGAAGAAGAATTGGCTGAAAAAGCAGTAAAATTACTTTTGGATAAATTGGAAGAAAAATACAATGATGTAAAAGCAGATATGCTGGTTCTAAGAGATTTTGAAGAGAAAAATACTTGGGATAAAGTCATTCAAGAACAAGGATATTTCAAAATTAACATGCCGGAATCTTGTGTGTATAATGCAGAAAAATGGCAGAATTATGAAGATTTTTCAAAGTTGCTTTCTCCACGTTCCCGTAAGCATTTTAATAAAGAGATTATTCCTTTTGAAAAACACTATACCATTGAAATTAAAGACAGCTTGAACGATACAGAAATGGAAGTGACATATCAACTGTATGAAAATGTAAAAAACAATAACTATGCAATTAATACATTTCAATACGCAAAATCGGTTTTTGAAAAGATGAATGAATGTCCAAATTGGGAATTCATTTTGCTAAACCTCAATACAGTAGAGAGCACTCCTTTAGTAGGTGTGATGTTTTGCTACAAAAACCAAAATCATACCTATGTACCGGAACTTATTGGTATGGATTATAAATGGGCGAAAGAATTCAATCTGTACAGACAGTTACTATTTCAAACCATAAAAAGAGCAAACGAACTAAACTTCCCTCAAATTGATTTTGGAGTTTCGGCTTCTTTCGAAAAAAGAAAATTGGGTGCTAAAATTATCCCCAAGATAGCCTATGTTCAGGCTCGTGATAATTATACCATGGAAGTAATGAACACCATACAAAACGACTATAAGTCAATCTCTTAGTACGGTAAATCGATGTGCAACTAATTTTTATATGATGTTCAAGAAGACAATCGAAGCATTCAATACAAATTGTAACGAAATTTTAGAATCGAACGATACAATGCTCAATAAATCCAGTAAAGGAATCATATTGTGTAATCAAACCTTATCTAGTTTAAAAGAGATTGTGGACAAACGAGATTTTAATACCGTTCCCGAAGAAATTGATTTCTTTAAAAATAATAAACCGATTCCAATGAGTTTGTTGATTTTCTTTACTGAAGTAAGGTCTTGCGAATTGAGAATGCCAAAAGCTGGAACAACCTATAAAGTACAATTTTTACAAAAAGAACTTCGGAAGATAAACAAGTTCTTTTATAAGAATGCCGACTTTGTGCATTACATGGAACAGGGATATAGTTATTTAGATCATCAGTTTTTTACCCGAAACCATCGGAATAATTTCCCATTTACTCCAATGACAGATTATTATCAGTTTCCGGAATTTTCAACTGCACAGGATATGCTTTGGGCTAAGGTAAAAGCAATGTATCGTTTTATACATTATATCCGTCAGGCCTTAAAACGCTTGAAAGTAGATGATGCCGATATTTTTGAAGAAAAGAAACATAAAGTAATAGTTTGGACAGGGCCAAAAACTGCACTAACTGAATTGATTTATGCATTATTTTCAAATGGAGCAATCAATCATGGAGCAGCCGACATCAATTTGATTACCTCATCATTTGAAGATTTTTTTAATATAAAATTGGACAACGTCTATAAAACATATACCGAAATAAAAGCTCGTAAAAGTAGTAAGACTAAATTTTTAGAAGAACTCACGCTCAATCTACAACAAAAAATGGCACGAGAGGATATGGAGTAAATCCGTAACTACGAAAATATAAAGCAGTAAATCCCAATAAAGACAAGGGGTTTACTGCTTTTTTTATTCCACATACACATGAAAATACTGAATCATTTCATTTCTATTCTGGAATAAAAATCAAATAGTATCAAATCAAAATAATGGAGTCAGCAACTGCGGGACTTCTTTATGTTTTGATGTTAAATTTCATCGGTACTACGAAACGCATTGGGATAAAATGAAATAAAATAGCGGGTAGTTTGTAATCATAAAACAATTGATACTAATTAAAATCAAATCGTATGACACTAGAAATCCTTACAAAAGAAGACCTCTATCAATTCAAAAATGAACTTTTGGCTGATATCAAAAAAATTGTAAAAGCTGAAGATAACGCAACGTCAAAAAAATGGCTCAAATCAAAAGAAGTCATCAATCTATTAAACATCTCTCCAGGAACACTCCAAAACCTCCGCATCAACGGAACCTTAACCTACACCAAAATCGGCGGTACCCTTTACTATGACAATGCCGACATCGATAAACTACTAAACACCAACAAAACAAACGCAATACCAACGCTTTTCAAGTAACCACTACTTTGTCAACCTGAACTTGTTTCAGGTTCTCGTCTTAATACTTAATACTCCAATCTTAATACTTCCAAATGAGCTACATCAAAAAACTTAGCGAACCTTGCGAAAACTTTGTGCCCTTTGCGGTTAAACTTTTCACTAATTACTAATCACTCTTCACTAATCACTAGCGAAATGAACTACATCAAACACCTAACCGGCTTCTTCGAAAAAGTAGTAATAGATAAAGCACTAAATCCAACCCATGTCAGCCTCTATATGGCCTTATTTCAATTTTGGAATTGCAACCGTTTTAAAAACCCAATCAGTATCAATCGCGATGAGGTAATGCGAATAAGCAAAATCAGTTCCAAAGCTACCTATCACAAATGCCTGAAGAACTTACATAGTTTAGGTTATATCAATTACGAGCCATCCTACAATCCATTCAAAGGAAGTCATGTCATTTTATTCAATTTTTCCGAAGATTTAAAACCAGCTTCAAAAAGTGAGAGAAAACTAAAAAATGAACCACTTATTGAACCTGTTTCAGAACAAGCTCTAAACAAGTCTTGTACCAGTAGTGAAACAAGTACTGAACAAGCAGTAGTACCTTCTATAAACTATATAAACAAAACAAACATTTCAAACGATAAAAACGTTGCAAACTTGAACGAGCAAGCAAAAAAAATTGAAGATAAAAATAATATTCAATTAAAAAATCAAAAATCAAAAGAAGAAAAAAGTTCCGCGAAAAAAGAAGAAAAGAAACAACCAACAATCGATGAAATCAAATCCTATTTCCAAGAAAACAATTTCCCAGAACTCGAAGCTCAAAAGTTCTTCAATTATTTCTCCAGTGTCGGTTGGCTAGTCGGAGGCAAAATCCCAATGATCGATTGGCAAGCAGCAGCACGAAACTGGATAATCAACAGCGTCAATTTCAACCACAACACCGACACAACACCGACAAATCGAGCAAAAAACCTTAACACAACAACCGATAAAAACTATGCCGAACCTCTTTAACCTGAACTGTCACCCTGAGCCTGTCGAAGGGCTTAGCGTCCTGAAAGCTTTCGGGATTGCGTAAACCTTTGCGGACTTTGCGGTTAAATATAAAATTCTATAAATAGCACAAATGAAATCCGTGTAAATCCATTATAGCGAAGCTATCAAATCCGTGAAAATCCGTTTAATCTGTGTCATCTGTGTTCCAAAACCTTCGCTTTAGAGAACAAAAAAGCAACCCAATGAATGAAAATATAAAATCACATTATAGCTATTCAGAAGTCATAATATGGCTAGAAAACAAAGGCATCGAACTATACGGTAATCATTTCAAAATAATAGAAACCGATTACCCAATCGTTTACAAACTAATCGCCTATTTCCTGAAGGATGAACCAACATGTTTTCAATACGGAATAAATCTCGACAAGGGAATATTATTATCTGGACCAATAGGTTGCGGTAAAACATCATTAATTAACCTAATGAAATACCTAACAGCAACCGAACACAAATTCTACGTGAAACCCTGTCGAGACATCAGCTTTGAATTCATCCAAGATGGTTACCAAATCATTCACAAATACAGCATTGGAAAACTCTACCAATCCGAACCAAGAACCTATTGTTTCGACGATTTAGGAACAGAAAATAACTTAAAATACTTCGGTAACGAATGCAATGTAATGGCTGAAATTATATTAAGCCGATATGATCTATTTATCACCAAAAAACTAAAAACCCATATCACCACAAACCTATCAGCCTCAGAAATAGAAACCCACTACGGCAACCGAATTCGTTCTAGATTACGTGAGATGGTCAATTTAATTGCATTCGAAAAAACAGCACAAGACAAAAGATAAAATTCGTGTAAATCCGCGTTTCAACAAAAAGTAACAAAATGAAAACAATAACCAACTTCTGGAACTACTTCCAACAAAACAACTTCGTTTTTCTACTCCTAAACGAAATCCCAAAAGAAGAACTAAAAACCCATTTCGACAAACTAATCGAGATACTACATCAATACAACAAAGATCTAGACCTCATCATCAAAAACAAAACAAACGGTGAAGAGATAATCATTACAGCAAACGGAAATCCCTATCTTTTCAAAGAAGTAAAATTACTAGTTCGTCATTCTCCAAATATAAAACGTTGGAAAATAACCGCTTTTCTCCAACCCGAAACCAACCTAACCAAATATGAAAACGGCACCGACAAACCACTAGAATATTACGGCATCACTTTACGAATAAGCGAAATGTATTTCATCCCATTACAAAACCCAAACAAACCAACCGATTTAGGAATAAAAGTGTTGCTAAAAAACTACATCGTCCACAAAGACAACCCAAGACTTAGAGAAGCAGTTTATACACACATCGAACACCTAATCGGCGAAAAATCCTTTGCAAATGACCTATCCTTTATTGAAATAGACCAACTAAAAAACGAAGATTTAGAAGACGATTGTGTACTTGAATTATACAATTTAAAGTTTTTTATTGACTCCTATGAATACGATTAAGTTTCGGCAATAAATGCTGTTTACTGCCAAAGCTTAACTAAAATTAATTCACATAACACATACATTTTAGGAATGATATTTCTAAAAACTAACAAAAGTTATGTTTTATAGTTAAATAGTCAGGTTTATCTTGACAATATCGCTACGAAACATAATTTAGTGTCAAATAATAAAACGTATAGTTGTATTTTGTATCATTGTAGTCAGGTTTATCCTGACATTATTACTATGAAGCATAAATATATTTCAACACAATCAAGCGAATTATTATCATACTTTAATGATAAAGGGAAAGTGTGTTTTGATTCTAAAGCAGCTTTAAAAGTATTCCCTAAAGCAAAGGAAAGTACAGTTAGAGAATTAATAAGTGATATGACAAAAAGAGGATTACTAATGCGAATAAAAGATGGTGTTTACTACATTATTCCTTATGAAGAAAATCCAGAAACCTTTATGCCTGATTGGCATCTAATAGTAAAATATTTGGTAAACGAGGCTAATCATTATATCGGTTATTACTCGGCCTTGCAAATTCACAATCTAATAACACAACCATCATTAAAAGAACAAATTGTGGTGGCCAAACAAATCAGGCCTTCAGAGATAAAGATTAAAGACATCACATTTCAATTTATCTACCATAATGAAAGTCACTTTTTTGGTGAAAAGAAAACATGGATTGATAATTTCAATAAAGTAAGCTGTTCTGATATTGAAAAGACAATTATAGACTGCCTTTTCAAACCGGATTATGCGGGAGGAATTGTGGAGGTGGCAAGAGCAATATACAGCACTAAAGAGAAATTAGATTACAAGAAGCTTTTAGAATACACTATGAAATTCGATTCACAGGCGGTCGTGAAAAGACTGGGATATATTTTAGAACTCTTTGAAATTGAAACGGAAATAATTCAAGAACTACAAAAACTAAAAACAGCCTCCTATGTAGTCTTAGATACTGAATTACCTAAGACTGGAAAAAGAAATAGCCGTTGGTGTATTCAACAAAATTTAGATATAGAAACCATTAAATCAGCCATCTTCACATGATTAAACTAGGCGAAATACAGAAGAAAGCAAACCAAGTTGGGGTTCGTGACTAACAAATCGAGAAAGATTACATTTTATCCTGGATACTTTGGGGTATAGCAAATCACGAGCAACTTTCAAAAATAATAGTATTCAAAGGAGGAACCGTATTAAAGAAAGTATATTTTGAAGACTATCGTTTCTCAGAAGATTTAGATTTCACATTGTTAGATAATGAAATAACAAACGATCAAATTTTTGATTGGTTCAAAGAGTCTTTTGTAGAAATAAGGGAAGAGTCCAATATTCCATTAGAAATAATTGATGATAACGAGCATGAAGATGGTGGCATCAATTTTTACTTAGGCTATGTGGGTCCATTAGGTGGTTTCGGAAACAACAAAAAAGTAAAAGTGGACATTTCTAGAAGCGAAAGATTGGAGTTTGAACCAGTAGTGAAAAACGCTATTGTGGATTATTCAGATGTAGAGGATTACAAACTATTATGCTATCCCTTGGAAGAGTTATTAATCGAAAAATTAAGATGCACCATGCAACGCACACAACCAAGAGACTACTACGACATTTGGTATTTAGTAGAAATAGAAAAAATGGAGATTGAATATTACACCAATCAGTTCCGAAACAAATGCACAAGTAAAGAATTAAAACCAGAAGATTTTCATGCCAAACTAGAACAAAAATTATCACAATATAATGCACGGTGGAAAAAGTCCATGAGTGATCAAATCAAAGATTTACCCGATTTTGAGGAAGTGCAAAGAGAAGTGAGAAGAAAGATTAAAAACTTTATGGTATAACCAAAGAAATATAAAGACAAGTGTAATACAAAGAGTAGAATTATGTGCTAAAAAATAGAAAATAGACAACGAAGTAAGTGCTTCGATAGATGGATGGGACTACAAACACATTGTATTGGGTGTACTTTTCTATCGATTTATTGGTGAAAATTTCACAAAATATATAGATGGTGGTGATGATAGTAATGATTACGCCAACATATTAGACAAGGCAATACCATTGGAAATAATAGGCTGATTTAATTAACGAAAATAACTACTAAACGCTACTTATCTTTTACAACTGATTGAAATTGATTAATTTTGTATCGTTATAAACTCAACAAGTTGGATAAAAGCACAATTAAATTACACACAATAAGTGATATTTTAAAAATCTTAGACGAGAAACCTCAATCTGAAGGACTGCATGTGTACTCAAACAAAGATATTATTTATGAGAATCCAATTTCTTACCCATTTAGATCGAATAGTTTTAGTGTAATATTAGTTACTAAAGGTAAATTGAGCATTCAATTAAATCTCATTAACTATACACTTGAGGCAAATGATTTTGTAATTGTTTCTCCTAAAACACTAACACACATTTTAAATATACATGAAGGAATACAATTAATTGGAATAAGTTTTACAATTGATTTTGCACTTAAAAGCAACGTCAATAAAAATAATATTGAGGCATTCGATTTTTTTACTTCCAAAATAATTTTTAAACTTTCTTTTGGGCATCAAGAAATAGAGTCTTTTCTGTTTTTGGTAAACCTTTTACAAAAAAAAAATATCCAAAGCAAAAATAGCTTTTTTGGACACCGAATGGTTAGTCATGCTTTCAGTATAGTCATGCTTGAAATTGCATCAATATACGAGAAAAAACATTCCAACCTAAAAATTGAAATTTCTCGCAAAGAAGAGCTTATGATGAAATTTCTAAAAATTCTTGAAAATAATTTTAAAAGAGAACGTGGTTTACAGTTTTATGCAGATCAACTTTTTGTTACTACTGGTTATTTAACCAAAGTATTAAAAGACATTGCAGGAAAAACAGGAGGTCAATTAATTGATGATGCCGTAATTATGGAAGCTCAAATTTTATTAGAAAACACATCATTAACAATCTCCCAAATAGCAGATGAATTACATTTCAGCGATCAATCTTTTTTTGGGAAATTTTTTAAAAAAAAGATTGGAACTTCTCCTTCAGAGTATCGGAAAGGTAAAACTTCATTTTTCTAATATAACTGATTTTTACCAAAAATAGATTTAAAAAAAGCTTTTTCTTATACTATTGAACATCTAATTTTGCAAAAAAATTAAGTAGCTCGAAAAATAAAAAAATATGTTAGAAAAGATAAAAGAACTTGACACTTATTTATTCCTTTACTTAAACGGAATTCACAATCCTTTTTTTGATCAAATTATGTATTGGGCGAGCGATAAAATATTTTGGGCGCCATTTTATTTATTAATAGTTTACATAATCATCAAACAATATAAAAGGCAAAGTATTTCAGTTTTTATTGCGATAGGTCTAGTAATAACATTTTGCGACCAAACCGCATCGCATCTTATTAAAAATATTGTCAAAAGATTAAGACCATCTCACGAACCAGCTTTGCAAAAGTTTATCCACTTAAGCGAAGCAGGACCTGGTGGACAATACGGTTTTATTTCTTCACATTCAGCTAATGCTTTTGGTTTTGCTACTTTTCTCATTCTACTATTGCCTAATAAATACAATTGGTTAAAAGGCATATTGTTGTTTTGGGCTATTTTAGTTGCCTACAGCCGTATTTATAATGGTGTACACTATCCTACAGATGTAATTGTAGCTATGTTTTTGGGAATAATTTATGGATATCTTGCTAAAACAATATTAGTAAAACATGACCTCTCTTATAAATATTAAAATTACTATCAATATCGCGGATTAACTCTGCTACTCCAAAAAAATATTCTAGGCAGAATTCATTATTTGATATTTCAAACCTCATCTATTGGGTTCAAAATCCACTCTCATATCTAAAACTTAATAATTAGTCTTCTAGTTTTCGATTCCGAAATCATATAATAATAGTTAAATTTAATCACTTGAATAATTTAAAAATTAATTAGGTGTCAACTTCGCTATGATTTAAAACCTTTTTTGACCAACTACTGCCTTAAACAGACCTATTAAAATATGAACTAATTACCAACTTTGTTGCTGCAATTGTTAATCCAATAAACAATAAAAAACAACACTAATCTGTCTAATTCTTTTACCAAAATATGGATTTTTTTAAAGAAATTAACATAATTAGAAGAAGAATAACACATCGAGTGACCAAGAATATTAACAATTCTTCTGACAATAACTTTCCTTCAATTAATAATAGAGAAGATATCAAAAAAATACTAATCTGTAGACCCAATCACAGGTTAGGAAATCAATTATTAATGACTCCATTAGTACAAAAAGTAATTAATACTTTTCCAAATAGCAAAATTGATTTATTTGTAAAAGGAAATTTATCTACAATTATATTTAAAAATTATCCAAACATTGATAAAATAATTCAACTACCCAAAAAACCGTTTAAAAACGTGATTCAATATCTTTTCACGTGGTTATCTATTAGAAAAAAGCGATATGATATTGTTATTAATGTTGATAAAGGTTCGTCATCTGGTAGGCTTTCAACCAAATTTGCTAATTCAACATACAAGCTTTTTGATGATGAAAATGAGTATTTTAACTTAAAATATAAAGATTATAAACATCTGGCTAAACATCCTGTATATAGTTTACGGTTTTTTTTGTCAACGATTGGAATACCCAATGTTGAAAGGAAAATTCCATCATTAGATTTCAAATTAAATTCTGAAGAGATTACTGAAGGAAAAAAAATACTAAATCAGCTTATTGTAAATAAAGAAGAAAAAACAATTTGCCTATTTACTTACGCAACTGGAAATAAATGCTATTCAGAAATATGGTGGATGGAATTATTTGAAAAATTAAAAAAAGTATTTGAAAATCTTAATATCATTGAAGTTTTACCTGTAGAAAACGTTTCTCAAATTGCTTTTAAAACACCTACTTTTTATAGTACTGATATTCGTCAAATAGGATCATTAATTGCAAATACGGCTATTTTTATTAGTGCCGATAGCGGAATTATGCACTTAGGAAGCTCAGTGCAAACACCTACGGTCGGATTATTTTCAGTTACTGATTTGGATAAATACCAGCCTTATAATAAAAAAAGTTTAGGACTAGATACTAAAATACTTAGCACAAATGAAATTGTCAAAAAAATTGATGCAATTATCAGAAAGTAATTCACTAATCGGATACCCTCTTTTTGACCAATTCCCACCTTTTGTAGACCTTTCTTAATGCCCTATCTATACTAATATTTGTCTAATCATTTAACAATACCAATAATGAGTAAAAGATTAAACCATAAAAATACTTTCGTTATTGACGGAACAAGTGAGTTAGGCAAAGAGATAGTAAAATCTTTTCTCTTGGAAAATGCAACTGTGATTGTCCCAGCAAAGAGTGCGGATGAATTAGATATACTAAAGAAGCATGTTGAAGAAATAAAAACGGGTCATCTGATTACTTTTTTGACTGATATTTCAGACTTCAACAAGGCAACTGATGTTTCAGAAATAATAAGAGAAATTTATGGTCAAATAGACTTAACAGTCGCAGTAATGGAAAATGAAGATGATAATGATTTATTTTTAACAGGATTAAAAATAAGTGAAATACAAAAAACTATTCAAAATAATATCACGACTTGTTTAATCTGTTCTCAAATTTTTCTTAACCACTTGGGTAATCCCAAATGTACTTTCATAACAATTACTAACGAAAGTAAACTAAAAACTAATCCTATAAGCAAATTACTTTCAAATATTCAAGATTGTATAGCTAAAATGATTGGAGAAGAAACTTCCAAAATAAAAGCTAGATATTTTCACCTATTCATTAACAAACATAAAAACTGCAATGCTAACACTAGTCTTATTAGTCAACAAATCATTACTATTTTTTTAAACAATAAAACAGCAAAAAATGAAACAATCATTCATATTTAACCATAAATTCAAATCCCAATTGTAATCGATATCTAATCTAAATTAACAATTATGACAATGAAAACAAAAAAACCAATCTTAATCTTAGTAAAGATTGCAGGTCAATTGCTAAAAGACCAACAAGAATTAGATTATTTAGCATTTCAATTATCTCTTGGAGAAGCTGAAGCAAAGGAAGAGTTTGAAAAAACTAAATCAAAAATCAAAAATAGCCTTCATAAATTTAGAGTAGAACTAAATTCTCAAATTGATGAGGAATATGCTTTTCTTGATAATTCTCTAACTGATTTAGAAAATGAATTAGATGAAGGAGAGGCAAAAACTAAAGAATTATTTTTAAAGCAAAAGAAAAATATTTTACAAAAATTGGAAGTTGTTAAAATTGAAATTGAAAACACCCCAGTCTTTTTAAAATTAGCTGACTTTTTTACTCCGTTATTAATTAAAACAAAATTACAATTAGAAATTTTAGAAAAAAACTTTGATGGAAAGAAAGCAGAATTAACAACAGGGTATAATGAAGAAATGATAACTGCACACGAAAAAATAAATGTTATAATCTCAACATTAAAAGAAAAGCAAGACGATGCTAATTTAAAATGGGAAAATTTTAAAGATGAAATTCACATTTCTTACGAACATTTAAGAAAAGCCATTCATGCTTTGTAAATTATAGAATTATTAAAAAGAACAACTTTAAAATTAAAATTTTACAATTGCTGGTTATGGCAATTAGCAAATTATTTAAAAAAATGTACGAAAAACTAAAAAGTTGCATGAGAAGTTAAAGAAACTGTCAAATAAGACAAAACAAGAGGTAAATGATGCAGCTAAAATGCTTCGAAAAAGTAAAATCATAAGAAACTACAGATAGACAAAAATTCAAACAGGAATCCAAAAAACATTGTCAATTTAAAGAACAATCAAATGAATTAAAACTAAAAATTGAACGGTATATAGATCAAAAACAATGTTAAATGACAAATCTGTTAAACTTAAAAAAATCAAATTCAAAAAAAAATTATGTCTAGAATAGGATTAGCATTATCAGGTGGTGGAATCAAAGGTATAGCTCATCTTGGTGTACTACAATATCTAACAGAGTTAGGTATAAAACCAAACGTGATTGCGGGTACTAGTGCCGGATCCTTAGTTGGTGTATTTTATTCCTCCGGTTTCAGACCAGAAGAAATATTAAAAATTGGTAAAACCGAAAATTTTTTCAATTATTCAAATTTGTTTGTTAGAAGTGGTGGTTTGTTTTCACCCGATATTTTTGAAAAAATCACAAAAAAATACATTACACACGATAATCTTGAATTATTACAAATCCCAACCTATGTAACGGCTACCGATCTAACCAATGCTAAATTACACGTTTTTAGTACAGGATCACTATCTACTGCTGTAAAAGCTTCTTGCTGCGTGCCGTTAGTTTTTCATCCAGTATTTCATGAAGGTGTCTATCTTTCAGACGGTGGTATTTTAAACAATTTTCCAACTGATATTATTGAAAATAAATGTGATAAAATTATTGGAATAAATGTTAATGCTATAAATAAAATGGAAGGTAAAATGGGATACAAAAGAATGATTGAAAGAACACTTCACATTTCATTTAACAATAGTATTGATAGTAAAATGAATAAATGTGATGTCTATATTGAACCACCTAACATGGGGAATTATGGGATTTTTGAGTTTAAAAAAATTGATGAGATTTATCAAATAGGGTATAATCATGCTCAAAATTTGAAATCACAATTAATAAATCTAATAGAAAAATAAGAAGATTACTATTTTAATGAAAATTACCACTTTTCATTTTTTATAAACTATAAAATTTCTTCCAATGATTTTTGCTTTCCTATATCCTATTTCACTATTCCCTTTAAGAATATTATATGTTATTTCTGACTTCGCATATTATATTCTCTATTACCTAATAAAATATCGTAGAAAAGTTGTCTCTGAAAATATAAAAATAACTTTCAGATCATTATCTGAAAAAGAACAAATAAATATTGAGAAACAATTTTATAAAAATTTTTGTGACAACTTTATTGAAACAATAAAATTATTATCAATATCTAAAAAAGACCTTCAGTCGCATATATCCGCAGATTATTCAGAGCTTGAAAAAATTATTTCTGAAAACAAAAATTGTCATATTTACTTAGGTCATCAATTTAATTGGGAGTGGGCGAATGCACATATTGCATCCATGTTTCATAAAGCAGACGTACTAGTTGTTTATAAACAATTAAGTAGTAAAGCAGCAAATAATTTTATGTTAAGACTGAGAAGTCGATTCGGTTCTAAAATGATTCCGTCAAAATTCATGAAAAGAGATATAAAACCATTTGATCAAAAAAATCATATATTAATTTTAGCCGCTGATCAAAATCCAAATATCTCGGAAAGAAGCTTTTGGGCATCTTTTTTATCTCAAAAGACTGCCTTTATGAGTGGTGCTGAACTCTATACAGCTTCAAATAAAACTACTTCTTTATTTGCTAATATTATTAAGACAAAGAGAGGACACTATAAATTCATCATTACACCAATTTTTGATTTTTCAAAACCCTATCAAGTTGGTAAAATAACACATCTTTTTATAAGAAATCTTGAGAGTGCTATTATTGCAAATCCCGAAAATTATCTATGGAGTCATAGACGCTGGAAACATATTTATAAAAACGAATATAAAAAAAGGTGGATAGGTAATATACAATAAAAATAATATAAAAATATTTTCAGATGAAAAAACACAGGCAGCTTAAACTATGATTTTCAGATGTATATGATCTTCGTGGTAAATCAACTTTGTATGATTTATTAAAAAAAACTGCACTTTTAATTCCATAACGAATCCTTTTTTATAAGAATTTCTCTGTGCTATCTAAACAAAATGAGAACATAAAAAAATTTAAAAATAACTTTATACTGCTTATTTTTAAGAGAACCTAGAAAAAATATTTAAAAGATGATTATGAAAAAGGAAATAGTAATAGTGGTGAGTATATTAATAGGATGTAATAGCATTTTGGGACAAACAAATACACGAGATTCTATAAATAACTTGCTAAAAGAAGCACCTCAATTTACGATATTTAAAGACAACTATTTTATCACTGGATTCCAAGTAAATGAACCTATCAATTCAAATAATTCAGACGCTAAGTTTCAAATCAGCATTAAGGACCGATTAACCAATGCTGTACTGCCTTTCAATTCTTTCCTGTATTTTACATATACTCAAAAGTCATTTTGGAACATTTATAAAAATTCAAGCCCTTTTTCTGAAAACAATTATAATCCCGGCATGGGTCTAGGAAAATTTTATTTAAACAAGCACAGATTGTTAAATATGGTAGGTATTGGACTGGACCATGAATCCAATGGTAAAGACAGTATAGATTCCCGTTCCTGGAACAAAGTAAGTTTTCATTATAGGATTGCCTTTCCTGGCTCTATTACATTAGCAATAAGTACATGGATTCCATTTGCTTATAAAAGTGATAATCCCGATTTAATAAAATACATTGGTTATTTTGAAGCAAATCTTATAAAAAAATCTAGAGATAACCGATTCGTAGTTGAAATAACGGCAAAGAAGGGAGCAACTTGGGACAATAGAGGCTCATTTCAAACACAATTTTATTATCGAATTGGAAAAAACAACAATCAATATCTATCCTTACAATATTATACAGGTTATGCTGAAAGTTTGTTGCATTATTCAGAGAGTACCAACAGCATACGTATTGGGTTAGTATTTAGGCCATCTAATTTTTTTTTACACGAATAAAAAGCTAACCACTTAAAATAACGTAAATAAAATCGTATTGAAACCATAGGAATGCACCGGGCCAACGGCTCAACTTATAAAAATCTTGCGCATCAATTTGCTAAAAACAATACCTTAGACTTCTTTAAAATTTGTTATAAATGCCATTGATAAAAATACTCACCGAAAAAGACTTCTTTAAAAATGCTAAAGAAGGCTATCTTTTGCGCCCATCAGGCAACATCGTCATTTTTTTAGTAAAAGGACTTATGCAGATGGAAATAAATGGAAAGCCTGTATCTTATGAAAACGAACATATTATATTGATTTCAAAAAAAAATATTTATAAAATCATCCGTTTTACTGAAACGCTGAAAATGTATATTTTAATACACAACAGAGAAATTACTAGAGAAAAAATCTATTTTAATTTCAGCAGATATGATGTTTACCAAATTATAAATGCAGAAAAAAATCAAAACATCTTTAAACTAGAAAAAAAGGCTTTTAGTCAAACCGTAGGATTGGTTAAATTATTGAATTATCACGTCAATCAGAACACAAAAGAGTCTTCTTTTCAGGAACAAATTATCATTGCATTATTCACAACCATTATCTATACTTTAATGGATTCATTAGCAGAAAAACTGCAATCTGAAACGATACTAAATACCCGAAAAGAAGAAATCACACTGCAATTTATCGAATTGGTTTCTTTTCATTTTAAAACAGAAAAAGAGTTGCTTTTTTATGCCAAACAACTAAATATATCTATCAAATATCTTTTTATCTGTGTCAAAGAAACAACTAAAACACCACCTACAGAATTTATTGCAAATGCCTTACTTAATGAGGCAAAAACATTACTACTCAGTACCAAAAACACAATCTATATCATTGCATCAGAACTTCAATTTTCAGACCAATATGCCTTTGGTAAATTTTTTAAAAAGCATACAGGTTTAAGTCCGAAGAAGTATAGAAACAAAAATGAAATTGTATTTTTAGATACCATTTAAACTTCTTTTAATCCTTTTTCAACCTTTTATAAAGCTATTTTATTTTTAAATTTGCACTTTGAAAATATAAATACACTAAATTAGTATGAAATCATACCCTTTCAAGATTTTTTTTTGGATAACTTGCCTATTCTTAAGTTCATTTGTTTATGCCCAAGATTCAATACAAAAGAAAAAAATTACCATTGATGAACTTTTTTCTTTAGTTACAGAAAACAACCCTTCATTAGCTGTTTCTAAAGCGGGCATCAACATCGCTAAACAAGACATAAAGGTTGCTAAAAACCAGCGACTTCCTGATTTTAATGCGAATGTAAGTGTAACTTATATTGGTGATGTATCTGTTTTAGATGAAAATTTCTCTAATTTTTCAAAAGTAGATATGCCTCATTTTGGAAACGTATATGCTATAGAAGCTACTCAATTAATTTGGAGAGGAAATGCAGTAAACAATGCTATTCAGGCAAAATCGTTACATGAAAATATAGCTTCTCTTAGTTATCTGTCTAATGAACAAAATATCAAATTACTCGCATTAGGATACTATTTGGACTTGTATAAATTGCAAAATCAAGCAAGTGTTTATCGAAAAAATATTGAACTTGCAGAAAAGCGATTAAAGAACAGTAACCAATTTTTCAAACAAGGAATGGTAACCCGAAATGATGTTATCCGTGGCGAATTGCAAATTTCAAATCTTAATTTGTCTTTGCAAGTGATAGAAAATAACATTCAAATTTTAAACAAACAACTCACTGTAGCTTTGGGATTGCCAGAAGAAACACAGATTATAGCAGAAGAAACGATATTAAATGAAAATCCCGAAATTTCGCTTTTAGAAACCTATCAAAACAATATACAAGACCATCCCATCTTAATGATGACCAAAAAGGCAGTTGAACTATATGAAGTTTCTGAAAAAATAACCAAAGCAGAGCGTATGCCTGTTTTATCTGCTTTTGCAAGAAATACACTTCAACGTCCCATTACTACTATTTCACCTGCTTTGGATATGTATTCAAATGGATGGAATGTAGGTTTATCGCTTAGTTATAATATCAGTTCACTTTATAAAACGCCGAAAAAAATCCAACTTAACAAATATGAAACAGAACGAGCTCAAGCACAAGCAAACGAAGCTGAACAGTTGATAAGCGTAGCTGTGAAAGCGGCATACATCAAATACAACGAATCTGTTACCCAAAATAAAACATTTGAAAAAAATAAAGATTTAGCCAATGAAAATTACAGAATTATGGAAAGCAAGTACAACAATCAATTAGCTATTTTACTTGATTTAATTGATGCTAGCAACACCAAACTAGACGCAGAGTTGCAATACACCAATTCAGAAATCAACCTCATTTTTGCTTATTACAAGTTAGTAAAAGAAAGCGGAAAACTATAATTATTTCATTTGCTCATATATAAAAGATAAAAGATATGTCACAAAATCAAGATAAAGTTCAAGAAACAGTTTCAAAAGAAACTACTCCAAAGCCAAAACCGCCTGTTAAGAAGAAAAATACTGGAAAAATCATTAGTATGACTATATTGGTGTTTGTTTTGGTAGGATTATATTGGGTTATAACCTCTTACTTAAACATAGGAAATGATCGATACACCAATGCGGCACAAGTAGAATCATTCATCAATCCTATAAATACTCGTGTTTCGGCTTATATTAAAGAAATACGGTTTGTAGAACACCAATACGTAAAAAAGGGAGATACACTCGTCATTTTAGACGACAGGGAAATACAAACCCAGTTAGGACAGGCAGAAGCGGCTTATATGGCTGCATTGGCATCCAAAAATGTAACTTCAAATTCTGTTAAAACCGCTTCAAACAATATCAATACCGCACAAGCAAATATTGAAGCGGCACAAGCAAACATCAATTCTGCCAAAGCAAGATTGTGGAATGCTGAACAAAATTACAACCGCTACAAAAATTTATTGGCAGACGAAGCCGTTACACGCCAGCAGTTTGACCAAATAAAAACCGAATATGATGCCAGCAAAGCTCAATTGGGAGTCATAATTTCTCAATATCAAGCAATTACAAATACAAAAGAAACAAGTGTGTTGACAGTTAATGAAGTGCAATCTCGTTTGGGAATGAATGATGCGGAAATAAAACGTGCCGAAAATGCACTTCAAATGGCAAAACTCAATCTTTCCTATACGGTAATTACCGCCCCACACGATGGAATTATGGGAAGAAGAACCGTAAATGTAGGCCAGTTGTTAAATATAAGCCAGCAGGTGGCTACAATTGTTGACATTAACAACATTTGGATTTCAGCCAACTACCGTGAAAAACAAATGGAAAAAGTTGCCATCGGTGGTTTTGCAAAAATTAGGGTTGATGCATTGGGCGGAAAAGAATTTGAAGGAAAAATAACGGCTATTTCCGGAGCTACAGGAGCCAGATATTCGGCTGTTCCGGTTGATAATTCGACAGGGAACTTTGTAAAAGTGCAGCAGCGTATCCCAGTGCGGATTGAGTTTACCAAAAACAACAATCCTGAAGATCTGAAATTGCTGCGCGCAGGCATGAACGTAGAAGTTACCTTAAAATAGCAGCGTTATGTACAATAAAGGACCGTTTGCCACTTGGGTTCCCAAACCGATTATGCTGCTGCTGATTATTATTTTTCTGTTACCGCTGTTAGCGTTAAATGGCATTTATACCAGCAATATATCTGATATTTCTGGAGCATTGGCAACCTATTCGGAATATATTTCTATGGCAAATAATGCCACAACTATCGGAATGGCTGTTGCCGGTACTATCGTGATGCGTGTCAAAATGCGTTTTCGCTCCAAAGAAATAATTGTTTTTTGCACTGTTGTCGTTGCTGGTATTTCTTATTTGATAGGAACAACAGACAATATATTGATGGTCATTGGAGGAAGTTTTTTTATTGGCTTGCTTAAAATGTTTGCCATGATAGAAATGATGTTGCCAGTTATGTTCATCCTATCACCAACAGGAGAAAGAGGGAGATTCTACTCTATATTTTACCCTATAACGATTGGCATCGGGCAACTCTCCTCTTACCTTATGGCTGATTTAATCTTCAACAGCAGTTGGCAGGCACCTTACTTCTATATGTCGATAATGATGTTAGTTATTGCTTCCCTGTCGTTGATTTTCCAGCACAACCAACGCTTTGGCTTTAAAAAGCCTTTGTATCAGATTGACTGGCTGTCTTTGGTTTTATTTTCCGTTTCCGCAATGTGCCTGAATGCAGGGCTTACCTTTATGCGACAGCAAGGTTGGTTCAGTTCACCCTTTATTACAGGTTCCTTTTTGATAAGCGTAATACTTTTGGCGGCCCTTATTTACAGGCAAAAATTTCTAAAACGCAAACTCATCAAATTTGAACTGATTGTTCAAAAAGTAAATGTATGGCATGGGATGATATTACTTTTGTTTCTAGGCGCATATTTGGCAAGCAGCAGTATTTTTGTCCAATACACAGTGGGTGTTTTAGGGTATAACAATCTTATTAATGCAAAGCTGAACCTATGGATGATTCCCGGAATTGTTATAGCAGGGTTTCTTGCCTTTCATGGTTTTAAAAATAAATGGAATGTAAAATACTATATTATTTTGGGCTTTATGGCTTTTTTTCTTCATACTCTGATGTTGTATTTGATGATCCAACCGCAAATGAATATAGAGTATCTCTATTTTCCAATGTTTATAAAAGGTTTAGGATTAGGAATTCTTTTCATTGGGATCTGGTATTATGCTACCTTAAACTTACAAATAGACGATATGCTTAGCCTTATAGGCATCATGTTGTTGGTGCGGACTTTTATAGCAACAGCGTTTGCAGGAGCAATTATTAGTTGGGCAGCTTATCAGGGACAATGGCAAAGCCTGAGTGATATTTCTGTCTATTTGGATACAGGAGATTTCAGCGACGGCATGAGTATGTACCAAACAACACAAGTCAATGCCATGATGGCTTCTTCCAAGATTGTGTTGGGATATTTGTGTTGGCTCATTATACCAATATTGATTTTTGTATTAACCCATCATTACGGACAATTCAATAACCGGAGGATAGTGTTTTTAAGAAAGGTAATAAGAGGGAATAGGTTACGGGGTTATAAGTTTTCATAACAGAATATCAGAATTATTTTTATTAAGATTACAAGAATTAGGTATTAAATAAATCAAGATGACGATGAGACCAATAGTAGGCCTTTTACTTATATCGGCGATAAGCATCCATAATTGCAGAGCGCAAGAAAAATTGGAAGAACATGCTTCCTTAAAAGGGAAAATAGGGATATCTGCTATAATGGGGCATGCCTTCATCAAACACAATATCGATACAAAAAAAATGAAATCAGTTCTGCAGCTGCTCTCGGATTGAACGTAAATTACTGGATTTCCAATAAATTTGCTTTAGGGGTGCATTCGGATATGATTTTTGAAAGTTTTATCATTGAAGAAAAGAACGGAGAACTGGAAAATAATTTTATTGAAGGAGAATATCCATTATCTGTAAATGCGGTAGTTACCTATAACCCTTTACATTCCTTGGGATTGCTGGCAGGATATGGTAAGGAGTTCAGTGAGGAGAAGGATTTTTCTATGTTTCTTGTTGGGGCAGAATATATGGTAGAAATTCCCCACGACTGGGAACTTGGCCTTTCTGCAACGTATGAAGTGAAAAATGACGCCTACGATACTTTTGTGGTTGGGTTAGGGCTTACTAAATTAGTAAGTTTTGAAAAAAAGCATCACTTATAAATTTAAAATGAAAAAGATATTATTTCTAACGGATTTTTCTAACGTAGCAAAGAATGCCTTTATTTATGCGTTGTCGCTTGCCGAAAAAATGAATGCTGAGGTACACATACTTCACATTGTCCCTATTGTGGAAACTAAAGACCCTGCAGAATTGAAAAATGTGCATCCGTTAGCAAAAATTTTTAACGACACTTTGGAAGATGAAGAATGGGGAAGGTTTAAGGCTGAAGCGAGGAAACTTGAAAAAATAGCCCAGGATAATAATAAATTAAAAATTCAAGTAGAGTTTCATTTTGAGAAAGGAATATTTCTTGATACAATTACAGATTATATTTACGAAAAGGCAATAGATATAGTGGTAATGGGAACTTCAGGGGCTAATACCATTGACAAGAAGTTATTTGGTTCCAATACAAGCAAACTCATCAATCATATTGACATTCCGTTTTTAGCAGTTCCCGAAAAAGCAGTATTTGTTGCCATGAATAAGGTCACAATTGCAGTTATGTTGAACACAAACGAGCATTCCATTATTCTACAATTGCTGGAGAACTCACTGAAATATAATTACAGATTTAATTGCGTACACGTAGTTGAATCTGAGAAGATGGCTGCACAAGCAGAAAATAAAAAAAGAATTTGGCTTGAAAATATTGGGAATGACAATCTCATCGTTGATACTGTCGTCGATACCGATGTTGAAAAGGGTTTAGAAAACTATATAGCGCATAATGGAACGGATATTCTCTGTATAATACATCGTAATCTACCATATTTGCAAAGATTGTTCAAATTGAATCATAGCAATCGTTTGCTGCAAAATTCAAAAACAGCTTTGCTTATTTATAATAACAAAAGTTAGTAACAATATAAAATAAGGGATTTTTAGGCTTCTTCAAAAATGCTGCCTTATGGATAACATTTATCTGGAAAACTAAAATTAGGAACCCGAATTACGTCCTTTAAGCCAACCTATGAAACAACACGAGGCATGACAAAAACCTCCTGTCCCTAATTCCAATCAAATAAAAAGGAAACCTAATTGGGTTCCCCTTTTACATTGAATTAAATGGTATGCTTAGGATTAAACCCGTCGCTCAATTCTGTATGCTCATAATCGGCCACCATTTCAGCCTCATAATCAGTTTTCTCATCTTTGGAGAATTTGGCGATTATTTTCTCCATGATTTCGTAGATTACAGGAACCACAATTAAAGTTAAGAATAAAGAGGAAATCAATCCACCAATGATCACCCAAGCCAAACCGTTTTTCCATTCTGCTCCAGCCCCTGAAGCCAATGCAATTGGAAACATACCAAAGACCATGGCAATGGTCGTCATTAAGATTGGACGCAACCTCGCGTGATTGGCCTGAATTAATGCCGTTCTAATACTTTCTCCAGCTTTACGTCTTTGGTTCGTGTAGTCCACCAACATAATCGCATTTTTACACACCAGACCAATTAGCATGATGATACCTAAAATGGTGAAAATATTCAATGTATTGTTTGTTAAAGCTAAAGCTAACATGGCTCCAATAAACGAAAGCGGAATCGCAAACAATACTACAAATGGATGCACAAAACTGTCGTATAACGAAACCATTACAAGGTAAACCAAGATAATAGCAGCTAATAAAGCAATTCCAAGTGTTCCGAAACCTTCACTTTGGTTTTCCATATCACCACCCCAAATGTAATCTACACCGGTTGGTTTTTCTAATTTATCAATTTTTTCTTGCCATTGCGAAACAATAGTTCCCGAAGCAACTCCCACATTTTGACCTTTTACAGTTACGGATGCTGATTTGTCTCTTCGTTCTAATTCACTTGGACCAGAACTTTCTGTTACTGTAGCAAATTGTGTTAATTTAATTTGTTCGCCTCTATCATTAATGAAAATTAAGTTACTTACATCTGCAATACTTTTTCTATCGAACGCATTATATTTAATATTGATGTCATATTCGTATTCACCAGCTCTAAATTTTCCATCGGTATTTCCACTAAATGCAGTTTGCATAGTCATACCTATCGTTTGTAAACTTAATCCAAGAGCTGCCATTTTATCTCTATCCACCTGAACATTCACTTCTGGATTTCCGTCTTCTACTGATAATTCGATTTCTGTAGCTCCTGGAATAGTGCGTAATTCTTTTTCAGCTGCTTTTGCAAATGCCATAGCCGTTTCTACATTTGGTCCTGTTACAATTAAACCTAAAGTTGCATCTTGTGCAGTTCCTAAAATACCTACTGGAACTGTTTTAACTTTTGCTCCAACTAATATTTTTTCTAATTTACGTTTTGTTTTTGCCGCATACACGTTTGCAGGTTCATCACGTTTATCTAAACCAACCATTTTTACATTAATCTCAGATTTATAGGCTGTTGCTTGAGAAGCTCCAAGACCTTCACTGGTTTGACCAATAGTTGTAATTTGACTGTGAACGTATGCTTCTTTTTTTAAGAAAGCTTCTGCTTTTTGTGTCATGAAATTGGTTTGTTCTAGTGAAGCGTCTTTAGGCATTTCAATTTGAACTAAAAATTCACCACTATCAGATGCTGCGAAGAATTCACCACCAAT
>NZ_DIVJ01000001.1 GCF_002428305.1 Flavobacterium sp. UBA6135 | reverse complement strand
TTGTTTATTTAAGCAATTACTAAAATACAAAATGTCAAAAAGTACCCGATTTGTCTGTCGGGTTGTGTCGTCATAGCCTTACCACTAACTAGTAAATATCATCAAATATATACAACTTTTTCATACTTTTCAAAAATTAATCAAGTTTTTTCTTATGATTTTCGTCTGTTAAACGGTCTAGCGGACTCACAATCTTATTCACAGCACTCGCACTAACATGTGTGTAAACGGTTGTAGTCTTTATACTTGCATGACCCAAAAACTTCTGGATGTAACGAATATCGGTGCCATTCTCCAACAAATGCGTAGCAAAACTATGCCGTAACGTATGAACTGTTGCTTTTTTCTCCAATCCCGATTTCTTCAAAGCATCCCGCATCACCGCTTGAACACTACCAACACTATAAGGCTCACCCGCAAATTGTCCTTCAAAAACATACTTCTTAGTCTGATACAAACTCCGATAATACTCCAACGAACCAACAATAGAGTAGGGAAGCATTACCATTCTATCTTTCTTGCCTTTCGCATTTTTTATATGAATCTTATGTTCCGAAAACAAAATATCCCGCCATTCCAAACTCACAATCTCGCTCACCCGCAATCCCGCTCCATAACCAATCAACAAAAGCAACTTGTGCTTCGGATTATCAACCACCCTAAAAATTTGCAAACATTCCTCCATCGTCAAAACCGTTGGAAGCTTCTTCTCCTTTTTAGGTCGAGGCAACTTCAACTCATAACCCGGGATATGCAAAACTTGCTGATAATAAAACAACAACGCATTCACCATCGAATGTCCCGAAGCCGAACTCAAACCCCGTTCCATCAACGACGATAGATATTTAACCGTCTCTTTATAACTAATTTCTTTTGGATCCCGATACCCATGATCACGCAAATATTGCAAAAAACTATGCGAATACGTTCGCAACGTCGAACTACTATAATTCAAAGCCAACAACATATCCACCATCCCCGAAATATAACCATGAGCAGCCTCTGGAACCTGCTCAAACAACCGCGACTTGGTCTGACTCAAATCCAGCTGTTTCCGATTTACCACATTTCGCTTGTGCAAATAACCCTCCGGCAATTCCGAAGCAATCAATATCCGATTCGGTTCAAAATGCAACAACAAAGCCTCATAAACCTGCGGCGTAGCAGGCAACAAATAACACGACCTAATTTTACTATAGCGGACCATCGACAAACGCTTCACCTTCTCCCGAACCACCAAAATATCCGGAACATAAACCTCCATCCATTTTGAATCTTCAGGATGCACCCTCAAAACAATGGATTTACCTTCAAAAACAACCTCTTTTTCCAAATAATCTTCCGGAAAAAAAGAAGACACCTCCAAAATTCGCTCCAAAGCTTCCTTAACTTTCGGATGTCGCATGGCCATATAAACCTTATAAGTAGAATGCCAATAAACCCCTTTAACCAATTTCAATTGATTCACAACAGCTTGAACATAGCGAATTTTAAAAACCCAATACTTCCCCAAATTGGGTAATAATGCTAACCGCAACTTATCGGCTAACAAAGTCTCCTTTGTTATATGGTCAGGATTGTTCAAATTTTCAGAAGAACCTAACTGACGTTCGCTTTTGGCTATGGGTGGAAGGTCACGGCTACTCACTTCGCCGGCCACCGGTTGGGCTACAATTAAATTGGGAAAAAGTTTTTGTAATTCTTTATATTTTTCTGGTGTATAATCAACATACCAACAGCCGTGGGTTTTACTGAAAACACCACCTGCTTGTTTAATTTTGGTTTGAATGGCACTATTGTATGTAAAAAACAATCCAATACGGAAGCGGTCGCGATGAAACAGTTTTCGAAGGATGATACTCATAGGGCTTAAAATTAGTTGGTTGGCTTTCTAAATGAAGTACTAAAATACTCATTTTATAATTACTTTCAAAATGCAATTGTTAAAATTGTTGAAGTAAACCCGTTGGGTGTACTATTTAATTCAATTGTAGAAGGGATATTTTAAAATTAAGTAACACCAAACGGGTAACTAGTAGTATAAAATTATAATAAGTATAACCCGTTGGGTGTAATTAAATTTTCAAATAATTTTACCACTAATTTACTTCGTCTGTTCGCTACGCTCGGGCCACCAATTTTTTTGACTAATTATTCGATTAAATTCGAATTTTCATCAAAGATGAACAAATTATTGCATTTACTAAATTTATAATTTGTGAATTCGTGGCAAAAATATCCAGAATACTATTGAATTAAATAATTACACCCAACGGGTTAAGTATAGTATTAATTTAATAAAAAATATATAGAAATTATTAAAAAGATATATAGCATTTATACAAAAAATGTATAGAAATAGATAAAAAGATATATAGAAATTAAAATAAAAAGGTAGTTATCATATAATTTTATAGCTTTACATTTTTAAAAATCAAACTAAACAACAGTACAAATGGCTGTAAAATTTAAAATGGTTGCCAAAACAAATAGTTTAGCAACACCTCCGGAAACCAATTATTATCCGTGTGCAGTGCATCAGGGCGAAGAAACATTAGAAACATTAGCACAACGCATCAGTGCCGGTTGCTCCTTGACCGAAGCCGATTGTTTTGGTGTGATTTATGCGTTGACCAATGCAATTGGGGATGCTTTAGCCCATGGAAAAATTGTACGAATTGATAGTCTAGGTACATTTCAATTGACTTTGCAAGGTTTGCCGGCTGCAGATGTAGAGGCACGAGGAAAGTCATTTATAAAAGGCAATCGGGTCGTTTTTAAACCTACCAAAAGGCTAAAGACGGTCTTGAAACTGGTGAATTATGAACAAATGAAATAAAAAAAGCTGCCTTTTTCAAGACAGCTTTTCAGTAGTTCTATTTGATTTTTTTTTATAAGTGTATTACTTCACCGTATGCATCGGCTACCGCTTCCATTACCGCTTCACTCATCGTTGGGTGGGGGTGAATGGCTTTTAAGATTTCGTGACCCGTAGTTTCTAATTTACGAGCTACAACAGCTTCGGCAATCATATCAGTTACGCCGGCTCCAATCATGTGGCAACCCAACCATTCGCCATATTTGGCATCAAAGATTACTTTTACAAAACCGTCAGGTGTTCCTGCTGCTTTTGCTTTTCCGGAAGCACTGAAGGGGAACTTTCCGATTTTCAATTCATAGCCTTTTTCTTTGGCTTGTTTTTCAGTCATTCCAACAGATGCAATTTCGGGAGTTGCATAGGTACAACCCGGAACGTTGCCGTAGTCAATAGGTTCCACATGCAAACCTTTTATTTTTTCCACACACAAGATTCCTTCTGCAGAAGCTACGTGTGCCAAAGCTTGACCCGGAGTCACATCGCCAATGGCATAATAACCAGGTATATTGGTTTGACAATAATCGTTAACTAAGATTTTATCACGGTCGGTAGCAATACCCACGTCTTCTAAACCGATGTTTTCAATATTGGTTTTTATTCCAACTGCCGAAAGTAAAATGTCGGCTTCTAAAACTTCTTCTCCTTTGGCTGTTTTTACAAATGCTTTCACACCGGAACCACTAGTATCAATGCGTTCAACAGAAGAATTGGTCATCACTGTAATTCCTGATTTCTTCAACGAACGCTCAAATTGTTTGGAGATATCCTCGTCTTCAACTGGAACTACGTTAGGCATGAATTCAACGATGGTTACTTCTGTTCCCATTGCATTATAAAAACTGGCAAATTCCACTCCAATAGCACCTGAGCCTACCACAATCATTTTTTTAGGTTGCGATGGCAATGTCATGGCTTGGCGGTAGCCAATTACTTTTTTACCGTCTTGAGGTAAGTTTGGCAATTCACGCGAGCGGGCTCCTGTTGCAATGATGATGTGATCGGCATTGTATTCTGTCACTTTACCATCGGCAGCTGTAACCGCTACTTTTTTGCCCGGTTTTAGTTTACCAAAACCTTCTATCACGTCTATTTTATTTTTTTTCATTAAAAATTGAACGCCTTTGCTCATTCCATCTGCTACATTGCGGCTGCGGTTGATTACAGCACCAAAATCTTTGTCAAAGGAAGAAACAGTTAATCCGTAATCAGAAGCATGTTTTAGGTATTCAAACACTTGGGCTGATTTTAAAAGAGCTTTGGTAGGAATACATCCCCAGTTCAAACAAACTCCACCTAAGTTTTCTTTTTCAATAACTGCCACTTTGAAACCCAATTGCGAAGCACGAATGGCTGTTACATAACCACCGGGTCCACTACCTAAAACTATAATATCGTAGTTCATATTTTATTTTTTCTAATTATTCAGAATGCGAAATTAAGGATTAATTATGTCTTTAAAAAGTTTTTTTGTTGTCAGTTGTTTGAATATAGTAAAAGCTAAGCGTTTGTTTGTTTTGAAACCAAACCTGCTTTTATTGTTCTGTTAGAAACTGCGAATCATAAAGGTTCTTGTAATAGCCATTTTCTTTTTGTACTAATTCAAAATGAGTGCCTTTTTCCACAATCATTCCGGCATCCATCACAATGATTTGATCGGCATTGATGACAGTTGCCAATCGGTGTGCAATAATTATAGAGGTGCGACCTTGGGTGATTCTCTCGGTAGCTTTTTGAATCAATTCCTCCGAATAGGTGTCAATAGACGAAGTGGCTTCATCTAAAATTAGAATACTAGGCTCACTCATGTAGGCTCTTAAAAATGCAATCAATTGTCGCTGCCCCGATGATAGCATCACCCCGCGTTCTTTTACATTATAATCATAACCATTAGGTAGGCTCATAATGAATTGGTGAACGCCAATTTTTTGAGCAGCTTCCATCACTTCTTCTTTTGTAATGTCAGGATTGTAAAGCGTGATGTTGTTATAAATGGTATCGGCAAACAGAAACACGTCTTGTAGTACCACCGCAATTTGTTTGCGAAGCGAGGTCAATTCAAACGAATTGATGTTTTCGCCATCAATCAAAATGCTGCCTTCATCAATATCATAAAACCGATTGAGCAAATTAATAATGGTTGATTTTCCGGCTCCTGTGGCACCAACAATAGCAATGGTTTGTCCGGCATTAATTTCAAGTGAAATGCCTTTTAACACTTTTTCATTTTCGGTATAACCAAAATGCAAGTTGTCAATAAGAATCTCGCCTTTAAAGCGTGGAGTAGGCAGCAAACCTTCTTTTTGAATTTCTTTTGAAGTATCTAAAATAGCAAAAACCCTGTTGGCGGCAATCATGCCCATTTGCAATTCATTAAATTTATCTGCAATTTGACGCAATGGGTTGAACAGCATACTGATTAACATGGTGTAAGTAAACAAATCACCAATTGTGGTTTGCGAATCGCCACCAATCATGGCCAAACCGCCATACCAAACAATAAGACCCAGCGTAAACGAAGAAATAATATCAGCAATTGGAAAGAAAATGGAGTTGTACCACACCGTTTTTATCCATGCTTTATTGTGTTTGTCATTGATGACTTTAAACTTTTCATATTCAATTTTCTCTCTCGAAAATAGCTGTACAATCTTCATTCCGGTGACACGTTCTTGCACAAAAGTGTTGAGATTGGCCACTTGGGTTCTAACTTCTTCAAAAGCTCCTTTCATTTTAATTTGAAAAATTCGAGTGGCATAAACCAATAGCGGCATAGCTAGAATTACAATCATGGATAGCTTCCAATTCATGTAGAGCATAAACGCCATGACTACAATCATTTTTAGCACATCACTAATAATCATGAACAACCCTTGACTAAAAATTCGGGCAATGGCTTCCATATCAGAAACGGAACGGGTAACGAGTTGCCCGACGGGAGAATGATCAAAATAGGTCATTTTGAATCGGACAATGTGCTGAAATAATTTAGTACGAATATCGCGAACAATATCTTGTCCTAACCAATTGGCCCAATACACAAAATAAAACTGTGAAAGCACCTCCAGCAACAATACAAATCCCATTAAGGAAATATAAAATAACAAACCCGATGCATCTTTGGTGTTGATATAACCATCTACCGTTTCTTTTAATAAATAGGGGCGAAGGGCAGCAAATATTGAAAGCGAAATAGCCCAAACCACCACGCTGTTAAAACGCCATTGATAGGGTTTAGAATACACTAAAATCCGTTTGAATAAGGAGGTGTCAAAGGCTGTCATAGGTTGCTTTTGTTTGGAATATAGGGATAGTCAATTTGGGTCAAATACAAACCGTGAGCCGGAACTGAAAAGCCGGCTTTACTTCTGTTTTTACTTTGAATTATAGGGTGTAATTCATCAACTTCCATTTTGCCTTGACCAATGTTTACTAGGGTACCTACAATAGCCCGAACCATATTGCGGAGAAAACGATCGGCAGTAATTGTAAATTGTAAACTAGTATTGGTTTGCTTCCAATGGGCTTGTGTTATTTTGCAATTAAAAGTGAACACATCGGTATTGGTTTTTGAAAAACACTCAAAATCGGTATAATGCAGTAAAATAGCCGCTGCTAAATTCATTTTGTCAATATCCAAAGGTTGTGCATAATACCAACTTAATTCGTTTATAAAGGCATCTTTAAAAGTGTGAATATGGTATTCATAAGTTCTTGAAGTAGCATCAAAACGAGCATGAGCAGTATCAGCAACAGGAAGTATATCATAAATCACAATCGATTTTGGCAGGAAAGAGTTTAATTTAGGTAACCAAAAGGCAACCTCAAAGGTTTCCTCATAATCAAAATGAGCAAACATTTGTTTGGCGTGAACGCCACTGTCTGTTCTACCGGCACCAACAATCGCTATAGGTGTTTTTAACAACAGCGAAAGTGCCTTTTCTAAAGTCTCCTGAACAGTAACGGCATTGGGTTGCGATTGCCACCCGTGAAAGTTACTTCCGTTATATGCTAATTGAATAAAATACCTCATAATCAAAAAGCAAAGATAGCGGAAATGAAGAATTTACTAGATGGCATGACTATAATTTTGCGTTAAACTTTTTAACTGTTTTGAAATGGTTTATTTTTGTGAAAAATTAGTCATTTTGAAAAAGATTCTTTTGTTGTCTGATACCCATAGTTACATTGATGATGCCATGATTAAACACATCAATTGGGCAGATGAGGTTTGGCATGCCGGAGATATTGGTGATTTACGGGTTACGGATACTATAAAAGCAATAAAACCCTTGCGTGCTGTTTATGGGAACATTGACAACAAGGAAGCCAGAATGGAATTTCCATTGCACAACCGATTTTTATGTGAAGAAGTGGCGGTTTGGATTACCCATATTGGCGGTTATCCGGGAAGGTATAATCCTTCGGTATTGAAGGAGTTACAAATGAATCCGCCAAAACTATTTATTTGTGGGCATTCCCATATTTTGAAAGTGCAGTTTGATTCCAAACACAATTTATTACATATGAATCCGGGAGCAGTGGGAACACATGGTTTTCACACAGTTCGAACCATGTTGCGATTTGTGATTGAAAAAGAAGCGATAAAAAATTTAGAAATAATAGAAATTAAACGGTAGTACTTGAAGGAATCGGCACTTTTATGTCAACAGTTGTTCCTTCATTGTTTTTTGAAGTGATTTGAATTTTACCGTTAAGACCTTTAATCCGTGCTTTTATTTGTGTTAAACCATACCCATCAGTACCACTAGATTTTGTTGTATCAAAACCCCTTCCGTTGTCTTTTACATTAACATGCAATTGATTGTTGTTTTCATCCAAAGTTAAGTTGACTTCTGAAGCTTTACTATGTTTTATGGTGTTGTTTAATAATTCAGTTACAATAAAATATATTTTAATTTCAAAATCAGTGTTGTATTTTTTTTGAGTAGAAAGTTGTGTTATCAAATGAAATTGAATAGCAGAGTTAGAATTTTTTTCACATAAATCTTGTAAAGCATATACGATTCCTAGTTTGGCTAATACAGGTGGAACAAGTTCATGAGACAAATCCCGAACCCTATCGTGAGCATCTTTTAAAAGGGAGCGAGCTTTCCGGATTTCTTCAGCCGGTTCACCCTCTTTATTAGCGATATAAGCAGACAAATGCAGTCCTGCAGAAGAGAGTAAAGCACTGATATTGTCATGAAGTGTGTCCGCTAATTTCTTGCGTTCCAACTCTTGACCGTCAATAGAAGCATTGATAATGTTTTCTTGAATCTCACTATCAATTTCTCTTATTTTGTTGCGTTGTTTGAGCTGTAGATTTTGATAAAAAAAGTAGAATAAAACACAACTAAAGGCAAAAAGTGAGGCAAAAACTATAATAATTTTTTTGTTTCTCAATTGCTTTTCTTGCATGTTTTTGCTGATTTGATCAAATTCATTTTCAATTTTTTCAATTTGATACCGAGTTTCAACTTTTTTAATAGCATCATTAATGTTGGTATTAATTACTTTATCTTTCAATTCGTAAGCAATGCTCATATAAACATTGGCTTGTTGGTAATCTTTTAAATTTTCATAAGCATAAGATAAATTGAGGTAAACATCCACTAATTCGTTGTCTGTCATCTCGTTTTCAAACTTATCTAATGTTTCATGGTAGTAGGAAGCACCGTGTTTGAAATCTTCTTTGTGAACCATATAATAATAACCCAAATTGCTCAAGGCAGAAATTTTCATTTCAATAGAATTACTTTTCAAAGAAGTTGAATAGCAAGAATCTAAATATTTTTTGGCCTTTTCATATTCATTTTTCTTTGAGTAATATACAAAATGATTATTATAACTAGAAGCTAAACCAGCATTGCTTTGATGTATTTTGTCCAATGCAAATTTCTTTTTCATGTAATAGTAAGAACTATCAAGATTGTTGTGAACATGTAATCGAAACAAATTCTGATATGCATTTTTTAAGGGAATCGTGTCATTGATTTCTCTTGCCAATTTCATGCCTTTGTGATAACTTTTTAGGGACATAGTGGTGTCTCTAACTATAGAATATTTTTTACCAAGCTCAATATACAAATCTGAAATCGGAATTGTAGCCTTGTTTTTTTCTATGTGAATAATAGCATCATAAATTATTTGAATGGCTTTATCATTTTCATTAAGCTTAGTGAAAATGTTTGATTTTTTGATACTTATATCTTTAAGTTTTTTAAATTGTTTAGATTTTATGTAGTGGTCTGTCTTTATTTTTGCATAGTTAAGACCTTTGATTAATTCATTTTGCTCTATATAGAAGTCAACAGAATCTTTAGATGCATTTTGTGCATGAGCAAAAAAGCAACCAAGAAAAAGCAATAAAACAAAAAATACATATCGAACTATCATATTAATTAACAGTCTGTAGCAATACGAAATACCGGCTTAATTTTCCGAGATGCTAAATTGGTTTGATATTCTTGTTGATCAAAACTGATGCTAATATTGTCACCGTAGGCTTTGGTATCAAAAACATGAGTAACATAACTTGACGAAGGAATAGTTGCCGGAGGTGTCAATGTTACAATTACATCATAGTTTCCTTTAGAGTCATCTTGTAAATAAAAGTCACAGTTGTCAGGTATATCGAAAGTTACCTTATACTCTTCAATTGAGATTCTGTCAATGTTGATTTTGTCTACTAGTTCCATTTGTATAATTTTTAAGGGTTTATTAAATTGTTTTTCAGAGCATATTTCACCAAGCCAATAGTGTTTTTAACGTTGAGTTTTTTGATTAAGTTTTTACGATGGGTTTCAACTGTGCTAGGACTAATAAAAAGCTCTTCGCCAATCTCTTTGCCACTGTATTCCAGAGAAATCAGTTTCAAAATTTCAATTTCCCGATTAGTTAATGGTACCCCTAACATAGAATTTGAATCCCCATTGTTAGTAACAGAGTTTATGATTTTATCTCTGATGTTTTGAGAATAATAAGGAGTTCCATTTGCTACAGTAGTTATGGCTTCTATGATATTTTCGCCAGCACACTCTTTTGAGAGATAGCCACTAGCTCCAAGTTTAATGACCTCCTTAACGAGTTTATAATCATCATAACTTGACAAGACGATGACCTTACAACAATAACCTTTGACAGAAAATTCTTTTAAAACTTCAATACCGTCACGAATGGGCATGTTGATATCCATTATTAAAATATCAGCTTTTACAGCACATACTTTTTCTATAATATTTTCTCCATTTAAAGCGTGACCAACTACTTCAAATAGTGCATTAGTTTTTAAAACGGCCAACATACCATCAATCAACACTTGATGGTCGTCTGCTAAATAAATTTTTATTTTGGGTTCCATAATTGTTTTAACATTTCAAATGTAAAGAAATAAATACAAATTGTAAAATATTAGTAGAAATAGTTTAAATTAACCCGTTGGGTGTAATTAAATTTTGGAAATAAATTTGCCACTAATTCACTAATTTTTTATAATAATTATTCGATTTATTTCGAATTTTCATCGAAGATGAACAAATTATTGCGTTTGATTAATTTATAATTCGAGAATTCGTGGTAAAAAAACAAAATAATCTTGAATTAAATAATTACACCCAACGGGTTAAATTATAAAAATAACAAAAAAACCCGAACCATTGGTTCGGGTTTTTTACGCACTATAATAAACTAAGTTTATAGGTTTATCGAATTCTGTTCGAAGATTTTACGAGCTTTTCATCCTTTTTAATAGCATTGTTGGACAATGCCAGTACTACGATAGAAAGAACAGGAAGACCTAACCCAATACCCTTCTCAGATATATCAATATCTCCGGATACATTTAACGAATAGAACAACAATAATCCTAATAAAATTAAATTTAATACTATATTTAATAAGCAAAGAATCGATTGAATTTGTCTTTTCTTATATAAATTGATGGCAATAACTGACAAAACAGCACTAAATATAAATAATATAGCAATACCTAAAAAACTGTCAAAGTAAATAGGAAACCTATTCGAATCATGCCACAAGGGCAAGAAAAAAGGTAAAATCCCAGCACTGACAATAGCTATAATTAGATAAACTGTTTGGATTCTTTGAAACATTACAAATTATTAAAGCACAAAAATAATTTTTCTTTTTAAATTGAACTATTGTTTAGTAAAAAAAAATGTTGTACTATTGCCTTGTATTTCCGAATGCCCCTAAACCTTCGGCATATTTCATTATAATTACACTTCACATTTTACCGAAAAAATTAATTTAAATTTTAAAAAACATACATGTTTCAAATTTCTGCTTTAAAAGAAATGAAGCTTGCTGAGCTTCAAGAAATAGCCAAAATTGCCAATATCAAGTTTAACGGTGTCAAAAAAGACGAATTAATAAAAAATATTGTTAGCAAACAGGAAGCTGCTGTGTCTCTTGAAGAAGCTACTCCTGAAGAAACTCCTTCTGAAGACCTCTCAAAACTAAAATCAAAACGCAATAGAATTGTTCCCAATAAGGAGGTAAAAGCACCCGATGAAAAGGGAAGAAGTCTTGCGGAGAACAAGGAAGAGCCAACTAGCCTCCAAGAGACTAAACCTGAAGAAGCTATTCAACCCGTTGAAAAAAGAATAAAACCAAAATTTGAAAAACGAAAATTGGAACCTTCTCAAGAAACTTTATTTCAGGAAACGCCTCTAGCCGATCAACCAACAGAAACACTTGTTGATTCAACGGAGCCGGTTCAAACTTCAGAAAATGCTCCTGCCAAAAATCAGAACCCACAACAGTTTCAGAAAAATCCAAACAGTAACGGAAACCACCACCCCAATCAAAAAAATAAAAAACCCAATTATAGAGACGCCGACTATGAATTTGACGGCATTATTGAAAGTGAAGGTGTTTTAGAAATGATGCCTGATGGTTATGGTTTTTTGCGTTCCTCAGATTATAATTATTTAGCATCGCCGGATGATATCTATTTGTCCACTTCTCAAATCCGTTTATTCGGATTGAAAACCGGAGATACTGTAAAAGGCGTAGTTAGACCTCCAAAAGAAGGGGAGAAATTTTTTCCGCTGGTAAAAGTTTTAAAAATAAACGGACACGATCCTCAGGTAGTTCGTGATCGAATTTCTTTTGAACATTTGACTCCGGTTTTTCCGGATGAAAAATTCAAATTAGCAGAAAAGCAAGCTACCATCTCAACCCGAATTATTGATTTGTTTTCTCCTATTGGAAAAGGACAACGCGGAATGATTGTAGCTCAGCCAAAGACCGGTAAAACGATGTTGTTGAAAGATATTGCGAATACCATTGCAGCCAATCATCCTGAAGTCTATTTGATTGTTTTACTGATTGATGAACGTCCGGAAGAGGTTACTGATATGCAACGAAATGTAAGAGGCGAAGTGATTGCTTCCACCTTTGATGAGCCGGCTGACCGACACGTGAAAGTGGCAAACATTGTACTTGAAAAAGCAAAACGTTTGGTGGAATGCGGACATGATGTAGTGATTTTATTAGATTCGATTACGCGTTTAGCCAGAGCCTACAATACCGTTCAACCAGCATCAGGTAAAGTATTGAGTGGTGGTGTTGATGCCAACGCACTACAAAAACCAAAACGTTTCTTTGGTGCGGCTCGAAATATCGAGAATGGTGGTTCGTTGAGTATCATTGCAACAGCCCTAACCGAAACCGGTTCGAAAATGGATGAGGTTATCTTTGAAGAATTTAAAGGTACCGGTAATATGGAGTTGCAGTTGGATCGTAAAATTTCTAACAAACGAATATTCCCTGCTATCGATTTAACTTCATCGAGTACCCGTAGAGATGATTTACTTTTAGATAGCAACACGATACATAGAATGTGGATCATGCGAAAATATTTAGCCGATATGAATCCCGTAGAAGCGATGGATTTTATTAACGATCGCTTTAAGAAAACCAGAAATAATGAAGAATTTTTAATCTCCATGAACGATTAATAAAAAAGTCCCTTAGTTGGGACTTTTTTTATGGATTTACTATACCAAAACAGAAACTTCAAAAAGGTTTTTAAGAAAAAGCAGGTTTGCTTGAAGATAATGGAATTGCTAAAATGCCACTTTCAAAATATTTCATCACAAGCTATTTTTTGTTCTCAAGATATTGACTATTTTTGCCCATGCAACACAATGTACTTATTTTAGATTTCGGTTCGCAATACACACAACTTATTGCGAGAAGAGTGCGGGAATTAAATATTTTCTGCGAAATTTTTCCTTACAACAATATTCCATCTGATTTGTCATCGTTTAAAGCCACAATTCTTTCAGGAAGTCCTTTTTCTGTTAGAGCTGATGATGCTCCACATCCTGATTTGTCGCAAATTAGAGGTAAAATGCCGCTATTAGCGGTTTGTTACGGTGCTCAATATTTGGCTCATTTTGATGGCGGTGAAGTAGCTCCTTCCAATACCAGAGAATATGGTAGAGCCAATTTGAGTTTTGTAAAAGATGACGAACATTTCTTTGATGAGGTAGCCTTAAACAGTCAAGTTTGGATGAGTCATAGTGATACCATCAAAAAACTTCCAACAAATGGCGTTTTATTGGCGAGTACAAAAGACGTTGAAAATGCCGCTTACCGAATTGAAGGTGAGAATACCTATGCCATACAATTTCATCCCGAAGTCTATCATTCAATAGACGGAAAGCAGATTTTGGAAAACTTTTTGGTGAAAATTGCTGAAGTGCCTCAAAATTTTACGCCCAATGCTTTTGTTGAAGAAATTGTAACTGAATTAAAAGAAAAATTACAAAATGATAGAGTGGTTTTAGGATTATCGGGAGGGGTAGATTCAACAGTTGCTGCTGTTTTATTGAATAAAGCCATAGGTCCTAATTTGTACTGTATTTTTGTGAATAACGGATTGCTTCGCAAAAACGAATTTCAAAATGTATTAGATCAATACAAAGGAATGGGATTAAATGTTAAAGGAGTTGATGCAGCAGATCGTTTTTTAGATCAGTTGGAAAACATTGAAGAACCTGAAGCCAAGCGTAAAGCTATCGGTAGGGTGTTTATTGAAGTATTTGATGATGAAGCCCATCAAATTGAAGACGTAAAATGGTTGGCTCAAGGCACAATTTATCCGGATGTTATTGAATCGATTTCGGTAAAAGGACCTTCAGCAACAATAAAATCACACCATAACGTTGGCGGATTACCTGATTTTATGAAACTTAAAATTGTTGAACCGCTCAGAATGTTGTTCAAAGATGAAGTGCGTCGTGTTGGAAAAACTTTAGGAATAGATGATGAATTGTTGGGGAGACATCCATTCCCGGGACCTGGTTTATCCATCCGCATTTTAGGTGCCATTACAAAAGAAAAAGTTCGTATATTGCAAGAAGTTGATGCTATTTTTATTGAAGGTTTGAAGTCGCACGGATTGTATGACCAAGTATGGCAAGCTGGAGCTATTTTACTGCCTGTCAATAGTGTAGGAGTGATGGGGGATGAGCGTACCTATGAAAAAGTAGTTGCCCTAAGAGCCGTAGAATCAACCGATGGAATGACCGCAGATTGGGTACATTTACCGTACTCATTTTTGATGACCATTTCAAACGAAATTATAAATAAAGTAAGAGGAGTAAATCGCGTGGTTTATGATATTAGTTCAAAGCCACCCGCAACTATAGAATGGGAGTAAAACTAGTTTAGACGCTACTAAATTTTAGTTGTATTCCTTATATTTAAGTTTTTACCATTAAATTTTGTAGGGTTGTTATGAAACAGTTTTTATTTTTCTTGGTTTTAAGTGTTCAGGTATCCTTCAGTCAAGCAACGCCGGAGAATGGTGCTTTGTCTTCTATTCTTCATGTTGTTACGAGCGGTGAAACAATACTCAAAATTGCCACTGATTATTCGGTAGACCCGTCTGAAATTTATCGTGAAAATCGGTATGCAATAGATGGTATTTCAGCAGGGATGGAGTTGAAATTTTTAGGTTATAAAAAAATGAAAACTCCTAAAAATTCGATTGTTATATCCGAACCTATTGCAATTGCAGGACCTTTTGAAACTAAAACACCAGTTAGTCCTGAAAAGGAAGTTAAGATAATCACTACTTCTGTTCCTGAAATTCGTTCTGCAGCAATCTATCATAAAGTAAAGACAGGTGAAACCTTGTACGGACTTTCAAAAAAATATGAAGTGACAATAGCAGCTCTTCAGCAAAATAATTCAGAGCTTTTAAAAAAGGGATTACAAATAGGTCAAATCATTACCATACCTTCAAATGGCACAGTTATTGAAAAATCATTTGAAGTGCCAAAAAATGCCTTGATAAAACATACTGTACAGCCCAAAGAAACGTTATATGGTTTGTCTAAAAGATATGGTGTAACCGTTGACGAGATTCAATCATTAAATGAAAAAACGTTGCGTAATGGTTTACAAATTGGTCAAGTTATTTTAATTCAAACCCATTGATTCAAGCTCCTTTTATGAATAAAATAGTTTACATTAGTTTTTTACTTTTCTTCTGTTTAAGTAGTGCACAACCCAGTGATATAAAAAAACACACAGTAGCAAAAGGCGAGACTGTTGCTCAAATTGCACAGTTATATAAAGTAACTCCTTTTGATATTTATCAATTAAATCCGGATGCCAAACTAGGTATAAAGGAAAATACAATTTTACTTATTCCAAAAGCTACCGGTGTACCACCAAAAGTGCATGAAGTAAAACCGGGAGATACTTTTTACAGTATTGCTAAAAAATATAATTTGACTAACGAACAACTTGAAAAAGCCAATCCGTCAGTTGATAAATTTAATTTAATCATCGGGCAACAACTGCAGCTTACTTCAAATGGCGTTGCATCAAATGACAATACTAAAACAAACGGAACAAAAACCTTTCATCAGGTACAACCTAAAGAAACGTTTTATAGCATTGCACGACTTTATGACATGAGTGTTTCTGAATTAGAACAACTCAATCCTGACGTGGTTGCTAATTTACCCATTGGTCATCAATTGGTGATAAAAAAGAAAACGAACGATAAAAGAGTAACTGAAAGTAATCCCAATAATAAAGTAGTTGTATTAGAAACCACTTCAACTGACTACAAAACGTATGTAGTGAAACCCAAAGAAACGCTTTTCGGAATTTCAAAAGAATTTGGTTTAAGTCAGGTGGAATTAAAAAAATTAAATCCGGAATTAGAAAATGGAGTGCAAGAAGGAATGACGTTACGTTTACCAAAAACAGAGATAAAAACGAATCCAATTCCTGCAACAAAAACAACCTACAGCGATTTATCAAAATCGGTACGAACTAAAGAAACCAAAGAAATCGTTTTTTTATTACCATTTAATGTGTCTAGTATTGCTTCTGATACTACACTATCTATGCAAGCTCGTTTAAAAAGAGATAGCTTTTTAAACATGACGTTGGATTTTTATTCCGGGGCATTAATGGCTATTGATTCTGCCAGACGTTTAGGGATGCCATTAAAAATAAAATTTTTAGATTCAAAAGAAACACGAAACAATTCCAATGTTGTAGGATTGGTGAATTCAGAAAATTTAAAAAATGCAGATGTTGTTATAGGGCCATTTTATCCGCAATATGTTGAAAAAGTAGCTCAATTATTAAACGAATCAAAAGTACCGGTAATTTCTCCTTTACGAGAAACTTCAAAATCTTATGACAATTTGTTTCAATCCATGCCTTCAGGTGATTTTGTAAAAAACAGTATGTTGCAGTATTTGTACGAAAAAAAGGGAAATATTATTGCATTAATAGATAACAAAAGAAACGCCACTCGTAAATTATTAGAAACGGAACACAAATCAATTTATATGGCACCTCTAAATGAAAAAGGTGGTTTTATGAGTGACAGTATCATGCCAAGATTACAAAAAAATAAAATTAATTATTTTGTTTTAGATACGGGTAGTACCGGAACGATTTTTTCCGCTTTGAATCAATGCAATGCTGCAAGAAATAGTGGTTTTAAAGTAGAATTAGTGGTGTTAGAAATAAACGATACTTTTGAAACAGATGAAATTTTTCCACGATTAATTAAACAAAAAATTATATTTCCATCACTAACAAAGTTTCAGGATTCTCCAGAATTTACTGTTTTTTCAAACGCTTATCGTAAAAAGAATAATATCTTTCCAAATCAATTTGCCATTCGTGGATTTGATGTAACATTTGATGTGATGCAACGAATTTTATTATATGAAGGTTTTGAAAATTCTATTCAAAACATTGCAACGGTGCAAATAGAAAACAAATTTGACTACTTTGTCAGAAATGATTCCGGTTATTCTAACAAAGGAATTTTTATCATGCAATATCAAGAAGATTATTCCATAATTGAACTAGACTAAATGACATCAAGAGTAATTTATAATGGAGATTTAAGAACAACTTCGGTTCATTTGCAATCGGGTACAGAAATTTTGTCTGATGCTCCAAAAGACAATCATGGTAAAGGGGAAGCTTTTTCTCCAACGGATTTAGTAGCCAACTCATTAGCCACTTGTATGTTTTCCATTATGGGAATTAAAGCCAGAGACTTGAATGTAGATTTAAGGGAATCAACGGCAATGGTTACAAAAATTATGCAATCGGAACCCAGAAAAATTGCTCGAATAGAAATTATTTTTGAAATGGTAATTTCAGTAGATGAAAAAACAAAAACAATACTGGAACGTGCGGCACTTACATGCCCCGTTTACTTGAGTTTGCATCCGGATATTGAAAAAATCATTACGTTTCATTGGAAGTAATCTTTACTTAAAAAGCGGTTACGCTTAAAATCTTCATGAATTTTCAACAACAATTACTTATTGAATTGGCTCATACTAAAATGCCTTTTGGAAAGTATGAAGGTCGCTATTTGATTGATCTTCCCGAATATTATGTAGTTTGGTACTACAGAAAAGGTTTTCCAAAAGGTAAATTAGGAGAACAACTGCAATTGATTTACGAATTAAAAGTAAATGGATTGGAAGAAATAGTTAGAACCATTAAAAAGAAATATCCTAAATCAAAATAATAACTCGACGATTTACAGTGTTTTGTGTGCTGTTTCATTTTAAAAAACGGCTATAAAACCACGATCCTTTTTAAATTACTCCTAAATTTAAAATTGTATTCCATTTACAGTTCAATTTCATTTTCACATTGATTATTTTAATCGTATTTTTGCACCGTTTTGAATTGAAAAACAGAAATTCAATATTGAAACAACAATAACAACTACAACTACAACCACAACACAATGAATCAAACAAAGTATATTTTTGTAACAGGAGGTGTAACTTCTTCTTTAGGAAAAGGAATTATTGCAGCTTCATTAGCAAAACTATTGCAAGCCAGAGGGTATCGAACTACCATTCAAAAATTTGATCCTTATATTAATGTTGACCCGGGAACTCTAAATCCTTATGAGCATGGCGAATGTTATGTTACGGACGATGGTGCCGAAACCGATTTGGATTTAGGTCACTACGAACGATTTCTGAATGTTCCCACTTCTCAAGCAAATAACGTAACAACCGGTAGAGTTTATCTTTCAGTAATAGAAAAAGAACGACGTGGTGAGTTTTTAGGAAAAACAGTTCAAGTGGTTCCACATATTACCAATGAGATTAAAGAACGCATGCAATTGCTCGGAAAGACAGGTGATTTTGATATTGTAATTACAGAAATAGGAGGAACGGTGGGTGATATTGAATCGTTACCCTATATTGAGTCAGTTCGTCAATTGGTTTGGGAATTGGGCGAAAATAATGGAATAGTGATACATCTAACATTAGTTCCTTATTTGGCTGCAGCCGGAGAATTGAAAACAAAACCAACACAACATTCCGTAAAAACATTGATGGAAAGCGGAATTAAAGCGGATATTTTAGTTTGTAGAACCGAGCATGAATTGTCTGACGAGTTACGTCAAAAATTAGCTTTATTTTGCAATGTAAAACGCGAGGCAGTTATTCAATCCATTGATGCAAAAACCATTTATGATGTTCCTAACTTAATGTTGGAAGAAGGATTGGATATTGTTGCTTTAAAAAAATTAGCATTACCTGAAAAAGCGACTCCAAATTTGGAACATTGGAATGACTTTTTACGAAAGTTAAAAAATCCGAAACATACTATTAACATTGGTTTGGTTGGAAAATATGTAGAATTGCAAGATTCTTATAAATCCATTTTAGAAGCTTTTATTCATGCAGGTGCTGCCAACGAAACTAAAGTAAATGTAATAAGCGTTCATTCAGAATATGTTGATGTTAATACTGCAGCAGAAAAATTAAGCGGACTTAATGGTATTTTAGTGGCTCCGGGCTTTGGAGAACGGGGCATCGAAGGAAAAATTGAAACCGTTCGATTTGCAAGAGAAAATAAAATTCCTTTTTTCGGAATTTGTTTAGGAATGCAAATGGCGGTAATTGAATTTTCTAGAACGGTTTTAGGTTTGTCTGATGCCAATTCAACCGAAATGAATCCGGAAACCACAAATCCGGTTATCAGTTTGATGGAAGAACAAAAAAATGTAACGCACAAAGGCGGAACGATGCGATTGGGTGCTTGGAAATGTGATTTAAAACCCAACACTTTGGCTCATGCTATTTACGGTAAAAATGAAATTTCAGAAAGACATCGCCATCGTTACGAATTCAATAGTGCGTATCTTTCACAACTGGAAAATAACGGACTAAAAGCATCAGGAATTAATCCGGATACCGGATTGGTAGAAATTATAGAAATTGCTGACCATCCGTTTTTTATTGGGGTGCAGTACCACCCTGAATATAAAAGTACGGTTGCCAATCCGCATCCAATTTTTGTTAGCTTTGTGGCTGCCGCTGTTCAACATAAAAATCGTTGATTTCAAAACAATTTGAAAGCACTAATTAATTAAATTTTACATGGAAGAAAAAAAATTAGACTTAAACTCCATAATCGGCTTTGGCTTGATATTTATAATCCTGATTTGGGTTATGTACAACAGCCAACAAAAAGAATTAGAAGAACAAATAAAAAAACAGGAAACTGAAAAAGTAGCACCCACTACAACGTCAACTACTGAAGTTCCAAAAAAAGAATCGGTAGCTACAGTTGTTGATTCTACAGTTTCTGATTCTATACAAACCTTAAAATTGCAAAGCAGTTTGGGTTCGTTTGCTTACTCAGCGGCGTTACCTACTGCTACTGAAGCAGCGTTTACTGTTTTAGAAAATGATTTAGTTCGTTTAAAAATTGCCAACAAAGGAGGTTATATTGTTGAAGCAGAGATGAAGAAATTTGAGCAATTTCACAAAGGATCGGCTCAAAATGTTCAAATCATCAAGGAAAATAACGCCAGTTTTTCTATTGAATTAAAAACGTCAGATAACAGAACGCTTCAAACAAAAGACCTATTCTTTGAACCAAAGTTGACCGAAGAAAATGGCAATCAGATTTTGAGTTTAAAGTTGAAAGCTTCTCCTACTCAGTTTTTAGAATACCGTTATGTGTTGAAACCAAACGACTATATGTTGGATTTTGGAATTCGCTCACAAGGGTTAGATAACATCATCAATACTTCAAATCCGCTCAACTTGGACTGGCAATTGAAAGCGTTCAGAAATGAAAAAAGTGTAGTCTATGAAAACCGTTACACAGAATTGATTTTTGAATATGAAGGAGGAAAAGACGATTTTTTAGGACAAGGTAAATCGACTTCAGATGAGGTTAAAAATGTTACCTATGTTGCATTTAAACAACATTTCTTTTCTTCGATTTTATTGACAGACACTCCTTTTGAAAAAGCTATTGTGACATCAGAAAACTTGGTTGATGATGATAAAGTAGATACTGTTTTTACTAAAAATTTTAAAGCAAGTTTACCATTAGCCTTTAAAAACGGTGAATTGAACCATGCTATGAATTGGTATTATGGTCCAACAGATTATCATATTCTTAAAGAATACGACCGTAATTTAGATGAGGTAGTTCCTTTAGGGTGGGGGATTTTCGGATGGATAAACCGCTATGTTTTTATACCAACTTTTGATTTATTAGTGGGCTTTTTCCCGTATGGAATTGCCATTATAATTTTGACTATTTTAGTTAGAATTGCAATGTCTCCGGTAACGTATAAATCCTATTTGTCGCAAGCAAAAATGAAGGTATTGCGTCCTGAGATTATGGAGTTGGGAACCAAATTTGCGAAAGATCCAATGAAAAAGCAACAAGAAACGATGAAGTTATACAGCAAAGCCGGAGTTAACCCTATGGCGGGTTGTGTACCAGCCTTGTTGCAAATTCCAGTGTTTTATGCGTTGTTTAGTTTCTTTCCTTCTGCAATAGAATTGAGACAGAAAAATTTCCTTTGGGCAGATGATTTGTCCTCTTTTGACTCCATTTTACAATTGCCTTTTTCTATACTAATTTATGGAAATCACGTGAGCTTGTTCCCAATTTTGGCTTCTATTGCAATTTTCTTTTATATGAAAATGACAACAGGTGATCAGGCTATGAGTGCACCACCACAAGAAGGAATGCCGGATATGGGTAAAATCATGAAGATTATGATTTATATTTCGCCTATCATGATGTTGTTTTTCTTTAACAACTTTGCTTCGGGATTGAGTTTGTATTATTTTGTATCCAATACCATTACGATTGGAATCATGTTAGTAATCAAGAATTTCATTATTGATGAGAAAAAGATTCATGCTAAGATTCAAGAAAATAAAACAAAGCCAAAAACCATGAATCGTTTCCAACGCAAAATGCAGGAAATGATGGAAGAAGCTGAAAAGCAAAAGAATTTAAAGAAGTAAAATAGGTCTATTCATAAAAAAGCCACGCAATTTGCGTGGCTTTTTGGTTAACTAAACTAGTATTATAAAGTAGGTAAAAGCACTCTATCTAAAACATGAATTACACCATTTGCTGCCTGAACATCAACAGCTATTATATTGGTGTTCCTGTTATTTTCATCTGTTATAACTGTACCAGTTATACTAAAAGTACCAGTTTCAAGTGTTGTAATAGGAGTTGCAGGAATTTGAGTAGATAATACATTTGCTCCACCAACAACATGATATAGCAAAGCACTTGTTAATTGTGCTTCTGTTAAACCAGCGATACCCGTTGGTGCAAGCTCCGTGTTAAGTGCTGTAAAAGCATCGTTTGTTGGAGCAAATACAGTAAAAGGAGGATTAATTCCGTCTGTATTTCCGGTATTTGTACGATTAAGTATAGAAACAAAATCGGTACCCGGAGTTAAAGTCGTAAGAGCTGTAGCAAGAGTTGAAAAGTTTGGATCCGCTGTTGCGAAAGTAACTACTGTTGGTAAACCAATAACAGCATCAACAACGTGTACAATACCGTTTGAAGCAAGAATGTTGGCACTATTTAAAACCACATTAGATTGATTGTTTAAACGAATTCCGGTTGAACTTGCTGCAACATACATGCTCAAAGTGTTTGTTGATGATGCCGAACCTTTTCCTAAAGTTTTCACATATCCGGTGTTGATTTGTGATGATTGTAAAGTTCCGGAAACAACATGATTTAATAAAACTTCTTTTAGTAATGCCGTTGGTACAGCATCTAAATTTGCAAATCCATTAGCACTTAAAAAGCTTGTAAATGCAGCGTTTGTCGGAGCAAAAACGGTATAATTTCCGGGACTGTCTAACACACCTGCTAAATCAGCTTTTACTAAGGCTTGAACTAAAATAGATAAGTTATCATTATCACTTGCAATTCCGGCAATAGTGTCTAATTGAGGTGTACCTGTTTCATCGTCACTGCTGCAAGAAAATAATCCTAATGAAATAAATGTTGTTAAAGCAAAAATTTTAATGTTTTTTAAATTTTTCATAGTTATTGTTTTTTTATGATTGTTTAGACAAATTTATGAAAAAAAATACAATATTGTTCAACAAAATTAGTGTAATCATAAACAAAAGTTTGTTCTCCTATAAAAAAATAATACGCTAATGCCTTTGATATTGAGCATTAACGTGTTTTTATGATAAGTTATAAATTGTTTAACTTTAACAAAAATTTAATAAACAATAATCTGTTTATTGTTTGAAAATTTTAAAAATTGTACCGTTATGTTTTAAAAAATCTATTCCTGAGGCTAAAGAATTATTAATATCATGAATTCCATTTGATAACGTTATTTTTCCAACATTTTGTCCTGTAATTGATACTATTGAAAAACTAGTTTCTGAATCCATACCTTCCACTAACAATTGAGAATTTGCAAGTTGATATACGGCTGGTTTTGTCATGATAATATCATTTTCTGACAGAGGTGTATTTAAAAACAACCATTGATAAGCTGCTGCAAATTCACCTTTCCAATAGTTTTCAGTATGTGTACCATACGAATCAATTTTAGTGAAAGCCTCAGTGTTTGGTAAACCTTTTGCAATTAAATTATTTCTAACTGTGTTTAGATTGGTAACCATTGTTGTAGATTCATTTTGACCGGCCACAAAATACATTCTGTTATTGCTTAGCACGGTTGAAGTGGCGTTCACATAAATATTTAAATCGCTCAAAGCAAACCAATAGGCGGGACTAAATGAACCTACTTTTTTAAAATGCATACTATGTTCCACTGCACCATAAGTGGCAATTAAAGCTCCCATGGAACTCCCAATCAACGCATTGAATTCCGATTCTGGTTTTGTTCTGAAATTTAAATCAATATACGGTTTCAAAGTTTGAGCGATAAAATTCATATAAGCGGCACCTTCGCCACCGCAATATTGCGTGTTAACCCAAGGTGAATATTCATTCAATCGATGCACACCGCCGTTGTCAATTCCAACAACAATGGCTCCATAATCTCCTTGAGCATGAAGTGCATTCAAAGTTTCATCAATCTGCCACTCTCCGGCAAAAGAAGTAGTATTGTCAAATAAATTCTGACCATCTTTCATATATAAAACCGGATATGTTTTGGTTGTGGTATGATAATCGGGTGGCAAATACAACCAAATTCTTCTGTTTCTGTTTAATTGCGGAATAAAGAAAGACGGACTTAAAATTTATACATTCGCCGCTGCGGTACTTTTGGAACCACTTCCTGAAATATCTTCCCAAGATTGAATGGTTAAATTGATGGTTTGCGGTGAACCGGTAAAAGTAAAAGAACGGTTTGGCAAATAGCCACCGGAAGCATTACCTTCAACTGTGGGCCAACTACCCCGAGTAAATTTATATTCAACCGTTTGTTGTCCCTGCAAAATAAATGGGAGCACCCACCGGAGTGTTTGCCGGAATAGAGGTGACACGCAACGTAACTTGACTTACAGCAAGGAGTGGTAATAACAGCAGCAAAAAGAAGTAATTTTTTCTCATAAATAATTGTTTATTTTTGTACTCGAAATCGAGTTTATCAAATTTAGTTGATTTGTTTGTAAAAATAAGGCTTGCAATACTAAATAGTCCAATTTATAGTTTAAGTAATACTAATTTTAAAAGTATGTTTCAAAAAAAGTTTTTACCGTTATTAATACTTTGTTTTTTGACTGTAACACAATTATTTTCTCAATCGGAACCCAATCAATTGAATGCAAAAGGGCAGAAGCACGGTCTTTGGAAAGGGTATTATGACGATACCAAAAATTTAAAATATGAAGGAACCTTTGAAAATGGTAAAGAGGTTGGTGTTTTTACTTTTTATGACAACACAAAAACAAAACGAGTGGTTGCAACCCGTGAGTTTGATGCAAAAGATAATTCGGCCTACACCATTTTTTATAAAGGTAAATTTAAAGTAAGCGAAGGCAAAGTAGTTAATAAGTTGTATGAAGGAGAGTGGAAATACTACCACTTAGACATGGATCAAATCATGACTTTAGAAAATTATAAAAATGGAAAATTAGACGGCGTTCGAAAAGTGTTTTATAAAAGTGGAGAACTAGCAGAAGAAACCAATTATAAAGAAGGCAAAAGAGAAGGGTCTTATAAAAAGTATGCTGAAAACGGCATTGTAATGGAAGAATTAAATTATAAGAACGACCTCTTTCACGGTCCGGCAATTTATAAAGAAACTGATGGGACAATAAGTATCACCGGTCAATATAAAAACGGATTGTCTGTTGGCGAGTGGAAGTATTATGAAAAAGGTAAATTGGTAAGAACAGAAAAAAAGGAGTTATTTCGAACCAAACGACCAAAAGAAGCCGCTAACCCCGACCCGACAGCCACTAAAAGAAAAGTTAAAGAGCGAAAACTATAAGCAATATATGTGGTATTTTTGCAGTCAAATTGGAATTTAAGGTAATGAAAAGAGTAGTAGTAGGACTTTCGGGAGGTGTAGATTCAAGCGTAGCCGCTTATTTATTAAAAGAACAAGGTTATGAAGTAATTGGGCTGTTTATGAAAAACTGGCACGATGATTCTGTAACTATTTCTGATGAATGTCCGTGGTTAGAAGATTCTAATGATGCACTTTTAGTAGCTGAAAAATTAGGTATTCCATTTCAAACAGTCGATTTAAGCGAACAATATAAAGAACGTATTGTGGATTATATGTTCAACGAATACAAAAACGGTCGAACCCCCAATCCGGATGTGTTGTGCAATCGCGAAATCAAGTTTGATGTATTTATGAAAATTGCGTTGAGTTTGGGAGCTGATTATGTAGCTACCGGACATTATTGCAGAAAAGGAACTCTAGAAAAAGACGGAAAAGAAATCTATCAATTATTAGCAGGTGTTGACGGCAATAAAGATCAATCCTATTTTTTATGTCAGCTTTCTCAAGAGCAGTTGGCCAAATCATTATTCCCTATTGGGGAATTGACCAAACCACAAGTTAGAGAAATTGCCGCTCAAATGGACTTGGTAACCGCAGAAAAGAAAGATTCTCAAGGTTTGTGTTTCATTGGGAAAGTACGCTTACCTGAATTTTTACAACAACAATTACAACCCAAAGAAGGAATTATTATTGAAATCGCAGCAAATGATTCTATTTATAGTTTGCCAAAACCAAAATTCGAATTAAAAGAAGACCAACTGGAATTTGAAGCTCAACCTTTAAGTTATACTTCCTCCATGGGAAAAATAGTAGGCAAACATCAAGGAGCTCATTATTTTACCATCGGTCAACGCAAAGGCTTGAATGTTGGCGGCACCAAAGAGGGTTTGTTTATTATTGCAACAGATGTTGAAAACAATATAATTTACACCGGTCAGGGTGCTTCACATCCCGGTTTGTTTAGAAAAGTGTTGAAAGTTTTGTCTCATGAAGTGCATTGGATTCGCGAAGATTTACGCTTGAAAACCAATGATACCATGAAAGTTATGGCTCGCATTCGCTACCGACAACCGCTTCAAAATGCCACTTTACATCAAACAAAAGACGGTTTGTATGTTGTATTTGACGAACCTCAATCAGCCATAACGCCGGGTCAGTTTGTATCTTGGCATTTGGGTGAAGAATTGTTAGGTTCCGGAGTAATTTCGTAACTTAGCTTTCAAAAAATTGAAAGTATGAGAAAATCAATACTGTTTTTCTTTTTAATAAGTATATCGTTTGGTTTTTCACAAGAAGACGCATGGGTTTATTTTTCAAACAAACCTGATGCAGTTTATTATTTATCCAATCCTTTAGAAATGCTTTCTCAAAGAGCGTTAGACCGACGTTCGGCTCAGTCTATTGCTTTGGACAATTTGGATGTTCCTATTCATCAACCTTATGTGACTCAAGTGGCATCAAATAATGGAGTTACCGTTTTGGCACAATCCAAATGGCTCAATGCGGTTCATGTTCGTGGAAGTCAACAAGCTATTCAATTTTTAGATACTATTTCTTTTGTAACACAAATTCAATTTGCCAATGCGGCATTGAATACAAACACTTCCGGACGATTTCAACAAATGGCTTCTGTAGAAAAAAACTTGGAAACGCAAGTTACGTACCAATATGGGAATTCTTCCAATCAAGTAACTATGATGAATGGCCATTTGTTACATCAAAATGATTTTACAGGAACCGGAAAAATCATTGCTGTAATGGATAATGGTTTTACAGGAGTGAATACAACGGCACCTTTTCAACGCTTGTTTGATAATAATCTATTGTTGGGTGGCTATAATTTTGTGTTGCGAAATGATGCCATATATAGTGGTGGTTCACACGGAACTTTAGTGTTATCCAACATGGGAGCTTTTGTGGAAAACCAATTAATTGGAAGTGCTCCCGATGCAAAATACTATTTGTTTGTCACAGAATCTAATACTTATGAAAATCCATTAGAAGAATCGCTGTGGGTTGAGGCAGCCGAATTAGCCGATAGTTTTGGCGTTGATATTATCAATACTTCGTTGGGTTATTCCACTTTTGATAATCCGGCTTATAATTATAATTATGCTGCGATGAACGGAACCACAACTTTCATTGCTCGAGGAGCTGCAATTGCTTTTACCCGTGGGATGATTTGTGTGACTTCCGCCGGAAATTCAGGAAATAGTGCTTGGCAATACATTACTACTCCCGGCGATGCTTTGAATACTTTGACCGTTGGAGCTGTTAATTCTGAAGGTAATTATGCCTCATTTAGTTCTATTGGTCCTTCAGCGGATAACAGAATAAAACCCGATGTTGTAGCCCAAGGAGTTGGAGCCATAGTTGCTACATCAACCGGAACAATCGGAGGAGCTAACGGCACGTCATTTTCAAGTCCGATAACGGCAGGTTTAGTGGCTTGTTTGTGGCAAAGTTTGCCCAATCTTACCAATGCAGAAATTCTTCAATTAATTAGAGAATCTGCTTCGATTTATACCACTCCAACAGCACAATTGGGTTATGGTATTCCTAATTTTTATGCAGCTTATCAAAACGGTTTGTTGCTTTCAACAGAAACCATTTCCTCCAATGTGTTTACGATATATCCAAATCCATTTGAAAATGAAATAACAATCGCGTTTTCAAATGAGTTTGAAAGCGGTAATTTTATACTTTACAACGCAACAGGACGAGTGGTTCAACAACAAACTATTCAGGCCAATCAGACACTTTCGTTATCACAGTTACAATCGGGATTGTATTTTTATTCGTTTCAAACTCCATCAGAACATAGAAAAGGCAAACTCATTAAAAAATAATTCATGAACAGAATTACCCAACTCTTCAACATTCAATATCCCATTATTCAAGGCGGCATGATTTGGAACAGTGGCTACAAATTGGCCAGTGCAGTTAGCAATGCAGGCGGTTTAGGACTTATTGGAGCCGGTTCCATGTATCCTGAAGTTTTACGGGAACACATTCAAAAATGTAAAAAAGCAACAGATAAGCCTTTTGGTGTAAACGTTCCTATGTTGTATCCCAATTTAGAGGAAATCATGCAAATCATTGTGGAAGAAGGTGTGAAGATTGTTTTTACTTCTGCAGGAAATCCAAAGACCTGGACGGCATTTTTAAAAGAAAAGGGGATAACCGTAGTTCATGTTGTCAGCAGTTCAAAGTTTGCGTTAAAAGCACAAGAAGCCGGCGTTGATGCAGTAGTAGCTGAAGGATTTGAAGCCGGAGGTCATAACGGAAGAGAAGAAACCACAACATTTACTTTAATTCCTATGGTTCGGGAGAGTATCACTATTCCATTAATTGCAGCAGGTGGAATTGCCAACGGAAAGGGCATGTTGGCCGCCATGATTTTAGGAGCAGATGGTATTCAAATGGGCAGTCGTTTTGCAGCTTCTGTTGAAAGTTCAGCTCATGATAATTTTAAGCAAACGATTTTGGATGTAAAAGAAGGCGATACGCAAGTGACTTTAAAAGAATTAGCCCCCGTTCGGTTGGTTAAAAATAAGTTCTATAACGATGTTCAAGAATTGTATGCTACATGTCCCACTACAGATCAATTAAAAGAATTATTGGGTCGGGCTAGAGCAAAACGAGGGATGTTTGAAGGAGATTTAATTGAAGGCGAATTAGAGATTGGTCAAATTGCGGGATTAATTCACGAAATCAAACCTGTACAAGAAATTATAGCTGAAATTATTACCGATTTTGAAACTTCAAAAAAAGAAATTTCAAACCTTAATTTTTAGTCCAAACGTCAACATATTTTTGTGCAATGGTCACATAATGATGTTCCTTTTCTATAAAAGTTCGGGCTCGTTTGCTCATATTGACAATTTCATCCGGATTTTCAATTAAAAAAGATAATTCCTGAACTATAGATTCCACATCAGGCAATGCATTTACACAAACTCTCTCGGTTAACTGATAATGCTCCATAAATTCTTTTTCGGCACCGGTAAAAACCACTTTTCCTTTTGCCATAGCTTCAAGAGCGTTGTAGCCTTGGTCATAAGCGTAGACCATATCCAAAACAATATGACACTTGTTGTTAGCATTTATATATTCTTTGTAGGGAAGATTTGTTGTTATAATGATTTCAACTTTTGAAGGGTATTTTTTCTTGATGATTTCAAGAGCTTTTTCAAAATAAACCACACCCTTTTGAGTAGCATTCCATGTGTTTATACCTAAAAAAATGCATATTTTATCTTTTATTTGAATATCATGAAATTCAAATTTATTTAAGTTTATAGGATTAGGTATCAACCCTAAAAATTTAGGGTTTCCTAAAAGAGGCAATACATAATCAATATCAGATGCAATGATTCCTTTTGTTTTTTGATACACAAAAGCACTCAGCTTTTGATGAGATGGTTTTAGATAATCAAAAATATATCGGTATTCATTTTTTAAATTTGGATTTTCAAAATAAGGATTCAGAATCGAATAATTAAGGTTTTTTTTTAGTAGAAATTCCACATTTTTATTATCAATTCCGCTCGAGAGCAAAAACATTTTAGGGTTTTGTTGTAGTAATTTTTCAAGCAAAAACAATTCAAATTTTGAAGTTGTTTTAATGGGTGCTTCGTTGATGAATTGTACAATATCGTAGTTCTTAAAGTGTTTTAAATACATCCAAAATCGTAATCCTCTTTCGGTTTTAGCAAAATCGAACCTAAATAATCTAAAAATAATTTGACGTATTTTATTAATTACTTTAGTTTGACTCCAAAAGGCTTCTGTATTAAAATCGACGAGATATTTTTTAAAACCATCGCCATTTCCAACAATTTTCACTTCATAGCCAAGTTCTACCAACCCTTCTTTTAATGAATTATGCAAACGGCTGTATTCTCCCACTAACAATATTCTCATAAATTCATTTATATTTGTTTACGAAAATAGCAATTCAAAAATGAATAAAGAAAAAATTGACCTTAAAATAGCCCTTATTGGAGATATATTGGCAGGCGGAGGTGCCGAAAAAGTGCATGCTACACTTTCAGTTTTTTTTGAAAACAATGGAATTTTGGTTCACAACATTATTATTTTTGATGATATTGCGTATGAGTATTCAGGAAAATTATTGAATTTAGGGAAAATGAAAAACAAAACTATTTTCGATAAACTCAAAAAAATATATGTTTTACGAAAGTATCTTAGAGAAAATAAAGTAGATCATATTATTGATTTCAGGTATCGTGTAAATAATTTAAATGAACTTCTTATAAGATATTTTGCCTATAATGTTCCTGTAATTTATACTGTACATAGTGGTTTTATCCAGTGGTATGTTCCCAAAAATAATATAATTGCCAAATTGATTTATAAAGGAACCTATATTGTAACAGTCAGTAAAGCAATTGAAGAAAGAGTAAAAAAAATATTGAATATCCCTATTCAAACAATTTATAATCCTTTCGATTTAGAACAAATAGAACAGAAAAGCAAACTGTTTATTCCCGAAGAAAAAAATTACATTATTGCAGTAGGAAGAATGAATAACAAAGTAAAACAGTTCGACAAGCTGATTGAGGCGTATGCAAATTCTGTTTTACCGGAAAAAAATATAAAACTTTTAATTTTAGGTGAAGGAAAGCACTTCAATGAATTGGAAACATTAGTAATACAAAAAAATCTGAGAAATAAAGTAGTTTTTAAAGGTCATCAACAAAACCCGTTTCCATATCAAAAAAACGCTATTTTTTCAGTTTTATCAAGTAAAAATGAAGGTTTCCCGAATGTATTAATAGAAAGTCTGGCAACAGGAACACCCGTAGTTTCGTTTGATTGTTTTACAGGGCCAAATGAAATTATAACACATAAACATAATGGACTTTTAGTAGAAGATCAAAATATAGAAAAGCTCACAAAAGCCTTGAACGAAATGATAGCGGACCAAGAACTATACAGGTTTTGTAAATCGAATGCCATTGAAAGTGTGGAGAAATTTGCATTGGAGAATATTGGAAAGCAATGGTTGAACTTTTTAAAATATAAATAATTTGCTCTATGAATATAGAAATTTTACAAATTCCAAAGAGAGAAGACTATCGAGGTAATCTTGCCATAATTGAAAAAGATACAATTCCTTTTGAAATCAACAGAGTTTATTATCTTTTTGATGTTCCAAGCAGTTCACACCGTGGAGGTCATGCTCATAGAAACCTGAAGCAGTTGCTGATTGCTGTTTCCGGAAGTTTCGATGTTGTTTTAAAAACACCAACAGCAACTCAAAAAATAACATTGAATAAACCAGATAAAGGATTGCTTATTAATGAAAATATTTGGAGGGAATTAGAAAATTTTTCTTCGGGGTCAGTTTGTTTAGTTTTAGCTTCTGAAGTTTTTAGTGAAGAAGACTACATCCGTGATTTTGATAAATTTTTAGATTATAATAAGAAATAGCATTTAATAAGAAGTAACTCTAAAACCTTTTACCAACAAAAAGGTCTTCACTTTTTTAATCATTTTCAAAAGAAAAGCAGGAGAAAACAATAGTATTTTTTGTTTCAAGGTCAAATTAGATAAGTTGATTTGTTTTATCATTTTTTTGTATGAACTACTATTGTTTTCTATTTTGTATTGTTTAGCTTTAGTGTATCGCTGAAAATCCAGAAATTTTTTTAAAGAACTGTTTCCCGGGTTATTTTGCTCGTAAAAATCAAAATTGGTTATTGTTTTGGGACTCAATTTTCCCTGAGTTATTTGATTTTGTGAATGTACAATATAGCTAGTCAAAGGTACATTTGAATATGCTAATTTGAATTTTAAATTAGCCCTTATGTTAAAATCAATGTCTTCACCAAAGGTTATGGCAGTATTAAACATGCCAACATCGTTAAATACATTTTTTTTAACACAAAAGCCTGATAGGTTATATAATGATTGCATAATGTTAATTCTAAAAAAATCATCTATTTGTGATTTTTCGGGTAATTTATCCGAACCATTTTTGGGTAATACAATTTTGTTATTGACATCAATTTCTTCATAGTTTGTAGCATATAGCGAAGCAAGGGGAAACTCTTTAATTAACTTATTAATTTCGTATAAAAAATTTTCCTTCCATAAATCATCTGCATCCAAAAAAGTTACATATTCAGCATTTGAATTTAGTATTCCCGTATTCCTTGAAGCTGATAAACCTTTGTTAACATCGTGTTCTATAATTCTAACATTGGTATTTGTAAAACTCTTTATCTCACTTAGACTTCCATCAGTCGAACAATCATCCACAATAATTAATTCAAAATCTGTAAACGTTTGATTCAAAACACTTTTAATAGTATTTTTAATAAAGTTTTCTTTATTATAAAGTGGAATAATAACTGAAAATCTTGGCATTAATTTGTCTTAAATTTCAAAAGTATTAAATTTAATAAGAAGTAAAAAAAAATCATGTGAAAGAATTTATTCATTCATCAATTTTTAGAAACCACCAAAATGACTTCAGGAACAAGACCTAAATAATCGTCATAGTTTTTATAATCTCTAATTTCAACTTTCAAGCTTTCTTGTTCTAATCTTGATTTTAGTCCTTCGATACTATATATCCTTACATGGTCTTCTTGTCCAAAATGCTTCAACCGTTCTTCAGGTTTTGTAATTGCAAAGTTTTCATAGATGTTTCCTTCTTTAAAAGGAGTTTGAATAAGTATTTTTCCATCTTGTTTCAGAACCCTTCTAAGTTCTTTTATAGCTTTACTATCTTCAATTACATGTTCTAAGATGTGATAACAAATAATTAAATCAAATTGATTTTCTTTAGCGTTGATATTAGTGATGTCATAGTTATATTCTGCAATAAAATCATCCGATAAATCTGAAGCTATATAATTGATTGTTTTTATTTTTTTTAATTTTCGGTATAAACATCTACTAGGGGAGAAGTCTATAATTAACATATCTTTTTGCAGGTATTCATTGTTTAAAAGTGTCCATAATCTTCTATTTCTAGGTAAGCTCCCGCAATTAGGACATAACTTGCCTTTTTCTTTTTGCTCAATGAAGTGTTTTAGTTTTGAATTACAAATAGTACATAGGTTAGTATTTCCTTTGTAAAAGAAGGAAATCATTTTTCTGATAAGTTGTTCGTTTTGAATTAATACTCTTTTTGGAATGAGTTTATAAACATTTTTTTTTATAATGTTATACATTGGATTTGTTTTTTAGTGAACACATATAGCCCAATCGATATAGATCAAAGCACAATAAATTAGGGTCGCCTTTTACTATTTGTTTTTTTAGAAATGATTCAAAACATATGAATAAAAAGGCAACAAGATTTTTTGTTCTCCATTTATTAATTGTTTTGTAGTGTTTGATTAAACCATTTATTTTTTCAATTTCTGGTTTATCCACCAAATAATTAAATCTTCCTACAACCGATTCTAAAGATTTCTTAAAAAATTTTTCATTTGGCTCTAATCCTAAATGTACGATTTCATTATCAATATGTAAAACAGTACTGTTTTGCATATAAAGGTTGTATGAAAAAAAGATGTCTAATCCATAAATATTTTTGTTTTCAGTAAAGTTAGAAGCAAAAAAAAGTGACTTTTTAATAAGTATATTACCTGAAAAAATATAACTGAATGGATTTTTATTTCTATTAAAAGCTATGTTTTGTTCTCTTGATTTACCATATTTCCATCGCAAAATAAACGTTTCAGGAGGTCTGGTCTCTGAATAGGAGTATCCGCCACAGACTACATTATAACTTTGTGTAATATATGGGATGTATTTTTGAATGAAATTTTGGGAGAGAGGTATTACATCAGCGTCTAAAAACAATAGTGTATCATAAGTGGCTATTTTAGCCAGTTCATTTCGGGTAACTGTTCTCCCTTGATTAATTTTATTATAAAGGTATTTACAATTAGGTAAAGAGTTGATTTTTTGATTTGCCGTGATTAAGTCTTGGTTTGTTGAACCGTCATCCAAAACTATAATTTCATAGGATAGCGTTTCATTTGCCATCATTTTTGAAAGAACAAAAACCAAGTCAGTAATTTTATATTCGTAGCAAGGAATAAGAATTGATAACATTTTTAGATTTCAGTAAAAGAAATTATATATTTACAAAGTAAAGGTTTTTTAGTAATTCACAATCAAAGAGCAGAAAAGATTTGCGTTTGTTTGAAAAAAATTATCCTTGTATTTATGCTATTTAACAAAATAGAATTTGCAGTTTTTTTTCCTCTGGTATTTTTGTTGTATTGGTTTGTTTTTAATAGAAAGTTAAAACAGCAAAATTTATTTTTATTAGCAGCGAGTTTTTTCTTTTTTGCTTGTTTTGATTGGCGTTTTTTGTTTTTACTTCTTTTTTCTATCCTGTTGGATTACTCCATTGCACTTAAAATATTCAATTCTAAAAACAATAAAAAAAAATGGCTTTGGTTTTCTGTCATAGTAAATTTGTGTTTTCTTGGATTTTTTAAATATTTTAATTTTTTTATTGACAGCTTTTCAGAATTAATTTCTTTGTTTGGATTAAATCATAATGTTTGGTCTTTAAAAATTATTCTACCGGTTGGTATTTCTTTTTATACATTTCATGGTTTGTCTTATGTGATTGATGTTTACAATGGAAAAATAAAGCCCGTAAAAAGCTTAGTGGATTATTCTCTTTTTGTTAGTTTTTTTCCATTGCTTGTTGCGGGTCCGATAGAAAGAGCGACACACTTATTACCTCAAATTCAAAGAAAAAGGAGTTTTGACTATTCTAAATCTGTAGATGGATTAAGACAAATTTTATGGGGATTAGTCAAAAAGATTGTAATTGCTGATAGTTGTGCTATTTATGTTAATGAGATTTTTGAAAATCCCAGTGACTATTCAGGTAGCACTTTGTTTCTTGGTGCTATTCTTTTTTCATTTCAAATTTATGGAGATTTTTCAGGTTATACCGATATTGCTTTAGGGACTGCTCGAATGTTAGGTATAGAACTTTTGCAAAACTTTTCATTTCCTTATTTTTCCCGTGATATCGCTGAGTTTTGGCGGCGATGGCATATTTCTCTCTCAAGTTGGTTTAGAGATTATGTGTATATACCACTTGGAGGGTCAAGAGGTACAATTTGGGAAAGCATTAGAAATGTATTTGTGATTTTTTTATTGAGTGGTTTTTGGCATGGGGCAAACTGGACTTTTCTTTTTTGGGGATTTCTACACGCTTTATTTTTTATTCCTTTGTTGCTAGCAAATAAAAACCGAAAAAATTTAGAAATAGCCGCTCCAAAAAAGATAAAATCAGCTTTACTAACTTTTTTTCAAATAGCAGTTACTTTTAGTCTGGTTTCTATTGCATGGATTTTTTTTAGATCAAGTTCTATTAGTTTTGCTTTTAGTTACATTGATAACCTGTTTTCAATTTCATTATTTTCATCACCGGAAATTTTTCCAAAAACGCTATTAGGTTTTATATTTTTGTTCATAATGATTGAATGGTTTGGGAGAAAAGATAATTACGCCATAGAAAAATTTGCCTTAAACTGGAAAAAGCCTAACAGAATCGTTTTTTATTATATTTTGACTCTTTTGATACTCTATTATTACGGAAGAGATTATCAATTTTTATATTTTCAATTTTAGATGACTACATTAGTAAAGAAAATAGTGCTCTACTTATCTCCATTACTCTTTCTATTCATAGGAATTGAAATGTTTTACCGATTTGTTCCAAATGATTATTCAACTAAATATGAAACAATACCTAAGAAAACAGACACGACAGAAGTTTTAATTTTTGGAAATTCACATACTTTTTATGGATTGAATCCCAAATTTTTTGATAGACCTACTTATAATTTAGCTCATATTAGTCAAACACTATATTTTGATAAGTTATTGTTTGATAATTATATTGATGAATTTAAAGCTGTTAAGTGTGTTATTTTGCACATTGAATATACAAGTTTAAGTGAAATAGTAGACACAAAGGAAAATAATTGGAGAAAATATTATTACCAAACCTACATGAATTTAGATGTTCCTTCAATTAAAAAATACGATTATAATAAATGTATTTTATCTTCTACAAGAAGCGTTAATGCCAATATAAAACTTATGCTGAGGTATTTAAGAGAAGGCACTTTAGTTGATTGTGATGATAATGGATTTGGTACCGATTATACAAAAGAGAAGAGCATAAGTATATCAAAAAAAGATGCTTTATTACGAGTTAAAAATATTGAAGATAATTTAATGAATTTTGATGATAATATTGTTAGAATACAATCCATTATTGCTGTTTGTAAAGAAAGAGGAATAGAAGTAGTTTTGTTGAATATGCCTGTAACAGATTATTTTTCGGAAGGGGTTAACCAGCTTAAACTAAGAAAGATTCAAGAAACATGTAAAACCATTGCTGATCATAATGAAAATGTAAGTTATCTCAATTTATTTAAAGATGAGCGGTTTACAAATGATGATTTTTATGATGCAGACCACATGCACACAGAAGGTGCAACTAAATGTTCAAAGGTTGTAAATAGTTATGTTGAAGAAATTTTAAAAGAAGATAATGCAGAATAGAGTGTTTGATTATTTAGTTTTTTACAACATGTTTCATAGTAAACTTGTTGAATGGAACTGAAAAAAAAGGATGTTATAAAACCCTGAGCTTCATAAAAAGAAAGAAAAAGGTAATCTGTTTTTTTTGACTTACACCGTTCGTTGCACCACTTCAAACAAAGTGCTGTCTTCGCATTTCAACGTTTTTGAAGGGAATTTCATAATTAATGCATAATCATGAGTGGACATAATAATGGTTTTTCCGTTTTCGTTGATTTTTTTTAAAACACCCATGACTTCCACGCTGGTTTGCGGGTCAAGGTTTCCGGTTGGTTCATCGGCTAAAATTAATTCCGGATTGTTTAATAAAGCTCTGGCAATTGCCACTCGTTGTTGTTCACCACCCGAAAGTTGATGCGGCATTTTAAAGGCCATTGATTTCATGCCAACTTTATCTAAAACTTCATCAATTTGATGTTTGCGTTCTTCGGTTTCTTTCCAACCTGTGGCTTTTAAAACAAAATCCAAATTGTCAAAAATGCTACGATCAGGCAATAATTTAAAATCTTGAAAAACAATTCCAATTTTTCTTCTTAAATAAGGAATGTCACTCTCTTTCAATTTTGCTAAATCAAAATCTACAATATGTCCTTCACCACTAGTTAAAGGTAAATCCGCATAAAGTGTTTTCATCAAACTGCTTTTTCCGGAACCGGTTTTTCCTATAATGTACAGAAAATCACCGCGTTTCACTTCCAAAGAAACGTTTTGAAGTACCATGTTGTTTTCTTGATAAATAGTAAGATTTTTTAATTCTAAAATGGAATCTGACATAGGTATGATATTTGAAGGGTAAAAGTAGTAACTTAACGAAGGTTATCAAAATTTTATTTTAATTAATGTTCTCAACCACTCAGCATCTCAGCATCTCAGCAACTCAATCCCTCAAAAAATGTTTAAAACCTTGTTCATAATAAAAACATTCATTAACTCGTTACATGCATAGGTAAATGTTACCTTTGAATAGTTCATAAAAACCCAATAAATATGCGTCAATTAACCTATTTGTTTGCTGTCTGTTTGACAGTAATTTGTTTTTCGGTTCAGGCTCAACGAACTGAAGTTTACACCAATCCGTTAGAGGAATACAATCGGGCCCTTCAATTGTATAAAGACAAACAATACCAATCTGCTCAAATTTTATTCAAAAAAGTAAAAGATTCACAAGATAATTATGAAGTGCAATCCGATTGTGCCTACTATATTGCAAATTGTGCCATTCGTTTAAATCAAGCCAATGGTGATGTGTTGATGGAAGATTTTGTAGAGCGTTATCCCACCAGCTCCAAACACAATCAAGCCTATATTGAAGTGGCTCATTATTATTTTGACGAAGGGAAATTTCCCCAAGCTTTGCAATGGTTTGATAAAGTGGATGAAAGTAACTTGACAAATGACGAAAAAGAAAAATTCAACTTTCAAAAAGGATATGCTTTGTTTTCGGGAAATAAAAAGAAAGAAGCTTCCAATTATTTCAAACGTGTAGAAAATTCAAAAGAATTTGGTTCACAAGCAAAATATTATTTGGGTTATATGTCTTATGAATCAGACAATTATACGCAAGCAAATGAATATTTTGAACAAGTTGAAGACGAAAAGAAATACAAAGAAAAAATGTCCTATTATCAAGCGGACATGAATTTTAAATTGGGAAATTTTCAAAAAGCTATTGATTTAGGAATTGCTGCGATGCCAAAATCGGATGCTACCGAGAAATCAGAATTGAATAAAATTATTGGCGAAAGCTACTTTAATTTAAAACAATATGACAAAGCAATTCCTTACCTAAAAGAATATAAAGGCAAAAAAGGAAAATGGAGCAACACAGATTTTTACTTGTTTGGTTATTCCTATTACAAGCAAGGCGACTATGAAAATGCGATTGCTCAATTCAATAAAATCATTGAAGGAAAAGATGGTGTGGCTCAAAATGCGTATTATCATTTGGGTGAAAGTTATTTGAAATCCAACAAAAAACAACAAGCGTTGAATGCTTTTAAAAATGCTTCTGAGATGGATTTTGATTTAAAAATTCAAGAAGATGCTTTTTATAACTATGCCAAATTAAGTTATGATATTGGAAATCCTTATCAGAGTGTGCCGGATGTGATGGTGGCTTTTTTAAATAAATATCCCAATACGCCAAACAAGCAAGAAGTGGAAACACTTTTGATTAATTCGTATATCACTTCAAAAAACTACAAAGAAGCTCTGGTTTTATTAGAAAAAAATAAAAGTTTTGAAAACAAACAGGCGTATCAAAAAGTAACCTTCTACAGAGGTTTGGAGCTATATACTGACGGAAATAACCAAGAGGCTTTGGCAATGTTCAAAAAATCATTGGCAGAACCTCGTGACCCAAAATTTACAGCTCGTGCCATGTTTTGGAAAGGGGAAAGCGAATATACTTTAGACAATTTTGGAGAAGCTTTGTTAAGTTTTAAACAGTTTTTGGGTTATCCGGAAGCCAAAACTACTCCTGAATATAAAAATAGTAATTACAATTTGGCTTACACGCATTTCAAATTGAAAGAATACGAACAAGCAGCTACCTTTTTTCAAAAACACATTGATGTGGCAAAAGAAGACAAAACAAGGCTGAATGATAGTTATTTGCGTTTGGGTGACAGTCATTTCGTATCCGCAAAATATTGGCCGGCTATGGAAGCATACAACAAGGCCATCGAATTAAAAGTGGTGGATTCCGATTATGCGGCTTACCAAAAAGCCATCAGCTATGGATTTGTTGCCAGAAACGAAAAAAAGATTGAAGACTTAAATCTGTTTTTGAAAAATTATCCAAAATCACAATTCCGTGACGATGCTTTGTTTGAGTTAGGTAACACGTATACCAATGAAAATAAATCCGATTTGGCATTAAAAATTTATGACCAATTAATTTCAGAATATAAAAACGGTTCTTTTGCCGCAAGAGCAATTTTGCGTCAGGGATTGATTTATTACAATGATGATAAACCGCAATTGGCGTTGACAAAATTCAAAAAAGTGGCAGCCGATTATCCTAGAACTACTGAAGCTATGGAAGCGGTTACAACGGCCAGACAAATTTATGTGGATACCGGCAAAGTAGATGAATATGCCACTTGGGTGAAAACCTTAGATTATGTAGAAGTATCCAATGCTGATATTGATAATACGTCGTATGAATCGGCAGAAAAAATGTATTTGCAAAACAATTCAAAAGGAGCTATTTCAGGTTTTAGCAGTTATGTTTCCAAATTTCCAAATGGAATTCATGCTTTAAAAGCCAATTTCTATTTGGCTCAATTATATTTTGCAGATGGATTGGAAACCAATGCCATTCCGCATTATGAATTTGTAGCTTCTAAATCACGAAGTGAATATACGGAACAAGCTTTAGCTAGATTGACTGAAATTCATTTAAAGAAAAAAGATTACGCAAAAGCAATTCCGGCTTTGAAACGCTTGGAAGTAGAAGCAGATTTCCCTCAAAACATCACCTTTGCTCAATCCAATTTGATGAAAGCATATTACGAACAAGAAGATTATGCCAATGCCGTAGTTTATGCTGATAAAGTGTTGAACAATGCTAAAGTTGATGATCGAATCAAAAGTGATGCTTACATGATTGTGGCTAGGTCTGCCATGAAAACGAAAGATGAAGCCAAAGCAAAAACGGCTTATGCAACGTTAATGACCATTGCCAAAGGCGAATTGGCTGCCGAAGCATTGTATTATGATGCGTATTTTAAAAACAAAGAAAATAAGTTTGAAGCATCAAATACTGCCGTTCAAAAATTAACCAAAGATTATTCCGGTTACCGATATTATGGAGCTAAAGGATTAGTTGTAATGGCTAAGAATTTTTATGGATTAAAAGACAGTTTTCAAGCTACTTACATCTTGGATAGTTTGATTGCAAACTTCAAAGAATATCCCGATGTAGTGGAAGAGGCACAAAAAGAGTTGGCCATTATCAAAGGCGAAGAAGCCAAACGCAACTCATCGATTCAGAATTAATTAAAAAGTAAGCAGTTTTTAAAAAAGTAAATTATGCAAAGCAACCCAAAATACCTTTTAATCTTATTGCTGATTATTGCTCAGACAACATTAGCACAAAAGAAAGATGAAAACATAGGAACCGAAGTGGTGAATGTGGTAAAACCTTATACGGCAACTATTTCAGATGCTTTTAAAGTGAAAGAAACACCTTCGTTGGATGACGAAGACAATTCTAAAAAAGAAGACATTCAATACAATATTTTTTCTTTTCCCGTAGCGTCCACCTTTACACCTGCCAAAGGAAAAGCAGCCGGAGTTGATAAAGCAAAAAAGGAAAAATTATTTTCAAATTATGCCACTTTAGGTTTTGGAAATTACGGAACAATTATTGGTGAATTATTTGTTACAGAACAACTCAATCGCAATGAATATGTTGGCGGAATGTTGCGTCATCATTCTTCTCAAGGCGGAATCGAAGAAGTATTATTGGATGATAAATTCTATAACACGTCATTGGATTTAACTTATGGAAATCAAAACAAAGACATGTCTTGGAATGCAGATTTGGGTTACCAACATCAAATTTATAATTGGTATGGAACTCCTGATTATTTAATTGGTTCACTATCACAAGAAGACCGCGATTTGTTTTTGAACGGAATTGACCCACAACAAACCTATCACAATTTTTATGTAGGTGGAAAGTTAAGCATGGAAGACAGTTTTTTCAAAGGAGCAAGTATCAAATACAATCGTTTTTGGGATGCCTATAATTCGGCAGAAAACAGATTGATTTTGAAACCAACTTTTGAATTTGCCATTAATGATTTTCAAATCAATACCAAAGTAATTGTTGACAATGTAAGCGGCTCTTTTGAAAGAAGTTATTTCGATTCAAATAAAATAGATTACGGATTTACCAATGTGGGAATTCATCCAAGTTTTGTTTACAATCAAGATGATTTGTCCATGAATATCGGAGCTGCTTTTTTCTACAGTATTGCCAGCGAAGGTGACAACAACCTTTTTGTTTATCCACAAATTACAGCGGCTTATAAAGTGGTGGGTGATTTAATGATTTTTTATGCAGGTGCAGAAGGATCATTACAACAAAACAGTTACAGAGAATTTACTAATAGCAATCCGTTTTTGTCGCCAACGCAATTTATGACACCAACCGACAGACAATATGATATTTTTGCCGGTTTAAAAGGGAAATTGGCCGGGAATATCAGTTATAACGTTCGAGGTTCTTATACGAATGAAAAAGCCAAAGCGTTGTTTAAATACAATAGCTTGGAATCATTCACCTCTATGGATCCGAGTAACAAAGCATACGGCAACGGTAATTCCTTTGGCGTGGTGTATGATGATGTGAAAACTATTGCTTTTTCAGGGGAATTAAAAGCTGATTTTTCAAAGAATGTATCTTTTGGACTTAATGCTACTTTAAATAGTTACACTACCAACTTTGAACAAGAAGCATGGAACTTACCGGCCGTTACTGTAGGAAGTAATTTGAATGTTACCTTTACTGAAAAATGGTTTGGTGGTGTGGAAGCCTTTTTTGTCGGACAGCGTTATGATGAATATTTAACAGTAGCAAATGACCCACTATTTTTAGACAGAAACAAAGCAACATTAAACAGTTATTTTGATTTGAACACCAATATCGGTTACAAACATAACGAACGTTTGACAGGTTTCTTACGCTTGAATAATATTTTGAATCAATCGTATGAGAAATGGTTTAACTTTCCAGCACAACAGTTTCAAGTGGTGCTAGGAGCCAATTATAAGTTTGATTTTTAAATTTATCTAACCGCATACAAAGATTTTAAAAAGTCCGCAAAGTTTAGTAAGCCTTGCGGATTTTTTTAACTCAGCATCTTAGCAACTCAGCACCTCTAAAATGAAACAACAAATTATCCAACATTACAATCAATACCTTAACGACCGCATCACTTCCTTACGTGAAATGATTGATGGCTTAACCGAAGACTCAAAAAATGATGCCAAAGGTTCTGCCGGTGACAAACATGAAACCGGTTTGGCGATGATGCATTTAGAACAGGAAAAACTGAATCAAAAGCTATCAGAGGTTTTGGCTACGCAACATAAATTCTTGAAAATTGATTATGCTATTGCATCAAATCAGGTAGTTTTAGGAAGTTTAGTTCAAGCAAACGACACTTTTTTTTTGATGGCAGTTGCTTTACCTAAAATTGAAGTAGAAGGCAAATCTGTTTTTGGGATGTCGCCTCAATCCCCTTTGGGGGAATTGTTTATGGGGAGAAAAAAAAATGAAAGCATCGCTTTTAATGGTAAGAATTATAATATCACAAGTATTTTTTAGTAACTTTGATTGTCTAAGTTTAAAAATATGAAAAGAATTGTTCTTTTTCTCTTTTGCATTTTTGGTTTTTCTGCCTTTGCTCAAATGGCTAGAGTTCAACTAATGGTTAAACCGGGTTACTTGTTATATGAAAATGCTAATTTCAATTCTCTCTATTCCAACGATACAGGTTTGAATCAAATTATAAGTCCTTATTTTGCAAGCATGGAGAGTACAGTTGTCTTTGTTGAAAACCAAGCTCTTTACAGCCCTTCATTTGGAATCTTAACTACAGACTCAGTCTCAGCTACTGCCCTTGTTAATGACTTAAATAACTACGATTCGGTTGTGTATTACGCTTCTATCGAGCAATTTGAAGGAACATACAATCATTATCATTATACACGGTTAAGTAATTTGATGAATGGTAATTTGGTTTCAATAGATTCAAATGGGTTAGTGGTGACATCTAATACTCTTTTGAATACAATTTTTCAACAATTTAATGTAAATTTTTATGAATTAGCATTTCCTTCAAGTACTTCGTGTTGTTTAAATTTATTCACTGTAGGTTGTCAATTTTGTGATACCGCTGGTCTCAAAACAGCGTTGCAAGGTTTGGAAGGTGGAGTTTTAGTAAATTCGTCTACAAGTAATATTCCTTATGCCTTTTTATCAATAGATGACAAGGACTTCGAAAAAATGAGTATCTTATTCCCAAATCCAACAACCGGAATTTTTGAAATTCAAATCAATGGTCAATTTCAAGATTTGGATTTAGAAATTTTTGACAATAATGGTCGCATTGTCTACAAAAGCAAAATGAATATACTCCAAGATAGTTCGCAAGCAATAGATATTTCTTCACTTTCAAATGGTATTTATTTTTTAAGAGTCAAAAATGAACAGTTTTCTCAAACTGAAAAAATCATAAAAAAGTAAAGAAAACTACAAGATACCTAAAACTCCTTTTGTCACAGAAAGGAGTTTTTTTTTGCTAGAAATTACAATTTATAATCAGTTACTTCAATTTATTAGATTTTAAGTTTCATTTATGATGCTATTATGAGTTTTTAGTTTTAAATTATAATTAAAAAACCAATATTGTTTTATAAATATAAACTAAATACCCACTTTTGCTTTATCAAATAAATAATAATCTGAAAAGCAAAAATATATGTGCGGAATATTAGCCATTATAGGAAAAGGAAAAGACGAAGCCTTAGTGAAACAATTATCGAAACGAATGTCACATCGCGGTCCGGATGAAAGTGATGTGCACATTACTGAGAAAGGTCATTTTTTATCCCATGAACGTTTGTCAATTATCGACTTACATACCGGAAAGCAACCCATTCAAGGGTGTGATACCGCTTGGATGGTGCATAATGGCGAAATCTACAACCACCAAGAATTGCGGGATACCATTTTAAAAGAGCATACGTTCAGAAGTACATCCGATTCGGAAGTCATCGTGCATTTGTATGAAAAATTCGGTTACGATTTTTGTCATTTACTAGACGGCATGTTTGCCTTTGTTGTGATTGATGGCGATGATTACATTGCGGGTCGCGACCCACTTGGAGTAAAACCATTGTATTATGGTTTAGACGAACGTGGACGCATGTATTTTGCTTCAGAAATGAAATCTATAGCTGACCAATGTAAAACTTTTTCAACCTTTCCTCCGGGACATTATTATACGCCCGAAACAGGATTTGTAAAATATTACCAACCAAAATGGGAAGATCCTGAAGCAGGAGTAGAGGAGTTGGATTTAGCCGCAATTCGTGAAACCTTATCAAAGGCAGTAGAAAAACGATTGATGAGCGATGTGCCGATTGGTGTATTATTATCAGGAGGTTTGGATTCCTCGTTAACTTCCTCTATCGCCGCTCGTATGATGAAAGAAAAAGGCAAAACCTTGCATTCTTTTTCAATTGGATTAGATCAAGATGCTCCCGATGCAAAAGCAGCTCGTAAAGTAGCCGATTTTTTAGGAACGGAACACCATGAAATTCATTTTACGATAGAGCAAGGTATTGAGATTATTGATAAATTGATTTGGCATTTAGAAACGTATGATGTAACGTCTGTCAGAGCGAGTACGCCTATGTATTTCCTTTCTAAAGCCATTACAGAAAAAGGTATAAAAGTGGTTTTATCAGGTGAAGGAGCCGATGAAATATTTGGCGGTTATCTTTATTTTAGAAATGCACCATCGGTAATGGATTTTCATAAAGAAACTATCGAACGAGTTCAAAAGCTTTTCACGGCCGATTTGCTTCGTGCAGACAAATCAACAATGGCTCATGGTTTAGAAGCCAGAGTACCATTTTTAGATAAAGCCTTTTTAGAATTAGCCATCAAAATCAAACCGGAGGAGAAAATGCCTATTACTTATGATGGCGTTGAAAAATACATCCTTAGAAAAGCATTTGACACCCCAGAGCAGCCTTATTTACCTCAAGAAGTATTATGGCGTCAAAAAGAACAGTTTTCAGACGGTGTGGGCTACAATTGGATTGATACGTTAATAGACTATTGCTCTTCTCAAGTATCGGATGAAGATTTTGCAAAAGCAGCAACATTATTTCCATACAATACGCCGGCAACCAAAGAAGCTTTCTTTTACAGAAGTATATTTCATAAACATTTCCCACAGCAAGCAGCTGCTCAAACCGTTCGCAAATGGATACCGAAATGGCAAGAAAACCAAGATCCAAGCGGAAGAGCAAATGCTGCTCACGTAAAAGCAGATACCGCCATTGCTAAAGATTCAGTTATAGTATAAAATTTTTCAGATTGCAGTTTAGTTTGTTTGTTAGAAGCGTCTCGATTTATCGGGGCGTTTTTTTTTTGTATCTTTTGTCATTCTGAACTTGTTTCAGAATCTTTTTAACTCTAACTCTTTCAAGCTGAACTCATTTCAGCTTCTGGCAACACTGTAGAAACTGAAACAAGTTCAGCTTGACAATAGAGGAGATTTGTAATATCACTATGTTTCATTCTAATTTCTTTGAATTTTTATTACAATGGTCAATGATTTTCTTATAAATTACAACTAATAGAATCTTTCCAAAATAGTGAAAAACTTACACGTTTTGTTAATAACTTATACCTTTTGCAGGTGAGGTTATAGTCAAAAATCGCTCAATTTTTGCTATATTTGCATGTTTGACAAAAAATGCATTTTTAGTATAAAAATTTATGAGCGACGAAATTAAAAAGAATAGTTATTCAGCGGATAGTATTCAGGCTTTAGAAGGAATGGAGCACGTAAGAATGCGTCCTTCCATGTATATTGGAGATACAGGTGTTAGAGGTTTACACCACTTGGTTTATGAAGTTGTTGATAACTCCATTGACGAAGCGTTGGCAGGACACTGTGATACCATCACCGTTTTTATAAATGAAGATAATTCGGTTTCTGTAGAAGATAACGGACGTGGAATTCCGGTGGACATGCACAAAAAAGAAGGTGTTTCTGCTCTTGAAGTAGTAATGACAAAAATTGGAGCCGGAGGTAAATTTGATAAGGATTCTTATAAAGTTTCAGGAGGTTTGCATGGAGTTGGGGTTTCCTGTGTAAATGCACTTTCTGACCATTTACGAGCAACAGTTTACAGAGACGGTAAAATTTACGAACAAGAATACGAACGCGGAAAAGCAATGTATCCTGTGAAGCAAATTGGTGAAACAACCAAACGCGGAACGATGGTTACGTTCAAACCCGATACTACAATTTTTACGCAAACTATTGAGTTTTCTTATGATACATTAGCCGCTCGTATGCGTGAACTTTCCTTTTTAAATAAAGGAATCACCATTACAATGTGCGACAAAAGAAATTTGGATGAAAAGGGCGAATTAGTTACGGAAACTTTCCATTCGAAAGAAGGTTTGAAAGAATTCGTTAAGTTTTTAGATGGAAACCGTGAACCAATCATTTCCCATGTAATAAGCATGGATAATGAAAAAGGCGAAATCCCGGTTGAGGTGGCGTTGGTTTACAATACCAGCTATTCAGAAAACATCTTTTCGTATGTAAACAATATCAATACCCACGAAGGTGGAACGCACTTGCAAGGTTTCCGTATGGGATTGACACGTACGTTGAAAAAATATGCAGACAGTTCAGGGTTATTAGATAAATTGAAATTTGAAATTTCAGGAGATGACTTCCGAGAAGGTTTAACAGCAATTATTTCGGTAAAAGTTCAAGAACCACAATTTGAAGGACAAACCAAAACCAAATTAGGAAATAGAGAAGTAGTTTCTCCGGTAAGTCAATCTGTTGCAGAAATGTTAGAGAATTATTTGGAAGAAAATCCAAATGATGCTAAGATTATTGTACAAAAAGTAATTTTAGCTGCTCAAGCCCGTCACGCGGCCAAAAAAGCTCGTGAAATGGTACAACGTAAAACTGTTTTAGGCGGTGGTGGATTACCCGGAAAACTTTCTGATTGTTCAGAACAAGATCCACAAAAATGTGAGATTTTCTTAGTCGAGGGAGATTCGGCAGGTGGAACGGCAAAACAAGGTCGTGACAGAGCATTTCAAGCCATTTTACCGCTTCGTGGTAAAATATTGAATGTGGAGAAAGCCATGCATCATAAAGTGTTTGAAAACGAAGAAATTCGCAATATTTTTACCGCTTTAGGTGTAACCATCGGAACAGCCGAAGATTCAAAAGCATTGAATTTAGAAAAATTGAGATACCACAAAGTAGTCATCATGTGTGATGCTGATGTGGATGGTAGTCACATTTCTACCTTAATATTAACCTTCTTTTTCCGTTTTATGAAAGAATTGATTGAGGGTGGTCACGTTTATATTGCAACACCGCCTTTATATCTAGTTAAAAAAGGAAACAAAAAAGAATACGCTTGGACGGATGATCAACGTGATATGATTAACTTGAAGTTAGGAGGTTCAGCTGCAATTCAACGTTATAAAGGTTTAGGAGAAATGAATGCGGAACAACTTTGGGAAACCACTTTGAATCCTGATTTCAGAACTTTACGTCAAGTTACAATCGACAGCTTAGCTGAAGCAGATCGTATTTTTTCCATGTTAATGGGAGATGAGGTGCCGCCGAGAAGAGAGTTTATTGAGAAAAACGCTGTTTACGCAAAAATTGATGCGTAAACTGCACGCTTTTATAATAGGAATAAGTTGTTTTGGTATGGCAGTTACTGCTTCAGGTCAAACGTCTTCACAATTAGAACAAATTGGGTACCTCTTAGGAGATGCCCTTTTTTATTCTGAAAAATACCTCGTCCCTGCAACCGATGCTGCTGTTTATCAAGCTTCAGCTTCTTGGGTGATTTCACCTAAAAAGAAGAAGAAATGGACCGCTACATTTGGATTGCATGCCAATGCTTTTTTTGTACCTAAAAGCAACAGAACCTTTGATATAAAAAATGAAGATTTTAATTTTTTTGAAATAGAAAATCAAACTTCAGCAACAGTGCCAACTTCTTTGGGAAATGATGATCGCAATTATTTAGTTGGCGATTTAGATGGTGAACAAATCCGATTGCGAACGCCTTATGGTGTTAATCAAGAAGTAATTGTTTATCCGTATTTGGTTGGTGCTCTGGAATTGCCTTATGGTGCCGAATTAGTGGTGCGATATTCTACACGAACCAAATTAAAAAGGGGTGAATACCAAGTATATGGTTTCGGATTAAAACAAAATATAAGTCAGTTTTTTCCAAAATTAGAAGAAAAAAAATACCATTTTGCCGTAATGGGAATGTATTCCAATGAAGATATTACGTTTGAATTTTTAGATATTAATACCCAATATGGTAATTTAGGTATCAATCAAATTTCGGGATTGGTTGACACCTACCATCTGCAATTTGCTGCTTCAAAAGAAATCAACCGTCTAGAAATTATGACTAGTGTGATTGTAAACCGAAGTAATTTTGAATATATCGTCTCTGGAAATAAGGGTGCCATTGAATCCATTTTGCCGGTTCAACAGGTAATCAATAATCTTTTGGAAACAATTGCAGAATCAAAAACCAATGTCTTGGGAGAAGTTGCTTTTCGCTATCAATTTAATAAAATTTATCTGCAGAATTCGATTGCTTTTGGTAAATTTGTAAACGCAAATATTGGAATTCAATATCAATTATAAATACTTAACTTAAATACGAATAAAATGAAAGTTACCATTGTAGGAGCAGGTAATGTGGGTGCAACTTGTGCCGATGCTATTGCTTACAGAAGAATTGCAAGTGAAATTGTATTATTAGACATCAGAGAAGGTTTTGCAGAAGGAAAAGCTTTAGACATCATGCAAACGCAAACTACTTTAGGTTTTAATACAAAAGTTTCGGGAAGCACTAATGATTATGCTAAAACAGCAAACAGCGATGTAGTAGTTATCACTTCAGGAATTCCAAGAAAACCGGGAATGACTCGTGAAGAGTTAATCGGAATCAATGCAGGAATTGTGAAGTCGGTTGCCGAAAATTTATTACAACATTCACCAAATGCAATTGTAGTTGTGGTTTCTAATCCAATGGATACTATGACTTATCTAACTTTAAAGGCAACAGGTTTACCAAAAAACAGAGTGATTGGAATGGGTGGTGCTCTGGATAGCTCACGTTTCAAAACCTATTTATCACAAGCTTTAGATAAACCGGCAAACGATATCCACGGAATGGTAATTGGTGGTCACGGTGATACTACTATGATTCCATTAACAAGATTAGCAGCTTATAACGGTGTTCCTGTTTCAGAATTTTTATCTGAAGAAGAATTGACTAAAGTAGCTTCAAGTACGATGGTTGGAGGTGCAACACTTACAGCATTATTAGGGACTTCTGCTTGGTATGCACCGGGAGCTTCTGTAGCTTATTTGGTGGATAGCATCTTAAACGACCAGAAAAAAATGATACCGTGTTCGGTATTTTTAGAAGGGGAATACGGGCAAAATGATATTTGTATCGGTGTACCATGTATTATCGGTAAAAACGGAATCGAAAAAATTGTCGATTTAGAGTTAAATGATGATGAAAAAGCATTATTCGCTAAAAGTGCAGATGCTGTTAGAGCCATGAACGGCGATTTGAAATCGGTTTTATCATAATTACTTTATTAAATTTTTAAGAAGTTTCAATTGTTTTTTTAAATAATTGAAACTTTTTTATTTTTAATTAACAAATTTCTTACATTTGATTTAATTAGCAAATTTATTAATCTATAAATAGAATTTAATGAAAGTAATATCTTTAAAAAAAATCATTCAATTTTATTTAATTTTAATGATCAGTAATTTTTGTTATTCACAAATTTATTATTCAAACTATTTAGATGAAACTTGTCAATGGAAAGGTCTTAGTATTGCTCCCACACCTTTTTATATTGAAAAGATGTATCGAACTGTTTATTTTGAAGGTACAGTTAATTATAATGGCTACACCTATTACAAAGAGAAGTTTTTAACTTTATTTGAGTACTATGATTACAATGGTTCGTTTGTAAGTTCTACATTGTTTGATCCACCTGAATATAATTTGATTAGAGAAGATCCGACTGGTAAAATTTACAGAAGGCCTTATGCACAACTTGATACAGAAGTACTTGTTTTAGACAACCAAACTATTATTAATGCTCAGGTTGGAGATAATTTACCGTCTACACCAGACTTTTTTTTCGGAATATGTGAAATACTAACAATACATACAATTACTATAGATGATTTAAGCTTAAAACATTTGATAGGAGCGGGTGGTCCTGCAACAGGAATAGTTGAAGGTATAGGTGTTGTTAGTCAAAGTTGTGCCAGTGGAGGTAGTTTAGTTTGTTTTTCTAAACAAGGTGAAACGGTTCAATTTCAGCCTATTGATTGTGATTTATTTCCATCACCCGAAGCCTTATCAATTCCCGATTTGCAACTAACTAAAATATTAATTTTTCCAAATCCTATTAGTTCTAGCTTCACAATAAAATCTAATAAAAGTATGATTAAAAAGATTGAATTGTGTGACGTTCAAGGAAGAATTTTAAAAATAGTTCAGATAAACCAAATGACTTCTGTAATAAATATCTCAGACTTTGCAAAAGGAACTTACATCGTTTTAATAGAAATAGACGAAGGCGTGGTAAAAGAGAAAATCATTAAACATTAGTACATTTTAAAAGCATAATTCGTTAAAAGTGCAGATGCTGTTAGAGCCATGAACGGCGATTTGAAATCGGTTTTATCATAAAAATTTAATTATAGCCTCAAAGAGACTGCATTTTTGCAGTCTT
>NZ_DIVJ01000023.1 GCF_002428305.1 Flavobacterium sp. UBA6135 | reverse complement strand
CTTTATATCCCAACAAATAATTTTTAAATAAATCTTCACCTCGTTGTAAAAAGTTACTTCCGTTTCTTAAAATGGTTTCGTTTTCACCAATTTGATTGTATAGATTCTTGAATTTAATAGTGTTGTTGTTATTAATTTTCAAAATCCAGTTGGACAAAAGGGTTACTCTATTTTCTTTCTTGTACGTATCATCACGATAATCAAACCATAAGGGAGGTCTTGTTTCTCCTTCATTTAAGCTGGTATATCTTGAAAATTGTCTTCTGTAATATTGAAAACCTTCAGAATAATTTAAGGCATTAACGGTTGTTAATTTCATGCCGTTTTCAAAGTTGATATTTCTACCCAAACTAAATCCTACACTATTGTCAAAAAATGCAGTAGATTGAGTTGGATTAAAATTATTTTTTAAACGTTGTGATGCAGCAGCATTTACACCTGGTAAATCATTAATTTGTGTTTTACTGGGAAACCCTCTGGGTAAAGCTCTATAGGTTAAATCAAATCCTAAAAAGTCTGTATCTGATCCTTCACTTTGAAAATAATCTTCAAAAGATGTGTTTGCTCTATATCCAATACCAAAATTTACTTTTGTAAATTCTGCAGTGCTCTCAGAGGTTGTAATGGAAATAATTCCTCCTGAAAAATCACCTGGTTTGTCAGCAGAAGCCGTTTTGTAAATAACAATTTTATCAATAGCATCCGTAGGAATCAAGTCAAATGAAAACGTTCTTTTGTCAACCTCTGTACTTGGTGCGATGGAGTTGTTGATTAATACATTATTATATCGTTCACTTAAACCTCTAATCATTACAAATTTTCCGTCAACAATAGTTACGCCCGGAACACGTTGTACGGCTTCAGCTGCATTTCCATCCGTTCCTTTACTGATTTGTTCCGCAGAAATAGCACTAACAACTTGTTTGGCTTCTTTCATTTCGGTCATGATGGCAACGTCTGTATTTTTTCTTCTTGTTGTAGCAACGGTAACGTCTTGAAGCATCACCCCATCACCACTTGTCATAGCTCTGTTTATGGTAAGTGTTTGATTTGCCTTTACAACTACAGGCACATCTATAGTTTGATAGCCCAAGAAACTTAATTCTAATACATAGCTTCCCGGTTCCACTTGAAGTGTAAATTTACCTTGTATGTCAGTGGTAGTTCCTATTGTTGTACCTTTAATTAAAGCATTTGCAAAAGGTAAAGGCTCATTATTCATATCTTTGTCAGTAAGTGTACCTGTAATGGTTCCTTTTTGAGCATAGGAAAAAACACTTAAAAAGAGTGCAATAAATAATAAAGTTTGTTTCATCGATTTGTTTTTTTTATTCGATGCAAAGAAAGACACTACAAGTAAACTCGGAGTTAGCAACCTGTTACCAATTCGTTTTATATATGTTACCAAAAAGTTACTACATTAAATTACTGTTAACACCGTGTTTCATTTTGTATTATATTTATCTTTACAAACCAAAACAAGTAACTAAAGCGTTATGAAAAAAAAGGAAATAAAAATCTTATTAGTTGATGATGAGCAAGATATACTTGAAATTGTAGGATACAATCTTGCACAAGAAGGCTATCAAATTGTTACAGCAACCAACGGAAAAGAAGCTGTTCAAAAGGCAAAAAAAGAAATTCCTCAACTCATTATTATGGATGTAATGATGCCGGAAATGGATGGTATTGAAGCATGTGAACACATTCGAAAGATTCCTGAATTAGCCAATACAATTATAACGTTTCTAACCGCAAGAAATGAAGATTATTCTCAAGTAGCCGGTTTTGATGCAGGTGCAGATGATTATATCGCAAAGCCAATCAAACCAAAAGTTCTTGTTAGTAAAGTTAAAGCCTTGTTGCGTCGTTTGAAAGAAGATAATCAAGAAGGAGATGTGTTAAATGTTGGTGGTATTGAAGTGAATCGTGAAGAATACAAAATTGTAAAAGAAGGAAGAGAAATAATTTTACCGCGTAAAGAATTTGAATTGTTTTATCTGTTAGCTTCAAAACCCGGTAAAGTATTTAAACGGGAAGAAATTTTGGATAAAGTCTGGGGAAATGAAGTAGTAGTTGGCGGTAGAACAATTGATGTACATATCCGAAAATTAAGAGAAAAAATTGGTGACGAATTCTTTAAAACCATCAAAGGGGTTGGTTATAAAATTGAATTATAAATTACTTTTTTAAACCAACTGATTATTTTATCCTACTTTTGGGCTGTTAATGACGTATAAATGGCCTTGAATTTTAAAAAAACGTATAAGTTTGCTGTCAAATCAGCACTATATATCACCTTATTCTCAACAGGTGTTGTTGCTCTTATTTTACATCTTGTAACGGAAGTAAATTATCCCGTTTTAGTCCTGTTTTTTTTAGCAATATATCTCTTTTCTTTTTTTGTGATTCAATACAGAGTAGAACGATTCATTTACCGTAGAGTAAAAAAAATCTATGACGATGTGTCTTTATTAGACTCAACTACGTTCAGAAACCAGCCTATTACCACAGATATGGCGACGCTTACCAAACAAGTAAAAAAGTTTGCAACAGACAAAAAATTAGAAATTGAAACCTTAAAAATTAGAGAAGAATACCGAAGAGAGTTTTTAGGTAATGTTTCTCATGAATTAAAAACGCCATTATTTACCGTTCAAGGATATATTTCAACGTTGTTAGATGGTGCAATGGATGATAAATCGATTCGAAAAAAATACCTCGAACGAGCTGAAAAAGGTGTGGAACGACTGATTTATATCGTGAAAGATTTAGACATGATAACCAAATTGGAAACCGGAGATTTAAACCTGGAATTTTCAGAGTTTGATATCGTGGAGTTGGTCAAAAATGTTTTTGAATTGCTTGAAATGCGTGCCAACAAAAAGAAAATAACCCTAACTTTTGATGCCAAATATGCAAAACCAATATTTGTTGTGGCTGATCAGGAAAAAATACAACAAGTGGTTACAAATTTGGTCATGAATTCAATCAAATATGGTAAAGAAGGAGGAACTACAGAAGTTAGTATTGAAGATTTGGTCAGCAATAAAGTCATTGTTAGAATTACAGATAACGGAGAAGGAATTCAAAAACAACACATTCCAAGACTTTTTGAACGCTTCTTTAGAGTGGATAAAAGTGGAGCACGTTCAGAAGGTGGTTCAGGACTTGGGTTGGCAATTGTGAAGCACATTATCGAAGGGCATAATGAAAAAATCTATGTTGAAAGCCAATATGGAGTGGGGTCAGAATTTTCATTTACGCTCGAAAAGCAAAAATAATTTTTTCCAATCCAAGTTCATATTGTAATGTTGTAATCCTTTATATAAATCAATCTCATATAAATTTTCAATAACAAACTTATCTTGTTTTGCATAAGGCACGATGCCTTCTTTTTTATATTTTTTAGCTAAATATTCTTGTTCAAATTGACCTGGAGTTGGAATAAAAAAGGCCTTTTTTTCTAATTTTGCCAAATCCATTACGGTGGTATAACCAGATCGACAAAGAACCATCTCACTTTCATTAAAAGTTTGTTCCAATTGTTTGGAAGTCATAAAATTGTAAAATGTGATGCTAGCCACTTGCTCTGTTTTTTGTTCTGATTCAACAACGCCTCTAATAAAAATCACATCACCAATATAGCGTTTAAGTTCTTCTTTTAAGTGAGCCTCTAACATGCTTCGCTGAGGTTCCGGTCCTGAGAGAATAACCATTAAGTCATATTTTTTTGGCAACTCTATTTTGTTTAAACGGCTCAACGGACCAATGTAATTAATCTTAAAATGCGGGTTTTTTATATGGCCTAACTTTCCGGTTAGATTAGGTAATTCAGCAGAATCGGGAACCCAACATTCATTGTATTTTTTTATGATATATTGATGTAATTTACTGGTAATCCAACTTGTGTTTCCAGTTAAAACATTTAACTGATGGGTTATAAAAACCGAAGGCACTTTTTTGGAATAAACACCCAACCGATTGTCAGAAATAATACTAACCAATTGGTAGTCTTTTACCCATTTTTTGGTCAATTGACGCTCATGATAAATAGCCTCCATCATTTTCGGACTGTTTTTAATCAATTTCCACTTAAAAAACGCTCCGTTTTTTGCATATTCAATTTGATAAGAAGGTAATTCCAAGAAAATCAAATGCGGAAATTCTTTTTGAAGAATGTGAAGTGCAACTCCATCTGAGGCAATAACAGGCTCAAAGCCATTCTCCAATAGAGCTTCAACTATCGGAATACATCTTGTAGCATGGCCAAGTCCCCAATTTAAAGGAGCAACAAGAATTTTTGGCTTTTCTGTTTTCAAATCTTAATAACTCATTTAATAAATGTAAAAGTACAACTATTTTTGATTGAGTATATTTCCCTAATTTTACCAAAAAATTAAGTTACGTGGGAAGCAAGAATAAATTAAAACGATTTAAAGAAAACGAATCCTTTACAAATGTAATAGAACCAACTCGCGAAGAAGTGGTTTCAGGAGATTTTAAATGGAAAGGAAATTGGAACAAAGAGTTTTTTAAAAATGACAATCCAATAATTTTAGAATTAGGATGTGGTAAAGGAGAGTACTCTGTTGGTTTGGCCGAAAGATATCCGGATAAAAACTTCATTGGCATTGATATAAAAGGAGCCAGATTCTGGAGAGGAGCAAAAACAGCTGTTGAAAACCGATTACATAATGTTGGTTTTTTACGAACGCAAATAGAATTAATAGAATACTGTTTTTCGGAAAATGAAGTAGATGAAATCTGGATTACTTTTCCTGATCCACAAATAAAATACAAACGAACCAAACATCGGATGACCAATTCGGAGTTTTTACAACGCTATAAAAAAGTTTTAAAACCTAACGGGATAATGAATTTGAAAACCGATAGCGAATTCATGCATGGATATACATTGGGTTTACTACACGGAGAAGGTCACGAAGTTTTATATGCTAACCATAATGTATATAAAAATGAAGGAGCTCCCGAAGTAGTTACAGCGATTCAAACTTTTTATGAAAAACAATATTTAGAAATTAATAAAGCCATAACTTACATCCAATTCAGAATTAAATAAAAGAAAAATATTATTTAGAAAAAAATGAATCCAACTCTGCCACTTTTACTAGGAATTTCTACTGCTGTTATTGGAACATTGCCGCCTGGATTACTTAACATGACAGCCGCAAAAGTGAGCATGCGTGATGGAAGAAACAGAGCTTTGTGGTTTGCATTTGGAGCTTCAGTAATTGTTTTTTTTCAAACGCTATTGGCTGTTTTATTTGCTCGTTTTATTGATAGAAGAGCCGATATTAGTGCCGTTTTACAAGAAATTGGATTTGTGATTTTTAGTCTTTTAACCATTTATTTTTTGTGGGTTGCAAAAAAACCTAAAACAAATAAGAAAAAAGAAGAAGTTAAAATGCGTAGCAAAACCAGTCGCTTTTTTATGGGGATGTTATTGTCGTCTTTAAATTTATTTCCGGTGCCATACTATGTTTTTGTTAGTGTAACTTTAGGAAGTTATGATTACTTTATTTTTGATTCTTATTTTATATATACCTTTTCTTTCGGGACAGCCATTGCAGCTTTTTTAGTGTTTTTTGGGTATATCTCTTTCTTTAAAGGGAAACAAAATAATGCTTCTTTTCTCTCAAAAAATATTAACCATATTATTGGCTCAATAACAGGAATAGTAGCATTAATTACATTATTCAAAATAGTTTTCAGATAGTTTTTATTTTGGAAGAGAATTTTTTCAATAGAGTTTATGAATTAGTAAGACAAATTCCCGAAGGAAAAGTTACTTCCTATGGTGCCATTGCAAAAGCATTAGGTACTGCTCGTTCTGCCAGAATGGTGGGCTGGGCAATGAATGCTTCTCATGGTCTGGATAATGTTCCTGCTCATCGTGTGGTAAATAGAAAAGGAATGCTTACCGGAAAACACCATTTTGACGGCACCAATCTTATGCAACAATTGTTAGAAAACGAAGGAGTCAAAATTGTTGATAATCAAATTATAGAATTTGAAAAAGTTTTTTGGGAACCTAAAATTCAGGATTAATTGATTTGTACTACCAAAGTATTTAGTTGTATTTACAATAAAAATAAGTAGTAAATCGCTTACTAATACACCTACAAGAGCTTGACTTCCATCAATTTATTTGATAAAAAATGTTAAAAAGTTGCATGCCCATATAAATTAAACCTACTTTTGTTGCCCCCAATCCGGTTGTTTATATGAAAAAAACCTACTTTTTTTATGTAGTAATCATGCTATTTATTAGTGGATTACTAAATCTCTATTCTCAAAAAAACGCTCAGCAAGATAGTATCTCAAAATTAATTGAACTGAGCAGATCAAAGCTTTATGAAGATAAAGTAGCTGCCATTAAATATCTGGATATAGCTGAAAGTCTCTACCTAGAAAAATTTGACAAGAAAATATATGCCGATATTATATATGCCAGAGCAACAGTTTTTTATGTTTCTGCTGATTATCATTTGGCTTTAGAAAATTTCTTAGAAGGTTTAGAGATTTATCAAGAAATTAAAGATCAAGTTGGAATTTCTAAATCACTAACCGGAATTGGTTTAGTTGAAATGGGTTTGGAAAATTATGAAGTTGCCATCTATTATTTTAATAAAGCAATTGTCAATAAAAGCGAAAAGCAAGAATACATGAATGCAGCAAATTTTTTCAACAAAGGAATTGCCTTCATGGATTTGAATGTGTTAGACTCCTCGGAACATTACTTAAGAAAGTCACTTAAATTAGCTATTAAAAATAAACGTGTTGAAACGGAGCACATGGCCATCAATAGGTTTGGGCAATTAAATCTTCAAAAAGGGGAGATAGATTCAGCATTTTATTATTTTCAAAAATTACTTAACCATCCCGTGGAAATTAATACTTGGGAGAGAACTTTTGCTTATCGTGGTTTGGCACTCTATTATTTAGAAAAAAATAAATATGATATTGCAAATAAATATGCTAACGACGCAATTGTTTTAGCAAAAAAAATCCCATCAAAGTGGGAAATTTATATGAGTTATGAAGTTTTAAGTAAAATTGCTCATAACCAGAACAATGCTGTTTTAGCTTATGAATATTTGAAACTACACAACGTTTACAAAGATTCTGTTGTGGGTGAAAACGTGGCCAGAAAAGTAAAATACTTGCAGTTTCTTAAAAAAGAATCAGAATACAATAAATTAAATCTTGAAAAAACAGCAATTCAAAAGCAACTTCGAGACAATAAAATCATTGTGGTGTTGTTGGTTTTATTCGTTGGTTTTTTTGTTGTGGTCATCTATTTTCTATCTATTCAAGCACAAATTAAATCAAAATTTAATCGAGAATTAGGCGAGAAAAACGATAGTATTACTTTACAAAATGAAAACCTCGAAAAATTGAATACTACCAAAACAAAATTACTGTCTATTTTGTCACATGACATGAAAAGTCCTTTGGCTTCAATTGAGCAAGTACTTAGCATGTATCAGCAAGAGGTTTTAAGTAAATTAGAAAAAGAAGAATTACTTCAAAAATTACAAATACAAGTTGGTTACACCTTAGAAATGTTAAATAATATGGTTATTTGGGCTCAATCTCAGTTAGAAGGATTGAAAACAGAACGCATTTTATTAAATCCACATCTTACTTTAACAAATGTGATACAAAATGCACATTTAAGTTTAGAACTAAAAAACATAACCGTTGATTATATCAATTATTTAGAACAGGAAGTTTGGTGTGATCCAAATCATTTGAAGATCATTTTTCAAAACGTATTGTCAAATAGTATAAAATTTAGCTATCCAAATAGTAAGATTACAATTCATATGGAAGATTTTGCATCTGAAGTAAAAATTTATTTTACAGATAATGGTATTGGTCTAAGCAAAGAGTTAATGGCAGAATTGAATGATAAGAAAGAATCTGTAATAGCAAATGCAGGTACTTCAAATGAAATGGGAACAGGAATAGGATTACTTCTAATAAAAAACTTATTGAAGCTAAACCAAGGTCGTTTGGAAATAAAAAATAAACATAATAAAGGAGCTGTTTTTATTATTGTTTTAAAGAAGTAGTATGATTTTAAAAAAAGACTTATTTTACAGAAGCATAAAAAGTGTTGTCATTGGAGTTTTATTTATTCTCTTTATAATTGTTGGCTGGATGCGTTTGGTGATACATAAAGAGGAACGCATAGATAAAATGAATTTTTATCTTTTTTCTACAAAAGACAGAATAGAACAAACTTTAAAAAACAGTCATACTGCTTGTATTACTTTAGCGATGACCATTAATGATAAGGGTGAGCCGCATAATTTTGAACAGATAGCAGAAGAATTAATCAAAAGTAATAAAGATTTTGATGCAGTTCAGTTAGTTCCTGGTGGAATAATCAAATATGTATATCCTCTTGAGGGAAATGAAAAAGCCCTTGGTCTTAATATTCTAAATAAAAAAGAAGACCCCATTATTTCTTATGAGGCCAATAAAACCATTTTACAAAAAAATATTTATTTTTCCGGACCATTTGAGCTTGAACAAGGAGGAGTAGGAATTGTAGGTAGAGTTCCTGTTTTTAAAAATAATGCGTTTTGGGGTTTTTCGGCCGTTATGATTAAACTTTCTACTTTTTTAGACAATGTCGGGCTCTCAAAATGGCAAAATGAAGAGTTTAGTATACAGTTTTCGAAAACAAATCCCTTTGATAAATCAAAACAATTTTATGTAAAAGAGCATCCTTCACCTTATGATTATAATTATGTAACGACCGAACTTTCAAATGAGAGCTGGAAACTATATATTATAGACAACAAAAGAGGAGCATTCTTCTTTGACTTACTTTTAGAGTTTGTTATGTTTTTGTGTTTATTTCTACTTTGTGTAATTGGAATTGATTATTTTTTCAAAAAATTTATATTTCTCGAACAAAAATTAAGTTTACAAGAAGATAAACTTTTAGAAAACGAAAAGTTATTTAAAGCAGTTTTTGATGGAGCAGCAATTGGATTAATTCGAATAAATAAACAGTCAAGAAAAATTGAATTAGCCAATGACCATTTCAATAAAATGTTAGGTTATGAAGCAGATGAACTGTTAGGTAAAACAACCAGTCAAATCAGTTTTCCTGAAGACAGAATGTTAAATGAAGTCAATCTTGGTTTATTAGCTCAAAATAGCATCACACATTTCACAGTTCAAAAAAGGTACTTACATAAAGAGGGCTATCCAGTTTGGTGTAACTTAACAGTTTCTGAGTTTACTGATAACAAGAATACAGAATATTATCTTGGCGTTGTTGAAAACATTAGTCATCAAAAAGAAATTGAACTAAAAAATATATTTAATCAAATTCGATTTGAAAGCCTGTTCAATGATTCCCCAATACCCATGTGGGAAGAAGATTTTTCTGAAATCAAGGCTTATTTAAATAGCCTGAATCTTTCAGAAAAAAATGAAAATGAACTCACGGAATATTTAAACCACAATCCTGCAGTAATTGAAAATTGCATCGAAAAAATTAAAGTTATTGAAGTCAACACAGCTTGCGTGAAATTACATGAGGCAGAAAATAAAAAACATTTAATTCAAAATCTGAAGAATTTGTTCCCAAGCGAAGCATATGAAACGTTCAAAAACCAAATATGTAGCATTTTATTAAATAAAAAACATTTTAAAGAAGAAACTTTTACATTGACAATTAATGGACAATTAAAACACATCAATTTTCAATGGAAAGTTATGACTGAGTTTGAAAATAATTATGAACGCGTAATCATAACGACTGAAGATATTACCGAAAGGAAACACCAAGAACAATTGGTAAAAATTTCTCAAGAAAAAATAAATAATTTAATCAATACAATTGAAGGTATTGTTTGGGAAGTTGAAAAAGAAGGATTTGTTCCAGTTTTTATTAGCGACAAAGTAGAAATCATTCTAGGATACAATAAGGAAAACTGGCTAAACGATCCGCAATTTTGGCTGAATATTATTTATGAAGAAGATAGGGAAAAAGTGATTAAAGATTATTTTGCCTTGAGTAGAGAGTCAAACCAGTTTACTCAGGAATATAGAATGGTTAACAAAAGGGGCAACTTAATCTGGATTCGAAATTATATCAGTATCGTAAAAAATACAGGGAGTAACGATAAGGTGAGAGGTATAATGATAGAAATCACAAAATTCAAAGAAGTCCAACTAAATTTGAATGCATCTCTGGAAATAGTAACCAATCAAAACAAAAGACTTTTAAACTTTTCTCACATTGTTTCACATAACCTTAGGTCGCATTCAAGTAATATTTTGGCCATCAGTCATTTGATTGAAAACACAGCTTGCGAGATTGAAAAGAATGACTATTTCAAAATGATAAGAGATGTTGCTTTTGAATTGAATCACACATTAAGCAATCTGAATCAGCTGACCATTTCCGAGGATAATCCAAATTCTAAAAAAAATGTAATCAATCTATATGGTGCAGTTGAATCAGGCATTGCTTATCAAAAAATGGCAATAGAATTATCAAAAGCAACTATTGAAAATAACATTTCAAAAGATTTGTTCATTTCATTCAATGCCGATTATTTGAACAATGTTATATATAATTTATTATCAAATGCTTTAAAATTTAGAAATACTGAAAAAAAGACAATTGTTCGATTCAAAGCATTTGCAAAAGAAAACTATTTGTTTTTCGAAATTATAGATAATGGTTTGGGTATAGACCTACAAAAAAACAAAAGTAAATTGTTTCAGATGAATAAAATTTTCCATCTCAATATTTCAACTCGTGGACTCGGATTGTTTATGACAAAAAATAAGATTGAAGCAATGGGAGGAACAATAGATGTAGAGAGTAAAGTAGGAATTGGAACGAAATTCACTGTTAAAATGCCTATAATAAATTAAATTTTATCTAACTTAGCTGAAAAGATTTATAATGAATCAAGAGCTAAATGTTTTTGTAATTGATAATGATCAAATTTATTTGACGATAACACAAAAATTGTTATCCAAAATTTCAGATACGTTTACAGTTTCTATTTTTTATGACGGCATAGAGGCTTTTTCCGCATTAAAAACACTAATAGATGTAAAATCTAATCACTTGCCCGACATAATTCTTCTTGATTTGGATATGCCAATTATGGACGGTTGGGACTTTTTGGAGAATTATAGAAAAATTGGTGTAAATAATCATAAAAACATTCCTATTTACATTGTTACTTCTTCAATTGCTCTAGGGGATGTGACAAAAAGTGAAAATTATCCTGAAGTACAGGGTTATCTGGTTAAACCACTCAATATCGAAATCTTAAAAAGCGTACTGAAGCCTTAAGATATTTTTTTAAAGATCAAGTTTCTTTTAAAGGATTTAGGAAGAATAGTAAAAATGACAATTACAACGATTATTTTATCCATACAACAGATTTATTTTTTTCAAAATTAACAGACACATACTTTTACTCCACCATAGCATTAGTAGGTTAAGTTTATGGTAGATTTGGGGCAAAAAAGGTACGCAATGCGTACCTTTTTTATTTTAATGAAATGTAAAGTTCCTCCTTTATTCTACTTTTGAAAATCAATTTTAATTTTACTTATCAAATCGATATAATTTTACTTTTAAACGATTTTTTATTCATTTTAACAGAAATATTTTTTTTGATGATAATATTCCACATACTTTTACTCCACCATAGCATTAGTAGGTTAAGTTTATGGTAGATTTGGGGCAAAAAAGGTACGCAATGCGTACCTTTTTTATTTTATTTACTTTTTAAATATAAGCGTGCCTTCCAAGGTTTTCTCACCACCAATTTCAATCATTGAGCTTCCAAGTATAGTTATGGTTGATTTAATAAAATCACTAGTCTCTGCTTTGTAAATGTTGTCTACATATTTTTGAGGATTTCTGTCAATATATGGAAACCATGTACTGTGAATTTGAATCATGATGCGATGTCCTTTTTTGAAAGTATGCAAAACATCTTGCAGCGGAAATTCAACGTTGGTTTCTGTATTTGAAACAAAAGGTTCGGGTTTCTCAAAACTATTTCTAAAACGACCCCTAAAAGTTTCGCTTCGCACCAATTGTTGGTAACCACCCATAATGATGTTCTCAGGATTGTGCTCATACTTTGGATAATCTTGCGGATAAACATCAATCAGTTTTACAATAAAATCGGCATCTGTACCCGTCATGCTAACTTTTAGTCGAGCCATTATTTCTCCTGCTAAAGTGATGTCATTTTCCAAAACATCAGTCTCAAAAGTCAATACGTCAGGCCGTGTGGATGCATGTCGCTGATCATCACTCATAAATCGTCTCGGGGTAAAAGTCAACCCTTCTGTTTGAGAAGTATAAGGAACCGGTTTTGAGGGATCACTCATATAACTAAATTGAACAGTAGGGTCTGAAGCTTGATTAACTAAAAGTTTTCCGTTTTCTGCAAAGTAAAGTTGTATTGGCTGATAACCTTTTGGTGGCCACGCATTAAATGTTTTCCATGCTTTGATTCCGGTATCATACATATAAGCTTCCGGAAGTGTGTTTTCCCCCTTGCTTTTTAAATGATATGCAAAAAAGTTTCGTTCAATTTCTTTTTGATAAAAAGTAGAAATACTGTCGCCAAAATAGATATGATTATGGGTAGATTTGCCTCGTTCTCTAGCCCAATCACCGTGAGCCCATGGACCCATAACTAAAGTATTTGTTGTTTTTGGATTGTTTTTTTCTATCGATTTATAGATATTTAAAGGGCCATATAAATCTTCAGCATCAAACCACCCGCCAACGGTCATAACGGCGGGAGTTACATTTCTGAGATGAGGCAAAATATTTCTATCCTGCCAAAAATTGTCATAATTCGGATGGTCAATAATTTGTTTCCAGAAGAAATTATCATAATGATACTTCTCAGTCAAGGTTTTTAAAGGGCCTAAATTTAAATGAAATTGATAACCATCTGCCACTTTTTGTGATCTAAATCGTTGCGATGCTTCCGTATACCAATTCTCTTTTGTCAATTCTTGTTTGTGATATCCAAAAACAGAAAATGCAGCAGAATAGCTTTGTAAAAAAGCACCCATATGATGAAAGTCATCAAAAAAGAAATCAGAAATTGGAGCTTGTGGAGAAGCAGCTTTTAAAGAAGGATGTGCATCCGGTAATGCCGCAGCAGAATAAAAACCGGGATAGGAAATCCCATATATACCAACTCGGCCATTATTGGGTTTGATGTTTTTGAGCAACCACTCTATTGTATCCCATGTGTCTGAACTTTCATCTATTGCTGTTTTGTTTTTTGGATTGTTGCCTGGTATATTCGGACGCATATTATCAAAAACACCTTCGCTCATGTAACGGCCACGAACATCTTGATACACCAAAATATATTTATCGTCAACTAAAAAAGGCGATGGTGTTCTAACATTAAAATTATCAGAACCGGATGCATTATAACACGTTCTGTTCATTAAAAAAGGATAAGTAGTAGCTTTATCTTTTGGGGTATAAACAATTGTATAAAGTTTGATTCCATCTCGCATTGAAATATAATGCTCACTTTTGACATAATGTTCCCGCATATAATCGGAATCAATTTTTGGACGTTGGGCAAATAAAGCAAAATTCAAAAAAAGGATAAAGAATATTATTTTTTTCATAAGGAAAGGGTTAGCAGTGCTTTAAATTATTCTTGAATCAAAAATAGGAAATACTTTTCGGAACAATTGTTAATGTATGCTTTAAATTAGTTAGTTGTTTTTATGTACAAGTTCTTGATCCAAATCAAAAAAATACAATCTTAATTTGATTGAAACATTTTAATTTCTTTAACTACTGTTTCAGCCAAAATCCTATTATCTTTGCAATCTATAATTAGTTTAAATAAAAAGGGTTATTTTCATAATCTGTTATCTTTAATTTAGACGCTACAATTTTATATTTTATAATGAAACTCGAACGAAAAGAAATACTAAAAGCTCTGGAAACCATAACAATAGCCGGAGAGGGAAAAAATATGGTGGAAAGCGGAGCAGTAACAAATGTACTAACTTTTGGAGATGAAGTGGTTGTGGACTTGGTTTTGAACACCCCAGCGTTACACATCAAAAAAAGGGCTGAAGTAGACATCATTAAAACCATTCATGATTTGGTTTATGAAAAAGCTAAAGTAAAAGTGAACATTAAAGTTGAAGCTCCCGAAAAAACTGAAAACCCTAACCTGATCAAAGGAAAACCAATTCCGGGAATTAGCAACATTGTGGCCATTGCTTCCGGCAAAGGAGGCGTTGGAAAGTCAACCATAACAGCCAATATTGCTGTGACTTTAGCAAAAATGGGATTCAGCGTAGGTGTTTTAGATGCAGATATTTACGGGCCATCCATGCCGATTATGTTTGATGTTGAACAAGCAAAACCTTTATCCGTTGAAGTTGACGGCAAATCAAAAATGAAACCTGTTGAAAGTTATGAAGTAAAAATACTTTCCATAGGATTTTTTACAAAACCCGATCAAGCCGTAATTTGGCGAGGACCAATGGCAGGTAAAGCCCTTAACCAAATGATTTTTGATGCCGATTGGGGACAATTAGACTTTTTGTTAATTGACCTGCCTCCCGGAACCGGCGATATTCATTTGTCAATAATGCAATCCCTTCCCATAACCGGAGCTGTAGTTGTCAGCACACCTCAAGCCGTGGCATTATCAGATGCCAAAAAAGGGGTTTCCATGTTTTTGTCTGAAGCTATAAATGTTCCTGTTTTGGGAATAATAGAAAATATGGCCTATTTTACACCGGAAGAATTACCTAATAATAAATATTATATCTTTGGTAAAGAAGGAGCAAAAAATTTGGCTGAAGATTTAAATGTACCTCTTTTGGGGGAAATACCGTTAGTTCAAAGTATTCGTGAAGCAGGAGATTACGGACGTCCGGCAGCTATGCAAACCGGGACTGCTTTAGAAGCCGCTTTTGAAGAAGTGACAAGAAATGTAGTACAACAAGTTGTGAACAGAAACGAAGGTTTGCCTCCAACTGAAGCAATAAAAATCACAACAATGGCTGGATGTTCAGCTGTAAATAAGAAATAATGACAAAAGAAGAAATTAGATTAGAAATCGAAAAAGCATTAGATGAAATCCGCCCTTTTTTAGAATCAGATGGTGGCAACATCTCTCTAATTGACGTCTTGGATGACAAACATGTAAAAGTTCGATTAGAAGGTGCTTGTGTTGGGTGTAGTGTGAATCAAATGACCCTTAAAGCAGGAGTTGAAACAACAATAAAAAAATATGTACCACAAATTGAAACCGTTGAAAACGTAGCCTAAATTTTTTTGATGTAACTATAAGGGGTGGACTATCCACTACGTCCCGATAGTTATCGGGATTGCTTCAATTCTGCAAGTTCCTTCGTAGCTTTGGGCTTTCCGCAACAATCACTTACGCAATTTGTGCCAACTGATAAATGTCATATACAAAAGAAAAAAGAAAAACTACTTTCGCCAAGTAAACCTAAAAAGAACTCAGCAACTCAGCTTCTCAGTAACTCAGAATCTCAGTAACTCAGAATCTTAGCAACTTAAAATAGAATGATACAAACTGATATACTCATTATTGGTGCTGGCCCGACAGGGCTTTTTACTGTTTTTGAAGCAGGACTTTTAAAATTAAAATGCCATTTAATTGATGCTCTTCCGCAACCCGGAGGTCAGTTGGCAGAACTTTATCCCAAAAAACCTATTTATGATATTCCTGGTTATCCCGAAGTTTTAGCAGGTGATTTAGTAACCAACTTAATGGAACAAATTAAACAATTCCAACCCGGATTTACTTTGGGAGAAACTGCTGAAACAATCGATAAATTAGAAGATGGAAGTTTTATTGTTACCACAAACAAAGGAACGCAACATCATGCAAAAGCGATTGCTATTGCCGGAGGATTAGGAACTTTTGAACCTAGAAAACCTTTGTTGAAAGATGTAGAGTTTTATGAGAAAGAAGGTCGTGGAATTGAATATTTTGTTAAAGACCCGGAACTTTTCAGGAATAAAAAAATTGTAATTTCAGGAGGGGGTGATTCTGCATTAGACTGGAGCATCTTTCTTTCTGACGTTGCTTCAGAAGTAACTTTGGTTCACAGAAGAAATGAATTTAGAGGAGCTTTAGATTCCGTTGAAAAAGTACAAGAATTAAAAAACGAAGGGAAAATAAAATTAATTACACCGGCAGAAGTAGTTGGTTTCAAAGGATCAGAACGAATTGAATCCGTTGATATAGAAATTAACGGAGCTCGAATGAATGTGGAAACAGATTATTTTATCCCCTTATTCGGACTCACGCCAAAGTTGGGTGCCATTGCAAATTGGGGTTTAGAAATCGAGAAAAACGCCATTAAAGTGAATAATGCTCTAGATTATCAAACCAATATTGAAGGAATTTATGCTATTGGTGATGTTAATACCTATCCCGGAAAACTAAAACTGATTTTATGTGGGTTTCACGAAGCCACTTTAATGTGTCAAAGTGTTTACAGCAGATTAAACCCCGGTAAAAAATATGTTTTAAAATATACAACGGTTTCCGGTGTAGATGGTTTTGATGGGACACGAAAAGAAGCTGAAAAAGCAGTTGTTAAATCGATTGAATAAAAATATGTCAAAAGACATCACTATTAAAATTACAGACCGAAATGGAGTTCAACACGAAGTGCAAGCTCCAACAGACATGAACATGAATCTTATGGAAGTGATTCGTGCTTTTGAATTGGCAGAGGAAGGAACGATAGGAATATGTGGGGGGATGGCAATGTGTGCTTCTTGTCAATGTTATGTTTTAAATGAAGTACCCTTGCCGGAAAAATCTCCTGATGAAGAGGCAATGCTCTGGGAGGCTTATCATGTTCAAGAAAACAGTAGATTAGGATGCCAAATTCATATTAATCAAGAAATAGAAGGTTTAGAAGTTCAAATAGCACCAGAACAATAGTTAAATCCCCAAAATATTTTTCGCATCAGGTAATATCCTTTCAACAAATTTTGAATAAGCTAATTTTGACGGATGTAAATTATCTGAAGCAACCAAATCTGGATTATTCAGTCCATTTCGTGTAATATCGGTAATGTTTATAAAAATTATTCCTTGAGATTCCGCATAATTTTTAGCAAACAAATTATAATTGTCCAATTCATTTGAAATTGATTGCGGATTTGAGCTTGATTGTCCAAAAGGAGTAAAAGCATAATCCGGAATAGAAATTACAATTACACGATTTTTATTTCCTTTTGCCAAAATAATTGCTTTCTGAAGTAACTCAGGAAATTCAGTTTCGTACAACAAAAAAGGTTTGTTTTGATATTGGTTATTAACGCCAATTAATAATGTTACCAGATCATATTCTGAAATTAAATTTTCATTAGTAATTGCTGTTTTTAAATTGCTCGTAGTCCAGCCGGTTTGAGCAACTACTTTTACCGTAATTTTGTCTGAAGCATTTAAATGATTTTTCAAACTGTCTTTTAATTGTTCAGGAAACCGACAAGTCTCACAAACACTTTGACCGATGGTATAACTATCCCCTAATGCTAGATAATGGTATTCATTTTGAATTTGAATTTCTTCTGTTTCCAAATGGTTTTCATTGTCAGAGCATCCTAATAATGTTAGAATGGTAAGAAATAGGCAAGCGAAAACTTTTCTCATGAATTACAACTTTTACTTTTTAAATAACTAGGGATGACAAACTTCTTTTTGAAGAATTTTCTCCTCTATTGCATCCCAAAGGCCAATACGTTTTTCTAACGCTAAAACAGAGACTTCTGCTACTTCTTTCCATTTTGTTTCATTTTCGCCACATAATTCTGCTATCATCTTCATAGCCATCGGGCCATGTTCGTCGCCATCTAATTCAATATGTCTTTCAAAATAGTAGATAAGTTTTGCTAAATTAGTTTCAGGGAAGTTTTCTTGGAAGTTTTTAAGTATTGAAGTAAACATATCCGGAATTAAATCTTCTCTGCCAAATGTAAAAGCAGCAGCGATTTTGTGAGGTTTTCCCTCTTCAATTATTCTAAAAGTAAAATCTAAAAATGATTTTATTTTAGGGTCTAAATTACTTTGCTTAATCGAAACAAAAATGTTTTGAGTTTCTTGAATGTTTTCTAAAAATCTAGCAACCTCTTGGGTGTTAGAATCACACGTATTCATAGCGTCTAAATACATTTCAAAGTGACTTTGTCTTTTTCCGTCAAGTGAAATATCTGTTTCTTCTGCCAGTACAATCTCGTTAATCAAATACCTAATCTCTGGATTTCCATAGGGAATCCAAGGTGTTGTAGTGCACGTTAATTTTGATTGAAGTGCCTTTAAAAGAGACATAAAATCCCAAACAGCATAAACGTGGCCTTCTAGAAAGCTATGTAAATCGTCTGCAGTTTTTATGTTTTTGTATAAAGAATGATTTAAAAGTTGTAAACGAAGTGGCTCAATAGTTTGCTTAATGTTGTTAAAGTTCATAGCTTTTTTACTTCAAAAATAGAAAAGCTTCATGGTTTTACGAAATTTATATGATTGAAATTAATTATACACCGGTTTGATTTACTTATCAAAAGAAACACCAGCACTTTTTTTCAAAATAGAGAATATAAATCAACCTCTTTAGTAATTAAAATCAAATTTTTAAGAATTTTAATATAATTAATGAATTAAAGAAATAGTAAATATGTAATGGATTGCATAAATATTTATAAAAAATTAATAATAATTAAATAAAAAGTTTAAAATTTACGATTATCATAATAAACAAACTTAATTACTGTTAAAATAATGATTATTTTGATTAATATACTATTTTTGGTTACCTCAAATTTAATATAATCTAGTTTTAACGAAGCCTTTTTATTCTTTACACTGAAAAGATAGATTTTAAATAATTTAATATGATATTAAAAATGAGAAAAGCAGTATGCTATATTTTACTATTTCTTCCTTTTTATGTAAAAGGACAGCTATATGTAAAAAATAATTCGTTTTTGTATGTAGACAATCAATATATAACTGTTAGTAGTTATTTAAACTTAGCACCATCTGCAGCAGTTTATCTGAGGAATAACGGACAATTATTACAGAAAGAAGTTGCTTCAACAAACGAGGGGTTAGGGCAATTGTCTGTTTATCAAGAAGGAACGGTAAACAATTTTCAGTATAATTATTGGTGTTCTCCAGTGGGTAGTACTTCTACGTTAGGTAATAATCCTTTTGGTATTACTTTATTTCAAAGACCGGTAACTAAAACACAAAGTTTACCTGTTGTAACAACTGCTTCAAATAACGGATCAACAACAGATACAAGTTTAACTATATCTTCAAAATGGATTTATCGATTTTTATCTTCTGAATTTTATTCGCAGTGGTTGCATACAGGTGCTGCAATAAATATTGTAACTGGACAAGGATTTACAATGAAGGGCAGTTCAGGTTTTGATTCCACACAGCCTTATGCTGGGATAGTTCCAAACAATGCATCTGGGACAAGTCAACGCTATGATTTTAGAGGTAGACCTAATTCAGGCACAATCTCTATTGAAGTAGCAGCAAATAAATTCACATTAACCGGAAATCCATATCCTTCTGCGATTGACTTAAACCTTTTTTTAACGGATTCTGAAAACACACCTTTTATTGACGGAACTGCTTTATTTTGGGAACACGACAAAACGGTGAATTCACATGTAGTATCGAATTATCGCGGAGGTTATGGTGTTTATAATGGTTCAACTAGTGTTTATACGCCTGCTACTTTTTATAATTATGATATTGGCGGAAATCAAGGCACCGTTGCCAGCAATCCATTGAATAGTTACGAAAGACGTTTTTCTCCCATAGGACAAGGATTCATGATAAGAGGTTTGGCAGACGGTACGGTTAAAATGAAAAATACCCATAGAGTCTTTAGAAAAGAAGGCTTTTCAAATCAATCACAATTTGAACGTAATGCTAACACTGCTTCAACTAGTAACCCTACTGAAGATAATGAAAGTGATTTCTTTGGAGAAATTCCAAATTTAGCAGGTATTGATTATACACAAATTAATAAAAAACCGGCTCCTCACATTAAAATAAATACGCTTTTGAACAACCAAGCAATTAGACAATATGCAATTTGTTTTCTTTCTAATGCTACAGAAGGTTTGGATAATGCAGATTCAAAATCAGGCGATGGCACCAATTTACCTTTTGATTCTTATCTTTATTTAAATCAGCAAGAATACGTTCATTCAACAATGCCTTTTGCGGTTACAAATGTGTATCCAATAGGATTTAAATGTAACACTGAGGCAACTTTCAAAATTGGAGTTGTTGAAATGTGTGGCGTTTCCGGGTTTTTAGATGTTTATTTACATGATAAAGTTACAGGGGTGTACTATGATATAAAAAATAGTGAACAAACAATAATATTACCTGCCGGCACAAACAACACGCGTTATGAAATTACTTTTTTGAACGCTACTTTAAATGTCCCTGAACTTTTGGATAGCCAACTACTTGGGTATTCCAATTTAAAAGATAATTTATTGGTTATTAAGAACCCTAAAAATTTAGAATTAAACACTATTGATTTATTTGATCTTTCAGGAAAAAAAGTACTTCATTTTAAAAATATGGGATCCAACAGTAACTATGAATTTGATACAAGTTTGTTAGGTGATAGCATTCACATCCTTCAAATTACAACAAATGAATCTAAAAAAGCTTATACTCAAAAAATACCAATTTTTAAATAATTAGGTTGTAAAGAAAAAAGTCCTTCTAGGTTTAGAAGGACTTTTTATATTATTTAAACGCTTGTATTCCAGTTATATCAGCTCCCGTAATCAATAAATGAATGTCGTGTGTACCTTCATAGGTAATCACTGACTCCAAATTCATCATGTGTCTCATGATGGAATATTCACCGGTAATTCCCATCCCTCCTAAAATTTGTCTTGCCTCTCGTGCAATTTCAATTGCCATATTTACATTGTTTCTTTTTGCCATAGAAATTTGGGCAGTTGTTGCTTTTCCTTCATTACGCAAAACACCTAAACGCCAAGTTAATAATTGGGCTTTTGTGATTTCTGTAATCATTTCAGCTAATTTTTTTTGTTGCAATTGTGTTGCTCCAATTGGTTTGTCAAATTGAATTCTTTCTTTGGCATAGCGTAATGCAGTATCATAACAATCCATTGCAGCTCCAATTGCACCCCAAGCAATTCCGTATCTTGCAGAGTCTAAACAGCCAAGTGGAGCACCTAATCCTGATTTATTGGGTAATAAATTTTCTTTAGGAACTTTTACATTATCAAAAATTAATTCACCTGTTGCCGAAGCACGAAGTGACCATTTATTATGAGTTTCAGGTGTTGTAAAGCCTTCCATTCCTCGTTCTACAATCAAGCCGTGAATTCTTCCTTCTTCATTTTTTGCCCAAACAATAGCAATGTCTGCAAACGGAGCATTTGATATCCACATTTTAGCTCCATTCAATAAGTAATGATCGCCTTTGTCTTTAAAGTTTGTAGTCATTCCGCCCGGATTTGAACCATGATCAGGTTCAGTTAATCCAAAACAACCCATCATTTCGCCTGTGGCTAATTTGGGTAGGTATTTCATTCGTTGTTCTTCGTTTCCATATTTCCAAATAGGATACATAACCAACGAAGATTGAACAGATGATGTAGAACGAACTCCTGAGTCTCCTCTTTCAATTTCTTGCATGATTAATCCATAAGATATTTGATCTAAACCTGCTCCGCCATATTCCTCAGGAATATAGGGACCAAAACCGCCAATTTCTCCTAAACCTTTAATGATTTGAGTTGGAAATTCAGCACGTTGAGCATAATCTTCAATAATAGGTGATACTTCACGTTTCACCCATGCTCTAGCAGAATCACGCACTAATTTGTGTTCCTCGGTTAATAAATCATCTAGTAAGTAATAATCAGGAGCTTGAAATAAATCTGGTTTCATAAGTTGTGCTTTTATGAGGCAAAATGCAATCTCATCTTGGTTAATATTGATAACGAAAACGTTTGCAAAAGTAAGTAAAGAAATGTAACAAATCAATTAACGATTGTTATAATTTCCAAAAACAGACAATAAAAATGAAGTTACATTTTTAAATAAAAGTCTTTTGTTAAATCAATGTAGTCATTTGTATATTGATGCCGAGCTGTTTCAATAATCACTTCGTCAGCTTCTAAAGTGCTTAGTTCGTATCGTTTAAAAGCCAACAAACTTCTGACAATTGGAGTTGAAGAATTGCCTCTTACTCTTGTAATTTTCACGGGAAACAATTCAAATTCAGCACATAAATCAATAAATCTCTGTTCTTCTTTAAAAGGAAGTATTACTGCAAAAATTCCGTTTTCAGAAAGTAACAAATCTGCAGCTTCAATTAATTCGTCAAAAGGTAACGCATCTTGAAATCTTGCTAAATCCCGTTGCGAATTTTCAGTTTTATAATTTTCAGTATAGAAAGGAGGATTGGAAATGATTAAATCATATTCATCTTCGGGCTCATCAATAAACTCATCCAAGCCGGCATGAAAGCAAAACAAACGATCACTCCAAGGAGAGTTTTCAAAATTTTCAACACACTGTTCATATGCTTCTTCATCAATTTCCAGAGCATCAATTTGTTCTGCATTGCTTCTTTGTGCCAGCATTAAAGCGAGTATTCCTGTGCCAGCTCCAATATCTAAAATTGAAATGGGGTTGTTTTCAATCGGACACCAAGCACCCAATAAAACGGCATCCGTTCCCACTTTCATGGCACATCGGTCTTGTTGAACAGAAAATTGTTTGAATTGAAACATTTGAAATTAAAAGGAGGAAGTCCAGTGGGCTTCAGGTATTTTTTAAGAATTACAAAATCAAAATTAACGATTTTTGAATGAAGATTTTTGATTTCAATACTTGAAACTTGAAACTTGAAACCTGAAACGTTCTAAAGATACATCTCCACCAAACCTTCCGGTAAATTCATGATTACCTTTTTATTTTCACGATCAATTTTAACCAAAAAGTGATCAATCATTGGAATAAGCATTTCCACCGCACCATTCAAAACTTCAAAAAGTGGCTGAGCGGTTGAATCGTTTATAGAAACAATTTTTCCAAAAACACCAAGACGTTGGTCTTCAATTTCGAAGCCAATTACTTCGTGATAATAAAATTGATTTCCTTCTAATTTTGGAAGAAAAGAGAGAGGCAAATAAAGCTCGCAACCCATAATTGCATCTGCATCAGCTTCATTTTCTACATCTTCAAATTTAACCCTGAGAAAATCATTTTTGTGTAGCGAACTATTTTCAATAAAAAATGGAACCAAGTTTTTGTTTAATTCAACAAAAACTGATTCCATATTTTCATATAACTCGGGTTCGTCAGTGTCTAAATAGACTAACAATTCCCCTTTGAAACTAAATTTTTTAGCGATTTTGCCAAGATAGAAACATTCTTCTTTACGCATTATCGCAATTTATTAAGCTTCTTTTTCTTCATTTGATTCTTCAACAGCAGGAGTTTCTTCTGCAACTACCTCAGCAGCCACTTCACTTACTTCTTCTGTCACTTCTTCAGCAACCTCTTCAGTTACTTCTTCAGCTTTTAAAGCTTCTGCAGCAGCATTTGCACGTTTGTCATTAGCCGCTTTTTCAGCTTTTAATGCTTCCGCTTTTGCTTTTTCTTGTGCTTTGCTTAAACCTTCTTTTTTAGAAGTAACTTTGTTTGCTTTTTCTTCAATCCAAACTGCTAACTTAGCATCTGCTTGTTCTTGAGTTAAAGCTCCTTTTCTAACGCCGCCATCCAAGTGATGTTTCAATAACGCTCCCTTGTAAGAAAGGATTGCTCTTGCTGTATCTGTTGGTTGAGCACCATTATGTAACCATTGAACAGCACCATCAAGGTTCAAATCAATAGTTGCAGGATTTGTGTTTGGATTGTAAGTTCCTAATTTTTCTAGAAATTTACCATCTCTTTTTGAGCGAGCATCTGCTGCTACGATCCAGAAAAAAGGTTTTCCTTTTTTTCCGTGTCTTTGTAATCTAATTTTTACTGACATAATCTTGTGATTAAATTTTGAGGTTCTCGACCTCTGTTAATTAAGGGTGCAAATATACAAAAGTTTTCAATGTGCCCAACTCTAAACTGTCTTTTATTAAAAAATGTTCTGTTTTTCAAATTTTTATACAAATATTGAGGGCTATTTCAGTAGAAAAACTATTTTTGTATCACTAATGCAATTCAAATTTACCGAAATAATGAAAAAAATAGTTTCTTTTTTTGTAATGATAACACTCTTAAGCTCCTGCGAAGAGAATGTTAAATTCAATAACCCTTCTGTTCAAGGAAGATTGGATAATGCTACTTGGAGAGCCATAGATTTTCAAGCTTTTGTTGATTTAAATGGAGCTTTGACTATAAATGCATATACTTCCAATCAAGAATTAATTTTAAAAACCCCTTCACGTAACCCCGCCATATATATTTTAGGAGAAAATAGTGCAAGAAGTGCTTCTTTTACAACTAATTTTAGTGGCACTCAATTGATTTATGCAACTGGTGCAAATATTGGTGGTGACGGACAAATTGTAATTGATGAATACGATGCAGTTAATAATACAGTATCCGGTGAATTTAGATTTAATGCCGTAAATATTGAGAATAATCCTTTAGGGGCTGAATTGCTTAATATGCAAGAGGGTGTTTTTTATAAAGTACCTGTGTTTCCGGCTCAATAAATTCTTTATGAGTATAGATAATACAAAGGCGTTCATGTTTAAATGAATGCCTTTTTTTATGTGTAAGGATGGGTTTAATAGCTTGAAATTCAAAATAAAGACAAAAATATTCAGTTGCATACTAAAATAGATTACCTTTGTAGGGAATTTTAATTTCAATTTATGAATATTTTTGTTGGAAGTCTTCCTTGGAGTATTGAGGAAGCAGATTTAAGAGAGTCTTTTGAGGCTTATGGTGCAGTTGATTCTGTAAAAGTTGTAACTGATAAATTTACTGGAAGAAGTAAAGGGTTTGGTTTTGTTGAAATGCCAAATGACGAAGAAGGTCAGAAAGCAATTGACGAATTAAACGGAGCTACTGTTCAAGGACGTGCTATCGTTGTAAATAAATCAGAGCCAAAACCGGAAGGTGAAAGAAAAAGCTTTAACAGCAACCGTTCAGGCGGTGGTGGTTACGGTGGTGGTGGAAACAGTCGTGGTGGCGGTGGCTACAGCGGAGGTGGAAACAGTCGCGGTGGCGGAGGAGGAAGATACTAAGAATTTTTCTTTATACGATATTAAAAACCATTCACTAAAGTGAGTGGTTTTTTGCTTTTTGTTAATAACTAAAGTTGATTTCTTCCCCCTTAAAATGTATTTTTGTTTCTATTCAAATTACTGCTTTTGGCCATTGCCTTTTGCCTAATTCGCTTCTAAAATGTATTTAATCTTCGATACTGAAACCACCGGCTTGCCCAAACGATGGGATGCACCACTAACCGATACAGACAATTGGCCCCGCTGCATTCAAATTGCTTGGCAATTGCATGACGAAATGGGGAATTTGGTCGAAAATCAAGATTATCTTGTGCAACCGGACGGGTTTAATATTCCATATGACGCTGAACGAATTCACGGTATTTCAACCGAATTGGCTCAGCAAAACGGAATTTCTTTAAATGAAGTACTCAAAAAATTCAACATCGCTTTAAGTAAAGCCAAATTCATTGTTGGTCAAAATGTTGGATTTGATGTGAATATTATGGGATGCGAATTTCATCGGATGAATGTAAATTCTCTACTGACTTCTAAACCGGTTTTAGATACTTGTACCGAAGTGACTGCAAATCTGTTGAAACTTCCCGGCGGACGTGGTGGGAAATTCAAATTACCAACCTTAACCGAATTACATCAATATCTTTTTGGCGTTCCTTTTTCAGAAGCTCATAATGCAACTGCCGACGTTGAAGCAACAACACGATGTTTTCTCGAATTAATCAAAAGAGAAATTTTCACCAAAGAAGAACTCGATGTTCCGGCAGATTATTTCAAAAATTTTAATGAACACAATCCGAAAGAAATTCAACTAATCGGATTAAAACATATTAATTTGAAAGAAGCTTCTGAAGTAATTCGGAAACAATTTCAAAAAGAACAACCAAAAGAACTTCCTAAAAAAGACTTAGTTGAAAACCAAAAAACATTAGTCGATGTTGATTTTGTGCATTTGCATAATCATTCACAATTTTCCGTTTTACAATCGACAATTTCCGTTGCTGACTTGGTGAAAGCGGCGGTTAAAAATAAAATGCCGGCGGTTGCTATGACCGATATCGGGAATATGATGGGAGCTTTTCATTTTGTTCGAGATGTTTTATACCATAATAAATCTGCCGAAGCGAAAAACAAAGCAGCAATTGAAGCCGGAGAAAATCCCACAGAAACAATTATCAAACCCATTGTAGGTTGCGAATTTTTCGTCTGCGATAATCACAAAGATAAAACCCGAAAAGACAATGGCTATCAAGTGGTTTTTCTGGCTAAGAATAAAAAAGGCTATCACAATTTAGCCAAAATGTCATCCATTGGTTATACGGACGGATTTTATTATGTTCCCCGAATTGACAAAGAAGTAATTCAAAAATATAAAGAAGATTTGATTGTTTTGTCGGGAAGTTTGTCCGGCGAAATTCCGAATAAACTTTTAAATATTGGCGAAAATCAAGCCGAAGAAGCCTTGCTCTGGTGGAAAAATGAATTTGGTGATGATTTGTACATCGAATTGATGCGACACAATCAAGAAGATGAAAACAGAGTGAATACATCGTTGATTTCATTAGCCAAAAAGCATGACGTAAAAATGGTGGCTACGAACAACGTTTTTTATGTAGATAAAGAAAATGCCAATGCTCACGACATTTTACTTTGTGTTCGCGATGGTGAAAAACAAGCCACACCGATAGGAAGAGGTCGTGGTTATCGTTACGGTTTGCCTAATCAGGAATATTATTTTAAGTCGGGCGACGAGATGAAAAAACTCTTTGCCGATTTACCGGAAGCAATTTTAAACATTAGCGAAGTAGTCGATAAAATTGAAATTTTCGATTTAGCTCGAGGAGTTTTACTTCCAAAGTTTGATATTCCTGAAGAATTTTTAGTTCCAGAAGATGAAGAAGATAGTGGGAAAAGAGGTGAGAATTTATATTTGAGACACCTCACGTATGAAGGTGCTAAAAAACGCTACGGAACCATCACTCCGGAAATTGAAGAACGTCTTGATTTTGAATTAAAAACAATTGAAAACACGGGTTATCCCGGATACTTTTTGATTGTTCAAGATTTTATTAGAGCCGCTCGTGAAATGGATGTTTCGGTTGGACCCGGTCGTGGTTCGGCTGCCGGTTCAGTGGTGGCGTATTGTTTATGGATTACGAACATTGACCCATTAGAATACGATTTGCTTTTTGAGCGTTTCCTGAATCCTGACAGGGTTTCGATGCCCGATATTGATATCGATTTTGATGATGAAGGTCGTGGTCGCGTGATGCAATATGTGATTGATAAATACGGTTCAAATCAGGTGGCTCAAATTATTACCTATGGTAAAATGGCTACTAAATCCTCGTTGAGAGATACCGCTCGTGTGCTCGATTTACCACTTTTTGAAGCGGATAAATTAGCCAAATTAATTCCGGGAATGATGCCTGGAAAATGGAGTTTAGCCCGATTTTTATCCGATTCAATCGAAGAAGTAAAAAAAGCCGTCCGTTCTGATGAATTTGATAACATAAAAGAATTAATTGCGATTGCCAATCAAGGTGAATTAGCCGGAGAAACCATTCAACAAGCAAAAGTATTGGAAGGTTCGTTGCGAAATACCGGAATTCACGCCTGCGGAGTGATCATTACGCCAAGTGACATTACAAATTTCGTTCCAGTAGCAACCGCAAAAGATTCGGATTTATATGTCACTCAATTTGACAACTCGGTGGTAGAAAGTGCCGGTTTGTTGAAGATGGACTTTTTAGGATTAAAAACCCTTACGTTAATAAAAGATACAGTTAAATTAATTAAATATCGAACCGGAAAAGAACTCGATCCGGATGCTTTTCCAATTGATGATGTTAAAACCTATGAGTTATTTCAACGTGGTGAAACAGTTGGAATTTTCCAATATGAATCGGTTGGAATGCAAAAATACCTTCGTGATTTAAAACCAACTGTTTTTGGTGATTTAATTGCGATGAATGCCTTGTATCGTCCTGGACCATTAGAATATATTCCGTCTTTCGTTCGCAGAAAAAATGGCGAAGAAGCGATAGAATATGATTTAGAAGCCAACGAAGAATTTTTGAAAGAAACCTATGGAATCACAGTTTACCAAGAGCAGGTAATGTTACTTTCGCAAAAATTAGCCGGTTTCTCTAAAGGTGATGCCGACGTACTTCGTAAAGCGATGGGTAAAAAGCAAAAAGATGTTTTGGATAAAATGAAATCCAAGTTCATTGATCAGGCTGTTGAAAAAGGTCATGATGCTAAAAAGTTGGATAAAATTTGGACAGATTGGGAAGCTTTTGCGAGTTATGCCTTCAACAAATCGCATTCCACTTGCTATGCTTGGATTGGTTATCAAACGGCTTATCTTAAGGCTCATTATCCTGCAGAATATATGGCAGCGGTGCTTTCTAACAACATGAACGATATCAAACAGGTTTCGTTTTTTATGGAAGAATGCAAGCGAATGGGTATGAAAGTATTGAGTCCCGATGTAAATGAATCGTTTTATAAATTCACCGTAAATGATGATGGTGCGATTCGTTTTGGAATGGGGGCAATCAAAGGAGTTGGAGCCGGTGCGGTAGAAACCATCGTGCAAAACCGATTGAAAGACGGAAAATATAAATCCATTTTTGATTTAGCAAAACGAATTGATTTACGTGCAGCCAACAAAAAAGCTTTTGAAAATTTAGCTTTAGCAGGTGGATTTGATGGTTTTTCGGCAACGCATCGAGCACAATATTTTCATCATGACGGTGATAATATCACGTTTTTGGAAAAAGCGATTCGTTACGGAGCAAAATTTCAGGAAAATGAAAATTCAGCTCAAGTGAGTTTGTTTGGTGAAGCAAGTGATGTTCAAATTGCGGAGCCGCAAGTTCCGCCTTGCGATGAATGGAGTACGATGGAAAAATTAGCTAAAGAAAAAGAAGTAGTCGGGATTTATATTTCCGGACATCCGTTAGATGATTTTCGATTTGAGATGAAATATTTCTGTAATTCAAAATTAGAATACCTTAAAAATTTAGAGCAACACGTGAATAAGACGTTGACTTTTGGCGGAATTATAACCAATGTGCAGCATCGTGTGGCTCAAAACGGAAAAGGCTGGGCATCCTTTGTATTGGAAGGATATGATGAAAGTTATGAATTTAGAATCTACGGAGAAGAATATTTAAAATTCCGTCATTTTATCATCCAAAATAATTTTACGTTTATGAAAGTGATGGTGCGTGAAGGATGGGCAAACAAAGAAACAGGTAAAAAAGGCGATCCGAGAATTACATTTCAATTGATTCAATATTTGCAAGATGTTTTGCCACAGTTCGCCAAAAAGCTTATCATTCAGATGAATATTGCAGACTTAAATAGTGCTCTTATTTCAGAGTTAAGTACTATTTTTAAATCCTATCAAGGTGATAACTCGGTAACTTTTGAAGTGTTAGAATTGGAAAAAATGATAAAAGGAATTGAGATAAAACCAGTTGTAATTGCTTCTGATGAAGATTTAGATATTGAAAATTTGGAAGATATTGAAATGGAAATCGAAGCTCCAAAAGATGATATCCAATTGGTGACAAAGTTAACGATGCCAAGTAGAAAGCTGAAAGTTCGAATTACAAATGAATTATTAAATGAGTTAGAAAAAAGACAAGTTGACTTTAGGTTGAACTAACCATCAATTCCACAAATACCTTCATAATCAAAACTAATTTTCAATTAACACTTCATTAAGTTTTAAATTTTTAAATTTGCATTATCAATAAATGAATATTAATTAAAAAAATATAAAATGGCATTAGCAATAACAGATGCTACTTTTGATGAAGTAGTTTTAAAATCAGATAAGCCGGTAGTAGTAGATTTTTGGGCAGCTTGGTGCGGACCTTGTAGAATGGTAGGGCCGGTTATCGACGAAATCGCAACAGAGTATGAAGGGAAAGCGGTAGTTGGAAAAGTTGACGTAGATGCAAACCAAGAATTTGCAGCAAAATATGGCGTTAGAAATATTCCAACAGTTCTTGTTTTTCAAAATGGAGAAGTGGTAGGAAGACAAGTGGGCGTAGCTCCAAAGAAAAATTATACTGATGCAATTGATGCATTGTTGTAATCTAAAAATTATATTTTACAAATTAAAGGTCCAACGAAAGTTGGGCTTTTTTTATTTTAAATGATTGATTTTCAGAATTTATTACTGATATTCTATTTGTTTTTTGTAATTTCAATTTTTGTAATTTAATTAATTTACTTTCGATGTAAAAAGATGTTGTTCATTTAAAACCTTAATCAATGAATTTTAAAGATCAAATCGTTTGGATTACCGGTGCTTCTTCTGGAATTGGAAGAGCTATGGCATTAACGTTTTCCAAAAACGGAGCTATTGTTGCCGTTTCCGCACGAAGAATGGTTGAATTAGATAAATTAGTTTTAGAAATTGAAAGTTCAGGCGGTAAAGCAAAAGCATTTTTCTGTGATATTTTGGATGAAGTTAGTATTAAAAACTGTGTGAATCAAATAATTGACACATTTGGTAAATTAGACGTAGCAGTTGCCAATGCTGGTTTTGGAGTATTTGGTAAAATGGAAGATTTGACGCAAGAAGAATGGCAACGCCAATTGCAAGGAAATGTAATTGGACTTGCTTTAACGGCCAAATATGCATTACCTCATTTAAAACAAACCAAGGGCAGACTCGCTTTAGTTGGAAGCGTTGGTGCTTATCTTCCAAATCCTTATGTTGGAGCTTATGGAGCTTCAAAAGCTGCGGTGAATTCCATTGGATTGACTTATCAAGTTGAATTACTTGATACCGGAGTAAGTTGTACCACGTTACACCCCGGTTTTGTTAAATCGGAAATAGCCCGAATTGATAACGAAGGAGTTTGGCATCCGGATCGCAAAGATCCCAGACCTGAAAAAATGATGTGGCCCACAGAAAAAGCAGCACAAGTTATGGTTTCAGCCATTTGGCAAAGAAAACGCAATTATATTTTTACGGCCCATGGCAAAATTTTCATAGGTATACAACGCTGGTTTCCGGGTGTTATGAGAAAAATGATGGCAAAAGGTCCTAAACCATCTTAACATAAAATTAGCGGAGTCTTGTTCGATTTTCTTTTGTAGCTCAAATGGGATTTGATATCTTTGAAAGATGAACATCGAATCTCAAAAAGAAATAATATCCGGATTTAAACACTTAGAATTACTTGCCAACCAAGTAGTAGAAGGCTTTATTTCCGGTATGCACAAATCACCTTTCCATGGGTTTTCTGCCGAATTTGCTGAGCATAAAGTCTATAACAAAGGCGAAAGCACCAAACACATTGATTGGAAATTATTTGCTAAAACAGACCGTTTATACACCAAAAAATATGAGGAGGAAACCAACCTTCGATGTCATTTAATTATTGATAATTCTTCTTCGATGCATTTTCCGAAGTTAAAAGATGACGAACCATTTTATGAAAGTAAAATAGGATTTTCGGTTTTAGCGTCTGCGGTTTTGATGAATTTGTTAAAGAAACAACGCGATGCCGTGGGTTTAAGTGTTTATTCAGATATGTATGAATACTATGCTCCCGAAAAAGGAAGTGATCGCCATCATCGAATGGTTTTAAATAAATTAGAAGAATTACTGGAAAAACCAAAAGAATCAAAACCAACGGAAACCGTTACATTTTTGCATCAAATTGCCGAAAAAATGCAACGCCGTTCCATGATTATTTTATTTACCGATATGTTTCAAAATGGCGATGAAGAAAAGCTTTTTAATGCTCTTCAACATTTGAAACACAACAAACACAAAGTGGTTTTATTTCATGTTGTGGACGAAAAAAGAGAGTTAAATTTTGATTTTGATAATGCTCCACGTAAATTTATTGATGTTGAAACTGGAGAAACTGTCAATTTGTTTGCCGAAAACATCAAAAAGGCTTACGAAAAAAGTGTCGATTTCTATTTCAAAAAAGTAGCGATGACTTGTGCTCAAAATAAAATAAAATATGTTCCGGTGAATGTTGGAGCAGATTTTGAAAAAATACTAACCACATATTTGGTTGAAAAACAATTGTTTGGATAGTATTGGGTTTTTTGAAGAAAAAAAAGTAAAAAAAATACTTGCGGATATAGAAATCAGTTGTATATTTGCAACCGCAATAAAGCGATGGTTTGGTAGTTCAGTTGGTTAGAATACATGCCTGTCACGCATGGGGTCGCGGGTTCGAGTCCCGTCCAGACCGCTAAATTGGGAAAAGCGATTCAGAAATGAATCGCTTTTTTGCCCAAAAAAGCAAATGCTATGCATTCGCCGAACACACATTAAAATAAAAGTTCAGTGAGGCATTTAAAATAGTTGTGTTGTTTTGGACGACCGTAAGGAAGTCTCGGTTTAGTAGTTAGACCAATGAAAAGCTTTTCACCTTTTGGTGAATGGCTTTTTTGATTTAAGGAAGTCCCTGTTTAGTAGTGAATTAAGGGTCTAGAAACTAAATCTGGGAGTTTAAAGTTGTATGTCAAAATCTACCAACTGTGAATGAAAACTGAAAAATGGCGAATGCCAACTCATAAAAGCATGACAAACCACCGTCACTTCTTAATTCACAAACCCTACGGCTACCTTAGTCAGTTTATCTATGAGCTAAAGCGGACCAAAAAGTTATTGGGAGAATTATACGATTTTCCTCCTGGAACTATGGCAATTGGTCGTTTGGACGAAGATTCAGAAGGCCTACTCATTCTTACCACAGATGGCATGATGAGCGAATTGGTGCGAAGCAAAAAAGTGGAAAAAGAATATTATGCTCAAGTGGATGGTATTTTCACTCAAGAAGCCGTTGACCAACTTCAAAACGGTGTTTTAATTGGTTTTAAAGGAACCAAATACAAAACCAAAAAATGTCAAGCTAAATTAATTGACGCTCCAAATCTTCCATTGCGTATCCAAAAAATTCGTGATGAACGACACGGACCCACTTCTTGGGTTTCCATTACACTTACTGAAGGAAAGTTTAGACAAGTGCGAAAAATGACTTCTGCTGTAGGTTTCCCCACTTTGCGATTGGTTCGAGTTCGAATTGGAAACTTCCATTTAGATAATTTGCAATCGGGAGAAGTTATGGAGATTGAAAGTGTTTTTGGTGTTTAATTTTTTTTGGAATTATAATATAGGATAAAATAATATGTTGAACAGAAAGCCTGATGATTTATCTCTTTTGTCAATTAATTTTTTTTGCTTAATTAGATTTGACTTCTGAGGCTCGTAGTAAAGTGTGTCAATTTCATAAATAGTGATAATTTCATTTTCATTAATCTTTAAAGGTTCAAGATGAGTTTTTTTATTAGTCAATATTTTTAATATGGAATCATTATTAACATAAGTCGAATAATATTTTTCTAAATATTTGAAATATGCCTGAAAATACTGCCTGTTGCTATTAAATTTCGCATGCAGTCTCAAAGAATCTGATACTTTCATATCAGTATCAACAATTTTTGTAAAAGATTTTTTAAGTGAATCTAACCTCATTTTTGTTGATTGAGCTTTTGTATTTGAATTTTTGGTTAAATTTAAACTTGATATATGAGATTTTTTTAACGAGAATAAAATAGAATCATATTCAATTAATTTTTTTTCACTTTTAATTTTAGATAATTCATAAAATTCACCTAATAGTTGATGATTAACAAATTGAGGACTAAAATTAATTAGCTGATTTAATTCATCAACTTCTAATAATACAAAATATTTATCATCTAATATAAATCTTTCAGCATGAGAAGAATTTATGAAAAAATTTCTAAATTCCGTAGTTGGAGTATTTAAAGTCGAATAATCGTCAGCATTTTTTAATTCAAAACTAATTTCAAAAATTGAAAAAATTAAGAAAACGGAAATAAAGATGACATAATTTATAAAAAAGCTTAATACTTTAACCCAAAGTTTCATTTTAGCAACTAGTAAGTATACAATCATATAACCTATAAGAACTAAAACGATAAAATTTTCAATTACAATAAATAAATTTTCTGAATCAAACCAATTTGTCATTAACAAAAAGAGAATTAATATTGGTGTACTTTGGAATTTAAAAATCAAAAATAATCTAAAAAGTCTGTTACTTTTTATTCTCTTCTTAGATAAAAAAATGCAAATTTTAAAAGATGGGTAAAATAAAATGAAAGGAACAATTGTAGTTAACAAGTCTAAAAATAATAACTGAATTGTTTTTTGTGGTTCTTGAATTATATAAAATAAAAAAATTCCATAATAAATAATGTTTAATATAATAAAATCAAAACTAGATTTTCTAATATTTATGGCTTTCATCCAAGATTTATAAGGATGAGTGAAAAGGCTGACATAAGTAGACAGATGAACTCCAAATTCCTTTATGGTCAATTTATCTATTATAGTTTTAGTTAAATCATGTTTTGATTTTTCCATTGATTGTTCATTGTAATTATTGTTAGATAAAGGGAATATTCTGTAAATTTTCAAAAATATTAAATATTTACCTATTCAACCACCAAATGCTTCCATTCAAAATCGTTGCAAAAACAACCCAAAGCAAATACGGAATCATCAATTTTGCAGCTAGAGCATCAATGGGTTTGAATTTTTTGATAGTTTCTAAAATCAATAATCCCAACAATAAAATTTCAATCAAGGCTAATAAAGTGTTGTTTAATCCAAAAAATAAAAAACTCCAAATGGCATTTAAAATTAATTGGATACTAAAAAGCAGTAAAGCATTTTTGACCAAATCTGGCGATTGACTTTTTTTTGACCAAATCAATCCGGCACTAATTCCCATCATTATGTATAGAACAGTCCAAACCGGTGCAAAAATCCAATTAGGCGGATTAAAAAAGGGTTTTGTCAAAGTTGGATACCAAGTTTGAATAGATGATTGTGTTGCCATTCCCGAAGCATATCCAACCGAAAGACAAACAACTACAGCGATTATAATTTTAATGGTTTTTGACATAATTCTTTTTTTTCAAAAGTAACAATTCTAGTTGCTAAAAACAGCTACTCCATCAAAAAATGTATCTTTGCCAAAAAAAGAAATATGCTGTCTTCTTCAGATTTTATTCCTAAAAATTATTCAAAAACAATCGAAAACGGTAGTTTTCAATGGTCGGCTCCCAGCAATATCGCCTTAGTGAAATATTGGGGAAAAAAGGAAAATCAGATTCCGGCCAATCCGTCCATCAGTTTTACGCTAAAAAATTGTAAAACAATCACAAAACTGTCTTTTTCTAAAATTGAAAGAACTAATAATTTTTCATTTGATTTGTTATTTGAAGGAAAACCAAAAGAATCATTCCGACCTAAAATTCAAAAATTTTTGGAACGAGTTGCCGTTTATTTACCTTTTTTAAAAGACTATCATTTTACGATTGATACACAAAATACATTTCCCCATAGTTCTGGAATTGCATCTTCAGCTTCCGGAATGGCTGCGTTGGCGGTGAATTTTATGAGTTTGGAAAAGGGATTAAATCCTAAAATGACAGAGGAATATTTTAACCAAAAAGCTTCTTTTTTGGCTCGCTTAGGTTCAGGAAGTGCTTGTAGAAGTATAAAAGGAGAAGTTGTTATTTGGGGAAATCATAATCAAACTGAAAACAGTTCTGATTTATTTGGGATTGAATTTTCTGAACTTCATCACAATTTTAAAAATTATCAAGACACGATTTTATTGGTTGATAAAGGCGAAAAACAAGTATCGAGTACGTTAGGTCACGATTTGATGAACGGACATTCGTTTGCCGAAAGAAGATTTGAACAAGCTCACAAAAATTTGTCGCAAATCAAAACCATTTTGGCAAATGGGGATGTAAATGAATTTGTCAAATTAGTGGAAAGCGAAGCTTTGACGTTACATGCAATGATGATGACATCCCTGCCGTATTTTATTTTGATGAAACCTAATACGTTGGAAATCATTAACAAAATTTGGAAATTTAGAGAACAAACTTCCATTCCAGTTTGTTTTACTTTAGATGCAGGTGCCAATGTACACGTGCTTTATCCCGCAAACGTTAGAGAAGAAGTTTTGCAGTTTATTAAGAATGAATTAGTTGTGCATTGTCAAAACGAGCAGTATATTTGTGACGAAATTGGTGTGGGAGCGATTGAATTCACTAAATTTTAACTACATTTACACGATAACATAACAGTTACTATGAAAGGACCACTTTTTTACTCAAAAATTCTTCTTTTTGGAGAATACGGAATCATTAAAGATTCAAAAGGACTTTCAATTCCTTATAATTTTTATAATGGTGCGTTAAAGGTGGACGAGAATCCTTCGCCTGAAGCAATCAAATCTAATGAAAGCTTACGTAAATTTGCTTCGTATTTGGATAATTTACAGGCAGAAAATTCAGAATTGGTGACTTTCAATTTAGAATTACTTAATCAAGACATTGAAAGAGGAATGTATTTTGATTCATCTATCCCACAAGGTTATGGTGTTGGAAGTAGCGGTGCTTTAGTCGCTGCGATTTATGACAAATATGCCAACAACAAAATCACCGTTTTAGAGAATTTAACACGCGAAAAATTATTGCAATTAAAAGCCGTTTTTTCGCAAATGGAATCCTTTTTCCACGGGAAAAGTTCAGGATTAGACCCATTAAATAGTTATTTGAGTTTGCCAATTCTTATTAACTCTAAGGATAATATTGAACCAACCGGAATTCCTTCACAAAGTATGCAAGGAAAAGGAGCGGTATTTTTATTAGATTCAGGAATAGTTGGTGAAACAGCACCTATGGTTACTATTTTTATGGAAAATCTAAAAGACAAGGGTTTCCGTAGCATGCTTAAAAATCAATTTGTGAAACACACCGATGCTTGTGTGGAAAACTTTTTGCAAGGCGATATAAAATCACTTTTCACCAACACCAAAAAATTATCTAAAGTGGTGTTGAACCATTTTAAACCAATGATTCCTGAACAATTTCACAATGTTTGGCAAAACGGAATCGATACTAATGATTATTATTTAAAACTTTGTGGTTCTGGAGGGGGTGGTTATATTCTTGGCTTTACTCAAGACTTGGAAAAAGCAAAAGCATCACTAAAAGACTATGAATTAGAAGTGGTTTATCAATTTTAAAACGTATTAGAATCAAGAGTTTATCTTGATTTTTTCCTTCTATTATGGCATTATCCAGAAAAAATAAATTGATTTTGATGAAAATAATCAGTTTATTTTCGGTGGTAAGAGGCTATAATATTCCGGTTATTGTTTTGGCTCAATATCTGGCAGCCATTTTTATACTTTCAGATGAAAAAAGAGCATTAGATGTAATTCTAGATTTCAATTTATTTATTATTGTATTGGCTTCTTCACTAACTATTGCTTCAGGCTACATTATTAATAGTTTTTATGATAGCTCAAAAGACTTAATAAATATGCCAAATAAAACAATGTTAGATAGATTAGTTTCTCAGAAAACGAAGTTACAGGTTTATTTTGGGCTTAACTTTTTTGTTTTTCTTATAGCAACATTGGTGTCATGGCGAGCCGTTTTTTTCTTTTCTGTTTACATATTTTTGATTTGGTTATATTCTCATAAAATTAAAAAATATCCCATAATTGGAAATGTTACAGCTGCATTGCTTGCAATTTTACCCTTTTTTGCGATTTTGTTGTATTATCAAAAGATAAATGAAATACTTCAAAATTTGAACAATGATAAGTATTATGTCATTTTTGCTCATGCCAGTTTTCTGTTTTTACTGATTTTGATTCGTGAAATGATTAAGGATTTAGAAAATATTAAAGGTGATTTGGTACAGAACTATCGAACGATTCCTGTGATTTTGGGGGAAAACTTTTCCAAAAAAATCATCACATTATTAGTGATTTGCACTGTTGTTCCGGTTTATATTCTCATTGAAGTTTATGATGTGGGTTATATGGATATTTATTTTTATCTTAGTTTTATAGTGTTGTTGTTTTTCTTAATTAAATTGTGGAATTCTGATTCAAGAGAAAACTATTTGCTGTTGCATAATGTCCTGAAATTTATAATTGTAGCCGGGGTTTTTAGTATTGTTTTGATTAAACCATCCGTAATTCTTCACAGCAGAGAGGTGTTAGACATTTAAAGAAAACACTTTCCTATACCAATTTCCAATTCCGTATCTTTGCAAAAATTTTAAAGATGAATAAAAAAGACGGAAGCAGCAGAAAATCAACTTCCAACAAAAATACAAAAGGTAAACCGGGTGGTTTTAGTAAGCCAAAACCAGCCATGGCTAAGCGTTCACAAAAACCTAAAAAAGTTTCTACAGATGAAAAACCTCCTGTAGCAAAACCAAAAGTAAAATCAGACAATATTCGTTTGAATAAATACATTGCCAATTCAGGAGCTTGTTCACGTCGTGATGCTGATATTTACATTCAGTCAGGTAACGTTAAAGTTAATGGTGTTGTGATTACAGAAATGGGCTATCAAGTAAAACCCGGTGATGTGGTTAACTTTGACGGAGCAACTATTGTTCCTGAAAAGAAAGAATATGTTTTGCTTAATAAGCCAAAAAACTTCACCACTTCGGTTGAAGATGATCGCGATATGCGAAATGTAATGGAATTGATTAAAAATGCAACTCCAATAAAAATTCAGCCTATTGGAAGAATGGATATGAACACAACCGGATTATTGTTGTTTACCAACGATACCGATATGATTCGAAAATTCAGTTTACCCAATCAAAAATCAACTAAAATTTATCAGGTTTCATTAGACAAAAATTTGAAATTTGAAGATTTAGAAAAAATAGCTGGTGGTGTTTCATTTGATGAACATAAATTATATGTGGATGAAATCAGTTATATCGAAGATCAACCAAAAACAGAAATTGGCATTAAACTTCGGACTCCAAACGTAAAAGTAGTTCGTGCTATTTTTGAAAAGTTTAGTTATAATGTACTGAAAGTGGATCGCGTTTCATTTGCGGGTTTAACTAAAAAGAATCTTCCCAGAGGAAATTGGCGTTTTTTAACAGAGCAAGAAATCATCAATTTGAAAAATTTTTAAATGAATTCCGAAAATTGTTTGTCTATTGCTTATAAATGGTTTGATGCTTTTAATAAAAAAGACATCGATCAATTGTTGTCGCTTTATGATGATAATGCGGAACATTTTAGTCCAAAGTTAAAAATCAGAAAACCGGAAACAAACGGATTGGTGGTTGGTAAGCTAGAATTAAGAGATTGGTGGCAAGAGGCATTTGACAGACTCCCAACGTTACATTACAAGGTTACTTCGCTTACAGCTAATGCCGATAGGGTTTTTATGGAATATGTTCGTTCCGTTGAAAATGAAAACGATATGATGATTGCCGAAGTACTCGAAATTCGAGAAAATAAAATCATAGCTTCACGAGTATATCATGGCTAACTAAAAAGTCCCGTTCGAATTTAATCAAACGGGACTTTTCCGAATTAATAACAACCTACTATATTATTTTGTTTGCGTATCCAAACCTCTTTTTCTTAATAAAGGTTCAATACTTGGTTCGCTTCCTCTAAATCTTTTGTATAAATCCATCGGTTCTTCCGTGCCTCCTCTTTCTAATATACTTCTTCTGAATAATTTTGCCTTTTCTTGATTGAATAAAGATGTTTTTTTGAATTGATCAAAAGCATCTGTATCTAATACCCCTGACCAGATATAACTATAATATCCAGCAGAGTAACCACCAGCAAAAATATGACTGAAATAATTGGCTCTATGTCTTGGAATAATTGATTCCGGCAAACCTATTTTTTTCATTGCCGCTTTTTCAAATTCTTCTGCCGTTCCCGAAATTGGTAAAGTTGCTGTGTGAAATTCCATGTCTAAAAATGATGATGATAAATATTCAACAGTAGAAAATCCTTGACCAAAAGTGCCTGATTTTTCCAATTTAGCAATTAATTCATCCGGAATAACTTCTCCGGTTTGATAATGTTTTGCATACATTTTTAATACTTCAGAATCAGCAGCCCAATTTTCCATAATTTGAGATGGTAATTCTACAAAATCTCTTGGAACACTAGTTCCTGCTAAACTTTTGTATTTTACATCCGAAAGCAATCCGTGTAAAGCATGTCCAAACTCATGGAAATAAGTTGTAACTTCATCAAATGTAAATAGTGCGGGAGCATTTCCGGTTGGTTTTGAAAAATTACAAACAATGGAAATTACCGGAGGAATTCGTTTTCCGTTTTCTGTTTTTTGTGGTCGATAAGAGGTCATCCAAGCACCACCTCTTTTTGAATCTCTAGGAAAGAAATCCATGTATAGCAATCCTAAAACGGTTCCGTCTTTTTCGGTTACTTCCCAAGTTGTTGCTTCAGGATGATAGGTTGGAACGTTTTTTAGTTGTTTGAATTGCAATCCAAATAATTTATCACATACCATAAAAACACCTTCTGTTACATTGTCTAGACTAAAGTAAGGTTTTAATTCTTGTTCGTCTAAATCAAATTTTTCTTTTCTGATTTTTTCACTATAATATCTCCAATCATAAGGTTGAACATTTCCTGATATTCCTTCTTTTTTCATCATTGTCGCAATTTCTGCTTCTTCAACTTTGGCTTTTTCCAAGGCAGGTGTCCATAATTGATTCAAAAAATCCATTACTTTGGTTGGTGTTTTTGCCATGCTTTCCTCTAAAACATAATGAGCATGAGATTCATAACCTAATAGTTTGGCTTTTTCAGCTCTCAAATTAGCCAATTGAATTCCATTAATGTTATTGTCAGTCTCACCACCATTATTTGCTCTGTTTTTATAAGCAGTCCAAATAATTTCACGAAGTTTTCTGTTGGAGCTGTATTGTAAAAAAGGCATTACACTGGAGTTAGAAAGCGTAAAGACCCATTTGCCTTCTTTTCCTTTCGCTTTTGCAGTTTCTGCTGCAGCTGCAATTAATTCGTCAGACAAACCGGAAAGGTCTTCTTTTTTTTCGATGACTAATTCATATTTATTAGTTTCAGCCAAAATATTTTGACCAAATTTTAATGTCAAAAGGGAAAGCTCACTGTTAATTGCTCTCAATCTCTCTTTGTCTTTTTCGTTTAAATTAGCACCACTTCTCACGAAACGCTTGTAGGCATTTTCTAAAAGTTTGGATTCTTCTGTAGATAGTTTTAATTTGTCCTTTTCATTCCAAACCGATTTTACTTTAGCAAATAGTTTGTCATTTAATACAATATTATCATTATGAGCAGAAGTTTCCGGAGCAATTTCTCTCGCAATTTTTTGAATTTCTTCGTTAGTATTAGCAGAATTCAAATTGTAAAATACAGTTGAAACATTGCTTAATAAATCACCTGAATTTTCTAAAGCCACAATAGTATTTTGAAAAGTTGGTTTACTTTTATTATTGACAATAGCATTAATTTCAGCTTGATGTCTTTTAATAGCTTCTTGAAAAGCAGGCTTAAAATGTTCGTTTTTTATTAAATCAAATGGAGGAACATTATAAGGTGTATTATAGGAGGAAAAAAACGGATTACTGGCAAATTTTTTGTCTAATTCTTGTGCTTGTGTTTGACTTGCAATTAATCCCATAATAAGTACTAAAAGATATTTTTTATTCATTATTCATATTTTTATAGAATGGCTAATTTAATTTAAATTTAAAAATCAGTCTTTCAAATTAACGTTATTTTATGACTGAATGACACAAAAAAAAGCCCAAACTTTCGTTTGAGCTTTGTGCGGGTAAAAGGACTCGAACCTTCACACCTTGCGGCACCAGATCCTAAGTCTGGCGTGTCTACCAATTTCACCATACCCGCGGGCGAATAAAAACAGTAGCTGTTTCAATAAGTGGGTGCAAATATAGAAATTATTTTGAACTTTAAATTATGAATGATGAATTTTTTTAGCCCTTTATTTTTTGTAATTTTGAACTTTATCATTTTTTACTTTTTACTATGAACAACATAAAAAACTACGTTCAACAAAACAAAGAAAGATTCATCGACGAATTAATCGAATTACTAAAAATACCTTCTGTAAGTGCCGATTCTGCTTATTCACAAGATGTTATTGATACAGCCGAAGCTGTAAAAACAAGTCTCGAAAAAGCCGGTTGCGATTTCGTAGAACTTTGCGAAACACCGGGATACCCAATTGTTTACGGAGAAAAAATCATCGACAAGAATTTGCCAACCGTTTTGGTGTACGGTCATTACGACGTGCAACCGCCCGATCCAATGGATTTGTGGACTTCGCCACCGTTTGAACCGGTCATCAAAACTATCGAAATTCACCCGGAAGGTGCCATTTTCGCACGTGGTTCGTGTGATGACAAAGGTCAAATGTACATGCACGTGAAAGCATTTGAATATATGATTGCCAACAATTGCTTGCCTTGCAACGTCAAATTCATGATTGAAGGCGAGGAGGAAGTGGGTTCAAAAAGTCTAAGCTGGTTCGTAGAACGCAATCAAGAAAAATTGGCCAACGACGTGATTCTAATTTCCGATACCGGAATGATTTCCAATCAACAACCATCAATTACTACAGGTCTTCGAGGGTTAAGTTATGTGGAAGTGGAAGTGACCGGACCTAACCGCGACTTGCATTCCGGACTTTACGGCGGTGCGGTTGCTAATCCAATTAATGTTTTGACCAAAATGATAGCGTCGCTTCACGATGAAAATAATCACATCACCATTCCCGGTTTTTATGACAAAGTAGAAGAATTATCGCTGGAGGAAAGAGCAGAAATGGCCAAAGCACCGTTCTCACTCGACGACTATAAAAAATCAATAGATATCAATGATATTCATGGCGAAGCAGGATATACCACAAACGAACGCAACTCCATCCGACCTACGTTAGACGTCAACGGAATTTGGGGCGGATACACCGGCGAAGGTGCCAAAACAGTAATCGCCAGCAAAGCTTTTGCTAAAATTTCAATGCGATTGGTTCCTAATCAAGATTGGCAAGAAATCACCGAATTGTTTAAAAATCACTTTGAAAGCATCGCTCCAAAATCCGTAAAAGTAAAAGTTACACCACATCACGGCGGTCAGGGTTATGTGACGCCAATCGACAGCATCGGCTATCAAGCGGCCAACAAAGCCTACACCGAAACGTTTGGAGTGCCTGCCATTCCGGTTCGTTCCGGCGGAAGTATTCCAATTGTGGCTCTGTTCGAAAAAGAATTGAATTCAAAAACCATATTAATGGGATTTGGTCTTGACAGCGATGCCATACATTCACCCAACGAACATTTCGGGATTTTTAATTATCTGAAAGGAATCGAAACCATTCCGTTGTTTTATAAATACTTTGTGGAGTTGAGTAAATAATTCAACCGCAGATTCGCAAATTGTATAACCGTTTATTCATCTGAGTAAGCGGTTTTTTTATTTCGATTAATATTCTACAAAAAAATGAATAGTAAATCAGCGAATCAGCAACTCTATTTAACCATCAATTTTTCAACTATTTATAACAATTTGAAACATTTTACGTTGAAGCAAGACTAATCAATCATCAATTTTGCTGTACTCGTTTCAGTAATTAAATCATCAATCATTATGCTCAAAAAATTCTTCATGCTTTGTTCGGGTGCCGACAAAGAAATCATCGAAAGTTGTTCTAACGGCGAACAAAACAAATATGCCGGAATTGGTGCGACGGTTTTCTTTACGGCAGTCATGGCTTTTATTGCCGGAAGTTACGCTCTTTACACCGTTTTTGATAACGTTTACACCGCTGTTTTTTTTGGAATCGTTTGGGGTTTACTCATTTTCAACCTCGACCGATTTATTGTTTCTACGATAAAAAAAAGAGACAGTTTTCTGGATGAATTGATTCAGGCTTCACCCCGAATTGTGTTGGCCATCATCATTGCCATCGTTATTTCAAAACCATTGGAAATCAAAATTTTTGAAAAAGAAATCAATACCGTTTTGTTGAAAGAAAAAAATGAAATGGCAATGAATAATAAAAAACAAGTTGCCAATTATTTTCAATCCGACTTAGATCAAAATAAAGCTCAAATTGACAGTTTAAAATCTGATGTTCTTAAAAAAGAAAAAGAAGTCAATGATTTATATACCGTTTTCATCACCGAAGCCGAAGGAACTGCCGGAACAAGAAAGCTAGGAAAAGGTCCGGTTTACAAAGAAAAGCGTGAAAAACACGATGCTGCTTTACAAGAATTAGCCACTCTAAAAACAACTAATCAAACAAAAATTGCTGAATTAGAAGAAAAAGGAAAACTACTTCAAACCAATTTAGATAAAAAAATTGCCGAAACCCAACCTATTATCGATGGTTTTGATGGTTTAATGGCTCGCATCAATGCGTTGGGAGACTTACCGTGGTTGCCATCCTTTTTTATTATGCTACTTTTCTTAGCCATTGAAACTTCACCCATTATTGCCAAATTAGTATCGCCCAAAGGCGAATATGATTTCAAACAAGAAGAAGGCGAATTGGCTGTTAAAAATGTTTTATCTCAAAACAAATACCAAAGCGATTTGCAAAAACAAACCGATGCTTCCATCTACGATAAAGTGTATGCCGATATTCGAGAAGACAAAGGCTTATACGATTATAAGAAAAAACGAGCCATCGAATTGTTAGAATTACAAGCCGATGGTTTTGTGGAAAAGCAGAAGAAATCGCTTTAAACCCTTCCAGAGTTTCAAACTCTGGAAGGGTTTTAACCAATTTCATTTTGCACCTTCTTAGTCAAGCTCTTAAAAACCAATTCATACGAATGGTTAATCAATTCACGCATCATTTTGTCACCCACATCGCTGTGAAAAGCAACCGTGTTCCAATGAATTTTACTCATATGATAACCGGGATTAATTGCATCAAATTCCGTTCGAAGTTCTAATGCTTTTTCAGGATCACATTTTAAATTTAAAGAAGGAGTTCCGTTTTCCCATTCTTTTAAAGAAGTCAAACAAAACATTTTCCCACCAACTTTAAAAACTAAAGTATCTTCATCAAAGGGAAAATGTTCGGTGACGCCTTTTTTGGATTGGCAGAATTCGTAGAGTTGCTCAATATTCATCATCTAAATTTATAAAATTTGAAAAAGGATTGGTTTCGAAGGTGAAGCATCATTTTCAAACGAAGCAATCTGCAAGTTCAACAAATAAGAACCATCTTTCACAACATCATCAACAAAAATCAACTCCGTTATCGTAGCATTTTTTCGTGCATCTTCATTCAAATTATTCACATCTTTCACATTCCAAAAGGCTTTATGAGCTAATAATTTGCCTTCGTCTTTTTCTTTGTCAACACTTGGTAAATCGATAAGCAAATGTTGAATGCCTTTTTCACGAATGAAAACTGCCGCTTCTTCATGCAAATAAGGCGGATTGGTATGCGAATAATTTTTAGATTTTTTTTCTGATAAATTAGGTAATGTTCGAATGATAATTGCTGCCGGAATTTCATTACCTAACACTTTTTCAACTTGATTTTTCGTAATCACAAAATCATCACCTTGTTTTTCGGGTTGGATGGAAATCAATTCTGCTGTAAAGAAAAATGTTTTCAGTGCTTGATTGATGCTGAAAAATTCTTTCGTAATATGTCCCAAGCATTCCGTGTGCGTCCCGTGTCCGTGAGGATTGAAAAAAATGTTGTTAAAATTAGTTGTAGCTCCACCTTTTACACTTCCTACCCACGAACCAAAACGAACGGGTTCAATTTGTGGTTTTTCAATGTACCACGCAATCGGATTGTTTTCAGTATTGGATAATGGAAGCGAAATATCAATGGGTTTTGATAAATCTACTTGGAAGGTTTTATTTTGGTGGGTTATTGTTGCTAGCATAGTTGAACGCGGGTTTACTGGATATTCTAACGCGGATATTTACGAATTAATCAGCGTTGCTAGCATCCGTAAAATCAGCGTTCCATTTTACTCCAAATTTAATAAAAATAAGTCTGATGCAATCCCATCACTCAAAAACTTTCCATTCCGTGTGGTTCGCAGAATGTTTTCATCTACAAAAAGCAAATGATCTTCTATGTATTTGGCGGCTTGTTGGTTGAGGTAATCTAAATAGGTTTGTCCAAATTCGGTTTGAATTCTATCTAACGAAATTCCCCAAATCGTTCGTAATCCCGTCATCACATATTCGTTATATCGATCGGTTTTTGATAAAATTTCGGTTTCAAACGGCAATTTTCCATCTTGAATGGATTTGATATACAACGTGTTATTCGATACATTCCAACCTCGTTTTTCGCCATCATAACTATGTGCTGACGGACCAATACCAATGTATTTTTTTCCCAACCAATAACTCGAATTGTTTTTAGAGAAATAGTTTTCCTTACCAAAATTGGACAATTCATAATGAATAAATCCGGCTTCTTCCAGTTTTTCTACTAAAATTTCAAAATGTTCTTGGGCAACTTCATCTTCTGGTGGTAGAATTATTCCTTTTTGAATAAACGAATGTAAAGCGGTTTTCGGCTCAACGGTCAATGCATAACTCGAAATATGCGGAATGCCAAACGATAAAGCAGTTTCAATATTTTGAATCCATTTTTCGTTACTCATTCCCGGAATTCCATAAATCAAATCGAGGGAAATGTTATCAAAATGTTGAGTTGCTTCTTCCAAACATTTTTTAGCTTCTTCCGCATTATGAGCACGATTCATCATTTTCAAATCTTCTTCAAAAAAAGATTGAATGCCGATGGAGAGGCGGTTAATTCGATTGTTGGATAGTTCGATTATTCGGTTATTCGATAAGTCGTCAGGATTCGCTTCTATAGTAATCTCTGGGTTTTCAATGACGTTGTAGTTTGTATAAACTTCATCAATCAACAATCTCAAATCTTCAATCGCTAATACTGATGGTGTTCCGCCACCAAAATAAATGGTTTCAACTATATCATTTTTGAATTCTTCTTTTCGCAACTGAATTTCTTTTGCTAAAGCCAAAACCATTTCGTCTTTTTTCTTCATTGAAGTTGAAAAGTGAAAATCACAGTAATGACAAGCTTGCTTGCAAAAAGGTATGTGGATGTAGATGCCGGACATTTTTAGTGTTCAGTGTTCAGTTTTTAGTATTCAGTATTCAGTGTTCAGATTTCAGTATTTTAGTATTCAGTTATTATTGACCACTAAAAGCTGGTTACTGCCCACTATTTTTTAACTCCAAATTTTTCAGGATTTAGCATCATATAGTTTATCAACTTTCCAACTTCTAAACTAAAGTTTGTCAATTCAATGAATTTTTCTTCAGAAATGTATTTACAAGCAAAACAAAACTCTAGCCATCCTTGTGTTTCAGAGTTTTCTGCATCGGCATCTGTTAATTTGCTATGGAAGTGTTTCGGATATTCTCTTTTTCTATAAGCTTCCGCAATTGTTATTGAAACACTTCTTGAGCTTCGCCTGATTTGATCGGTCAAAGAATAAATCTCTTCTTTTGGAAATGATTTTGATAATTCAAAAATGTTCATTGCTAAAGAAAATGATTTTTTATAGGCTAATAAATCTTGAAATTTCATATATTATGAATGGTTAATAAATTATAAAGTTCTTATAAAAGTATAATGATGCTTGGATTCACTGATCACTAAAAACTGACCACTGACCACTATTTCTTAACTCTAGTTTCATTCTGTTTTACAAATGCATCCCATCCGGAATAGCTAGTAGTACCAACAACTTTCCCTGAATTAAAAAAATGACAAACTGCCGCCGCCAAACCATCGGTAGAATCTAAATTTTTAGGTAATTCTTTCAAGCCTAACAATTGTTGCAACATTTTAGCCACTTGCTCTTTACTGGCGTTTCCGTTTCCGGTGATAGCCATTTTTATCTTTTTAGGTTCGTATTCGGTAATCGGAATTTGTCGCGATAATCCTGCTGCCATTGCCACGCCTTGAGCTCGTCCGAGTTTGAGCATCGATTGGACGTTTTTACCAAAGAATGGAGCTTCAATCGCAATTTCGTCCGGATGATGGGTTTCAATCAACTCGATGGTACGTTCAAAAATGACCTTTAACTTGGTATAATGGTCGTCGTATTTACTCAAAATCAATTCGTTCAACTGAATGAATTCCATTTTTTTGTTCACGACTTTAATTAAACCAAATCCCATGATGGTGGTTCCGGGGTCGATGCCTAAGATGATGCGTTCGTTTGCCAATCTTTTTTGTTTAAAGTTTAAAGTTTCAGGTTTAAAGTTTGTTTATTTGTGTTGATGAATTCAATTCCTTACAAAGCTAAACAATTCCTGCTGGTTCTCGTCAAACTTTTGATTGTGGGCTTTGCTTTTTATTATTTGTATGTTGAATTGAACAAAAAAGATTTGAACGACTGGCAACTTGTCTCGACTAAATTTACATTTTTCAGTTTAGTAGGAATTGTATTTTTAAGCGTTTTAAACTGGTTTTTTGAGATTTTGAAATGGCAAAACTTAGTGAATACTTTTTATAAGATTTCGTTTAAAGAAGCTGCGGTTCAGTCGTTAGGGTCATTAACTGCTTCGGTTTTTACACCTAATCGAATGGGGGAATACGGAGCCAAAATGTTATATTTTCCAAAATCAGAAACCAAAAAAATTATTCTTTTGAATTTTATCGGAAACAGTTCTCAAATGGCTGCAACTTCATTTTTTGGCGTTTTTGGATTGTTTATTACAGGGTTGTTTTATGATTATTTCAGTTATAAAATCAGCTTTGTTTTAATTCTGATTTTTTTGATTTTTTTCGTCTTTTTAATTTTTAGAAAAAAGATTTCCATTTATGGTTTTTCAGTTGAAAACTTAATTCAGAAAATTAGAACCTTTCCAAGAAATTCGCTCAAAACAACTATACAATTATCGGTTATTCGATTTCTGATTTTCTCCCATCAATGCTATTTTTTATTGTTGATTTTTGGTGTTGAAATTACGTATTCTTTAGCTTTGGCAACTATTTTTTCAATGTATTTTTTAGCCTCCATTGTTCCGAATATTCATTTGATGGATGTGGCGATAAAAGGAAGTTTCGCCGTTGTTTTGTTCGGAAAATTAGGGGTTAATCAATGGACAATTGTTTCTATAACAACATTAATGTGGCTTTTGAATTTGGTTATTCCGGTTTTGATTGGAAGCCTTTTTGTACTGAAATTTAAACCAAAATTAGAGCTATGATGTATTTACTAATTTTAGCGATTTCGGTTTATGTTTTTTTGATGCTCTTCTTTTGGATGGGATTTAAAAAAGTGCCAAAATCCAATGAAGATTCATCCGCTGAAAAGTTATCATACTCCATTGTTGTTCCATTTCGAAATGAAGCTGTAAATCTTCCATTTCTTTTAAAATCGATTGAAAAATTAAATTATCCGGTTGAAAATTTTGAGGTGATTTTAGTTGATGATGAGTCGATGGAAAAGTTTCAAGTTTCAAGTTTCAAGTTTCAAGTTCAAATGATTGTGAATCAAAGAATTTCTAACTCACCAAAAAAAGATGCGATTCAAACTGCAATTCAGCATTCAAAATTTGATTGGATTATCACCACCGATGCTGATTGTATAGTTCCTGAAAACTGGCTTTTGGATTTGAATTATTACATTCATAACACGAAAAAACAAATGGTTTGCGGACCGGTTTTTTTTAAAAGTAAATCTAATTTTCTCAATGACTTTCAGCAAATTGAAATGATTAGTTTGCAAGCCGTTACTATAGGTAGTTTTGATTTTAATCTAGCTTTCATGTGCAATGGAGCTAATTTTGGGTATTCCAAAAATCTGTATAAACAACTTAATGCTTTTGATGGAAATGACAAAATTGCTAGTGGTGACGATGTGTTTTTATTGCAAAAAGCTGTTAAAAATTTTCCGGATGAAGTTGGATTTTTACTCAAAAAAGATTTTCATGTTACAACCAATTCGGCAGAAAGTTGGACAGAACTTTTTCAGCAACGCATTCGTTGGGCCGGAAAATCAAAAGCGTATTCATCCGGTTTCGGAAAATTTGTGGCGTTGACAGTTTTTTTAGGAAATTTAGCTTTTATCATTTCCTTATTTCTACTTTTCTTTGGGTTTTATGAAATGATAATTTTACTTCTTTTAAAAGTCATTTCTGATTTACTAGTAGCCAATCAAACCGCACGATTTTATAAAATAAAAATGAAGAATACTTTATTGACGGCTTTAGTTTATCCGTTTTTCAGTTCAGCCGTTGCATTGTATTCTTTGTTTGGAACCTATGAGTGGAAGGGGAGAACATTCAATTCTTAATCCGCTTTTAAAAGAATAGGTAAAATAAATTGTGTTTTTACTGGAATTCCTTCTTTCTGAGCGGGTTCGATTTTAGGGAAATCTGTGAGTCTGTTTTTAAGAATGCTATCAACTTTAGCTTTATTGTAATTGGTGCTATCTGACGGGAATTGAGGTTCAAATGTAATGTTGGCATCCGGAAAAACAGTGACCAAAACATTTAAGGTGTCAAAGATCTCAGCACTATTTTCTGTTGAATCTGTTGCGATTTTCTGTTGAATTAGTTCAGTCAAAAATTGAAAGAAACACGCCTTTTTTTGCTCTTTATCCAGTAAACTATCACAAGCATTTACAGAGGGATAATCAGTAACTTCTTTCCAATCAATTTGTTTTAAGCGTTCCTGAAGCAATTCTTCTTCGGAAGGCACACGCTTTTCAAAGTATTGGCAGGAGGCCAAGAGGAAAAAAAAAGAATAAAAAAGAAATTTGTTCATTTTTCGTTTGTAATAAAACAACACGTATTTTTGATATATCAAAAGTAATAAAATTATTAATGGATTACGCACTTTTACTCATTGCTTTCATATTAATGATAGTTGGTATTCTTGGTAGTATTTTACCGGTTTTACCCGGACCTCCCATCAGTTGGGTAGGTTTGTTGCTTTTATATTTGACCAAAGCCGTTCCAATGAATTACACTGTTTTGGGCGTAACTTTAGCCATTGCACTTGTTGTCGGTATTCTCGATTACGTTATTCCAGCTAAAGGAACCAAACGTTTTGGCGGAAGCAAATACGGAATATGGGGAACCAATATTGGTTTAGTGATTGGTATTTTGGCTCCAATTCCTTTTGGCTTTATCATCGGACCGTTTGTGGGTGCTTTTGTTGGGGAACTGTTGAATGATTCTAAAGATTCGAAAAAAGCTTTTAAAGCAGCAACCGGTTCTTTTATGGGTTTCTTGGCCTCAACGTTTATGAAATTTGTGATTTCGGTGATTTTTTTAGGAATATTTTTGGTGAAGTTTTGGGAATATCGAGGTGCTTTCTTTTCATAAAAAAAGGGATTAAATTTTTTTTAATCCCTAAGTTCTATTTATTTTATTACTAGTTTTTTTGTTGTTTTTAAATTGGAATGTGTTACTATTTCAAGAATGTATGTTCCGGCATTTAAATGACCAATATCAAGGGTTGATTCAAATGTATGTAAAGATTCTTTTGAAACAATTTGCTTTCCTAAAACATCGAAGACGACAATTGATTTAAGGGCGTCTGTTGTACGGTCAAGTTTTATATAAACGAATTGATTTGATGGATTTGGATAAATTGCAACAGAAAAAGGCTCTTTATCAGTAACGCTTAAAACAGAGATAAACTCCGTTTCAAAGGTATTTGTTATAATCGCTGGATTGTAATCAAAATAAATTTCTGCGGTATTCGGAATAATATCTCCAACTGCAAAACCAGGGTTTGGTTTGATTTTAAAATGTACAAATCCTTGACTTAAATCTGGATTTTGGCTTGTTGGGGGTAAATCAATATCATAAAAATTCCAAGTTAATTGATTGCCGTTTCGGGTGACATTATAGTCATGACTAGCATGAATCATCTCAAAAGTTGATGTATTTAAGCTAGAATTTAATGCGTCTTCAATTCTAACTAATTCAGCTGAAGCAGTACCAATATTTTCAAATCGAATGGTGTAAAATAAATAATCATCTGCACCAAATTCGTCAATATTAATTGTTGGCCCATGGTTTTCCATTTTATCGTTCGGGTCATAAGCCGCTGTTATTACTTGAGAAATTGAAGCTAGATTATTAGCTGGAATAACATCAGTAAATGGTGATATTGAGACACTGTTGGTTAGTATATCTCCAATTGAGACAATGGGTAAATTTGGAACTTGCATAGTTACAGTAATACTTCTTGTTTCATTTATTTGTAAATTAATGTAATCAAAAGTAAATCCAGTTGGCGTTAAAATTGTACCATCAACACTAATATTTGTTATTGTTACAGCAGGATCTTTTGTAAAAGTTATAGTTCCTGTTTCTTGTACAAATTGTCCTGTGTTTTTATATGTTAGTGTATTAATATAGGGTAAATTAGGCCTTGGGTTTGAATTACTAATGAATGAAATACTTACATCATTATAGTTTTGCAAAATAGTTATGGGAAAATACAACACAAAAGAAGAAGAGTCGTTTGGATTTATTGTACCCGTGAATGTTGCATTTGAAGCATAATAAGCGTTTAAATACGATGGTATAACATAGCTGAATGAATAAACAAAAGTTGTTGTAGGAAAAAAGACTAAGTAAGTTCCTGATGAGGAGTTACCATAAGTTGGATTTTCAGAATTTAGTTGTGATTGAAAAGTTCCATAACTAAAATTTGGTTCGTTGTTATCTTGAACTCCGTTGTTATTTAAGTCTAAAAATGAAACTAAAGTTATAAAATCAATAGTAGTAGTAGATGAAACAGAAACGGCATCTAAAAGCCATCTGTCTCCTCCAAGAGCACTAGAGGGTTGAGTAAATACCATCACAAAAGCAATGAAGACAGATTGATTTTCAAAGGCACTTAATGAAATGATTTTTTCTTCATAAATATTATAAACACTACTTAATTCATTCTCTGTGAATTGTTCTAAAATAGTATAGGCTCCTAAGTTTGATTGTTCAGAATTTGTTGAAACCCTAATTTGATATAATGTTCCTTGATTCCCGGATAATGTGCTTCTTGATTGAAAAGAAAGCGAACTAATATTATTTACGAGCATTTGAGGCATAATTAACCAATCTTCTGAGGTGTTTCCTAAACCATTTTGATCACGTGTCATATAGGCAGCAAAATTGCCCTCAAATACGGAGGGTGGTGATGTTATGATGCTTGTCCTTTCCCAAGAATATGAAGTGCCAATTCCATTATCAGCTATCAACCAACCCGGAGGCGGAAAGGTGACACCTTCAAAGCCTTCATAAAATTGGGAAAATCCTTGAAATGTAGTTGCTAGTAAAAGCAAAAAGAGTAGTGTTTTTTTCATAGTTTGGTTATGTAGGTTGTATCAAAAATAATGATTTTTTCTCAAAGATTGCCTAAAAAGATTGCAGTATAAATGACAAATGAGTATTAATAAACAAAAAAACCCAAAAAAGTTATATTTTTTGGGTTTGCTGATTGTTCCTTTTTTGGGCTACTTTTTAATAAATTTTCGGATATGTTCTGTATTGTCAGGATTTATAATTTTAATAATATATATTCCCTTACTTAAGTTTGCAACATCTAAATCCATTTGATTTTTATTTACTTTTTTAAGCAAAATTTCATTTCCCAACAGATCGTAAACTGTAATATCTTTTATTGTATTGTTTGAATTGAAATACAAAATATCAGATGCGGGATTTGGATAAATTAATAAATCGGAAACCACATAGTCAGATATACTTAATGTCTCCACAAACTCTGTTTCAAAAGTATTAGTAATAATCGCAGGATTGTAATCAAAATAAATCTCCGCAGTATTTGGAATAATATCTCCAACAGCAAAACCGGAATTTGGTTTTATTCTGAAATGAACATAGCCTTGGCTTAAAATTGGATCTTCAATGGTGGGAGGCAAATCAATATCAAAAAAGTGCCAAACCAATTCATTGCCATTACGAGTAACATTGTACGTATGACTGGCATGAATCATTTCAAAAGTTGCCGGATTCAAATCAGCATGAAGCGTATCCTCAATTCTTATAAATTCTGCTGAAGCGGTACCTGTATTTTCAAATCGAATGGTATAATATAAATAATCATTAGTTGTAAAAGTATCAATGTCAATTTCAGGGCCTCTTGATTCCATTTTATCATTCGGGTCATAAGAGCCCACCACCACTTGCGAAACACTTGACTCATTATTTGAAGGAATGGTGTCGGGACTTGGCGTAATCGTAACACTGTTGGTTAAAATATCACCTAAATTTACAGTTGGAATCACCGGAACTTGCATTGTTACTAAAATCTGTCTGGTTTCAAATGGAGCTAAATTGGTATAATCAAAGGTAAATCCACTAGCCGTAGGTGTAGCTCCGCTTTGAGAGATATTGGTAATGGTTACAGCGGGGTCTTTTGTAAAAGTGATTGTACCTGAAGGGACACTTTGATAACTGTTGTTTTTGTAAATAATGGTGTTGCTATAGGTAAATCCTGGTCTTGGTTGATTGTTCCCAATAACATTCACTTGTACGTCTGAAAAATTTTGTTGAGAAGTAACTGGGAAATAATACGTGGTGGATCCACTTCCAGCTGCTACACTGATGTTTGTATAACTTGTTGAAGTAGAAAAATAGGACGAGTATTCAGGATTGATTTGAAAATTTAAAGTATAGCTGTTTGTTACATCCGGAACTAAAATACTATGAGTACCACTTGAACCATTTGCAGAAATGACATCTCCTGAATTAACTTGATACGTGAAAGAACCATGAATGAAATTTGGTTCTCCAGAATCCTTAACTCCGTTAGCATTGGTGTCCAAAAATGCATTTAAGATAATTTGTTCAGCACATTGAGCATTATTCGTACAATCCATTAAACAAAAAGAAAAAGGTTCAGACCAAGTGCTTGAAAAGCCAACATCACATACTGTTTTTACTGAAGTTGTATAGCAAGAATTTGGAATCAAGCCGGTTAAGATAAAAGATGTATTTCCTTGAACAACAAAAGTAGAGGTCATGTTGTTTTCTAATGATTGAATCAATATTTCATGATAAATAAATGAAGAGTTAGTTGTTAAACTCCAATTCAATTGAACACTGGTATCACTTATATTAGCAGCAGTTAATTGGTCAGGAGCTGTACAGGATGTATCGCAATTGTTAGTGGTCAATGTTAAAGTTGTGATACTAAAACAATCCGTATTTGGGTCAGTAACCCGAACACTTAAAATTTGAGTCAGCGGTACAACAGGTGAATAAAAAGATGAAGTGATTTGATTTACACCCATTATTGCATCTGACTCGGTTTCATGAAACGTTACAATTAAATTTGAGATCCCATTTGTGATTTGTTGACTAGCGTCTTCCAAATTAAATATAGGGAGTGCGGTCGGGTCACACCATATTAAAGTAGCATTGTTAATGATAGGATTTGCACCAGCAAAAACGGTAAAACTTTCAATATAAAAAGTGCTATTTGTATTATTTGAACTTCTGGCAAAAATAGTTGTTGAACCAAAGGAAACTATAAAAGATGTAGGATTGTTAATCGGACTCAAATTAGCTAAAGCATCTACATTACTCAAATGAAAAGATATAGTATAATCATTTGGTGAATTTGCTCCTAAAATTTCAGCATTTTTTGTAGTCAAATTTACACTAACAGGTGAATTATTACTACATATATTGATGTTGTCTAAAGTGGTTTGAGCTTGTAAAACAGAAAAAGATAATAATAATAGGAGGTAAATTTTTTTCATAGTTTATCGTTTAGGATAATCAAATATATAAAATAAAAAGGACTTAATCTAGTCATTATTAATACTCTCACTCACAATAAACCCACTTGTCCACGCATTTTGAAAATTAAATCCACCAGTTATCGCATCGATATTTACAATTTCACCGGCAAAATATACTTTTGGAAGTAATTTACTTTCCATAGTTTTAAAATTAATTTCTTTTAAATCGATTCCTCCGGCGGTGACAAATTCTTCTTTAAAAGTGCTTTTTCCGTTTACTTGAAATTTTCCATTCGTTAATTGCAAAGCCAAATTTTGAAGTTGTTTTTTAGATAAATCCGCCCATTTTGTTTCTGGAGAAATCTCTGAAGCAACAACCAAACTTTCCCATAAGCGATTCGGGAAATCAAAATGTGATTTTTTGACGACTACTTTTTTGGCATGTTCCAATTTTAAATCTTTCAACTGGTTTTCGGTTGCTTCTAAAGTGGCATCGTTGAGCCAATTGACTTCTAAAACAAATTGGTAATTTTTATCAAATAATTCTCGTGCCCCCCATGCAGAAAGTCGCAAAATACCGGGTCCGCTCATTCCCCAATGCGTAATCAAAAGTGGGCCCGAAGCTTCAAGTTTAGAGTTTTGGACTTTCACCGTTGCAAAAGCAGAAACACCCATTAAATCTTTAATTCGTTTGTCTTTGATGTTGAAAGTAAATAGGGAAGGGACAGGTGGAACAATGGTATGGCCTAATTTCTCCAACATTTCCCAAATTTTCGGGTTGCTTCCGGTTGTCATTACTAAATTTTCACAACGAAAAGTTTGCTGATTGGTTTCCACTTTCCAATGATCTTCTGAACGAAAAATAGACTGCACACTTTGTCCGGTTAGGATTTCAATTTTGTGTTTTTTAGTGGCATTCAAAAAACAGTCAATAATTGTTTGCGAAGAATCGGAAACGGGAAACATGCGTCCATCTTCTTCGATTTTTAATTCGACGCCGTGTTTTTCAAACCACTCAATTGTATCCCCGGAACAAAATTGATGAAACGGACCACGCAATTCTTTTTCGCCACGCGGATAAAATTTTACTAAATCATTCGGAACAAAACACGCATGCGTCACGTTGCATCTTCCGCCACCCGAAACACGCACTTTTGTGAGCACATCTTTTCCGCGTTCGAGAATAGCTATTTTATAATTAGGATTTTTTTCGGCAAGGTTAATAGCAGTAAAAAAACCGGCTGCTCCACCACCCACAATCAGGACATCATACATTAGTGTAATCTTTCGGGGAAATTACAAAAAATTCCATCCACACCCAATTCGGTTACAAATTTAATGTCGGATGGTTCGTTCACGGTGTACGTAAAAATTTTAAATCCTTCGTTATGAATTTGATGCACGTTTTCTTTGGTCAAGGTTTTCCACCACGGATTGATGGCAACGGCTTTTAATTTTTTCCCAATGGAAATCGCAGCTATCGGATTTTCTTCAGTAAGAATGGCGATGGAAATTTTATCGTCCAATTTTCTGAAGGTTTCCAATTCCTCCCACAAAAAACTAGAGATAACGAAATCATCTTTTTTCCATCCTTTTTGATAGCATTTTTTCAATAATTCAAAAGTCGGTTGGACTGTGTTTTTTCCTTTCAATTCAATGTTAAGCTGTACTTTCCTGTCAATCGTTTCAATTACTTCTTCTAACGTTGGAATGTGATGATTTCCTTTCACAATCACTTTTTGTAATTCTTCAAAAGTAAAATCTTCTATTCTCCCGGGAGTATTGGTTAAACTGTCTAAAATTTCATCATGAAAAACAACCAACTCGCCACTTTTAATCAAAAAAACATCAATTTCAATCATATCCACATGCAACTCCAATGCTTTTTTAATGGAAGCAATTGTGTTTTCGGTTTCGTGTCCCAATGCACCTCTATGACCAATGTTAAGTGGTTTTTTCATTTTAGAACAATTGATGAATGTCAAAGCTAAGATAAGTAACAAATAACAATTTGGTTTCATGGGAAAGGATTTTTACAAAGATGGAAAATCAATTTTAAAGAAAGCATTTTTGATTATGAAGGGAATATTAATTTTTTGAACACAGATTTAGGAAATTCAAGAAATTTTAAAAATTAAAAACTGATTATTTCAATTTCTCCAATTATAACAATCGGTGTTCTTTTTTAATTTAAATTCAGATGTTGTAAAATTAAAACCTAAAAATTAAACTTCATCCCAAACGCAATCCGACCTCCATCTGTAGCATGAAAATAAGATAACTTTGCAGCCACAACATTACTACTATTCAACCACAAACCGAAACCGGAAGATTGATGCCACTTATCTGAGTTTTCAGCAGGAAACCAAACTCTTCCGTAATCAAAACCAATAAAAGCTCCATAATTTATAGGTGCAAACGGATTTTTTATTTGACCAATAAAATACCGCAAATCAGAACTTTGAAAAAAGGCCGATTTACCTGAAAAACGATTGTCTCTAAATCCGCGTAAATCTTCATCACCACCCAAAGAAGCGGCTTGATAAAATTCAAAATCATCACTAAAAATAGATTTTCCTTTTAATGTGGTTTCAAAAATCCATTCTTTGTTGGGGGTTAATTTGTAAACCAAATTTAAGGCTGCTTCAACCGTTGGAACATGTCGGGAAAAATCAGAAATATTCATAATCCATTTCCCATTGGCATTAAATCCCATTCCTAAAGACGGAACGAAAGCATTGTCATAATTTTTAAACTGATAGGTCAATCCGGCTCCTGCAAAAGATTGAAAGTTAAAAACTCTTGAATTTATAGGAGTTTCAGATATAAAACGGTCTGCAGTATTTTCTACTTGATACGCTTCAAAATGAGCTTTCGCGGTAAGAGTGGTTGCTTTGCTTTTTGTCCAAACCAAACCGGGATTGACTTTATACGAAGCAATTCGAACACGATTATAGTCAAAATCATTGTTGTTATCATTACTTGTTTCGTTTCCAAAGCCAAAGAAATTCATAACAAAATTAGAACTTGTTGCTGAAGCATCTATCACAAAATCATAGTCGCCAAAAGCTTTTTTAACCAATCCACTATATGCTAAATCATAACCTTGTGTGGCAAAATAGTAATTGGTTTGCAAGCGGTGTTTTTGGGAATAGGGGTTGCCCAAAAACCCTTTTTGTGTAAAGTCAAATCCCAAACCTGTTCTAATGCCATCATCCGGATTGAAACCAAGTAAAGGCACCACCGAAAAAGTGTTGAATTTTGGACGTTTGTAGTTATAGGTGTTTGTTTCGTAATTGTTTGAAAGTAAAACAGTTGTTTTGCCATCTGCTAAAATTGTAGAAGCATTAGAAGTAAAATCGTGAATTTTGACTTTCTTGCCGTCTTCAACCAAATAAGAATCCTGACTTAATCCGCCTATCAATCTTATTTTTATGGCTTTAGATTCGTTTCCTTCCATGCTAAATTCATCTTTGCCTTCTAAACCAAAAAGCCAAATTTCTTTGGTTTGATTTTTATAAAACGTGCGTTCAAAAATAATATTGGCAGGTATTTTTTTTCCGTTATACACCACAACAGTGGTTCTTCCGCCCGATAATCGGTTGATGACAAATACATCATTTTCCATCGTTCCCACAACCAACACTTTTTTATCTAAAATCTTCTGATAGTGTTGAGCGGTTTGCGGCAATTTTTTTATTCGGTTTCGCAAGTTGAGCTTTAATTTGGTAGTGGTTTCATCCTGCAATTCATAGGGCAATTTCAAAAAGGCTTTGTTGATGATGTTATTGGTCAAGTTTTCTTGTATAAATTTGGCCTGTTCCACCCATAATTTCTCATCTACAGACGAAAGCAAAGCCAAATCTAACGCATAGGCTTGTTCGTTAAATTTTTTTGGATTGGAATGATTGTAGGAATACGAATGCATCTGTCCCATAGCCGGAATAGTTTTTAATAATCGTATAAACGCTCCGTCATATTTGGCAAAAGCCTGATCACGATTGATTGGAATTGGGCGGTATATCACGTTGTTGTTTTCTTGATAAACACCCCAACGCCAGTTTTTAGCTTGTCTGTCCCAATCGCCAATAAGCATGTCTAAAAGTCGGGCTCTGATATAATTTTCCTTATCCAGCTTGTGATTTTTGTTGGTTCGAATCAAATGCAACATTTCGTCGGTATCAATAATTGAAGTTGGTTTGCCAAAGTTCGGGTTACTTTTTTGGGTGGCATTTGTTTTGGGTGAAACATAATACAATGCTCCTCCAAAATCCGTATTGTATTTTCCAAGGAGGTTTTGATTCGGAATATAATACAAACCGGGTTGCGAAGCACTTACTTGAATAGCTTTAGACAAGGTTGGAATTACCAAGGGTGTAAACGGATGAATAGTGGTGAAATAATCTCTCAAAAAATCTTCGGATAAGGCATTTGTTGCTTGATTTTTTGAAGTGTCATTTTTATAGGCGATGGATTTAAAAAAGGAATTGGCATCTTTTTCAAGTGGTGTCATGACAAATTCTTTACCGTTTTTATCAACAAGCAAAAGAGAATTTGTGGCATGTTCTGTGTCCAACCCTAGAGGTTTTAATCCGCCAAACAACGTGTCTAGTGTAGCGGTTTGAATAGCAATGTTTTGTTTGTAATACTTTTTATAATGTTTTCCCCAAAGAAATTGATAGACATCACTTTTTCTGCTGACCGATTTTCCAAAAACAGATCGCTTGATTTCACTGTCAAATTGTTTAGGATAATTGCGATGTTGTTCCTCCGATTCGGGTTCGCTGATTTTTTGTTTGAAAAGCAACACTTCTTTTCGATTGGAAGTGGTGTAATAAGAAACTGTTGAAGCTCCGTTAGCATAAATGTCAACAACAGCATAACCATTTCCGCCGTAACTAAAATCTTTTGGATTAACCGCTCTCGCTTCGGTAAAATGAGCACCGGAACCGCTAATTATTTGCTGAATACCATCTTTATTGATGTATTGTAAATTTTGCTCGTGTCCCGAAACTACTATTACATTTTGATATTTTTGAACAATCGATTTCATTCGGTCATTCATTTCTTTGTAGTTTATGTTTTGTAAATCTTGCGGATTGGTACCACTGGCTTTTCTAAAAAGGTTGTAAAAACTTCCAACAACAGGCAACGGAATGTTTTTTTCTAGTGGAAAAATTTGTTGCTGTAAAGAATAATGACCACCATAAATGCCGTTACTCATTAACGGATGGTGTGTGGCTAAAAGAATGGTTTTTTGTGGATTTTGTTGTAAAAAATCATCCAATTCTTCAAAAAATTGCTCTCTGGTTTTGATGGGGCAACCGCTGTTGATTTCGGTGTGTTTGTCCCAATCTTCCATAAACCATTGGGAGTTGATGGCCACTAATTCAACGTCATTACTTAATGATATAAAAGCAATACCACATGCGTTTTTTGGGATAAGTTGACTGGTTTTTTTCTTGTAATTATTTATAAAATTTTCTTGAGCAGTTAAATTCACCACGCCATTTCCCCAATCTTTTTCACCGGGAATGAAGTACACATTTCCTTTAAATTTTTCGGTTAAATCGAGTTGTTTGGTGATTTTTTCTTCAGCTAACCTACGATTTTCACCAAAACCATCTAGCGGAAAAATGTTATCTCCTAAAAAAAGAAGACTACTCTTTGTTGAAGCGGCTTCCAACCTTTTTTTAAAATTAGTAAGCATCGGACTGGCTCCATCGTTTAATGTATTTGCTGCATTCCCGGTCAGAAAAACGGAATATACAATGGAAGTGGTGTCAAGTGATTGGTTATTAAAAAAAGAGGTTGCTTGGCTTCCCATTTGGGTTTTGTAACTGGTGCAACTTGTAATCAAACCAACGAAAAGTAAAAATAGAATGAACTGCCTAACCGTTCTTGAAGTCATTTTATTTTGTATTACTTTCATGAAGTGAAATCTTTTTTTGAGGTTTTCAAATATAGGAATAATGCCGTTTGATTCATGTACAAATAAACAAGCGTTTATAAACTTTATATGTTCATAAACGCTTGAAAGGTTTAAAAAAGTATTTATTCTAAAATGATGATATATTTTTCTTCTTTAAAGTTGTTGATTATATAGGTATTCCTGACCAAGATAGTTGAAGTACAAACTTCATTAGAATTTGAAAATGTTTTTAAAATAATAGTATCATTTTTTATTTCGATATTTCCATTACTACCGCTACATGCATTTACTTCTGTTATATAACTCGCATAAATGATATCATTGAGATAGTTGATTTCAAGTTTATTTAGTTTTTTTTTCTTTAAAATTGAATCATATTTTTCACCATCACTTTCTGCCAAATAGCTTGATTTAAAAGTCAATAACCGTTTATTGGTTGGATTCATTTTTTTTTGATTACAACTAAATAAAAGAAACATTGTTAGTAAAAATAATTTTTTTTTCATGTAATTTTCTCTGCAATATATCTATTCAACATCACTTTATTCGAATCTCATCTAAAAGAATCTGTTTCCCAAATTTTCCAATTTGAATAACCTTCATTTTCTAAGCAAGGAATAATAGAAGGATTTTGTCCTGATTCATACATTTTAATAATTTCTTTTTTAAATGCATTTAAGTAAATCCTTAAATCATCACTTTTATAAAAATCCATTGCTTTAAAAAAACTTAAACTAGGAAAAATTTCTTTTTCGTTTTCAAATACAAAATGGAACTTGGGGTTATAATTTCTATTATCTATCCATTTTGACAAAACCTTTTCTCTTTCTTTTAAAATTAAACTGTTTTTTAGTTCTAAATGAATGTCATTTACACACATTTCATAAAAAAGCTTAATTTTTGTAACATCTTCAATCTCTGTTTTATTATATTCAATGTTATACTTTTCACTCATGAATTTCATGTCATTTTTATAAATCTCAAAAGTCATGATGACCCTTTCGTTTTCAACTATATTATTAATGTTTTCATTTGTCTTTTTATCTATATCGGAACCACCGCATCCCAATAGAAAGAAAAAATATAAATACATCATTAAATTTTTCATAATTATTTTTTTAATTCCTGATTCTATTTAAATTTTTATTAACTGAAAAATTTTATGCAAACGTTTCCGATTTTGCGGGATATAAACTTGACTAAAATAATAAAATTTGTGGAAACATTGATTCTATTTGCTTTCCAATAAAAATTAAAATAAATTTGTAATATGTTAACTTTTAAGATAACTTTGCGTGATGCAAAGAAAAATTATCTTTCATAAACACCATTTTATTGACTTTTACCAACAGCAAGATGAAAAGGTAAAAGTTAAAATACAATATGTACTTGAATTAGTTAAGCAAGTGGAAAGAGTTCCAGAAAAATTCTTAAAACATTTAACCGGAACAGATGGTCTTTATGAAATTAGAATAGAATATCAGTCTAACATTTACAGGATATTTTGTTGTTTTGATGAAGGTAAGTTGGTAATTTTATTCAACGGTTTTCAGAAAAAAGATCAAAAGACACCAAAAGGAGAAATTGAAAAGGCATTGAAATTAATGAACGAATATTTTCAACAGAAAAAAGAATAAAAATGAAAAAGTACGAAAACATAAAATCTTTCGATGAACTAATTGAAGCAGAACACGGAAAAATTGGAACTGAAACCAGAAACCAATATGAAGAAAATTCACAGATGTTTATCATTAGTGAAATGCTTAAAGAAGCAAGAAAAGATGCAAATCTTACTCAAGAACAATTAGCAGAAAAAACTGGAACAAAAAAAAGTTATATTTCAAGATTGGAAAATGGTAGAGGCAATATTCAACTTTCTACTTTAATCCGAATTTTTGAAGTCGGTCTCAATAGAAGAATTGGATTAACATTTTTATAAAAGTAAAGCCTATCATTTTTTTGATAGGCTTTATTATTTATAATTTAATCAACTCTTATTTCTTCTCCAACAAAACAATTCCCATCTGACTATCAATTATCACTTTTCCATCTTTTACATTAGTTGAAATACCGGAAAAAGCATCGTGAACTTCTGTGCCATCTTCAAAAATGGTTGAGACATTGATTTCTTTTTTACCAAACGGTAATTCCAAACCAATCACCACTTTATCGGTAAATTCACCTTTGGTAAAAGTTCTGCTAAATGTATAAAAAGGTGCTTTCGAAATTTCTTCATGAACTCCCGCTCCAACCGCAGGATGGTTTTTTCTAAACTGACCTATTTTTTGAAAATGCGTCAATACGTTTTTAGTGTTTGCATTGGTTTTGATGTCTTCCCAGTTCATAAACGAACGTAAGGTTGCATCGCCTTCGGTTCCTTCAATTTCTAATGAACGAGCGGTTTCATCACCATAATACACTTGCGAAATTCCGGGTGTTAATAATAATTTAGTTCCTGCATCAAAGGCTTTTTCTCTTTTTTTATCAAACGGCCAACCGTCGTCGTGAGAACTTACATAATTAGTGATGCTTACTCCTTTTAAATCAGATTGTAAGGCGTTTGAATAGTTTGAAAAAATTTCTTCATACCTTTTATTGGCATCACCTTTAAAATCAAAATTGATGAGGTTGTCAAATCCGTGAGCAAAATAATCTACTTTTTTGTCGCCAAAATCATAGTTGCGTTTGCCGTTTAATCCATAACCATAGACTTCACCAAGTAGGTAAAAATCATTATCATCTAAAACCTTATCAGGATTGTTTTTTTTGTATTGTGCAAAAGCGTCTTTACACACTTTTTCAAAATCAGCCCAAACATCTTCGGTGGTATGTTTCACGGTATCTACCCGATAACCATCAATTCCATAATCGGTGATGTAATCGGACAACCATTTCATAATGTAGTATTTCGGTGCTCTTGGATAACCTGTTCTTTTGAAAAATTCATCTAACTCGGCTACTTCTTGATCGTAACGGCCTTCTTTTTTCCATTTTTCTATCAAAGCCGGTGGCAATTCGACATCTTCATTGCTTTCAGTTTTAATGTCCGGAAGGTTTTCTACCAACGTACAATCAATGTAATTTTTATAGGTATCATACGAACATTTTGGACCGGTTCGCACCCAACTTTCCGGCCAAACGGGATCTAATTCAGTAACTGGTCCAGTATGATTAATTACTGCATCCAATACAATTCTGATTCCTTTGGCGTGAGCTTTTTCAACTAATTCTTTCAAGTCATCTTTTGATCCAAAACTTGGGTCGATCGCTGTCCAATCTTTGGTCCAATAACCGTGGAAACCATACGAATTTCCGGTTCCTTCATCCACTGATCCGTGAATTTGTTCTACGACAGGTGTCATCCAAATGGCATTAATTCCCAAATCGGTAAAATAACCTTCTTCAATTTTTTGCGTAACTCCTTTGATATCGCCACCCATAAAATTACGGAGAACGCCGGTTTCTTTATCTCTTCGAATGATTGAGTCATTTTCAGGATTTCCGTTGTTAAATCGGTCTATAAGTAGGAAGTACAAATTGGCACCTTCCCAAACAAAAGGTGTTTCTACTTGAACGGTTTCTTTTTTTGGTGAACATCCTACAATCATACAACATAAGATTAATGTGGAAAAGAATTGTTTCATTTTAATTTAATTTTTATAGTTGTTTTGTTACTGTTATGGGTATAATTAAACAATAAGATATCATACTCTTTATTGTAAATAAATTTTATTTTTTTATCATTTATTTTTACAGATTTTGGTTTGCTGTTAATATGATAAATTAAATAGGAACCAGATTTAGAACTTGATTTTGATGAATTACTTTCCATCGAAATCAAAAGTACTTCTTTGGAAATTTCTGTTTCGCAAGTAAGCAATTCTGGATTATTTTCAGATGAATTATTTCCTTCATCAAAATAGAATTGACGTTCGCTTGATGTTACTTTTTCATCAAAATAAAGTTGAAAATTTAAGTTGGAATTGTCATAATTTTGAGTGGTTTGAACTGTTTTTGTCCATGGAATCAAAACACCGTTTCGTACAAATGTTGGAATGTGAGACGTAACAACATTTATTTTTTCTGTTGAACCGCCACTATATTTTTTTGTGGAATTAGTTTCCGTCCAATTACTATTTTTAGGAAAATATACTTCTTTTGATTGCTGATTTGCTTCCATAATCGGATAAACCAGATAATCTTTTCCCCACAAATAACCGTCTGATTTAGTCAATAGTGTTTCATTTTCCGGTTCTTCAAAAAACAGCGGACGCATCAATGGAATACCGGTTTGCGAATTTTCAAAAGCCAAACTATAATTGTATGGAAGCATTGAATAACGTAATTCAATCGCTTGTTTCGCTAAATTTTTCGCCCAATCACTTCTAAAAATCGGCTCCGAAGCCACATCCGATTGTGCGTGCGGACGAAATATCGGATTGAAAACACCATATTGAAGCCAACGAACATATAATTCGTCATCTAAATTCGCTCCTGCAAATCCGCCTAAATCAGAATGCATATAGGCCAAACCTTGCATTCCCATTTGTAATGAAATCTCCACTTGACCTGATAATCCTCCCCAAGTTCGATTCACATCGCCACTCCACGGAATCATGCCATATCGTTGCGAACCCGAATAGCCGGAACGCATCAAAATAAAAGGTCTTTGCGTTGGAAAATCGTTGCGATAACCTTCAAAAACCAATTTTGCCCAATTGTGTCCGTAAATATTATGCACTTCATCTGCAGTTCCTCCAAAGGTTTGTGCAGCGGCCGGAAAAACTTCGGGTTCACCTAAATCTCCCCAAACACCACTCACACCTTTGTTGGCTAGTTCTTGGTAAATGTTCCAAAACCATTTTTTACCGGATGGTTTAAAAATGTCAATGATACCGGTGTTTCCAAAATAAAAATCATACGTAAAAGGATTTCCTTTCGTGTCGGTAGCTAAGATTTTTTTATCCACAGCTTCTTGCCATTTTTTGGAAGTTGTTAAAATAAAAGGTTCTGTAATCGGAATGGTTTTGATACCCATTTTATTGAAGTCTGCCACCATTTTTTCAAACGTAGGGAAACTGTCGCGATATATTTCTAAATTCCCCATTGTACCTTGCAATTCTTTTCCAAACCAATACAAATCTAAAATAATTGCATCTACCGGAATATTTTCATCTTGAAATTTCTTGATAGTTCTTCTGGCTTCCGCTTCAGAATGATAGCCAAAACGTGAGGAGAAATTACCCAAAGCCCAACGAGGAGGTAACGGTTGTCTTCCGGTTAATTCGGTGTAATTATAAATTAAATCTTCCCACGAATCGCCCGCAATCACTTGATAGGTTTTTCTGCCGGAAATGGTTTCGTATTCTAAAACATTTTCTTTTTTACTATCCAAATCCAAATAACCTATGGGAGCATTGTCAAAATGAACCATATATTTTTGCGAAGAAATGACTATTGGAATGGTAAAATTCATCAATTCTGAACGAGTTTCATAACCATAATCGGCTCTGTTGTAAAGTGCTAGACGGTTGCCGCGACGGTTCATCCCTAAAACTCTTGCTCCACCACCATATAGTTTTTCGGTTGAATTGATATTGAATTGAATTACTTCAGTGGAATCATAAACGATATTTCCTTTCACTTTTTCAAGGGGTTCGTGTTTGCGTTTGAAGTAACCTAATTTTTCAGAAAGTAGTAATTCACCTTTTTTGTAATACGAAATTTTAAAAGGTGATTTTACAATTTGAACTTCTAAATCATTGGTTTTAATTTCTAAATAGTCCGTTGATTGTTTAAATTCAAAACCATTACTATTTGGTTTTAAAACAACAGCGTGCGAATTTGGATTGAATTTTTCTCCGTTTGGAACGAAAGAAGTTTCAATGATTTTATCAGTATAAGATTGAATGAAATACGTGCCATCGGAAGTTTTTACTTCCAAAACGTTTTCATTTAATTGATGCGAAATGTATTTCCGATTTGCATTTTGAGCAAATCCAATAGTTGAAAGAAATAATAGTAAAAAGAGTTTTTTCATTCTTTAATTCATTTTTGTCGTAAAAAGATAGGCTCCTTTTTTGTTTAAAGTCAATTCTTTATCCCAAATAATTTCTTCTCCGGTTACAATGTTCTTCATTTTTTTACCTTCAAAACCTAATTCTTTATAGGTGGAAAGATCAACTTTTGTGGATTCGTTTTTATTTAAAATTAAAATAACAATTTCATCATTCAACATTCTAAATAAGGTATAAACGCCATTATTCGGAGCAAAATGAATGGTTTTACCGTCGTGTATGGCTTTGCTGTCTTTTCGGTAATTTAAAATTTTAGTCAAATAGCTTTGCATATCTTTTTGTTCAGCAGAAAGTCCTTCGCCTATAAAAGCATTTACTTTATCACCTTTCCATCCACCGGGAAAATCAGTTCTAATTAAGCCGTGATCACCTGGTTTGGCAGTGTTTTGCATTAGGATTTCTGTTCCATAATACAACTGTGGAATTCTTGGTAAAACCAAATAGGTTGCCAAAGCCATTTTAGTATTTTCAACATTTTCCTCCATTTGTGTAAAAATGCGATCCATATCGTGATTATCCGGAAAAATCATAATGTCTTTTGGCGAAGCATAATGAAAATCGTTGGCTAAACCATCGTAAATTTTCGCCAAACCTTTGTCCCAACTTTCTGTTTCTTTGATGGCTTGCGGAATGAGGGTTTGCATGGCAAAATCCATCGTCGAACGCAAGTTCGATTCATAACCGTCTTTATTATTTGCACCTTTTTGCCAATAACCAATCAGCAACGGATTCGAACTCCATTCTTCGCCAACAATATTAAAATTGGGATATTCATTCATGATTTCGCCAGCCCAATTTGACATAAAAACTTTGTCAGGGTAAGGATAAGTGTCTTGACGAATTCCTCCTAAATGCAAGGTTTCAATCCACCAAATGCTGTTTTGAATGATGTATTTTGCTAAAAAAGGATTGCGTTGATTCAAATCGGGCATGGTTGGAACAAACCAACCATCGGCCATTTCTTTTTTGTCTTTTTCGGAAGCATACAAATCTTGATTGCTTGTTCTTCGGTGATTGGAAGTGACGTATTTTTTTTCTTTTTCAAATAATTCCTGATAATTAACCCAATCGCCAAATGGTAAATCTTTCATCCACCAATGTTCGCTACCGCAATGATTCGCAACTTGATCCATAATGAGTTTCATACCATTTTGATGCAATTTTTTGGATAGATTTTTGTAATCCGCTAAGGTTCCGAATCGAGGATCTACTTGATAAAAATCGGTCATTGCATAGCCGTGGTACGAACCACTTTTCATATCATTCGTCAAAACCGGAGTTGGCCAAATAGCAGTAAATCCTAAATTTTTAATATAATCAATATGATTTGTAATTCCTTGAATATCACCACCGTGACGTTTGTAATCGTGGGTTCTGTCTAATGTAGTTTCTTGCATAGTTTTCACAACATCATTCGCTTCATTTCCGTTGGCAAAACGGTCTGGCGTGATGAGGTAAATGGCATCAGAACTATTGAAACCGATAAAATCTACTGAAGGTTTAGATTTCGGTTTTAATTCGTACGATTGTGTGATTTTTTTTCCTTTTTCCGATTCAAAAATGATATTGAATTTTCCGGGTTTAGTGGATTTATCAATTTTTAAATCGATAAATAAGTAGTTCAGACTTTTAGCTTTGTGAACTTTGATAATTGAAACACCATCGTAGGAAATTTTTGGAGTGGCATTTCCGATGTTTGGATGATGCACGAGCAATTGCAGATTTTCATTTTTGAATCCTGTCCACCAGTTTGTGGGTTCAATTCGATTGACTTGAGCGGATAAAAATGAAAATGCGAGACAAAACAGTAGTAATGAAATTTTTTTCATAATTGATTGTTTTATCTCGCAAAGTCGCAGAGACGCTAAGTAAATCTTTGCGACTTAGCGTCTTTGCGAGAATTTATTAAACGGTAACCAAACTATTCGGTTCCACCAAGATTTCTTTTCCTTTTACAAAAACAGTAATTGGTTTATTTCCTTCCAGAGAAAACTTCGTTTCATTAGATTGAACAGAAACTTTTAAAATTTGATTTCTGAAATTAATTTTAAACGAATAGCCTTTCCATTGTGTTGGAATTTTTGGTTCAAAATGTAAGGTTTCATTTTTCACTCGCATTCCACCAAAACCTTCTACAATACTCATCCAAGTTCCGGCCATCGACGTGATGTGTAAACCTTCGTGTACTTCTTTGTTATAATCATCTAAATCCAAACGGGAAGTTCGAAGATAGAAAGTATAAGCTTGTTCCATTCTATCCAAAACAGCCGCTTGAATCGAGTGAACGCAAGGCGAAAGTGAACTTTCGTGAACGGTAAATGGTTCATAAAAATCGAAATGTTTCTCTAATTGTTCTTTACTGAAATGATCTTCAAAGAAATAAAACCCTTGTAACGTATCAGCTTGTTTGATGTAAGGCGAACGTAAAATTCGATCCCATGACCATTTTTGATTAATCGGTCGCTGACTTTTATCTAAATCAGAAACTTTTACTAATTCTTTATCTAAGAAACCATCTTGCTGCAAATAAACGTCGTGTTCTTCCGAAAAAGGAAAATACATATTATCGGCAACTTCTTTCCAATGGTTAATTTCAGCTACAGAAAGTTTTACTTTATTTAAAATTCTAGTATAATCTGAAGAATATTCTTTTTCAATTTTTTGAATTTGTTCTACCGTATAATCAATACACCACTTGGCAATATAATTGGTGTAAAAATTATTGTTTACGTTATTTTCATATTCATTTGGACCTGTTACACCTAAAATTACATACTGATTTCGATAGGTAGAGTAGGTGGCTCTTTGGTGCCAAAAACGAGCAATTCCGATTAAAACTTCCAAACCTTTTTCAGGAATATAGCTGTAATCTCCTGTGAATCGGTAATAATTAAATATAGCAAAAGCAATGGCTCCGTTACGGTGAATTTCTTCAAACGTAATTTCCCATTCATTGTGACATTCTTCACCGTTCATCGTCACCATCGGATACAAAGCCGCACCGTTTTTAAAACCTAACTTTTCGGCATTTTCAATTGCTTTGTCCAATTGATTGTAACGATACGTCAATAGATTTCTAGCAACTTGTTGATCTTTGGTGGCCATATAGAAAGGAATACAATACGCTTCTGTATCCCAATAGGTTGATCCGCCGTATTTTTCTCCGGTAAATCCTTTCGGACCAATATTTAAACGAGAATCTTTTCCTAAATACGTTTGGTTTAATTGAAAAATATTGAAACGAATTCCTTGTTGAGCTTTCACATCACCATCTATGGTTATATCACTCATTTCCCAAATTTTTGCCCAAGCCTTGATTTGGTCTTCTAATAATTGGTTGTAACCGATGGAAATTGCTTCAGATACAACTTTTTTAGCCGCTTCTTCCGTATTTTCATGGTTCATTGAAACGGTGTAACCACCTATTTTTTGAATGGTAGCCGATTGATTTTGGGCAACTGAAACTTCATACGAAAATTCAATTTTATCATGTGGTGCGACAACATTCGATGGAGAAACATTTACATTTTTTCCACCCACCAAAATCGTATTGTGCATGAATGTAGTTGCGGTAAAATGCGTTTTGAAAGTTCTTGCTGTTACAAAAGCTTCGTTTCCATTATTTTTTACATGTAATGGTTCCCAAAATTTTTCTTCCCAGTTGGCATCTTCGTTGTGAACACCAGCATCAATATACGGTTTGAAAACAATTTTCGCATCCTGATTTAAAGCGGTAATTTGATAATTAATTACACCCACTTCATCTAAATCCAATGAAAGAAAACGACGCACTTGTACTTCAATTTCAGTTCCGTTTTGAAGGGTTGCTGTAAAAGAACGATGATACCAACCCTCTTTCATATTCAACTCTCTACGGAAAATTTTCACTGCTGCACAATTGGCTAAATCCAAATTTTCACCGTTAATTTCGATGTTAATACCAATCCAATTTGGAGCATTAAGCACTTTGGCAAAATATTCGGGATAACCGTTTTTCCACCAACCCACTTTTGTTTTATCTGGATAATAAATTCCGGCAATATAACTTCCTTGGAAGGTTTTTCCGGAATAATATTCTTCAAAATTTGCACGTTGTCCCATCGCACCGTTTCCAATGCTGAACAAACTTTCGGAAGACTTAACCAGGTCTTGTTCAAATCCTTCTTCAATAATCGACCAGTTATCTGGTATGATATAATCTTGGTTCATTAATTTTAGTTTAAAAGTTTCAAGTTTAACGTTTCAAGTTTTTAAAATTCGAAATCATTAAAATTTTACTATTTATTTATTAGGTTTTGTATAAAATTCAAATCGATGTGTGTGAAATCAGGAAATACGAATTGAGCTTCATGTAAAATACTTTCTTCGCCGATTCCAACACTCGTCATCCCGGCACTATTTGCAGCTTGAACTCCAGCTACAGAATCTTCAAAAACGATACATTTTTCGTTTGAAAAATTTACTTTTTTGGCTCCTTGAATAAAAACTTCCGGGTCTGGTTTTGCATTAGACACATCGTTTCCATCCACAATGGCGTCAAAATAATCGATAATTTTTGCTTTTTCTAAAATTGGTTTTGCGTTTTTACTGGCAGAACCCAATACGATTTTTTGGTTATTTTCTTTAAGATAAATGAGAACCGGTAAAACTCCCGGTAAGATTTCACTTTCGTCCATATCCACCAAATAGGAAAGATAGTCTTCGTTTTTTTGAACGAGCCATTTGTTTTTGTCTTCTTGCGAAGCTTCTAGATTTCCTAAGGCTAAAATAAGGTCCAGTGATCGAACACGGCTTACACCTTTGAGTTCTTCGTTGTGTTCGGGCGTAAATTCAATACCTAACTGGTTCGCAATTTTTTGCCAAGCTAAAAAGTGATATTTAGCCGTGTCAACGATTACGCCATCGAGGTCGAATATGAAACATCTTTGATTCATTAGTTTTGTACTACATCATCAACATCTTTTACTTTGTAAACTAAGGCTGCAGCAATTAAAAAACTGACACCACTAGTTACCAAAGCAAAAATGGCATGATCATTATATAAATATTTAACAAGTAATCCTCCAATGAGGGCATTAATAATTTGTGGAATTACGATAAAGAAATTAAAAATTCCCATGTAAACTCCCATTTTCTTGGGTTGAATAGATCCGGCAAGAATGGCATAAGGCATTGATAAAATACTCGCCCAAGCAATTCCTATACAAATCATAGAAAAAATCAGAGCATCTTTATTTGGCATAAAATAGATAGAAATTAATCCGATTCCTCCAATAATTAGAGAAGTTGCGTGTGTTTTTTTTCGTCCAATTTGTTTGGCAATGTAAGGAAGTGTGAACGCAAAAATCATCGAAACGAAATTGTAAACGCCAAAAAGAACACCAACCCAATTTCCAGCGTCATCAAATAATGGATTTTTCACATCATCTGATGCCAAACCATAAATGTGTTGAGCAATGGCAGGAGTTGTAAACACCCACATTCCGAAAAGACCAAACCAAGAAAAGAATTGAACCATACTTAATTGACGCATAGTGGTTGGCATTTTAGCAAAATCTTCAAAAATGTCTAACAACCGTGAAGGTTTTTCATCACCAATGGCATCTTTATGAGCTTTTTCGTCTGTAAAATTTTCTAATTCTTGTGGCGAATATTCATGCGTAGTAATTACAGTAACTAAAATGGTAATTATTAAAATAGCTGCACCAATAATAAAAGACCAAATTAAATCATTGGGAATTCCGCTTTCGGTTTCACCTGTAACACCAACCCATCTTAAAAAAGAAGGTAGAATTGAACCAACAACAGCTCCCATTCCAATTAAAGCAGTTTGCACACTAAAACCCAATGTTCTTTGATCCGTTCGAAGATTGTCTCCAACCAAAGCACGAAAAGGTTCCATAGCAATGTTAAATGAAACATCCATAATCATAAGCATTCCGGCACCAACCCAAAGAGCAGGTAAAAAGGCAATGAAAATTTCAGATTGCGGCATTAAAATTAACCCGACAGAGGCAAGAACAGCACCAAGTAAGAAAAAAGGTTTTCTTCTTCCAAAGCGACCCCAAGTATTATCACTGTAGTGACCAATAATGGGTTGAACAATTAATCCTGTGAGTGGAGCAATAATCCAAAACCACGAAAGTTCATGAACATCGGCACCAAACTTTTGAAGAATTCTACTGGCATTTGCATTTTGGAGGGCAAAACCCATTTGTATCCCCAAGAAACCGAAACTCATGTTCCAAATTTCCCAGAAACTTAACTTACGCTTTTCCATTATCGTAATTTATTGGTTAATAAAACGATAAGCGTTTAAGGCTTATCAAAACTTGTGGGTTCGAAGTAAAATACAAGTTTTGATTAATACTGATTACAAATATATATTTTTTTCTATTCGAAAAATTTATTAGGCTTAAATATTTTAATAGAAAATTTATTTTGTGGATTCTCTTTCCACCAGATGTGTTTCAATAACTTCAGTTTTGAAGTGTTCGTCATCCCATTCATCACTCTCTAATCTTTCGATTAACATTTTAGCTGCTTTTTCTCCCATTTTAATTCCGTTTTGACTAACAGTAGTGATGCTTGGTGAAGCATATTTGGAGATAATGCCATCGGTAAATCCAATGACCGAGATTTCCTCTGGAACTTTAATATTGTGTTTTGAAGCTGCTTTAATTGCAGTTACTGCAAATAGTTCATTAACCGCAAAAACAGCATCAATTTTATTGTTTTTAATTAAATCCTCAATTAGATTTTCACAGTTGTCAATGTCTTCAATTTTTAATATTAGTTCGTTATTTACTTTTAAATCGTTAGTTTTTAATGCTTTAATGTAGCCGTCAGTTCTCAGTTTCCCAACGCTAACGTAATCAACAGTTGTGATTAATGCTATTTTCTTCATTCCTTTTTCAATCAAGGTTTGAACAGCGTTGAAAGCAGCTAGATTATCATCAATAATTACCTTGTCGCATAAAATATCGTTTGAAACCCTGTCAAACATTACAACCGGCATTCCTTGATTTATAATTTCTGTGATGTGATGAAAATCTCTTTTTTGTTGCGTTTCTTTTGACAAAGACATGATGAATCCGTCAATACTTCCATTTGCCAACATTTCCATATTGATAACCTCTTTATCAAAAGATTCGTCAGACAAACAGACAATAACGTTGTATCCGTTTTCATTAGCAAGATGTTCAATGCCACTGATAACTGTTGCAAAAAAATGATGTACAATCTCCGGAATAATAACACCAATTGTTTTGGTTTTTTTATTCTTTAAACTTAAAGCAATGTTGTTTGGTTTGTAGTTATAAAGTTTAGCAAAAGCTTGTACCTTTAAGCGAGTATCTTCACTGATTTCTGTACTGTCTTTTAATGATTTTGAAACGGTTGAAATTGATACATCAAGTTCTTTTGCAATCTGTTTTAGGGTAACTTTTCTTTTCATTTTAGGGTGTGGTAAATAGTAAATTTTGAATAAAGATAAATTTAATTTTCTGTAATCGGAATTTTGGGGGTAAAAAACTATGAATTATTAAAACTTTTCAACACGAAAACGTTTTCGCAACACTTTTAACAGCTGTTCACAAAAATTGTTTAGATTTTTACGTAAATTTAACATTCGAAGTAAAATACAAGCACACAAAAAACACAATTTTAATCTAAACAAACTGTATGAAAACAATTTACAAAAAGTTGTTCATTGCGTTGCTTCTGATGCCACTTACACTATTGGCACAGAATACTTTAACTGGAAATGTCACAGAGAAGGCAACAAATCTGCCATTGCCAGGAGTTAGCGTAATTGTAAAAGGTACTACAAATGGTACCATTACTGATTTTGACGGAAATTTTACACTGTCAAATCTAAAAAGCGGAGATGTTATTGAATTGTCCTTTGTAGGATTCAAAACAATCGATGTTACATTTAGTAATCAAAGAAATCTTCAAGTCTCACTAGAAGAAGATACGGCACAACTTGATGAGGTAGTGCTTATTGGTTATGGAACGGTTAAGAAAAAAGATGCAACCGGCTCTGTAACTCAAATTACTTCTGAAGATTTTAACAAGGGTGCAAATGTTACTGCGGAGAATTTACTGAACGGTAAAGTAGCCGGTTTAACAATTAATACAAGTGGAGCACCGGGATCTGGTTCTGAAATCAGAATTCGTGGAGGTTCTTCTTTGTTGGCCTCGAATGATCCCTTGATTGTGATTGATGGGTTGCCAATTGATAATCAAGGTGCAGCAGGAGCAACATCGATTTTATCTTCGATAAATCCAAATGATATTGAGTCATTTACTATTTTGAAAGATGCTTCTGCTACAGCTATTTATGGATCTAGAGCTTCTAATGGCGTTATCATTATCACTACCAAAAGAGGAGCTAAAACACTTCAGGTTGAATATAATTTTCAATATGGTTCTGGAAAAAATGTTGGAGAAATAGATGTGTTCACCGGTGATGAGTTTAGAGCTTTAGTAGCCGGAACATTTGATGGAAATGGTGTGCAGCTTACACCGGGTATTGGAACACCAGGACAGGTAGCTATGCTGGGAGATGCTAATACAAATTGGCAAAAGGCAATTTACAGAAGAACAGATTTTGTTGACAATAATTTATCACTTAAAGGAAATTTATTTGGATCAATTCCAACAAGATTATCAATTGGAAACACGTATCAGGAAGGTCTTCGATTGACAAATGAGTTTACAAGAAATTCAGTTTCTTTAAATTTGTCTCCTTCTTTATTTGAAAATCATTTGAAATTTAGAGTTTCTGCGAATTACACAAATCAACGAAATAGGTTTGCAGATGGAGTAGAAGGGGCAGCAATTCGATTTGACCCAACACAACCTATTTACGATGTAAATTCACCTTATGATGGTTTCTTTGAATATTACAACCCAAATTTACCGGGTAATCCATTCTTAAATCCATCAACTCCAAATCCGGTTGCACAATTACTGCAAACTAATGACAGAGGAACAAATAATAGATTTTTTGGAAACTTTGAAGTAGATTATAAGTTTCATTTTTTACCAGAATTAAGAGCGGTTTTAAACTTGGGGTATGATAATAATGATGGGGAAAGATCTAGAACTAGATCTACTTCCGCTAGATCAGGTTTTCAAAACAATAACATATCTTTAGGAACAAAATTTAATGAAGCTAACCAAAGAATTAATAAATTATTAGATTTCTATTTTATCTACAACAAAGAGTTTGGCGACTTAAGTTTTGAAGGTACAGCTGGTTATTCGTATCAAAAGTTTGAAAACTCTGGCCAAGCAGGTTTTGAAGCAACCGATCCAACAGACCAACTAAGATATTATGTTGATACAGATGTTGTTCTTTTAGGATATTTTGGAAGAGCAAATTTTAATTTAAAAGACAAGTATCTATTAACATTGTCTTACAGAAGAGACGGTACATCACGTTTTGGTCCTGATAACAGATGGGGCAATTTCCCTGCTGCAGCTTTAGGTTGGAAAATTAAAGAAGATTTTTTCAAAGATTCTACTGTATTGTCTGATTTAAAGTTACGTCTAGGTTGGGGTATTACTGGTCAACAGTCAATTGATCAGGCGTCTTTTTATCAATCAATTTATAATTTAGGTGATGCAAACTCTCAATATATTATTGGCGGACAACCTATAAATGTTGGCGTTCCTAGTGCTTTTGGACCATTGAAATGGGAAGAAACAACAACCTATAATGCGGGGTTAGATTATGGATTTATGAACAATAGATTGAATGGGTCTTTAGATGTGTTTTATAAACTTTCTAATGATCTTTTTCAGATTGGACCATTCGCAGATGGAAGTAACTTCTCAAACCAAGGGCCACAGAATGTTGGGGACATGAGTTCAAAAGGTATAGAATTTTCTATCAATTATGATCTTTTTAATTCAGAAAACTTCAATTGGAATGTTGGGTTTAATGCTACAAAATTTGAAAGAAGAATTGAGAAAATAGCATTAGGCTCACCTTTATTTACCGGTCAATCAGGTGCAGGAACGGGAGGAACTTCTCAAATCTTGCAAGAAGGATATACGCCTTTCTCCTTTTTCGTTTACAAACAATTGTATGACCCTAGTGGTGCTGCAATTGAAGGAGCCTTTGCAGATTTAAATGGTGATGGTTTAATTAATGGTGACGACAGGTACATTTATAAAAATCCTGATCCTGATTTATTATTAGGTTTTAATTCTACTATGAATTATAAAAACTTTGATTTTGCATTTAACCTTAGAGCAAGTATAGGAAATAGAGTTTTAAATGCTGTAGAATCTACCCGTTCTTATTATGCTTTGATTCAGAATGGTGTATTGGAAAACATTTCAACAAATGTTTTAAATACAAATTTTGTAGAACAAAATGGAGAAAATGTTTTATCAGACATGTATGTTGAAAATGCCTCTTTTTTAAGAATGGATTATGTAACTTTAGGTTATACTTTTCCTAAATGGTTAGAAGGAAAAGCTTCTTTACGCCTATTTACAGGTGTTCAAAATGCATTTGTAATCACAAAATATGGTGGTTTAGACCCCGAAGTAACAGGAGGTTTTGACAATACTATCTACCCAAGACAGAGACAATTTTTGTTTGGGGCTAACGTAAAATTTTAAAATAAAAAACTATGAAAACTATGAAAACTAAAGTCTTTTTCTTTATGTGTTTTGCATTTTTAATGCAATCGTGTGAAGATGATTTAGATGTTGTGCCCAGAGACCCTAATCAGGCTTCTGCTGATGAGTTTTATGCTCAAGACGGTGCATATGCTCAAGCTATTGCTGGGGTTTATGGTAACTTGTCTTTAACAGGAACACTTGGGCCTGATAATTCTAACATTGGAGGGGTTGATGCAGGAACCAGTCAGTATGGACGTGTGCTTTGGTACATGCAAAATTTGTCAACAGACGAAGTAATCTGGAGTTATGAAAATGACCCCGGAACAAGAGAACTTCAAAGAAATATTTGGAATGCATCAAATCCTATTATTCGAGGAATGTTCAGTAGAGGAATGTTTCAGGTAGCATTGGCTAATGAATTCTTAAGACAATCTACTCCAGAAAAGTTAAGTGCTAGAGGCATTACAAATGCACAAACGCTTGCGGAAATTGAGGATTACCGAAATGAAGCACGTGCTTTGAGAGCATTGTCTTATTATCATATGTTAGATTTGTTTGGGAAAGCACCATTTAATACTGAAAATGATGTAGTTGGTGTAGCAGGGCCTCAATATAACGCTCAACAACTTTTTGAGTATATAGAGGAAGAGCTGGTATCGATTTTACCAAATCTAAAAGCTCCTAGAACTAACGCATCCGGGAGATTAGATCAAGGATTTGCAAGAATGGTATTGGCTAAATTATACTTAAATGCTGAAGTATACATTGGAACGAATAGATATGCTAATTGTGCAGAACAATGTACTGCGATTATTGGGTCTGGATATACATTGGCTCCAAACTATTTAAATAATTTCAAAGCAGATAATCACACTTCTCCAGAAGCGATTTTCTTTATCCAGTCTGATGGTTTAGTTACTCAGAATTATGGGCCTACTACTGTGATGATTAATGGTCAAGTTGGATCCATTGAGGGTAATGGTAATCAATTTGGTGTTGGTGGATGGGGAGGTGCTCTTCGTCTAAGAAAGCAATTTGTTCAAAAATTTGATGGAAATCAGTTTAATAATGATGTTAGAAATACTATAATTTCTGGAGTAAGAGACATTGATATTTCAGATGTTGCAAATAGAGATCAAGGTTATATTTTAGCCAAGTATTCAAATATATCTTCTACAGGAGTTGCAGGAATTAGCACAACTTTTGTGGATACAGATTTTCCAATGTTCCGTTTAGCAGATGTTTATTTGATGTATGCTGAATGTGCTTTAAGAGGTGCCGGTGGTGCAACATTACCACAAGCTTTAACATATGTTAATGCGTTAAGAGAAAGAGCAAATAATGGCTCTCAAATCGGAAATATTACTTCTGGACAGCTAACATTAAATTTTATATTAGATGAACGATCAAGAGAATTGCATTGGGAAGGTCATAGAAGACAAGATTTGATAAGATTCAATAGATATACTGGCGGAGCATACAACTGGTCATGGAAAGGGAACAGTAGTAATGGTGTCTCAATTTCAACAAATTTGAGATTATATCCAATTCCTCAAGCTTCACTGGCTTCAAATCCTAATTTAACACAAAATCCTGGGTATTAAAAATCCCTTTAAACTTAAATATTAAAAAAATGAAAAATACATTTAAATTATTTTTAGCTACAATCCTTTTTGTTGGATTATGGTCTTGTGAAGATGAACAAGATTTAATGTTCTTAACACCTCCTGCGAGTTTTGATATTTTAACGCCAGATGCGGGAACAGCTGTGGTTTTAACATCTGACTTGGCAAATAATCCCGCTTTAACTGTTTCGTGGTCTGAAGCAGATTATGGAACTCCCACAGCAATTAATTACAATGTTGAAATTGCACAGTCTGGTAATAATTTTGAAACATTTATTGTTGCTGGAAATACTACCAATACAAACCTAACCTGGTCTGTTGCAGAATTAAATTCTGCAGCAATTGAAGCGGGTTTAATTCCAGAAATTGAAGGAGCTTTGGATATCAGAATTAAATCAACAAGTGGAACTAATGGTGCTCAGCCATTATATTCTAATGTTGTGACTATATTATTGACAACATTTAGCCCAGTTGTAGCTAAAAGAGAATTGTATATAGTTGGAAATGCTTTTGATACAAATATGGATGGTATAGCTAATAATGATGATTGGAATAATAACGCAACAAATACACCAATTTTTAGAGATCCTTCAGACGATAATATTTATTACTTCACTGGTTATTTTGTTGCCGGCGAGTTTAAGTTACTAGAACAAAAAGGACAGTGGCAACCACAATGGGGAACAAACGGAGGAGGTGCGTTAGCTGTTAATGATGGTACCGGAAGTGACCCAGGAGCTTTCATCGTTCCAGCAGCTGGTTATTATACTTTCACCTTTAATAGCACATCGATGACGTATACTCTTGTTCCATTTGCTGGAACTGTGCCTACAGCTTTTCCAACAGTTGGTATAATTGGTGATTCAACAGCACAAGGTTGGGATGCAAGTACCGCAATGGAAACAGGTTCGTTTAATCCTCATATTTGGAGAATTAATGCTATTTTAAATAATGGAGAAATGAAATTTAGAGCCAATAATGATTGGGCAGTAAATTGGGGTGGTAACACAGCTCTAAGTGGATTAGGAACAGATGGAGGCCCAAACATTCCAGTAGCTGCAGGTCAATATGACATTTGGTTTAACAGTTTGGATGGAAGGTATTTATTAATTCCTGTTCAGTAAAATATTAATTATAAAAAGGGCTGTCATAGATAGCCCTTTTTTTAAAAATGACACTATGAAGAAAATTTATTTTTTATTATTATTTCTTAGCTTATTAACGTTAAATTCATTTGCACAAGTTACAACAATACCATCTCCAGCTGAAGCAAGTGAGGCAGTAACTTTAAATTTTAATAAAGCGGGGACTGGATTGAATGCTTACAACGGAGTAATATATGCTCATATAGGCCTAACTATAGATGGTGTTCAGTGGCAAAACGTTAAAGGGACTTGGGGTAATAATTCCACACAACCTGCTCTAACTTTAGTCTCTGGATCAAATTACACTTTAAATTTAAGTCCTGATTTATATACTTATTTTAATGTACCTACAACTAGTTCAATTACTCAAATTTGTGTGGTTTTTAGAGGTTCTACAGGCACGCCACAAACTACAGATTATTTTATAAATGTTGGGGCATTTCAAGCAACTCTAAATTCTCCAGCCATCAATAGTAATACTATTTTAAATTCAGGAGCTAATTTATCAATAACAGCAAGCAATACAAATGGAAATGCTGATTATAATTTGTTGGCAAATGGTGTTAGTATAAATGCTTTTACAGGATCAAGTTATGCATTTACAGACACAAACATAACGAATAATAAAAATTACGAATTACAAATTACTCAAGGCGGCACAACTTTTTCCAGAAATTTTAATGTAATTGTAAATCCGGGAACAATCTCTCAAGCTATTCCTACTGGATTAGAAGATGGAATTAACTATAATATATCTGACCCAACAAAGGCGACGTTGAAGTTAAATGCACCGGGTAAAGATTTTGTTTACGTTGCAGGAAGTTTCAACAATTGGCAACCTGATACTTCTTATGCCATGAGAAGAGATCCTTCAACTAATATTTTTTGGCTGGAATTAACAGGATTAACTCCCGGTCAAGTTTATACTTATCAATATTGGGTTGTTGATCAAACACCGGTAGCAAATTCACCGGTAATGGTAAAAGCGGCAGACATGTACTCCACATTGGTTTTATCTCCTTTTGATGACCCATGGATACCTGCAGCGTCATATCCTAACCTTCCGACATATCCTCAAGGGCAACAAAGAGAAGTTACGGTTTTGCAAACAGCTCAACCTGCATATAGCTGGAGTGCAGCAACCACAAATTTTGTGAAGCCTAATAAAGATAATTTGGTTATTTATGAAGTTCTAATTCGTGATTTTGATGCAAACAGAAACTTTCAAGACTTAATTAACAGAATTGATTATTTCAAAAATTTGAAAGTTAATGCCATAGAATTAATGCCAATTATGGAATTTGAAGGAAATGAGAGTTGGGGATATAACACCTCTTTTCACATGGCTTTAGATAAGTTTTATGGCACTTCTGATAAGTTTAAAGAGTTTGTTGATTTGTGTCATCAAAATGGCATAGCCGTAATTTTAGATTTGGCTTTAAATCATGCTTTCGGAAGAAATCCCGGAGTTAGAATGTGGATGAATGATCCTGATGGTGACGGATGGGGACCACCTTCAACGGATAATCCCTATTTCAATACCGTAGCAAGACATAGTTATAGTGTTGGTGAAGATTTTAATCACCAATCTGAAATGACAAAATACTATACTAAACGCGTAATTAAACATTGGATTGAAGAATACAAAATTGATGGTTTCCGTTGGGATTTAACCAAAGGGTTTACTCAAAACTGTACTGGTGGTAATGAAATATGTACTAATGCTTACCAAGCGGATAGAGTTGCCGTTTTAAAAGAATATGCAGATTATTCTTGGTCTCTAGACCCAAATCATTATGTAATTTTTGAGCATTTAGGTTCTGATAATGAAGAACAACAATGGGCAAATTATCGTCTTAATGAAGGAAAAGGGATAATGATGTGGGGTGAGTTATGGGAGCCATACAAACAACTGATCAGCGGAAATTCTGCAAACGCAAACATCAATAGAGTGGGTCACGTAAGTAGAGGTTTTCAAGGGAAAAGGCTTATAGGTTATCCAGAAAGTCATGATAAAGACAGAATTATTTATGAAGCTGTTACTTTCGGAAATGGTGGAGGAACTACTCCTGTTAATGGTAATTTAAATAACGCAATTAACAGAATCAAAGCTATTGCAGCTACAAATATCTTAGTGCCTGGGCCAAAAATGGTATGGCATTTTGCATCCCTAGGAATGGGCGATTCAATTTGGACATGTTCAAATGGAACAATAAACTCAAGTTATGATGCAATTCCTGGTGATTGTAAGTTAGATACCAAACCACAACCGCAATGGACTCAAAATTGGTTGGCAGATCCACTTAGAAATTCTGTGTATAATACTTATGCTAAATTGAATGCATTAAAAACTTCGCAACCTGTTTTTAATGGAGAATATTCAATAAGCCCTAATGGAGATAATCTTAGACAACGTATTTATGTTTTTGACAACTCTTTACCTGCATCCCAATTAAAGAATGTTGTTGTGTTAGCTAATTTTTCGGTATCAGATCAAAATATTACTCCTGATTTTCCATACACGGGTATTTGGTATGATTTAATGACTGAAACGCCTTTGAATGTTACCAGCACAACTGCACAGATTACTTTAGCCCCGGGTGAATTTAGAGTTTATGGAAATCAAATGGTTACTTTAAATACCGATGAAATTGAATTAGCTGATGATTTTGCAATACATCCCAACCCAGCTTCTACTTCTTTTACATTGAATGTTTCAACCAATCGTGTTGAAGTGTATTCTTTAACCGGTCAATTGGTAAAATCGTTTACTTCTGCATTTTCTGAAAACCACTTATTTGATATAAGTGAATTAAATTCAGGAGTTTATTTAGTTAAAGCTAGCGATAGTTTTAATCGTGAAAAAGTAATGAAGTTAATAAAGAATTAATTGAGTTGTTATAAAAGTTTGCCTTTAAAAACCTAACATTTTGTTGGGTTTTTTGTTTAAATAAGGAGTTGTATATATGAACTTTATAAATTACTTTCGCTTCGTGTTTTTTTTGCAACAAATAATGAGCGACAGTCGTTTATTAGAGTTGCCAATTTTTTTACTTTATTTTTTCAAATATACAATAGCATTGTGTAGCTCAAAAAAGTAAAAATAAAACATCTAAATTGGTTAAGAAAAGTATATAGATGAAGGATAAAATGATGCTGTATTATGAAGTTGGGAATATTGTAAAAATAAAAAACCCTAAAACATTTTTTTAAAAGTATTAGGGATTTTTAAAGTGGTACCTCCAGGAATCGAACCAGGGACACATGGATTTTCAGTCCATTGCTCTACCAACTGAGCTAAGGTACCGTTGCTAATGCGGGTGCAAATATAGAATGTTTTTTAGTTTATCCAAAACAAATATCAAAAAAAAATAAGCCCTTTTAAAAGATAAATAAATTCATAATATATGTTGTTAGTAATTGACATAGGAAACACTAGAATTAAAGCAGCTGTCTTTGAGCAGTATACGATGTTGAATTTTGTAGTGTCAGATAAAATAACGATTCAAAAAGTGGTAGCAATTTTTTTTAAAAAATTTAAAATTGACAATGTTATTTTGTCTTCAGTCAGTGATTTTGATTACAAAAGTTTAGTTTTTCCTGAATCTATACATGTTACTAGCGTTGATAATTCCATGAAATTTCCATTTGTAAATTGCTATCAAACACCAAAAACCTTAGGAATAGATAGAATGGTGTTAGCTGCTGGTGCAGTTTTGCAATTTCCTAATAAAAATAGATTGGTTATTGATGCTGGAACTTGTATAACTTATGATTATATTGATGATAAAAATAATTATTTAGGAGGTGCAATTTCACCAGGATTTAAATTAAGATATGAATCATTGCATAATTATACTGCAAAATTGCCTTTACTACAACTTGAATTACCAGAAAAAATAATAGGGAATTCGACAAATTCTGCAATTCATTCCGGTGTTGTAAATGGAGTAGTAAATGAAATAGATGGATATATCAATGATTTAATTAACCAAAATGAAAACTTTACCATAATTTTAACTGGTGGTGACTCAGATTTTTTGGCTAAACGATTAAAAAGTACCATATTTGCCAATTCAAATTTTTTACTCGAAAGTTTGGCCTATTTATACCAATATACAAAATGACTAAAAACGTAATTATTTGTTTAAGTTTATTAGTGACTTTTATTTCAGTTGCACAAGATAACACTGCCTCTCCCTATTCCTTTTATGGGATAGGAGAATTTAAATTTAAAGGTGCTGTAGAAAATAGAAATATGGGTGGTGTAGCCGCTTTTAAAGATTCGTTAAGTATAAATTTTTTGAATCCTGCCTCTTATGCAAATTTGAAAATCACTGCGTTTTCAGTATCAGGTAGTCATAATACAACTACTTTGGAGAACAGTACTCAAAGCGAAAAAGCACAAAGAACATCTCTAGACTATTTAGCTGTTGGTTTACCTTTGGGGAAATCATCAGCTGTTTTTGGGTTAATGCCTTACACTTCTGTGGGCTATAGAATTAGAAATGCTTTTAATGATGACGAAGGATTTTTTAGAAATAAGATAGCATCCGGAAGAGGTGGCGTAAATAGACTTTTCTTTGGCTATGGTTATAGTATTACTCCAGATTTTTCTATTGGTGTAGATATTAATTATCTTTTTGGAAACGTTGAAACAACTTCTTTGGAGTATATAACAGGAGTTCAGCTGGGAACTCGAGAGATTAATAATTCACGGATTACTGGTTTTGGCTATAATTTAGGTTTAATGTACAATAAGAAAGTAACGGAAAGTTATTCAGTTTACACCTCTTTGAGTTATTCTCCTGAGAGTGAATTAGCTATAAAAAATTCAACAAAAATTTCTACAGTTAATGTTGTAATTCCAGAAAGCCCTTCAGATGTCGAAATTGAGGATGAAATTTTAAATAAAAATAAAATTAACAATCCCGGAAAAATATCTTTTGGATTGGGTTTTGGAGATACTAAAAAATTTGGAATTGGTACACAATTTACTTTTACTCAAAACAACGAATTTGGGAATAGACTTGATGGTATAAATAATGTAACATTTGAAAATGGAACAAAAATAGGTGTAGGAGGTTATTTTATTCCCAAAATTATTTCTTATAGTAATTACTGGAAAAGAGTAACTTACAGAGGAGGTATGAGTATCGAAAACACCGGATTGATAATAAATAATCAAGAGATAAAAGATTATGGCATAAATTTTGGTTTAGGTTTACCCGCGAGCGGAACACTTTCCAATATAAACATCGGATTTGAATTTGGCTCAAGAGGAACAAGAAAAGCAAACCTTATAAAAGAAAATTATTTCAACATATTAGTTAGCTTATCTTTAAGTGATAAATGGTTTGTAAAAAGTAAATATAATTAACAGTGAAATTTAATATCATGAAAACTAAATTAACATTTTTAATCGTAATCTTGTTTGGATTTTATAGTTCAATAGCTCAACCTTCAGATTGTGCAGATAGGTTGTCAATTTTTGTAGAATTAGCAAAATCCAAAAATTATACTGAAGCATACGAACATTTAAATTATTTAAGAAAAAGTTGTCCATCTCAAAATGCTGCAATCTATTTGTTAGGTGAGCCTACTTTAAATTATTATATTGATAATGCAAAATCTACTGCAGACAAAGAAAAGCATGTTAGAGATTTAATGAAACTTTTTGAAGAGTATGATCAATATTTTCCAGGTAACGGAAAAGGAAACTCGGTAAAGAGAGGTTTAGCTCTTTTTGATAATAATATTGGAACACCAAATGAGGTTTTCCAAATATTGGATAAATCCTTTAAAAATGATAAAGCTAACTTCACTAATCCAAAAGCATTATTGTTGTATTTCCAAATATTTGTTGATGACTATGAGGCTGGTAATAAAGGAATTCAATTACAAGAAGTTTTTGATATGTATGATGTTATTTCAGATAAACTTGAAGAAGAAGCAAAAGTTTTATCCGATGCAAAAGATTTACTGATTGAAAAGCAAGAATCAGGAGAAGCTTTAACAACTAAAGAACAAAAAGATTACAATAGATACGAAGTAAACCTAGAAGCTTTTGAAACTGTTGGCACCAGTATGGATGCTAAAATTGAACTATTAGCAACTTGTGATAGATTAGTTCCTTTCTTTAGCAAAGGCTTTGATGAGAAAAAAGGTGATGCAGAATGGCTACGTAGAGCGGCTCAACGTTTAGACAGAAAAGGATGTTCTTCTGATCCATTTTTTGCCAAGATTTCAGATGCATTACACTTGTTGAATCCAACAGCAGAATCTGCTTATAATTTAGGGGTATCTTTTTATAATAAGAAAAACACAGCTAAAGCTTTAGAATATTTTAATCAAGCAGCAGAATTGCATACTGATAAAAACAAAAAAGCTAACGTATATTATACCATTGCAACCAACATTTACGGGAATGGTAATAAAACTCAAGCGAGAGCTTATGCAGAAAAAGCATTAGCGGCAAGACCATCAATGGGTAGAGCTTATTTGTTTATTGCTCAATTGTATGCCAATAGTGTTAACGATTGTGGTGTAACACCTTTTGAAAAAAGAGCAGTTAACTGGTTGGCAGCACAAACAGCAAGAAAAGCAGGTCAGGTAGATTCTTCTTTAAAAGCAACTGCTGATCAAACAGCTGCTTCTTATGAGCAAAGAGCTCCGTCAAGGCAAGATATTTTTCAAGAAAATATGGCTGGTCAAACAATTTCCTTTAAATGTTGGATTGGAAAATCTGTAACGGTTCCAAGCCTATAAGATGAATAGAATTAGTTTATATAGTTTAAAATTGAGTGTCATTGCATTTGCAGTGACACTCTTTTTTTCTTGTGAAAGCAATTTTAAACAAATTCAGCAAATCAATTTTTCTGAATTTATGCCAACCGGCATTGCAGATACAGTCAATTTAAAATATACCGATTCCGGAAAAGTAAAAGCCATATTGATAAGTTCAAAGATGTTGGATTATGGAACAGTAAAATATCCATTTACTGAATTTCCCGAAGGAATTGATTTAACTCTTTATGAAGCAAATGGTAAAAAAAGCTATGTAGTTTCTGATTATGCCATCACCTTCAAAGGAACTGAAATAATTGATTTGAGAGGTAATGTAAAAATGACCACTCAAGACGGACAGTTTATGGAAACGGAACAATTGTTTTATGATCAAAAGAATGAATGGTTTTTTACCGAAAAAAAGTTTAAATTTACAGACCCTATCAAAGGCTTTACAACGGGAGAAGGGATTGATTTCAGCAAAGACTTTAAACGAATTAATTTTCAAAAAGTATATAGTGAAATCAATGAAGCAGAATAATTTATATATCATTTAAACCAATTTTATGAATTACCTAAAATACATTCAATATTTTTATCTTTTTGCAGCTGGATTCTTTACCTATCTAGGATTTACTTCGCTTGATAATGAAGGAGAACGCAATCCGTGGATGATGTTTTTCTTTGCAGCTTTAGCACTTTTTATGTTCTTTTTCAGAAGGCATTTTTTTAGTAAATACCAAGATAAAAACAAAAAATAACAAGTGGAAATTAGCATTATCATCTTATGCTTATTGCTTTCTGCTTTCTTTTCAGGGATGGAAATTGCCTTTGTTTCATCTAACAAAGTTTATCTTGGAATTGAAAAGTTACAGGATAATTTTTTGTCAAAAATACTAACAAAGCTTACCGAAAAACCTTCAAAATTCATTGCAGCAATGCTTGTTGGAAACAACATTGCTTTGGTAATCTATGGTTTTATGATGGGTGATATCATTATAAAATTAATGTATCCGGAATATACTACAGATTCAAATCTACCCATTCATGTGATTCTTGTTCAAACCATAATTTCGACGGTAGTTATTTTGATAACTGCAGAATTTCTACCCAAAGTATTTTTTCAAATTTATGCTAATAGTTTTTTGAAGTTATTTGCACTTCCTGCATATATTTTTTATCTAACGCTTTATTTTTTATCCACATTTGTAATTTGGATTTCCGATATTATTCTCAAAAAATTTTTTAAAACTGATGGAGATCAAGAACAATTGTTGTTCAGTAAATTAGAACTTGGTAATTACATTTCTGAACAAATGGATGGGGTTGAAGATAATGAAAATGTGGACTCTGAAATTCAAATATTTCAAAATGCTCTGGAGTTTTCTGGAGTAAAAGCCAGAGATATTATGAATCCAAGAACTGAAATTGCAGCGGTAGAAATTCATGATTCGATTTCAGAATTAAAACAGAAATTTGAAGAAACAGGTTATTCTAAGATTGTAGTTTTTCAAAATTCTTTGGATGATATTGTTGGATATGTACATTCTTTTGATTTATTCAAAAAACCAAAAACAATTAAATCAGTATTGATTTCAGTTGAATATATCCCTGAAACCATGCTTATCAAAGATGCATTGGGTTTATTAACTAAAAAGCGAAAAAGCATAGCCGTAGTACTGGATGAATATGGAGGCACCTCAGGTATGATTACGATTGAGGATATTGTAGAAGAACTTTTTGGAGAAATTGAAGATGAACATGATGAAGAAGAAACTCTTATTGAAGAGCAATTAAATGAAAAAGAGTATCGTTTTTCTACTCGCTTTGATGTAGAATATCTGAATGAAACATATAAATTTAACTTACCTGAAAGCGATTCTTATTCTACATTAGGAGGAATGATTGTAAATCATAACAACGAAATTCCTCAAAAAGAAGATGCGATTCAAATTGAAAATTACCTTTTCATAATTGAAGAAGCATCTAACAAAAAAATTGAACTCGTTAAAATGATAATCAAAGAATAATAAAAATTGTGAGTATTTTTCAAAATCTATCCCTATTTATAGCTTTCAAAATCTATAAAACAAAAAAACTGCAAAATATATCCGATACATTATTATTATTTCATAGATAATTGTATTTTCGCAAACTGAATTAAAAAAACTTATATAAAATGGCAATTTTAGGAAAAATTAGACAGCGTTCATTTATTCTAATTGTAATTATTGCGTTAGCATTATTTTCATTTGTCTTGGCAGATGTTATTCAAAGTGGTGGCTTTAGTCAATCAGCTACAAATGTTGGTACAATAAACGGAACAGATGTATCCTATGAAGAGTTTAACTTAAAGGTTAACAATGTTGAAAAACAAGGTGCACAACAAGGTATGACTACGATACAAGCAATGAACCAAGTTTGGAACCAAGAGATTAACCTTGCATTATTGAATGATGAATTAGCAAAATTGGGAATCAGAATTTCTGAATCACATTTGGTAGAAGCCTTAAAAGCCGATCAAACTATTGGTAGAAGTCCAATGTTTGCCAATGAAATGGGACAGTTTGATATCAATAAATATAGAGAATATTTCAAATCAAGTTCTAATCCTCAAGAAAAAGAAGAATTAGAAAGAATTGAAAGAAATGCAAACGTTTCCGCGAAATATCAAATCTATTCTACTTTGTTGAAATCAGGTTTTTACACTACAGTTAATGACGCTAAATTTAAGTATAACTTAGAGAATGATAAAGTATCTTTTGATTATGTAGTGGTGCCATTTTCTTCAATAAATGATAGTGAAGTAACGGTTTCTGATAAAGAAATTATTGATTTCATGAAGAAAAATGAAAAGAAATATAAATCAGAAGAAACAAGAGAAATTGAATTTGTTACAATTAACGACAATGCAACGGAGAGTGATAAAGCCGACATCAAAACTCGTTTAGAAGGTTTGTTAAATGCAAAAATTGTATTTAACAATGAAACCAACCAAAATGATACTTTGCCTGGATTTAGAGCTACAAAAAGCATTGTAGAATTTGTAAATGCTAATTCTGATTTTCCATATGATTCAACATTTGTTTCAAAATCAGATTTACCTGCAGAATATGCAGAACAAATCTTTAACCTTGCAGATGGTGAAGTTTTCGGCCCTTATGAATATGGGAATTATTATGCATTAAGTCGTTCGATGGGAAGAAAATCAGGAGCAAAAGCAAGAGCAAGTCACATTTTGATTAGCTACGAAGGAACTCCCGTTCAAACTAAAGAGATCAGAAACAAAGAACAAGCCAAAACTAAAGCGGAAGAAATTTTAGCTAAAGTAACAGCTAGTCCAAGCGAATTTGCTATGGTTGCTATGGTGGAGTCTGAAGATACACAATCAGGTCAAAGAGGTGGAGATTTAGATTTCTTTAATCCTGGTCAAATGGTAAAACCATTCAACGATTTTGTATTCAACAATTCAGTTGGTAAAATTGGCTTAGTAGAATCAGAATTTGGTTTCCATATTATCAATATTACTGACAGACAAGATGCTATTCAATTAGCAACTATCGCTCAAAAAATTGAAGCTTCTGAAAAAACTACAGATGGTGCTTATACCAATGCAATGAAATTTGAACAATTAGCAAATGAGAAACCTTTTGCTGATGCTGCAAACGAATTCAAATTGGCTGTTTCGCCAACAGTAAAATCAAAAGCTCTTGATGAAGCTATGGGAGAATTAGGTAATCAAAGACAAATCGTTCGTTGGGCGTTTGAAAAAGGAACTGACCTTAATGATGTAAAACGTTTTGAAATCCCTAAAGTTGGTCACGTAATTGCAAGACTAAAAAAGATAAACAAAGAAGGTTTGTTGCCAATTGAAGAGGCAAGAATTCAAGTGGAGCCAATCATTAAAAACAATAAAAAAGCTGAGTTGATTAAAGCAAAAATGACCGGAACTACATTAGACGCAATTGCTAAAGCTGGTGCAGTAACTGTTCAAAAAGCTGAGAACGTAAGTTTAGAAAATCCTATTATCCCAAATTCAGGTTCAGAACCTGCTGTTGTTGGAGTTGCTTTTAGTACGGATGCATCTAAAGTTTCTGAATTAGTTCAAGGTAATACAGGAGTTTATGCTGTTAAAACAATCCAAGTTTCAAAAGGATTACCAACGCAAGACTACACAGTTCAATTGACAGCATTAAAAGCTCAAAACGGTACGGCATTAAAGAGAGTGTTTCCTGCATTGAAAGAAAAAGCAAAGATTAAAGATAATAGAACTAAGTTTAATTACTAAGTAGTATTATACAGATACAAGAAACCACGCCTTGAGCGTGGTTTTTTTATAAAATCATTTCAGAAAAAGATAAAAGTGTTGCATACCCTTTTTCTTCAAAATATTTTTTTGGATTTTCTTTTGAAACAACTAAGACAAAATCACCACCCCAAGCTCCAAGACTTTTTATAACACCTTTAAAATCCTGAAATAATGCTTCCTTAACAGTGTGCATTTCTAAGATATTGCTCATTAAAGATTCGTGTTTGTCAATAGCTAAAGCAAATGTTTGGATGGAATTAGTAGTTAAGATTTCTGCTGTAATTTGATTTATTTCAATAATTGCTCTGTCTTTTTCTTTTTGTTTTCCTAAATAGGTTGCAATAGCTGTTTTGCTGCTTTGCTTCTGATTTAAATATAAAAAATAGAGGTTTTCATGAAAAATCGGATAAAAGTCAACTGCAGTGAAATAAGGAAGTTCATTGCGTAATTCGTAAAGTATAGCAGTGTCGTTTTGAGCACAGGCGATATCATAACCGCTTCCTCCAAAACTATTTTTTAATAATTGAAAAGGATTAATTTCAAGCCATTTTGCAATATTGGCTAATAAGGTTGAAGACGTGCCAAGTCCCCAGTTTTTTGGAAAAGTTAGGTGGGTTTCAATAACATATCCTTTTGAATCTGATAAAAATTCCGGATTTAGTTTATGAGCTTCTGATAAAATTTCAAACAAAGTTTTTTTGATACCTTTTTCTAATGTTTGAAATGATTTAATTTCTTCAAACGTAAAAGTCGATTCAAACCAAACAGTTCCATCAGAATCATAACTAGTCCATGAAATATTTTGTGGTATTCCGGGAGAAATATGCATGCTTTGCCCAAACTTTGTAGGAAGTGCTAGAGCTTTTGCCCCGTCTAATACCAAATATTCTCCAGTGATCAGTAATTTCCCGTTGCTGTAAAAGGTTTGTTTCAAGGTGATTTATTTTCTGTTTTCTTCCAAAAATCCCGCCACAGAAGCGTGTGAAATCGTATTGTCTTTAAAATACTCCGCTACTTTTATTCTTTCTTCTGCCGTCGCGTGATACTGATTTAAAATATTGTTGATGTGCATTTTCATATGACCTTCCTGAATTCCTTTGGTTGTCAATGAACGCAAGGCAGCAAAATTTTGAGCCAATCCAACAGCGGCCACAATTTGCATTAATTCGCGTGCCGATGGTTTTTCTAAAATTTCTAAATTCAATTTTACTAAGGGATGTAACGAAGTTAAACCGCCCACCGTTCCTAACGCTAACGGAATTTCTAACCAAAATTTAAAAATGCCGTTTTCAATTGTTGCATGAGATAAGCTGCTGTATTTGCCATTTCGGCTGGCATACGCATGTGCTCCGGCTTCCACGGCTCTAAAGTCGTTTCCGGTGGCTAAAACCACGGCATCAATTCCGTTCATAATTCCTTTGTTGTGCGTTACGGCACGAAAAGGTTCAATTTGTGCAATTTGAACGGCTCGGACAAACTTCTCGGCAAATTCTTTCGGGTTTTCGATTTGTTTCTCGGCTAATTCTTCAATTGAACAGGAAACTTCTGCTCGAACAATACAATTCGTAACATAGTTTGACAAAATGCTCATCACTACTTCAATGTTTTTTTCATCTTCCGAAAAAATTTCAAAAGTTTGAGCCTCTTGCTTCAAGGTTTTAGCAAATTGTTCCAAACACGAATTGATGAAATTCGCACCCATACTATCTTTGGTTTCAAAAGTAGCATGCAATTGATAGTAATTTTCTAAATCAGCGGTTTTATCATTCAAAATAATATCCAAAATTCCGCCACCACGTTTTTGCATATTTTTGGTTATGCTTTCTGTTTCTGAATAGAATTTTGGTTTCGTTTGATTAAAAAAATCAACTAATTTGGATTTTTCACCTTTATAAATAAAATGAACTTGTCCGATTTTTTCGGTGTTCAAAACCGTCGTTTTAAATCCGCCACGTTTCGACCAGAATTTAGCCGATTTAGCAGCTGCCGCCACCACCGAACTTTCTTCAATCACCATGGGAACGGTATAATTTTTTCCGTTGATGTTGAAATTCGGTGCAATTCCCAACGGTAAATAAAAATTGGAAATCGTATTTTCGATGAATTCGTCGTGCAATTGTTGCAGTTTTTCATCTGTATTCCAATAGTTTTTGACTAATGAAATGGCTTCTTCAGGTTGCGAAAAATACTGCTTTGCAATCCATTCAATTTTTTCAACTTTGGATAATTTAGAAAATCCGGAAATTTCGTGGTTCATTTTTGTTGCTTATTGTGGTGCAAAGATACAACTAAGAGGAATAAAAGTTTAAAGTGAATTCTTGTATTTTATCAAACCAAATACAATGATTTCTTTAGTTTCCATTTTCACTTTATACACTACTGTGAAACCTTTGAAAATGTAATCTCTTATTAAATCGTCTTCAAAGTAAATAGATTTTCTAAAATTAAATGGATTTTTTAAATCTTTTAAGATGTTTTTTAGTAAATCATTCTTAAATTTACGTGCAGCTTTAGGTTTGTCTTTTGCAATAAATTCGACTTGATCTGATAGGGCATTGATGAATTTTTCAGAAAAACTAATCTTCATATTTTGAAATTATTTTTTCCATAACCAAATCCATTTCTTCCATCGAAATACATTTTGATTTCCCATTTTCAATGTTTTTCAATTCATTTTCTAAAATTTTTTTATTTTTTTCAAAAAAAGGATCTTCCTGAATAATTTGAACTTCATTTTCAGAAAATGAACTTAATAATTCAAGAATTTTTGACTTTAATTTGGCTTGAAATTGAATTCGAATAGTTTCCATACTGAAATATTTACACACAAATTTAATGAAAATTAAAATTAGATGTGTTTTTTAAAATTTCTATTTCATTTCAAAAATCCAAAAATTGCTATTTAACAGAAAAAAACTCGTTTTATTCCGATTTTTTCACTAAAATTGAATCTTTTTTTAACGTATTTAAAATGAATCAATTCTCAAAACTCGTTTGTTTCTTACTTCTTGTATCGGCGACCGCGATAGGTCAGCAAAAAATCACCTTAGAAGACATCTGGTCCTCAGGAACTTTCCGAACAAAAGGGATGGATGCTTTGCAAGCTCTCAAAAACACCAATCAATATACAGTCTTAAATGCAGACAGAACATCACGTACTTTTCAAATCGATTTGTACGATTTTGCTACATTGAAGAAAGTGAGTACGCTTATTGATACGAAAAATCATACCGAATTAAAATCCATTGATAGTTATACATTCAATTCCACGGAAACGCAATTGCTGATTGCTTTGAATTCGGAACAAATTTATCGTCATTCTTCCGTTGCCGATTTTTATATTTATGACTTATCATCAAAGAAATTACAAAAAGTAGCCGATTATAAAATTCAAGAGCCAACGTTTTCTCCGGATGGAAAAAAGATTGCTTACGGTTTTGAAAATAATTTATATGTGTATGATTTAGCTTCTTCAAAACACACTCAAATTACAACTGACGGCAAGAAAAATCACATCATTAACGGAATTACAGATTGGGTTTATGAAGAAGAATTTGGGTTTGTAAGAGCTTTTGATTGGAATAGTTCGAGCACTCATTTGGCTTACATTAAATTTAATGAAACCGATGTTCCCGAATTTTCAATGGATGTTTTTGGGAGAGAATTATATCCATCGCAGGAGGTTTTTAAATATCCAAAAGCAGGAGAAAAAAATGCATTGGTTTCTTTGCATATCTATGAAATAGCTTCAAATCAAACCAATAATATCAATTTGAGTCAATATAATGACTTTTACATTGCTCGAATGAAATGGACAAATGATTCGAATGCGTTGAGTATTCAAGTGCTAAATCGTCACCAAAATAATTTGGATTTACTTTTTGTGGATGCCAAAGCAGGAACTACAAAAGTGGTTTTGAATGAAAAAGACGCAGCTTATGTTGATGTAACCGATAATTTGACCTTTTTGAAAGACAACAGTTTCATTTGGACGTCCGAAAAAGACGGCTTCAACCACATTTATCATTACGACAAAAACGGAAAGCTTAGAAATCAAATTACCAAAGGAAATTGGGAAGTGACTTCCTATTACGGTTTTGATGAAAAAAACGGGCAAATTTATTACCAATCGGTTGAAAATGGTTCGATTAATAGAGATGTTTATAAAATCAAATTAGACGGAAAAAATAAAGTTCGATTAACGAATAAAACAGGAACCAACAAAGCAACTTTTAGTCCGAATTTTCAATATTTCATCAATTCTTTTTCCAGTTCAACCGAACCAACTTCATACACGTTACACGATTCAAAAGACGGAAAGCAAGTTCAATCAATCGTTGATAACAACGAATTAGCTTCAAAACTTAAAAGTTACAATCTTCCAACAAAAGAATACTTCGAATTAACGACCGAAAAAGGACATAAATTGAATGCTTACATCATCAAACCAAAAGATTTTGATGCTTCCAAAAAATATCCATTATTATTATTTCAATACAGCGGACCGGGATCGCAACAAGTTGCTAATCAATGGTTGGGAGCGAATGATTATTGGCACATGCTATTAGCTCAAGAAGGTTATTTGGTTGCTTGTGTGGACGGAAGAGGTACCGGATACAAAGGAGCTGCCTTCAAAAAAGTCACTCAAAAAGAATTAGGAAAATACGAAGTAGAAGATCAAATTGATGCTGCAAAAGTAATAGGAAACTATCCTTACATCGACAAAACTCGTATCGGAATTTGGGGCTGGAGTTATGGCGGATTCATGTCCAGCAACTGCATCTTAAAAGGAAACGACGTGTTTAAAACGGCCATTGCTGTTGCTCCGGTAACCAACTGGCGTTTTTATGACACGATTTATACAGAACGATACATGCAAACACCACAGGAAAATGCAAGTGGTTATGATGATAATTCTCCCATCAACCACGTAGATAAATTAAAAGGAAATTATCTTATCATCCACGGAACAGCCGATGATAACGTACATTTTCAAAACGCAACCCGAATGATTCGTGCGTTGCAATTGGCTAACAAACAATTTGATCAAGCCATTTATCCCGATACCAATCATGGAATTTATGGCGGAAAGATACGCTTGCAATTATATACTAAAATGACTAACTACTTAAAAGCTAATCTATAACCAAACTTATGACAAACGATACTTCGCTGGATAAAAAAGAATTATTCGGACATCCATTTGGGCTTTTTATTCTTTTCCTCACTGAAATGTGGGAACGATTTTCTTTTTATGGAATGAAAGCTTTGCTAATTTATTATTTAGTAAAATATCATTTATTTTCAGATGAAGCTGGAAATTTTATAGTTGGAGGATATGCTGCTATGGTTTATGCACTTCCGGTTGTGGGAGGCTATTTAGCTGATAAATATTTAGGATTTAGAAAAGCAGTAATTTTTGGAGGTGTTTTATTAGTGCTTGGACATCTTGGACTAGCTTATGAAGGTCATCAAGCCTTTTTAGCCGAAAATGGTGAAGTGGTTCAAGATAAGTTTGCCTTGCAAGCTTTTTTCTTTTCGCTATCATTAATTATTTTAGGAGTTGGATTTTTGAAAGCAAACATTTCTTCTATAGTTGGAGCACTTTATGAAAAAGAAGATATTAGAAGAGACTCTGGTTTTACCATTTTCTATATGGGAATTAATTTAGGATCTTTTGTGGCTACTTTGCTATGTGGTTGGTTAGGAGAAAATTACGGTTGGGGTTATGGTTTTGGAGCTGCCGGAATTGGAATGATTTTAGGATTAATCACCTTTATTTATGGTCAGAAATATTTGATGGTTAAGGCTGAACCTAAAAATCCTGAAATTTTGAAAAAGAAAGTTTTTGCCGGAATTTCAGTTGAATGGTTGATTTACATTTTATCAATTGCCAGTTTATTTATTATTGCTCAAATGGTGCAACGCCATACTGTAGTAGATTGGATGTTGCGTATAACAGGAGCAATTGCACTATTAATGATTATCTTTTACAGTATTAAAGAAGAAAAAATTATTCGTGAACGATTGCTGGCTTTGACTGTTTTGATTATTTTCTCAGTGGTTTTTTGGGCTTTGTTTGAACAAGCTTATACTTCAATGAATTTATATGCTGACCGAGTTTTAGATCGTGAGTTTTTTGGATGGACTATTCCGGGACCATGGTTCTTGAGTTTGAATGCATTATTTATTATTCTTTTTGCTCCAGTAGTTGCAAGTTTGTGGGTGAAATTAGGGAAATACAATCCAAATACACCTGTAAAATTTGCCTTTGCCATCATCTTAGTTGGATTGGGATTTGGAATGTTAGTTATAGGAGCAAATGTAACCGCAGATGGTGCTAAAATCGCTATGATTTGGTTGGTATTAGCCTATTTTCTTCATACAATGGGAGAACTTTGCTTGTCTCCTGTTGGTCTTTCATCTGTTACAAAATTAGCTCCACAAAAAATAGTTGGTTTCATGATGGGCGTTTGGTTTTTAGCTACAGCCAGTTCAGAATTTATCGCAGCTGTATTGGCCAATTTAGCCAAAATTGATACAGAAGGAGGTCAAGTTACAGATGTTACTTTAGCATTAACAAGTTATACCGATTTATTCTCAAAATTATTCTGGGTCGGATTAATTTTTGGAGGTGTTTTGTTAGTACTTTCACCATTATTAAAGAAATTAATGCACGGAATTAAATAATTATAATTTACTTATGAATACTTCAACCTCTAACGACTTCTTCAAAGACCAAGTTCTCGGACATCCTGCAGGATTGTTTGTTCTCTTTTTCACCGAAATGTGGGAACGTTTTTCCTATTATGGAATGCGTGCCATTTTGGTGATTTTCTTAATCTCAACATTTGATAAAGGGGGTTGGGAATGGACTACCGAAAGAGCAATGGCATTATACGGAACTTACACAATGGGAGTTTATCTAACACCGGTTCTAGGAGGTTTGTTGGCAGATAAATTATTGGGTTATCGTTGGGCTGTAATTATTGGAGCATTTATTATGACCTTAGGTCACGCATCAATGGCACTTGAAACAGAGTTCTTTTTATATGTTGGTTTAGGGTGTTTAATCATTGGAAATGGTCTTTTTAAGCCAAACATGACTTCTATGATTAGCCATTTATACAAAGATCACCCAGAAAAGAAAGACGGTGCTTATTCCATTTTTTACATGGGAGTAAATGCCGGAGCCTTTTTAGGAATTATGCTTTGTGGTTATATTGGTGAAAAAGTTTCTTGGAGCTTAGGTTTCGGATTAGCGGGAATTTTTATGTTCTTTGGAATGCTACAATTCTATTTTACACAAAATATTTTTGGTCAAGTTGGACTTTCTCCAACAAACAAAAGCCTAATCAAAACTGATGAAGTTGATCACACACCGTCAAATATTATCAGAGATAGAATGATTGTGGTTTTCATTTTTTCAATTTTTACCGTTTTCTTTTGGGCTGCTTTTGAACAAGCCGGTGGTTCGATGACTATTTTTGCAGAAAAATATACACAACGAATTTTAGAAGGAAATGCAGGTTTTTCATTTAAAATTATTGATGCAATTTTGACTATTCTACCACTAGGAATTATCACTTATGTGTTGGCTAAATTGTTTTCTAAAACTTTCGCAAAATATTCTCTAGGAAATATTATTCTTTCTTTGAGTTTTATAATCATTTGGGGAATTGTAATTTGGAAAGTAAACCGAGAATTTACAGCTACTGAAACAGAAGTTCCTGCAACATGGTTCGGAATCTTAAATTCATTATTTATAATTATTTTTGCTCCTATGTTCTCAAAATTATGGGAAAGTAAATATAATTTGCCCGGTGCAGTTAAATTTGGAGTAGGATTAATTCTTCTAGGATTAGGATTCGGATTTTTAGCTTTCGGAGCACAATCCATCGTGTCGGGAGAAGATTTTGTACGAGTAAGTATGGTTTGGTTAATCTTAGCCTATTTATTCCACACCTTAGGAGAGCTTTGTTTATCACCTGTTGGATTGTCGTATGTAAGTAAATTGGTTCCTGCAAAATGGATAGGGGTAATGTTCGGTATTTACTATCTTTTCATTGCAATGGGTAACAAATTAGCCGGATCAATGGGAGGAATGATTGAAAAAATATCTAATGAATATTCATTAAGCACATTTTTCCTTATTTTTACAATCGTCCCGATTGGAATGGGCGTTTTAATTTCAGCTATGAATCCTTTGATTAGAAAACTAATGCATGGTGTTCGCTAACTTTCGGCATCATTTTTGAAAAATGAATTAAAATTTTAATTATGAAAAAAACACTCTTACTATTTGCCTTTATATCGTTTTATTTTGTTCAGGCACAGGAAATTAAATGGATGTCTTTTGATGAAGCAATAGCTCTTCAAAAAGAGAATCCGAAACCAATTTTTATGGATGTTTATACCGATTGGTGTGGGCCATGCAAAATGTTGGATAAGAATACATTTCAAACCAAAGAAGTTTCAGAGTATATCAATGCCAATTATTATGCAGTTAAATTTAATGGAGAAGGAAATACTACTGTAAATTATAAAGGTAGAAAATTTTCAAATCCTGGCTATGATGCCAACCGAAAAGGAAGAAACAGCATGCATGAATTTACCGGATTCTTAAAAGTAGAAGGTTATCCTTCAATGTATGTTTTAGATAAAAACGGCGAAATTGCAAAAGTTATCGTTGGCTATTATCAACCTGAACAATTATTATCTGAACTAAACGGCACTAATTAAAATGAAAAAAACAATTTTAATCGCGGTCTTATTTATGACCTTTCAATTTGCTTCTGCTCAAGAATTAACTTGGCATACAGATATTAACAAAGCAATTGATATTTCTGTGAAAGAAAAAAAACCTTTACTGTTATTCTTCACCGGGAGTGATTGGTGCGGATGGTGTATCAGACTTCAAAATGAAGTTTTTAAAAAACCTGAGTTTGCACAATGGGCTAAAAAGAAAGTAGTTTTAGTAGAACTAGATTTTCCTAGAAAAACAAAATTAGATCCAAAATTGGAAGCACAAAACAACGAACTTCAAGCTATTTTTCAAGTGAGAGGTTATCCTTCGGTTTGGTTTGTAAATCCGGAGAAAAAGAAAGATAAATCGATTAATTTACAGCAACTGGGAAAAACCGGTTATGTTGCAGGCGGTCCTGATAAATGGATTGAAAGTGCTACAACTTTCATCGGAAAATAAATAAATTAATAAATTTTCAAATATCCCTTTTCATTAGTAATATGAAAAGGGATATTTTTTTTCAAACAAGTTTTTTTCCATTGTTCTATGGTGCTTAAATAATTACTACCGTTAGCAATAATTAGCTTGGGTTGATGGTAATCGATAAGTCGTTCTAAATTTATTTTTGGAGATTGTGTCAAAAGAATTAGTTCCACTTTTTCCGGCACTTTATAAATTGCATTCTCGTCTATAATTAATAATTTTTTATCGAATAGTTTTATTGCGTTTGGTACTTTTTCAATAGCATCAATTTCTCCAAAGTTACCTTGCAGATAATTTTTTACCACATAATTGTTTTCAATCAAGGTGTCGTTTGTATAAATAGTGATTTTATTATTTTCCTTAAGCGTGATTATTGTTTTTTTAGGATAATGAAAAAGCACCGCTTCATCCGTTTTGTAATTAGAATAAATGCTTCCAAAATAGGCTAGTTGATAGCTAAATATCAAGATTAATACAAATTGGAGTTTTAAGTAGTTAGGTTTTTTCAATAAAATTATAATGCCAATCAATAATGCATACAAAGTAATTAGAAGCAGTCTATTAAATGAAATATCTGAAAATATAAACTTTTCAAAAGAAGCAATCCAGTTAACATAGTAATTCATAAAACCAATGGATTCCGATAAAATGTAACTTAAAGGTAGAAATGAAACTCCAATAGCATTGGTTATTACAACCAAAATTCCAATTACCAAAATGACTGTTAAAAGTGGAATTATAATTAAATTGGTCATAAAGAATAACCCCGGAAACTGATGAAAATAATATATACTTAATGGCAGAACGCCAACTTGTGCCGCGATAGAAACAGTTATAATTTCATAAAAATAATTCAAGATTTTATTTTTTGGACGCCAAAATTTCGTGAATAAGGGTTGAATCCATACAATGGCAATTACTGCGGAATAACTCAATTGAAACCCAACTTCAAATAAAAAATTAGGTTTGAAAAGTAATAACAGTAGAATGGAAACTGCTATAGTGTTAAAAATGTTTGTAGCTCTTTGCAAATAAATTCCAATCCCGACAAAACTAAACATTGTTACGGCCCGAACTACTGAAGGCGATAATCCTGAAAGAATAGCAAATAACCATAAAAGGCTAATTAAAATAAGCAGTTGGACTACTGCCCCATGTTTAATTCTTCGTAAAGGCGAGAGTACAGATTTAAAAAAGAATAATAATATGCCGATATGTAAACCTGAAATGGCTAAAATATGTATGGCACCTGCTTTCGAATATTTTTGCAACAATTCACTATTAATATCTTGTCGTTGTCCTAATAAAAGGGCTTGAATTATATGCAATCGCTCTGTAGGGATGTTGTTTTTGGCAATATCTTTACTTATTGATTCTCTGGTTTTTTGCAAAAAATAGTTGGTGTTTTTATCTGTTTTTAGATAACGAAAATTTTTGTTTTCTAAATAAATTTGATGGAAAACATTTCGCTTTTCCAAATAATCAGCATAATCAAATTGATTTGGATTATTAGGTTTGATTAATGCTTTTATAGCACATTTTGCCAAAATAACAGTACCAACTTCGGGGAGATTTTCTTTATTTTTCTTTGAAAAGTTAACCAACACTTTTCCTGTGAGTTCTTGGTTGTTGATTTGTGTAACCTCCAAATAGTATTTGTGTGAATAAGGATTGGCTTTTAATTCTTCCGAGATAACACCTGTCAGAATAACTTTTTCTCCTGATAGAATCCAGTTGCTGTAATGGTTTTTGTGATTGAGTTGGTAATGTGAAACAAAAACAAATATACCGGATATAAAACTTAATGTATATAGAAATAAACCAAATAGTAGTTTTGCTTTTTGGAATTTTTTGACCAAAACAAGAGTTGTAAAAAGCAATAAAAGTTGAACGGTGAGTAGAAGGAATAGGGGATCCGGGTCGGGTTTATAGTGGTTTCCTACAATAATTCCCAACATAAAACATATAGTGATGGCTATAGTTGGAAATTTTAAAACCTTCATCGAAAACGAAGGTAATAAATGTCTTATTAATAAAAAAATTATTTCTTACAAAACTCTATTTATTTGCGCGAAATTTTTCTTATAATAGGGTTCTTTGGTAGATGAAAATATCACGCCTCTTTGAACTGAAGAATGAATAAATATTATTTCATCATCTTTGATTTCTGTAATTAAACCGACATGATTTATTACATTTCTTCCATTAGTTTTAAAAAAAATCAAGTCACCTTTTTGTGCTTCTTTTAGGCCGACCTTATTTCCAACTTTTGCCATATCAAAAGAAGATCTAGGCAATGAAATGTCGTAGGTTTTAAAAACAGTACTCACCAATCCGGAACAATCCATGCCTTGTTTTGTGGTGCCGCCACCTCTATATTTTACGCCTTCATATTCACTTGCGGCATGAATTAATTGTTTTACTAAATAGGGTGTATTTTCTTTATCAACGGTATAGTCGCTATCTTCTTCGTCGTTAATTTTATATTTACGAGTTGGTTTTGTGTTGGTTTCTGAATTTGGTCTAACAGTTTTTGTTGTGGTAGTTGTAGTTTTTTTGTCAGTATAAATGCCTTTTTTTTGTGCTTCTTCTTTTGATGTAACTATTCCCGAAGAAGAAGTTTTACACGAAAAAACTACTGTTGATAAAATCACTACGATGCTGAATTTTAAAAATTTCATTTTTAATCTATTTTTTTGTGGCTGCAACAATGAGTTGTGCAACTTTTTTACTGGCTCCTATTCCGCCGAGTTTTGTTTGTAATAATTCATATTCTTTCAACAAAAGAGAACGGTTTTCCGGCTTGTTTATTTTCAACAATTCTTTTTTCAATTTGTTGGTGTTGCAATCACTTTGAATAAGTTCCTTAACAACTTCTTTGTCCATAATAAGGTTTACTAGAGAAATGTATTTTAAAGTAATGATTCGTTTTGCAATTTGATAAGAAATCCAATTTCCTTTATAGCAAACCACTTCAGGCACTTTAAAAAGAGCAGTTTCCAAAGTTGCCGTTCCAGAAGTAACCAATGCCGATTGAGCGATACTCAAAAGATCATACGTTTTATTGGAAACAAATTTAATGTTTTCCAAAGTTATGAAATCTTTATAAAAACCAAAATCAATTGAAGGAGCACCTGCAATGACAAATTGAAAATCTTTAAAATCTTTTGCAATAGATGTCATTACATCAAGCATTTTTTTAATTTCCTGCTTTCTACTTCCGGGTAAAAGTGCAACAATAGGTCTATTGTCCAAATTATTTTCAGTTCTGAATTTTTCTTCTTCAACCGTTGGATGATTATTAATTGCATCTAGCAAAGGATGACCCACAAATTCAACCGTAAAATTGTGTTTTTTTTCAAAAAAATCTTTTTCAAACGGAAGAATTACATAGAGTTTGTCAAAATCTCGTTTAATGGCTTGAATTCTATTTTCTTTCCATGCCCAAATTTGAGGAGCTATATAATAATGAGTCGGAATATTTTTTTGTTTTGCCCATTTTGCAATTCGCATATTGAATCCGGGATAATCTATAAAAATTAAAGCATCGGGTTGAAAAGCTTCAATATCTTTTTTACAAAAATCAATATTTTTTAAAATCGTTTTTAAATTAAAAAGCACTTCAGCAAAACCCATAAAAGCTAGCTCTTTGTAATGTTTGACCAAAGTCCCGCCAACTGATTGCATAAGATTACCACCCCAAAAACGGATGGATGCATTTGGATCGCTTAACAGCAACTCTTTCATCAAATTTGAACCATGCAAATCTCCGGAGGCTTCTCCGGCAATGATATAATATTTCATTATACAAATAAGGTTATAATTGTTATTACAATGGTTGCCAAAACAACACCTCGAGCCATTAAGTCCTTATTTAGTTTAAGCAAAATAAAAAATGCAATAATATTTAATAACGCACCAACGGTGATTAATTTACCAAAAGAACCTTGTGCTTTTAATAATCTGATGCCTTCCAAAAATGAATATTCTGTTACAAAAGTTAAAAACAGATAAATTCCCAAACAGGAAGCAATAATGCCAATTATAAATCCAAATAATAAATCTGATTTTTTCATAATTCGTTGAATTTAAAGGTGTTTAGTTTTTGAATGGCATGATGTGCTGTTAAATCAAATTGAACAGGAACTACTGATATAAAACCGTTTTTTAAAGCCCATTCGTCAGTGTCTTCTCCTTTGTCTTGATTTATAAATTCACCGGTTAGCCAATAATAATCTTTTCCTTGAGGGGTTTTTCTTTTGTCAAATTTTTCCATCCAAAAGGCTTTAGCTTGTCTGCAAACTTTAATACCTTTTATATCAGCTTCTTTTAATTTAGGGAAGTTCACATTTAAAACTACACCTTCCGGGAGTCCGTTTTCCAATACTTCAAGCGTTATTTTTCTAATAAATGATTTTATGGCTTCAAAATCGGCATTCCAATCATAATCCAAAAGCGAAAAACCAATTGCTGGAATCCCTTCAATTCCGGCTTCAACGGCGGCACTCATCGTTCCTGAATAAATTACATTTATCGAGGAGTTTGAGCCGTGATTTATTCCCGAAACACACAAATCAGGCTTTTGCTTTAGAATTTCATTTACGGCTAGTTTGACGCAATCTACAGGAGTGCCCGAGCAACTGTACTCTTGTTCCACATCACTATCAATGTTTATTTTATTGATGAACAATGTGCTGTTTATGGTTATGGCATGACCCATTGCACTTTGAGGACTATCAGGTGCCACCACTACGACGGTTCCGATTTCTTTCATAACACTGATCAATGCTCTGATTCCCGGAGCTGAAATCCCGTCATCGTTGGTAACTAATATCAAAGGTTTTTTTTGAATCATGGTTTTTATCAAATTGTTTGACGCGAATAAAAATAAATCTTTTTATTTTTTTAGGAGTTCTAAAGTCACAAAATTAACGAAAATTAAGGTTTTCTATGGGTTCAATTTTATAACTTTGTTTGAAAGTTGAATAAAACAAACTATTTTTTTGTTTATTTACACAAATGGCACAATTTTTAATAAACTTGTACATACCCTAATGGATAATATAATTGATTTTATGAAAAAGAATTTTAAATCTCTATTGTTGGTAATAGCAATATCAGTTTCACTTGTTGCATTTACCGTGTCTGATTTTAAATCAACGCCAAAAAATGATCCGGAAAAAGATAAATTATTGATTGAATTATTAACATTTGTGATAGAACGCGGACATTATGATCCGGTTGCAATTGATGATGATTTATCGAAAGGAATTTATAACGATTACGTATTGGCGTTAGACCCTTCGAAACGATTTTTTTTACAATCTGATATCGATGCTTTTGCCGTTTACAAACTAAAAATCGATGACCAAATAAAAAATAAAGAACTTACTTTTTTTGATTTGACCTATACTACCTATGTAAAAAGAATGGAAGAAAGTACTAAATTTTTTAAAGAAATTTTGAGTAAACCTATTGATTACACTGTTGATGAAGAAATTGATACAGATTATGAAAAGCTTCCTTATGCAAAAAATACTAAAGAATTAAAAGAACGTTGGAGAAAACAAATCAAGCTTTCTACTGTATCCTCAATGGCAGAAAAACTTAAATTAGAAGAGGACAAGAAAAAAAATGATGCTGAATATGTGGTAAAAAGTTTTCAAGATTTAGAAAAAGAGACTAGAGAAAGCACCTTAAATTCATTAAACGATTATTTTAGTTTTATCAAGGATTTAGATAGAAACGATTGGTTTTCAGTTTACATCAATGCTATTTCATCTCGATTTGATCCGCATACCAACTATATGGCTCCTGATGATAAAGAACGCTTTGATGTTAGCATGAGTGGAAAATTTGAAGGAATTGGAGCTCGATTACAAAAGAAAAATGATTTTACAGAAATTACAGAATTAATTTCAGGAGGTCCGGCTTGGAGAGGGAAACAATTAGAGCCCGGAGATATCATTTTGAAAGTTGCTCAAGGCAACGAAGAACCTTTGGATGTGGTTGGAATGCGTTTGGATAATATCGTAAAAAAAATCAAAGGACCAAAAGGGACAGAGGTTAAATTAACCGTTAAGAAAGTAGATGGAACAATAAGTGTTATTTCATTGATTAGAGATACTGTTGAAACCGAAGAAACATATGCAAAATCTAGTATTATTGAAAGAAATGGTGTGAAATACGGCATTATTAATTTACCTAAATTCTACATTGATTTTGAAAATAAAGACAGTAGAGATGCTGCAAAAGATGTAGCTATTGAAGTGGAACGATTAAAAGAAGAAGGAATTCAAGGGATTATCATGGATGTTCGTGATAATGGAGGAGGATCTCTGAAAACAGTTGTTGACATAACCGGTTTGTTCATTGAACAGGGTCCAGTTGTTCAAATAAAATCAGCAGGAACCAAGAAAGAAGTTTTATATGATAGAGATTCAAGAGTACAATGGGATGGCCCTTTGGTAGTTTTAGTGAATAATTTTTCGGCTTCAGCCTCAGAAATTTTAGCGGCAGCAATTCAAGATTATAAAAGAGGAGTGGTCATTGGAAGTAAGCAAACTTATGGAAAAGGAACGGTTCAAAATGTAATCGACTTGAATCAATTTGTTAGAGGAAATGCCGTTGGTGATTTAGGAGCTTTAAAAACTACAACTCAAAAATTTTATAGAATTAATGGTGGTTCAACTCAATTAGAAGGTGTTACCAGCGATATTGTTCTTCCGGACAGGTATTCACATATCAATATTGGCGAACGTGATTTGGATAATGCTATGCCATGGACAAAAATTGATCCGGCTGTTTATACCACTTGGAATAAACAAGTGAATTTTGATAAAGCTATTGACAACAGTAAAAGCCGATTGGAAAACAATGAACATTTTCAACTTATTGATAGGAGTGCTCAATGGACAAAAGAACGCAGAGATGCATCAGTTTATAATTTGAAGTTAGAAAACTTTCAGAAAGAACAATTAGAGTTGGAAGAAAAAAGTAAAGAGTTCAAAATAATCTCGGATTATACAAATAATTTAGTGTTTAAACCAATCAAATATGACACGGCTTTAATGAATAAGGATGAATCATTTAAAGAAAAAAGAGAGCGTTGGTTTGAAAATTTATCAAAAGACATTTATGTTGAAGAAGCTTTGAATATTTTAGATGATTTACAGACAAAACCAGTTACTAAAGGTGATGTAAATTTGAAGAAAAAAGAAAAACTCGTAAAGTCATAATTTACGAATGAGTCAGGAAAATAAATCATTAACTGCTATTGCACTCCAAAAATTCAAACAAAATTTTTGGGGTGTTTTTAGTTTTGGCTACATAGTTTTAATGGTTTTTTTAGCACTCTTTGCTTATGTTTTTTCACCCGATGATACGGAGAATGCTAACCAAATGCATTTGTCAATACATTCCCAATCTCCTGGTTTTGAGGTTAAAATGATATCAGTTCCTAATGAGTTTTTATCTCCAAAAACTTTTAAATCTTATTTTTTTGGAAGTACAAATCAAATAACAGAAATTCCAATAAAAGCATACGTGATTAAAAATGATGTGCTACACTATATAGAATATAATGACGATGAATCTATTCAAATAGAAAAAGAAATTACATTAGATAAGTTTTATGGCTATTCTTCTTTTAAAGAAGTTGAGAAAGAATTAATTACAGACAAAAAGTTTTATTTAGGAACAGATAAATACGGAAGGGACTTATTGAGTAGGATGTTGGTGGGATCAAGAGTTTCAATTTCTATTGGTTTTGTTGCTGTTTTGATTTCTGTGCTTGTAGGTTTGTTTTTTGGTTCCCTTGGAGGTTTCTACGGAGGAAAAGTGGACGCGGCTGTGATGTGGTTGGTCAATGTAATTTGGTCCATTCCAACACTTTTGTTGGTAATTGCAATAACCTTAGCTCTAGGAAAAGGGTTTTGGCAAGTATTTGTTGCTGTTGGTTTAACAATGTGGGTTGAAGTTGCCCGTGTTGTTAGAGGTCAAATTATAAGCGTGAAAGAAATGCAATATGTAACAGCAGCAAGAGCTTTAGGTTTTTCTAATATTAGAATTATAATAAACCATATTTTACCAAATATTATGGCACCTGTTATTGTAATTTCAGCGGCCAATTTTGCCTCTGCTATTTTGGTGGAAAGTGGGTTGAGTTTTTTGGGGTTAGGTGCTCAACCGCCAATTCCTAGTTGGGGAGGAATGATAAAGGATCATTACAGTTATATCATTTTAGGCAAACCCTATTTGGCTTTAATTCCGGGAATGGCTATCATGTTTATCACGTTGGCGTTTATGATGACAGGAAATGCATTGAGAGATGCAATGGATGTAAAATAAAAAAGAGACTAACAATATTGCTAATCTCTTTTTGGATATTTAAAACTTTGTCTTATTAATTTCTTCTACTTTTTGATAAATTCATTTGGTCTTTTTCAGCTTGTTTTTCAAGTTTTTTTATTTTTTCTCTTTGTTTTTCAAGTCGTTTGTTTTCTTTTTCAATTTTAATGGGAGATAGTTTTCCTTTTTCTTGATCTCTAATAAGTTTCGATTGATTTCTTTCCATAGCATTTTGCTCTCTCGAAATTCTGCTTTGTGTTTTTTGTAGGTTTCTTTCCGATTTAGCTATAGCATCTTGTTGCTTTTGAAATCTCTTCTGATCTCTTTCTAGTTGTTTTTGTCGCTTTTCATTCTGACGAGCAATTTTTTCATTTTGCTTTTGTCTTTTTTCTTGTTCTTTTTGTGCTTTTTCAGTAGCTTTTTGCTGTCTTTGAGCTTCCTTCTGCACTTGCTGTGCTTCTTTTTGCTTTTTTGCAATTTCAGCTGCTGTAACGGGTAGTGCTAATGTATCTTTTATGGGTCTTTCATTAACTTGAGCAATGGAAGAATAGCTGATTGATAAGAGAAATGCAAGACTGAGTACTATATTTTTCATAATAGAAAAGGGTTTTATTTTATAAATTAATGAATACCTTTATAAGGTTACAAAAATTATGCCGTATGTATAATATTGTTAAAATTGTAAAATATTCACTTTTAATAATTCTTTTAGTTTTATATAAATTTGTGGTAGCTGTTGATGAATTGGAAAAAAGAACCGGAATTGATTTTTGCTCTCAATTGCCTGACTGCATTGAAAATGAGTTAGAAAATTCGGTAGATTATAAAAAATGGAGTTTTAATTAACTACCATTCATTTACTTTGTTAGCGTCTAATTTTAAAAATACAAACAGCAAGATAGTGAATGCAAATAAACTAGAACCACCATAAGAAAAGAAGGGCAGTGGCACACCAATTGTTGGGAAGAGTTTAATAAGCATGGCGATGTTAACAAAGAAATGTGTAAATAATATTGAGACAACACAATATCCATAAACCCTACTGAATTTTGTCTTTTGGTGTTCAGCCAAGTAAAGAAGTCTTAATAATAATGCAACAAACAGAAGAATAACAACTGTTGAACCAACAAATCCCCATTCTTCACCCACTGTCGTAAAAATATAATCTGTATGTTGTTCAGGCACAAATCCGCCTTTGGTTTGTGTGCCTTCCAAAAATCCTTTTCCAATCCAACCTCCTGAACCAATCGCAATCATGGATTGATTTAAGTTGTATCCTTCTTTTTTTAAGTCAACACCTTCATCAAATAACACATTAATCCTATCTTTTTGATGTGGTTCTAAAACATTATCATATACGAAATCAACAGAAAGCACAAAAGCTGTTGCCATAATAAAAACCATTAAATAAGCCAGTGGATTTCTATTAATTCTTTTTGCTTTTATAAAATGCAGTAGCATCAAAACAAGTATGGTTATGAGGATGTATTCCGGTTCAATGAAAAGCGAACAAAAGAACAAAATGACAGCAAAAAATCCCGTCCATAAATACCATTCAGGCAATTCTTCTCGATTGAGGACTAATACTAATGATAAAAAAATCATCGCACTTCCGGCATCCGGTTGAAGTAAAATTAAAAGTATTGGCAGACCAATAATTCCAAATGCAATAAGTTGGTGTTTGGTATATTTCAAAAAAACTAAAGCATCACTCAAATATTTGGCTAATAATAATGATGTTGCTGTTTTTACAAATTCAGACGGTTGAAATCCAAAACTTCCTATTCCATACCAATTGGTTTGCCCTTTTACCGTCTTACCAAAAACAAACAATCCAACCAATAAGAGTATTCCAATTATATAAAATACAAAGGCAAATTTTTCATAGATTTTTGCGTCAATTGAAAGTATGATTATAATTAATGGAATGGTTAAAATAATAAATATTAGCTGTCTTCCATAGATTTCAGCCATGTCAAAACTAGCCGCTTCAATAGGTAATGAAGAGGAATAGATGTTCATCCAACCTAAAATAACCAATAGTCCATAAATTAAAATGGAAATCCAGTCAAGATTACTTGTTACATTTTGATTCTTCATTATTTATTGATGCTAAAAGGTTGGCCGCTAATCACTTTGGCATATTCTTTTTCTAAACTTGTTTCATACATTTTCTTTTCAAGGTCTGTTCGAGTGATTGTTCCTTTGAGGTATTTTTCAATCATTAAACTAGAAATTGGACCAGCAATTCGAGCACCCCAATAGCCGTTTTCAACAAAAACTGCAATAGCAATTTTAGGATCGTCTTTTGGTGCAAAAGCCACAAAAATGGAATGGTCAGTGAGTTGGGTTCTTTTACCGTTAATTTTTGTAAAGTTTTCAGCGGTACCGGTTTTACCACAAATATCTATACCTTCAACTCGCAATCTTGAAGCCGTTCCTTTATTATAAACATCAAAAAGGCCATTGATAACGGGAGGAAAATATTGTTGGTCAACTGTGGTTTGATGTTTGGTTGTAAATTTCGTATCAATGTCATAATGTTGAATTTTCTTTATAACGTGTGGCGTATAATAGTAACCCTGATTTGCAACAGCAGCCATAACATTACACAACTGAATTGGTGTGGTTAAGATTTCTCCCTGACCAATTGCGTTTGAAATAATGGTGGTGCTTCGCCACCCTCCGGCACTATAATATTTATCATATAGCTTTGTAGTTGGTACTTTTCCTCTTTTTCCTGGAGGCAAATCATAACCCATATAATCTCCTAACCCGAAACTTTTCAAATGATTACTCCAAGCATCTACACCTTGTGAAGGTTTTGGATATTTTTCAATAGTTTTTTTATAAACATTTGCAAAGTATGTGTTGCAAGAGCTATACATTCCGGCATTTAAACTAAATCCTCCCGAATCGTGACAACGCATGAATCTATTGCCATAACTAAAACCTCTTCTGCAAAAAAAAGTAGTTTGTTCATCAATCACTTCTTCTTGCAATCCAATCAATGCAGTTAATATTTTAAAAGGAGAACCTGGCGGATATTCTGCTAATAATCCTCTGTCAAACAACGGCATCGCAATACTGTCATTGTAAAGTTTTGTATAATTTCTGGACCGTTGTCTTCCAACCAACAAAGCCGGATCATATGATGGAGCAGAAATTAAAGCTAAAATTTCACCTGTTTTGGGTTCTATCGCTACAATTCCTCCTCGTTTATTTGCCATTAAAGCTTCGCCATATTTTTGAAGTTCAATGTCAATGGAAAGTGTAATGTCTTCACCTTGTTTGGCAATGGTATCGTAAATCCCATTTTTATAAGGACCAATAATTCGGTTAAATTTGTCTCGTTGGTAATACTTAACTCCTTTTTGACCTCTCAATAATTCTTCATATTCTTGTTCAACACCTTGTTTTCCAATTAAATCACCACTTCGGTAATAAGGGTTGTTATCAATAATGGCTTGATTTACTTGGGTGATATAGCCAAAAATATTTGCACCAACATTTACCTGATAATCACGCAAGGATCTTTTCTGGATTTCAAAACCTTTGAATTTTCCAATTTTTTCCTGAAATGCCGCAAAATCTTTTCTGTTTAATTGGGTTAAAAAAGGAGAGGGCAATCTCGGACTGTGATTGATAGCTTTTTTTAATATCCTGTCAAAATCCTGTTTGGTAATATCTAAAAGTTTGCAAAATTCTAAAGTATCCAGATTTTTAATCTCTCTCGGAATAACCATTAAGTCATATGAAGGTTGGTTCGCAACCAGCAATACGCCGTTTCTGTCATAAATATAACCCCTTTCAGGATATTCATATACAATTTTTATGGCATTGTTTTCTGATTTTAATTTATAGGAATCGTCTATAATCTGCAAATAGAAAAGCTTCACTAAAATCATTAAAGTAGCAACTACGATAATTGAAGGAAGGAGTATTTTTCTCATTTTTTTACAGGTTTAAACAAATAAATCAAACAGATGCATAAAATTAAGGTAAAAATACTACTCAAAAAAGTTCGCAATAAAATATCCCAGAAGAAAGTAAATCGGAATATTTCGAGCAAGAACAAAATTAAATGGTGAGTCACCACTGAAACTAACAAAAATGAAAAACGTTCCGGTGTTAGTCTTTCATTGATTTTCACGGTTTGATATTCATAACTCAAACCAAAAGAAAATCTAAAAAAAGTTGGTCTTAAATAAGCTAAAGTTACACAAGCAGCTGCATGAACACCACCTGAGTCACTGAACATATCCATCAGTAAACCAAGAAAAAAACTGACTAATAATAGACCGTATTTATTTGCATTTACAGGGTATAACAGAATAAAAAGAATATAAGGATAAGGGTTGATGAACTTTAAAAAATCAAGCTGGTTGAAGATTACAATTTGCAAAGCAAGTAGTAAAACAAAGCGGAAAATATTTGTGAAAAAAGTACTATTCATCTTTAATTTTTGCTTCTAATTCTTCAATTTCTTCTCGGTTTTTATTTTCAATTACATACACATGTCCAATGCTTGTCATGTCATTAAATAACTTAACATCCATCGTGTGAAGATTGGATTCCGTGTCAATATATATTTTATAAATTATTCCAATTGCAATATTTTCAGGAAAAATAGATTGAGCCCCTGTCACGATAGTATCTCCTTTTCTTACACTGGCTAATCTCGGAATATCAATCAATTGAACAATTCCGGTATTTTTACCATTCCAAGTCAATGTTCCGAAATGATTGGATTTTTTTATTTTAGCATTAATCTTAGATTTTGTGTTTAAGACACTTACAACAGTGGCATAGTTTTTTGAAGTAATATCCACTATTCCAATGATTCCTTTACTGTTAACCACTCCCATAAAAGGTTTTACCCCTTTTGCACTTCCGCTGTTAATAGTTAAAAAGTTTTCGTGAATAGAATATGAGTTTTTAATAACCTTTGATTGAATTACAACATAATCATTTTCAAGATTAAGTGGAGCTTGATCAAATTTATTTAAACTATCGGATTGATTGTAAAGTAAACTTTTTAATAAAGCATTTTCTGCCGCAAGCCCTTCATTTTCTGAACGCAAATTTAAAAATTCGTAAAACGAATGTATTCGTTTATAAACACCACCAGTTACAACGTTAGCAGAATTTATAACTTTACTTCTATGATAAGAATGAGATTGAATTGTAAGCAACAACGAAATTCCTAAAAGCAGTAAAAACAGCATTCTTAGGCTGTTTTTAATGATATAATTTAGAATTTGCTGCATGAGTAATTCGCTTCAAAAGTAAAGTAAATAATTTGTTTTAAAAGCTTACTTAATTAAGATGCTTCTATATTTATTGATGTTTTTCAACGCAATTCCGGTTCCTCTTACTACGGCTCTTAACGGATCTTCTGCAATATAAACAGGTAAATCTGTTTTAAGAGAAATTCGTTTATCTAAACCTCTTAGCATTGATCCTCCACCGGCAAGATATATTCCCGTGTTGTAAATATCTGCCGCAAGTTCCGGTGGTGTTTGAGATAATGTTTCCATTACAGCATCTTCAATTCTTTGAATGGATTTGTCTAAGGCTTTTGCAATTTCACGATAAGAAACATCAACTTGTTTTGGTTTTCCGGTTAATAAATCTCTTCCTTGAACAGACATTTCATTTGGTGGTGACTCTAAGTCTTCAATTGCGGCACCAACTTCAATTTTTATTTTCTCTGCAGTGCTTTCTCCTACAAATAAGTTGTGCTGCGTACGCATGTAATATACAATGTCGTTTGTGAAAACGTCACCTGCAATTTTTACAGATTTATCACACACAATCCCACCTAGAGCAATTACGGCAATTTCTGTGGTACCACCACCGATATCAACAATCATGTTTCCTTTTGGTTGCATAATGTCAATGCCAATACCGATTGCCGCAGCCATTGGTTCATGAATCAAATAAACTTCTTTTCCATTTACACGTTCACAAGATTCTTTTACAGCTCGCATCTCCACTTCAGTAATTCCGGAAGGGATACAAACTACCATTCTTAGAGCAGGAGTAAACAAGCGTTTCTTTAAAGCAGGAATGCTTTTGATAAACATGTTTATCATCTTTTCAGATGCGTCAAAATCAGCAATTACACCATCTTTTAAGGGACGAATAGTCTTAATGTTTTCGTGTGTTTTTCCTTGCATCAAATTGGCTTCTTTACCAACTGCTATTATTTTTCCGGAAATTCTATCACGGGCTACAATCGACGGACTGTCAATTACAACTTTGTCATTATGAATAATAAGTGTGTTTGCTGTACCAAGGTCAATTGCGATATCCTCGGTCATGAAATCAAAAAATCCCATACGTTTGTTTTGGGTTTATTAGGTTTATAAATATAACAAGCAAAGGTATAAAAATTAATGTTTAAAATGACGTGTTCCTGTAAATACCATTTTCAAATTATTTTCATTACAATACGTGATACTCAATTCATCTTTAATAGAACCACCAGGTTGAATCACAGCAGTAATTCCGGCATGATGAGCAATTTCCACACAATCAGGAAATGGAAAAAAGGCATCGCTTGCCATTACAGCTCCTTTCAAATCAAAATTAAAAGAATTTGCTTTTTCAATGGCTTGCTTTAATGCATCAACTCGAGAAGTTTGTCCGGTTCCGGCAGCAATAAGCTGACCGTTTTTGGCTAAAACAATCGTATTAGATTTGGTGTTTTTACAAATTTTTGAGGCAAACAGTAAGTCTTCAATTTCTTGATTAGTAGGTTCAAGAGTAGTAACGGTTTTTAAACCTTCTTTAGTATCTGTAATTGCATTTCTTTCTTGAATTAACAATCCGTTCAAGCAAGTTCTCACTTGTTTTTGGGGTAATTCAACTTCGTTTTGGACTAAAATTATTCTGTTTTTCTTTTCTTCAAGAATTGAAATGGCTTCTGCATCAAAACTTGGAGCAATTACTACTTCGCAAAACAATTGGTTAATTTCAGTTGCTGTTGCTTTATCTATAGTTCCATTGGCAATTAGAACACCGCCAAAGGCTGAAGTTGGATCGCCGGCTAAAGCATCCAAATAAGCTTCTTTCATGGTTTCTCTGGTGGCTAATCCACAAGCATTGTTGTGTTTCAAAATCGCAAAAGTAGGATTGTTGTTTTTGAATTCTAAAATTAAATTTACAGCAGCATCAACATCTAAAAGATTGTTGTATGACAATTCTTTTCCGTGAATTTTGGTAAACATTTCATCAAAAGCTCCAAAGAAATAGCCTTTTTGATGCGGGTTTTCACCATATCTTAATATTTGTCCATCCGCTATACTTTGTTTGTAAATAGTTTCATCCGTATTAAAATAATTAAAAATAGCTGTATCATAATGCGATGAAACATGAAACGCTTTGGTAGCTAATAATTTTCGCTGTTCCAAAGTCGTAGTTCCATTTTGAGCAACAATTAAATCTAATAAATATGAATACTCATTTACAGAAGCAACAATTAACGTGTCTTTGAAATTCTTTGCAGCAGCACGTATAAGTGAAATTCCACCGATGTCTATTTTTTCAATAATATCCGACTCTGAAGCACCAGAAGCTACTGTTTTTTCAAAAGGATATAAATCAACAATCACTAAATCAATTTGTGGAATATTAAATTCTTCCATTTGTTGAACATCGCCTTCATGATCTTGACGGTTTAAAATGCCGCCAAAAATTTTTGGATGCAATGTTTTAACACGCCCCCCTAAAATGGAAGGATAAGAAGTTACATCTTCAACAGCCACAACCGGAATTCCTAAATTTTTTATAAAATCTTCGGTTCCTCCGGTAGAATAAAGTGTTACATTTTGTTGGTGTAGTTGTTGTACAATAGGCTCTAATCCTGTTTTGTCAAATACTGAAATTAAAGCCGATTGAATTTTTTTTGAGTTGTTCATGTTGTAGTTAGATTTAAAGGAGCAAAAGTACTATTTGTCTGTTTAACTTTCAAAAGTTTACAGGATTACTTTCTTAGAATTTTTTATGACTTTTAATCTATTTTGATGTCGTTATAAGTTTTTAAATTTTGTGTAACATTCTTTCCTTTTTTTCTACTAATAAGATATCTTATTTGATTTTAACTCATGTTGGTATATTTACGTTTACTGAAAGAGAGTTTTAGTTTTGCAATGAATGCTTTGCGAACAAACAAACTCCGAACTTTTTTATCGCTTTTGGGAGTAACTATTGGAATTTTTTCAATAATTGCTGTTTTGGCAGCTGTTGATTCTTTGGACAGAAAAGTGAAGGCAGATTTAAGTGATTTAGATAAAAACACTATTTATTTGATGCGTTTTTCATTTGGCCCTTCTGAAATTCCACAGTGGAAAAGAGAGCAGTTTCCCAATGTAACTTATGATGAATTTGAGTATTTAAAAAAGTCATTAAACGGTGTTGATAAAATGGCGTTTAATCTTTTTACCAGAAATGAAAATATCAAATTTGAAGACCAAACCGTTAGTCAAGTAAGAGTTACGCCAACAACTAATGAATTTGAAGGTATTGATGGGATCAAAATCGGACAAGGTCGTTTCTTTAACGAATCAGAATCCAACTCTGGAACTCCGGTAATCATTTTAGGATATGGCGTGGCAGAAGGTTTGTTTGTGGATTCAAATAAAGCTATTGGTCAAAAAATACGACTTTATGGGCAACGATTTACAGTTATAGGTGTAACAGAAAAACAAGGGTTTTCAACCTTTGGAGATAGTAGAGACAACGCGGTTTTTATTCCTATGAATTTTATCAGACGGTTGTATGGTGAAAATAGTGATTTGTTGACTCCTGCTATATTGATAAAACCAATAAAAGGAGTTGATATGGAGGCTTTTAAAGGCGAAATTACTCAAAAATTGAGAACTTACAGAGGCGTGAAAGTTACCGATATTGACAATTTTTTTATTAATGTACTGTCTGGTTTTACTGATTTGATTGATGGTATTTTTACACAATTAAACATTGCAGGATGGTTAATAGCCGGATTTTCTTTATTAGTTGGTGGTTTTGGAATTGCCAACATTATGTTTGTTTCTGTTAAGGAAAGAACCAATTTAATTGGAATTCAAAAATCATTAGGAGCAAAAAATAGATTTATCTTGTTCCAGTTTTTGTTTGAAGCCATTATTTTGTCTGTTATTGGTGGAATAATTGGTCTTTTGATGGTTTGGGGAATTGCAGCCATTGTAACAAAACTTTTAGATTTTGAATTTGTTTTAAGCATGGGTAATATAATCTTAGGAACTGGTTTAGCAGGTTTTATTGGATTGATTTCTGGAATCATTCCTGCTATTTCTGCCTCTAAGTTAGATCCGGTTGAAGCAATCCGAAGTGGAATGTAAAAGTTTAAATTAATTATTACACATAAAAAAATCCCGAGCCATCGGGATTTTGTTTCTATCTAACGTCTTGATTTAGAATTAAATCGATATATAGATTTATTTTGTCTTTCAATTCTTTTCTATGGGTAATGAAATCTAAAAATCCGTGTTCTAATAAGAATTCAGAAGTTTGGAAACCTTCCGGTAAGTCCTTACCGGTAGTGTCTTTTACAACTCTTGGTCCGGCAAAACCAATCAAAGCTCCGGGTTCACCAATATTAATATCGCCCAACATAGCATAAGAAGCGGTTGTTCCTCCCGTAGTTGGATCTGTACAAAGTGAAATGTATGGAATCCCAGCTTCGGCAAGTTGAGCTAACTTAGCTGATGTTTTTGCTAATTGCATTAAGGAATAAGCAGCTTCCATCATTCGGGCTCCACCAGATTTTGAAATCATCATAAAAGGAATTTTATTTTTTATAGAATAATCAATTCCTCTTGCTATTTTTTCTCCAACTACAGCTCCCATTGATCCGCCAATAAAAGCAAAATCCATACAACAAACTACTAAATCATTTCCTTTTGATTTTCCAACTGCTGTTCTTACAGCATCTTTCAATCCTGTTTTTTCCATCACGTCTTTTAAACGGTCCGAATATTTTTTGGTATCTGTAAATTTTAAAGGATCTTTAGATGTCATTTTTGCGTCCAACTCCTTAAAACCGTCATCAAAAAGAATACTAAAATATTCGGCACTTCCTATTCGTACATGAAAATCATCTTCAGGACTTACCCATAAATTTTTTGCTAATTCATCTTGATCAACTATTTTTCCTGTTGGAGATTTATACCACAATCCTTTTGGCACATCTTTTTTATCTTCTGTAGCCGTTTGAATTCCTTTTTCTGTTCTTTTAAACCAAGCCATAATTTTAAATTTAGTTTGGAAGATGGAAGATGGAAGATGGAAGAAAACTTCCAGCTTCAAACTTCACTCTTCCTGCTTATAAAGTGTTTACATTGTTTAAATCAGCAAATGCTTGTTCTAAACGTTTGTTGAAAGTCATTTCTCCTTCACGAATCCATTTTCTTGGATCATAATGCTTTTTATTTGGTGAATCGGCTCCGTCCGGACTTCCAATTTGAGTTTTTAAATAGTCAATTTTTGATGTCATATAATCACGAATTCCTTCTGTAAAAGCAAATTGTAAATCGGTATCAATGTTCATTTTGATTACTCCATAAGAGATAGCTTCTCTTATTTCTTCTAATGTTGAACCTGAACCTCCGTGAAAAACAAAATCTATTGGATTTGAAATAGTGTTGAATTTATTTTGAACAAATTCTTGAGAATTTTTTAAAATAACCGGTGTCAATTTTACATTGCCAGGTTTGTAAACCCCGTGAACGTTTCCAAAAGCTGCAGCAATTGTAAACTTCGGACTTACTTTCATTAACTCTTCATAGGCATAAGCCACTTCTTCTGGTTGTGTGTATAATTTTGAACTGTCAACATCAGAATTATCAACACCATCTTCCTCACCACCGGTTACACCAAGTTCAATTTCTAAAGTCATTCCCATCTTACTCATTCGAGCTAAATAAGCTTTACAAATTTCGATATTTTCTTCAATTGGTTCTTCAGAAAGATCAATCATGTGCGAAGAAAATAAAGGCTTTCCGGTTTCGGCAAAATGTTTTTCTGAGGCATCTAACAAACCGTCAATCCATGGCAATAAGTTTTTAGCACAATGGTCAGTATGTAAAATAACAGTTGCACCATATGCTTCTGCTAAAGTATGAATATGTTTCGCTCCTGCAATTCCGCCTAAGATAGCTGCTTTTTGTCCGTCATTTGACAATCCTTTACCGGCATTATAAATTGCTCCTCCATTTGAAAATTGAATTATAACAGGAGCATTTAATTTTGCAGCAGTTTCCAAAACGCCATTTATTGAGCTGGAACCTATTACATTTACCGCAGGTAATGCAAAACCTTTAGCTTTAGCATAATTAAAGATTGCTTGTACATCATCACCGGTAGCAACTCCTGGTTTAATTGTATGACTCATATATTTATGTTTTAGTTAGCTTACAAAAATAGTAAATCTGAATTTAGAATGGATAATTTATACCAATATTTAGCACAGAACTTTTAAAATTAAAATCTTTCATCCATCGTCTGTTTTCCTCGTTTGCCGGATTATAAGTTTTAAATCCCAGATCAAAACGAACAACAAAAAAACTGAAATCATAGCGAGTTCCAATTCCTGTTCCCAAAGCGATGTCTTTAAGCGAAGCTATTCCTGTAAATTTTGCTCCATCTAACGTGACATTGTCTAAAAAATTCCAAATATTTCCTAAATCCGCAAAAAAGGCCCCTCTGAAATTGCCAAAAAGTTTAAATCTGTATTCTGCATTTAAGGCTAATTTTAAATTGGCTTCATTGAAATCATTTAAAGCTCCACTACTTCCCGGACCTAAACTATAAGGTCTCCAAGCTCGATTGTCATTTGTCCCACCGGCAAAGTAACTTCGTGAGAACGGAATGTTATTTGAATTACCGTATGGAATTGCAACTCCGGCAAATGTTCGTGTAGCAAAAACACGGTTTCTCTTTAAATCCCAATGTTTAATAAATTCAAATTCTGTTTTAATATACTGAGAATATTCGACATCAAAAAAAGTAGAACTTCCTTCAGAAATTAAAGGCTCATTAATAGTTCTTGACAACAATGACAAAAGATTTCCGGCTGATTCTACTTTAGTTTTTAAAATATAAAAATTATTTAATAGTAAAGAAGTTTTTGTTGATTTTGTATAGCTATAACTCGATGCAACAATTAAATTGTTTTCAGTTAGTCGTTTTTTTCTTTCATCAATTCCTCTAACAGTTCGAAAGTCATCGGGTGTAGTGACAACTGAAGGGTCCGACCCTAAAACATCACTAAGAAATCCGTTTGTTCCCGATTCAATAATTAAATTGTTATTTGTGTCAAAATAGTCTGGATTTACCTGATTACTATATATTTCTGCAATATTGTTTAAGGCATTATACGATGAACGATAGACATCAAAATAGCGATCAATTCTCAGATTTTTTACATATTGAATGTTGAACAAATCAAATCTCACGGTGTTAAATCGTTTTGGATTCCAGTTATACGTCAGTGAACTAGTAAAGTTTTCTTTATCCAAACCAATGTTTTTCTGTTTTGCAAAACCAACACCAAAATTGGTAGAGGGAATCATGCTCTTCGGAATAATTTTATCGGTATTGAATGGAAAAAATATTCTGGGGAAGTTAAGTTTTGCATCCACTCCAACTTCTGAAATATTAAAGAAATTGTCGTTAGAACCAGCCAAATCTCTTGAAGAGCCAACAGTTCCCTTTACGGCAAATTCAAAAGTTTCGGCACCGTTAAAAACATTTCGAATGGTTAATGACGTATTTCCACTGATACCAAAATCTTGAATGTTAGAATGTGTAAAGTCAACCGCTGCCAAAAAATTGTATTTTTTTCGTGGATTTAAATATATATTGGCAATTAAACTGTTCGAAATAGTATCGCGTTCGTCTTCAATATATTGAATTGTAGGATAATTAAAAACTTTCAGATTACTTAAATAACGATTAGTAAGGGTGTTTTGATAGTCTGCGTAAACATTGCCTTTTGAGATAAAAACTGCATCAGTTATGGCTTTTGGTTTGTATTTAATCTTATCGGTACTATATAAGTTAAATCCTTTATAAGTAATACTATCAGCTACTTTTATTTTATTTTTTGACGAAGGACTGTCTGTGAAAATATTAACTTCACTAATTTTAAATATTTTAAAAGGAACAGTTATAATTGTGTCTCCTTTTCGGTAGTTGAAGTCTGATATTTCAACATTTATATTTGTTTTTTTTCCTGTGCCAATAGTATCAATATCAAAATTGATATAATTCTGTTGAAATTGATATACACCACGATTTCTGAAAAAAGAAGTTAAGCGATTTCTCTCTTCATTAAAATTTTCGCTTTTGAATTGTTCACCTGATTTTATTACAGAATTGCTTTTTGCAACTTGATAAAGTGAATCAACATCAGGAGAGGAAATGGTGGTTTTGATGGAATCAATAACATAAGGTTTGCCTAGCGAAACTTCATAAGTTGTTTTGGCTCTTTTTAAGCCAACGCTATCTGTTTTTGAGGATGTCTCCACGTCAAAATAACCGTTATTGAAATAGTAGCTGTAAAGTCTTTGAGTGCTTTTTTTAGTTTTTTCTTCATCAACAATTTCCGGAGCTTCTCCGCTACTTTTCAAAAAATTATTAAAACCTTGATTAAAAAAAGATTCTCCTAATCGATAAACTTGTTTTTCAGAGATTAATCTCTTTATACGTTTAAATCGAACAGAATCTTCAATATATCGAGCTCTAAAAACGGAGTCAGGATTTGGTTGGGCTAAGTTATAAACCAATAAGCTCAAAGGAATTTTTAAAATACGGGAATTTGGTTTTTGAATCAATATTTCATTGACACTTTCTTGATTTGAAGTTTTACCATCAACAATAATTTCAGTGTTTACAAGTAAGCTTTTTCCATCGGGAACTCTCTTTACAATGTTACACGAATAAATTAATATCGTAATTACTATTAATAATGCTATTTTTGTGTCGCTACTTTTCAAGTAATGGGATAATTTTAGTCAAAAGTACATCTTTTCTATGGTTAGTAAAAACCAAATAAAGTTAATAATAAGTTTAAGACAAAAAAAATTCAGAGTTGAACATCAAATGTTTATTGCTGAAGGTTTTAAGGTGATTTCAGAATTCATAGAAGCAGGATTTGAATTGTTGAATTTGTATGTAACGGATTCCAATTTATTTGATAATGATGAGATGTTTTCGGTAGTAATTTCTGAGCAAGAATTAAAAAAAATGAGTGCTTTGGTCACACCAAATAATTGTTTGGCAGTTTTTAAAATTCCAAAGGCTAAACCTTTTTCTGATTCCGGATTGGTTGTGGCTTTAGACGATATTAGAGATCCCGGAAATCTCGGAACAATTATTCGACTTTGTGACTGGTTTGGAATTGAACAACTTTTTTGCTCTGAAACAACCGTTGATGTTTATAATCCTAAAGTAATTCAATCTACAATGGGTTCTGTTTCCAGAGTTGCTGTTGTTTATGGGGATTTAGCTAAAATGCTAAAAACAACCACTTTGCCAATTTATGGCACTTTTATGGATGAAAATTCTATTTATTCTGAAGATTTTTCGAAAGAGGGAATTATAATTATGGGTAATGAAGCCAATGGGATTTCAGAAGGGATAGCGTGCCTGGTGCAACATAAAATAACAATCCCAAGATTTGGAGCAATTCAAAAAACCGAAAGTTTGAATGTTGCTACTGCTACTGCTATAGTTTTAAGTGAAATACAACGAAAAATTAATGGAAAGTAAAGTTTATAAAAATGCCTCGGGTTTTCATTGATTCAACAGTTCCTGTCCATGGACTATTTGGGTCGTTATCTCTTATTAATTCGTCATTAAAGCTAAATACACCTCTTATTGACGGAGAGAATTTAAAATATTCAAAATACAAATCAACACCAAATCCCATTTCATAATTTGTTGTCCATTGGTTTACCCTGAATCGATTATTAAAATTATCATCTTGAGCTTTCGCATTACTTGATAAATTTAAAGAAGCAGAAAGTCCGCCTACCAAATAGGGTTTGAAATTCCCAATTCTCTTAGAAGAAAACTTCACTAATAACGGAAAGTGAATGTAGGTGGATTTAACTTCTCGTAATGCATCAAACTCATTATCAATTAAAGGATATTTTAAATTTCGCTGGGTATAATATAATCCCGGTTCAAAACGCAAATCTATGTATTCGTGAAGCCTAAGATTTCCAACAAGACCAACGTTAAAGCCGGTGGTTCCTTCAACTATAATGTCTGTAGTTTTTTCGGTGTAGTCAAATTTGAAATCATAAAAATTAAAACCAAGAAAATAGCCCCAGTGAATTCTTTGTTTGTCAAAGTTTTCTAGGTTAGTAATGGGATCTTTTGCGAACATTCCCTTAACTTGAGAATGACCATTTAAAAATGCAAAAAGAAATATAAGACAAACTATTTTTTTCATACGATTATTTAGAAGCACTATATATTGTTGCGACACCAAACGTTTGTGGTTCAGAAACAACATTTATAAACCCAATATTACGTAAAATATTGTTTAAAGCTTCACCATAAGGAAAAACAGATGCAGATTCTGATAAATAAGCATAGGCAGAATTATCTCTTGAAAAAAGTTTTCCTATCAGAGGAAGAATGTTTTTAGTATATAATTTATAACCTTGTTTGAATGGGAATTTTTTTGGAACTGAAGTTTCTAAAATAACAAAAATGCCGTTTGGTCTTAAAACTCTTTTGATTTCAGTTAAACCTTTTTCTAAATTTTCAAAGTTTCTAACACCAAAAGCAACAGTTATAGCATCAAAGGTGTTGTCTTCAAAAGGAATGTTTTCGGAATCACCTAAAACCATTTCTATTTTATCGGATAAATTCTTTTTTTCTATTTTCTTTTTTCCAACTTCCAACATTCCAGCAGAAATATCAAGACCTACAATTTTTTTTGCGTTTGTAGCAGTCATTAAAATAGCCAAATCGCCTGTGCCTGTAGCAATATCCAAAATCTTTTCAGGATTGGATTTTGATACAAGTTTTAGCACTTTTTTTCGCCATTTTACATCTGTTCCAAAAGAAATTACTCGATTCAATCCATCGTAGTTTCCAGAAATGGTATCAAACATTTGAGCAACTTGTTCTTTTTTTCCTAGTGAAGAATCTTTATAGGGAGTCACGTTTTTAGACATGCTGATAATTTTTTACAAAGATAATCTATTATATAAGTTTAACAAGTTGTATTTTATCAAAATTGTTTAATGTATTTTTCTCAATGTCAAACAAAACATCCCTAATATTAGGGATAAAAAAATATCCTTAAATGTGGGTATTGTAGAGTTCGTTTCATTTAAGCAATTTTACAAAAGAATCAAACAATTAAAGTATGTTATCTAGAATAGTTAAAACAGAAATCAAGTGGTTGCTTTTGGCACTGGTTATTACTTGTGTTTTAGTTATGAGTATCAACAGCAATGTTTTCATAAACACTGCAGAAATTAAGGTGCCTAATACGTTCTTAGGGTTAAATTTGTTTTTGGAAATTTTAGTTTTTTATGCCTTTAGTACCTTTGTGGTATTTGGTATTAAAGGTTTTTTTGAGATGTATTCTCAAAAGTTTGCCAATGTCATCATTTTCTTTTCAGGAATTTTTTTGGCCGTGGTAATATTCATTTTAAGTTATCAGATACTTACGCTACAATAGCATTGAGTAACAGCTTTTTTGGTTCAAAAAACATCCCTTTATGGGATGTTTTTTTTTAGGTAAGTTTGATAAGTAAAGTCAAATTTGTGTTTTTCATCTTTTGGATGATATTCTTCATGTTGTAAAATCCAATCTGATTCCGGTATTTCAGGGAAAAAAGTATCTGCTTCAAAAGAATGGTGTACTCTGGTTAACTCTATTTTATGAGCAATATCCATAGATTGAGCGTATATTTCTCCACCACCAATTATAAATAAGTTTTCATCTGAAGGACAAGCAGCTATTGCTTTTTTTAAATTACTGACTACTATGCAGTTTGGTGCCTTATAATTTTTTTGTCTTGTTATTATAACATGAGTTCTGTTAGGTAAAGGTTTCGGAAAACTTTCAAAAGTTTTTCTGCCCATTATTATATAATGGCCCGTGGTTAAGGATTTAAATCTTTGAAAGTCATCGGGTAAATGCCAAATTAAATCATTGTTTTTTCCTAAAGCTCTATTTTCAGCTGCTGCAGCAATTATTGTAATCATTATTCGGCAGTATTTGATTTTTCAGACTCAATTTTTTTTTGAAGTTGTTCAATTTTTTTATCCTGTAATGCCATTAATCTGTCAATTTGTTCGCGTTCCCAATTTTTATTCATGAATCTGTCTGTGATATAAACTTTAATAAAATGAAGGATAAAAAAGAAAAACCATAAGGTTACTGCCCATAAATACCATCCTTCAAAAGGTTGTATATCATAAATTTTTTCAACTAATAAAAAGAATAAGCTACCTATTAAAAAAAATATAAAATGGTAATACAAACGCTTCTTTTGTTTGATTCTTCTTCTTGCATATTCGTATTTTTCGTGCTGTTGATTTTCCATTTTGTGCTTAAATTTTGAATTTAAAGGTATACTTTTTTTTGAAAAGATAAAACATCAAATTAAGATATTTTAACATTAAAACGTTTTCTTATTTTTAGATTGCAATTTAATTCCTTATAAATTAATAATATAACGAACTTTGTCTAGCTAAAATAAGAATATCATAAAAATGAGCCTAACTGTTTGAAATTCAACAATCTGTTTGTTACTTTGCCCCATAACTATTTAAATATAAATAAGATGGCACTTAAGAAACAATTTATAAAAACAAAACCGGTTTGTAAAGTAACTTTTTCAATCCAAGCTAAAGAAGCTACAACTGCAGCAGTTGTTGGAGATTTTAACAATTGGAATCCTGTAGAAGGAGAGTTAAGCAAGTTAAAAAACGGAACTTTCAAAGCTACGTTTGATTTACCAGCTTCTAATTCCTACGAATTCCGTTATTTAGTAGACGGAGAATTCGTTAACGATGATCAAGCAGATGCTTACAAATGGAATGATTTTGCCGCTGCTGAGAATAGCGTTGTGGCTGTATAATCCCTATTTGATAAAAAAAATCCGTTTAAAAGCTTAGACGGATTTTTTATGATTTAAACAGCGACAACTCCTTTAATATGTGGATGTGGATCATACCCTTCCAACGTAAAGTCATCAAAAGTGAAATCGAAAATGGATTTAATATCCGGATTTAAAATCATTTTTGGCAATGGTTTTGGCTCACGCGAAAGTTGTAATTCCAATTGTTCAATATGATTGTTATAAATATGAGCATCACCAAAAGTGTGAATGAATTCTCCCGGTTGTAAATCGCAAACCTGAGCAATCATCAACGTAAATAAGGCATATGAAGCAATATTAAAAGGTACACCTAAAAAGATATCGGCACTTCGTTGATACAATTGACAACTCAATTTTCCATCAGCTACATAAAATTGAAAAAAAGCATGACAGGGTGGAAGTGCCGCTTTTCCATTGGCTACATTTTCTGCAAATGATTTGGATGTATCGGGCAAAACAGAAGGATTCCAAGCAGAAACCAACATTCTACGGCTATTTGGATTTTTCTTTAAGGTTTCGATTAATTCAGTAATTTGATCAATTTCTTCGCTATTCCAGTTTCGCCATTGATGACCGTAAACCGGACCTAAATCGCCGTTTTCATCTGCCCATTCGTCCCAAATCTTAACACCGTTTTCTTTAAGATAATTAATATTTGTCTCGCCTTTGATAAACCAAAGCAATTCATGTATAATCGATTTTAAATGTAATTTTTTAGTGGTAACCATCGGAAAACCTTCACTTAAATCAAAACGCATTTGATAACCAAAAACACTGATGGTTCCGGTTCCGGTTCGATCGCCTTTTTGTGATCCGTTTTCTAAAACGTGTTTAACAAGGTCATGATATTGTTTCATATTTTTTTAATTCTGTAATGATTAAATGTTTTGACTAAATTATTTTCATATAAAAATATCAATACTGGTAATCCTATAATTTCACAAGAAAATAAAATAAAACTTCTAGAGTAATGTAATAAAATTAAAGCAATAATCAAGCTTATTATAAAACCTAATAATATCATATTAAAGGATACTTTACCATAAATTTCATTTATATGAGCTCTTTTTTTTCTAAAACAACTAATGCATGTTGTGTCTTTAAAATCGCCATGTTGCATTTGATATGTTCCTCTGTCGCTTTCGCTTATGTTAACTTTGTTTTCATATTTACAATGGTTACATATAAAGTGATGAGTCATAATTTATCCTATAATCATTCCGGCAATAGTGGCCGATAATAAAGATGCGATACTTCCTCCAATGACAGCCTTCAATCCAAATTCAGAAAGTGTTTTGCGTTGTCCCGGTGCTAATGATCCAATTCCACCAATCTGAATTCCGATAGATGCAAAATTTGCAAAACCACACAACATATAGGTGGCCATAATTACTGATTTGTCATACGTAAAATGGATGGTTGAAGCTACATTTTTTAATTCAGCTAATTGAATATATCCTACAAATTCAGAAGCGGCTAACTTAATTCCTAATAATTGTCCCATTAGCATTACATCTTCCGTTGCAACCCCAATTAACCACATTAAAGGAGCAAATACAATTCCCAAAACTGTTTCTAAAGAAAACTTAGAATAAGGTGTGTTTGCAGCAATTACATCGTTTAAACCAGACCACCCTCCAATCCAACTTAAAGTATAATTAATCATCGCAATAAAAGCAATAAAAACCAACAACATCGCTGCAACATTGGCTGCTAATTTCAGTCCTTCTGTTGTTCCGGTTGCGATAGCATCAAGAATATTTGAACCAATTTTTTCTTTTGAAACTTCAACATTTGTGTTAATGGCTTCTGTTTGAGGATAGAGAATTTTTGAAACTACAATAGCTCCAGGTGCTGCCATAACTGATGCTGCAAGTAAATGTTTGGCAAATTCCAATCGCAAAACAGGATCGTTTCCACCTAGGAATCCAATATATGCTGCTAATACTCCTCCGGCTACAGTGGCCATTCCGCCGACCATAACCAAAAGAATTTCACTTCTATTCATTTTCTCCAAATACGCTTTAATCATCAGCGGAGCTTCGGTTTGACCTAAAAAGATATTTCCTGCAACCGATAAACTTTCAGCACCTGAAATGCCTAAAATTTTGGTTAGAAGCATCGCTAAACCTTTAACAACGATTTGAATTATTCCTAAATAGAACAACAAAGAAGTTAGAGCAGAAAAGAAAATAATGGTTGGTAAAACTTGAAACAAAAAGATGAATCCAAAATTATCAACATTCATCATTCCTCCTAATAAAAATTCGCTTCCGGCTCTTGTAAAATCTAAAACTTTTACAAATAATCCGCCTACAAATTCAAATATGTTTTTTACAAAAGTAACTTTCAAAACACCAATTGCAAGTATAAATTGTGCCAAAATTCCAATTCCGACTGTTTTCCAATTTATGGCTTTTCGATTGGCACTAAATACAAAAGCTAGGGCTAAAAGGGATAGCATTCCAAGAATTCCTTTCCATAAACTAGTCATAGTAAAACCTTCACTAGCAATTAGTTTTGATTGGGTTTGTTCAGGTTTTATTTTGTTGGAAGAGAAAAAAGAATATGCTTTGTCTTTTGATTTTAAAGTCAAAAGCGAATCTGATTTTGATTCAATTGTAAATCGTTTGGTTGGTGCATCAGAACCATTTTCAAATAAAAAAAGATAATTATCCTGAACAAGATAATCACCTTTTTGAGTAAGGCTGTCTGAACTGATTTTTAGTTCATAACCACCTTCCTTTAACTCTAAATAATCCGTTTTTGATGAACTTAATTGCCACTTTTTCTCAAGTTCTTGTGCACTTAAACCTAACGAGAATAGCAAAGTAAGTGTTAGTAAAATTAATTTTTTATACATTTTTAAGAGGTACTTTTTGGATTATTTATTTAGAATAAAAAGCTAAGATTCTTTCTTTGAAATTTCGTCTCTAATTTTTGCAGCCTTTTCATAATCTTCATTTTGAACAGCTTCATTGAGCATTTCATAGAGTTCCTGAACGCTTTTACTGCTATAACTATCTTTTGGGACAGAAGTGTCTTCTAAACCAAAAGTTTCAGGGGTACTCAAAACAGCGTCGTTTTCTTCAACGGCATTTTCAGGCTCCATAGTGTTTCCTTTGAGATAGACACCCGCTTTGTCTAAAATGTTTTTATAGGTGAAAATGGGGGCGTTAAATCGCAATGCCAAAGCAATAGCATCGGAAGTACGAGCGTCAATAATTTCCTCAATTTTATCTCTTTCACAAATAATACTCGAATAAAAAACACCATCAACCAATTTGTGAATAATCACTTGTTTGACAATAATGTCAAATCGATCGGCAAAATTTTTAAACAAGTCGTGGGTGAGTGGACGAGGTGGTTTTATCTCTTTTTCTAAAGCAATTGCAATCGATTGTGCTTCAAAAGCTCCAATAACAATTGGTAGTTTTCGTTCGCCGTCAACTTCATTCAAAATTAAAGCATAAGCACCATTTTGTGTTTGGCTATAAGAAATTCCTTTTATGGCTAGTTTAACAAGACTCATATTATATCAGTACAAAGTAGTAAGTACAAAGTACATAGCTAAATTAATAATTAAAAAATGGGCTATCCAAACAAAGATACAACTATCTCAATTTAGATAGCCCAATGAGGGCACAATTTATAAAAAATTATGAATTTTGAGCTTTAAATTCTTTTAATTTTTGAGTCAATTTAGGAACAATTTCAAAAGCATCACCAACCACTCCATAATCGGCAACTTTAAAGAAAGGTGCTTCAGGATCAGAATTGATAACTACTTTTACTTTTGAGGAATTGATCCCTGCAATGTGTTGAATTGCTCCTGAAATTCCAATAGCAATATATAAATTGGTTGCTACAGGTTTTCCCGTTTGTCCAACGTGTTCGCTATGAGGTCTCCAACCTAAATCGGATACCGGTTTTGAACAAGCTGTTGCAGCACCTAAAACGGCAGCTAAATCTTCTACTAATCCCCAGTTTTCAGGACCTTTTAATCCGCGTCCGCCAGAAACTACAACTTCTGCATCGGCTATCGTTACTTTTCCGCTTACCTTTTCTACGCTTTCAACTTTTACATTAAAATCAGCATCATTTAAATTTGGTGAAAAATCTTCGGTTGTTAAATTTGAATTGCTTTCTACCAAACCATATGAGTTTTTCGCTAAGCCTAAAACTTTTACATCAGTAGAAATTTCAGTGATGTTGAAAGCTTTATTTGAAAAAGCATTTCTTTTTACTTGAAAAGGTGAAGTGCTCAAAGGTAAACCAACCACATTTGATGTAAATCCTGCTTCTAATCCTACAGCAACTAATGGAGCAAGATAAATACTATCGGTAGTTGAAGAAAGAACAATTACTTTAGCACCTTCTTTTTGAGTCGCTTGTTTGATGGCATCAGCATAGGCTTTTGCGTTGAAAGTTGCCAACTTATCATTGGTAATTTTCAATACTTTGTCAACGCCATATTTTGATAATTCTGAAACATCAGAAGCGTTTACCGTTACGGCTGTTACTGTTGTTCCTAATGATTCGGCTACTTTTTTTGCATAGGAAGCTAATTCGAAAGCTACTTTCTTAAATTTTCCTTCTGCTGATTCTGCATATATTAATAATGACATAATTTTTTTGTTTAAAAGTTTAATAATGGTTTATGAGTTTTCAGGTTTAAGGATTTAAAAGTTGGTGTAATGCCTACTCCCAAAATCCCAACTAAAAACTCCTTACTAAATAACCTTAGCTTCGTTGTGTAACAAGCTCACTAATTCATCCAAGTTATCAGCACTTACTAGTTTCACCGCTGATTTTGGAGCCGGCTTTTCAAACTTAACAGCTTTCGTGCTGTTATTTGCATCAATTGGTTCTACAACTGTTAATGCTTTTGTACGAGCTGTCATAATTCCTCTCATGTTCGGAATTCGCAAATCTTTTTCTTCAACCAAACCTTTTTGTCCACCTATAATTAATGGCAAAGAAGTAGAACTAGTTTCTTTTCCACCATCAATTTCTCTGATTGCTTTTACAGAAGTACCGTCAACTTTTACATCGATACAAGAATTGATAAAATTATATCCTAATAAACCTGCAATCATTCCCGGAACCATTCCACCATTATAATCCAATGATTCTTTTCCACAAATAACTAAATCATAATTACCTTGTTTAATTACTTCAGCTAGTTGTTTTGCAACAAAAAACCCGTCAGTTGGAGTTGCATTTACACGAATGGCTTCATTAGCTCCAATAGCCAGTGCTTTTCTCAAGGTTGGTTCCGTGTCAGGTCCGCCAACATTTACAACGGTTACTGTTGCTCCTTGTTGTTCTTGAAACCAAACGGCACGTGTCAAACCAAATTCATCATTTGGATTAATTACAAACTGAACGCCATTGGTGTCAAATTCAGAATCGCCATTAATAAAATTAATTTTGGAAGTAGTATCAGGTACGTGACTGATGCAAACTAATATTTTCATATAATAGGTTTAAGTTATTTTTCGGTTACGAAAGTACAAATAAAATTTCTAATTTTAGTATGCGTGCATAATAAATTTTCAGTAATATATCGATTTCGTAACCTATTAAAATAGAATTGTGTCAAATTAAGTCTGAAAAATGAAGAATCTTTAAAAATTAAACACAAAAAATGTGCACTATTTTACATTCAAAATATGTAGTAAAGTGATTTTAAATTTTTATTTTTGCCTTTCGTAAAAATGACATTAAGAAAATTTCCATATGAGAACAATTCAATTTAGAGAAGCCATTTGTGAAGCCATGAGCGAAGAAATGCGTCGTGATGAAAGCATTTATTTAATGGGCGAAGAAGTAGCAGAATATAACGGAGCCTACAAAGCTTCAAAAGGAATGTTGGATGAGTTTGGGCCAAAAAGAGTAATTGATACTCCTATTGCTGAACTTGGATTCGCCGGAATTGCGGTAGGTTCAGCCATGAATGGTTGTCGTCCTATTGTAGAATTTATGACTTTCAACTTCTCATTGGTTGGAATTGATCAAATTATAAATAACGCAGCAAAAATGCGTCAAATGTCTGCAGGACAGTTTCCAATGCCAATGGTTTTTCGTGGACCAACAGCTTCTGCGGGACAATTAGGAGCAACACACTCACAAGCTTTTGAAAACTGGTTTGCTAATACTCCGGGTTTAAAAGTGGTTGTTCCATCAAATGCTTATGATGCTAAAGGTTTATTAAAATCAGCAATTCGTGATAATGATCCTGTAATTTTTATGGAATCAGAACAAATGTATGGAGACAAAATGGAAGTGCCAGAAGGTGAATATACTATTCCATTGGGAGTTGCAGACATCAAAAGAGAAGGTGCTGATGTAACCATTGTTTCTTTTGGAAAGATTATCAAAGAAGCTTTCATAGCAGCTGATGAATTGGCTAAAGAGGGAATTTCCTGTGAGATTATTGATTTAAGAACGGTTCGCCCGATGGATTATAAAACCATTTTGAATTCAGTGAAAAAGACAAACCGTTTAGTAGTTTTAGAAGAGGCTTGGCCGTTTGCCAGTGTAGCTTCTGAAATAACTTATATGGTTCAAGAGCAGGCATTTGATTATTTGGATGCTCCAATTCAACGAATTACAACTGCCGACACACCTGCTCCTTATTCGCCAACACTACTAAAAGAGTGGTTGCCTAATGCAAGTGATGTTATCAAAGCAGTAAAAAAGGTTTTATACAAATAATTCAAAATATACACTATATTTGAAACTTCATCAAAATTATCTTGATGAAGTTTTTTTTTACAAATTGTTATGAAGTTTAAAGGCCTCTTATTTCTTTTTTTATTAGTTATTTCATCAGTCATTGCTCAAACAAAAGTAAGTGGTGTAGTTTTGGATGAATTCAATCAGCCGATTCCTTTTGCTAATGTCTATTTCAAAAATTCCAGTGAAGGATTGATAACCAATGAAAACGGGAGATTCTATCTTGAATCACAAAAAAGTCACACTACACTTGTTGTTTCATTCATAGGTTTTACAACTGTTGAACTTCCGTTAACAAAATCAGTGACCTATGACATAAAAGTAAATTTGGCAGCCGGCGAAACCTTGCGAGAAGTCGTTTTGATATCCGGAAAAATGTCAAAAAAGAACAATCCTGCTATTGATATTCTTAGAAAAATTTGGGCTCGAAAAAAACAAAACGGACTCCGTCAATTCAAACACTATCAGTATGATAAATATGAAAAGGTTGAATTTGATTTAAATACAATAGATAGTGCCATGATGAAAAGTAAGCTTTTCAAAGGAATGGAATTTGTTTTTGAACAAATGGATACTTCTCGAATTACTGGAAAAACGTATTTGCCAATTTTTATTAATGAATCCATTTCTGAAGTTTATGGAAATAATACGATAAACAAAGAAAAGGAAATTCTAAAAGCCAATAAAAATTCAGGATTTAACACAAACCAACAGATAATTGCATTCATTAAAGATTTGTATGCAGAATATGATATTTATGACAATTACCTCAAGTTTTTTGATAAAGACTTTGTGAGTCCGTTGTCTAGAACAGGTATAGATGTTTATAATTATGCATTGACCGACAGTATGTATATTGATAACAAATGGTGCTACAACATTGTTTATTATCCAAGAAGAAAAGGGGAACTGACTTTTAAAGGAGATTTTTGGGTAAATGACACCACTTTTGCTATAAAATCAATCAATATGGCAGTTACCAAAAGTGCCAATATCAACTGGGTTAAAGAAATTTATATCGAACAAGAATTTGATGTGGTAAACGATTCTGTTTTTCTATTAAAAAGAGACCACATGATGTCTGATTTTGCATTCAATAAAAAAGAAGAATCAAAAGGTGTTTATGGAAAGCGAACTACTTTATTTAAAAATCATGCCTTCAATCAAGAAAAGCCGAAAGATTTTTATAAAGAAGAAGTGAATTTTATTGATAATTCAGTCTATGCGAAAAGCGATGATTTTTGGCAGGAAAACCGTTTTGAGAGTTTAAGCAAAGACGAATTAGGAGTTTATAAAATGCTCGATACCTTGCAAACCGTAAAAAAGTTCAAGCAAATGTATAATTTGGTTTCCATTTTAGGAAGTGGCTACATTCAAAAAGGCAACTTTGATTTTGGTCCCATTTTTTCTACTATAGGTTACAATGAAGTAGAGGGAGTTCGTCTTCGTGTTGGAGGTAGAACTTATTTTGGACAAAATGATCCTTGGCGACTACAATTTTACACCGCCTATGGATTTGAAGATAATCAGATGAAATACGGTTTATCCGGAAAGGTTTTGATAAATAAAAAAAACAGATTAATTCTTGAAGCCGGAAACAGAAGAGATATCGAACAGATTGGTGCAAGCTTAACAACATCCAATAATGTATTGGGGAGAAGTTTTGCTTCATCGGGATTATTCATGGCAGGATCTAATACCAATTTGACAAGTATTAACTTGAGCATGATGTCTTTGAATATTGAGCCGGTAAAAAATTTAACTTTAGAAACCGGAATGTCATACAGAACACTGAAATCGGCTTCTTCTACTTTTAGTTTAGATTATTTTACGGATGACACATTTACCACCACAGCAAGTGAAGTTACACAATCAGAATTTTCAGTCTCGGTAGATTATACGCCAAAAAGAAAAACAATTGGTTATGGAGTTGAACGCAGTATTGTAGATAGTCCTTACAGTAGATTGTTTGTAAACTACAGTCAGGGTGTAAAAGGTGTTTTTGACAGCGATTTTGACTATCAGAAATTACAATTATATTTTAAACAACCTATTCTAGTTGGTGGTTTTGGTCGATTGAATGTGATTACAGAAGTAGGGAAAACATTCGGAGATGTTCCATTGGGATTGATGAGTGTGGTTCCCGGGAATCAATCCTATTTTTTAATTGAAAACACGTTTAATAACTTGAATTTCTATGAATTTGTAACCGATCAATATGCAACTTTTCAATTAGAGCATCATTTTTTAGGTAGAATTTTATCTAGAGTTCCCGGCTTAAGAAAAATGAATCTTAGAGAAGTAATAGGAATAAAAGGTGTAGTTGGAAGTGTTTCAGATAGCAATAGAAATTTAAATGCATCGAATTTAATTTACTTGGCTCCCGAGAAACCCTATTGGGAATACAGTGCCGGAATAGGAAATATATTTAAAGTTTTCAGAATCGATTTCTCTTGGAGAGGAAATTACAGAGATTTACCAGATGCTAATAATTTTGCAGTGAAAGGATCCTTCGGGTTTTATTTTTAATTTAAAAATTTTCAATCCATTTTATTTCATTGTTCTTAATCTTTTGTGGACATTATTGTTATTTTATTAAAAGTTGGTTTTAGGCTTAACTTTTAATTGTAAGGTCTTACCTTTGTATCCCTAATTTTTTGTAAAGAAAAAAGAACTTATGAGTCCAGCAAAACAAAAATCTTTCGATGTATTAATTGAAATACCTAAAGGAAGCAGAAATAAATATGAATACGATTTTGAATTAAAAAAGATACGTTACGATAGAATGATTTTCTCTTCGATGATGTATCCTGCTGATTACGGATTTATTCCGGAAACCTTAGCATTAGACGGCGATCCATTGGATGTCTTGGTTTTAGTAACCGAACCTACTTTTCCGGGATGCGTGATGGAAGTAAAACCAATCGGTGTTTTCCATATGGCAGACGAAAAAGGACCTGATGAAAAAGTAATTTGTGTGCCGGTTTCAGACCCAATTTGGAATAAATTAAACGACTTATCCGATGTAAACCCGCATTTACTAAAAGAAATAGAACATTTTTTCAAAGTTTATAAAGATTTAGAACAAAAAAAGGTAGATGTAGAAGGTTGGGGTGATGTAAATGAAGCCAAAGAAATCATTGAACAATGTGTTGACCGTTTTGCTAATTTGGAAAACAAAGTAGCAGGTTTGTTTAGTATTCGTTAAAGATTTTACTATTTTAATAAAAAAAGCAACATTCAATTTAGATTAGTTGCTTTTTTTTATTCCTATTTTGTTACTTTTGCAATCGTTAAAAAAATTATAAAATACATAGTTATGGATTCAATTATGATTTATGTGCCAATATTTATGGCATTATTAGGATTAGCTTTTATGTGGGCCAAAAGAGCTTGGGTTTTAAAGCAAGATGCCGGAGATGGAAAGATGAAAGAGATTTCAGATTACATCTACGAAGGTGCTTTAGCCTTCCTTAAAGCCGAATATCGTTTATTGACTTTCTTTGTTATTGGAGCAAGTATCGCTTTAGCAGGAATATCATATGTCGTTCCAACAACACATATATTAATAGTAGTAGCTTTCATTTTTGGTGCTGTTTTTTCAGCTTTAGCTGGAAATATGGGAATGAAAATCGCTACCAAAACAAATGTTAGAACAACGCAAGCCGCTCGTACAAGTTTGCCACAAGCTTTAAAAGTTTCTTTTGGCGGTGGAACCGTAATGGGATTAGGTGTTGCCGGTTTGGCCGTTTTAGGTTTAACAGGTTTCTTTATTATATTATTCCATTTCTTTATGAATGGAACGTGGACTTCTACTAGCGACATGACAATTGTTCTTGAAACATTAGCAGGTTTTTCTTTGGGTGCTGAATCCATTGCCTTATTTGCTCGTGTTGGGGGTGGTATTTATACCAAAGCTGCCGACGTTGGTGCCGATTTAGTAGGTAAAGTAGAAGCAGGAATCCCTGAGGATGATCCTCGTAATCCTGCAACTATTGCAGATAACGTAGGTGATAACGTAGGTGACGTTGCCGGAATGGGAGCCGATTTATTTGGTTCGTATGTAGCAACGGTTTTGGCCGCAATGGTTTTAGGAAACTATGTAATCAAAGATATGGGCGGTTCAATTGATGATGCTTTTGGCGGAATCGGTCCAATTTTATTACCAATGGCAATTGCCGGTTTTGGAATTTTATTTTCTATCATCGGAACCATGTTAGTAAAAATTAAAGATAACAACGCTAAAGAAAAAGAAGTACAAGGTGCCTTAAATGTTGGAAACTGGGTTTCTATCATCTTAACCCTTATATCTTGTTTTTTCTTAGTAAAATATATGTTGCCGGAAACTATGAAAATGGAGTTCTTTGGTGAAGGCTTAAAAGAAATTTCATCAATGCGAGTTTTCTATGCTACTATTGTTGGATTATTTGTTGGAGGTGTTATCTCATCTGTAACCGAATATTACACAGGATTAGGTACAAAACCGGTTTTGGCAATTGTACAAAAATCATCAACCGGAGCAGGAACAAACGTAATTGCAGGTTTAGCAACGGGTATGATTTCTACTTTCCCAACGGTATTAATTTTTGCTGGTGCTATTTGGGCTTCGTATGCATTAGCTGGTTTCTATGGTGTGGCTTTAGCTGCTTCAGCTATGATGGCTACAACTGCAATGCAATTAGCTATCGATGCATTCGGACCAATTTCCGATAATGCCGGTGGTATTGCTGAAATGAGTGAATTACCTAAAGAAGTTCGTACACGTACAGATATTTTAGATTCAGTTGGAAACACAACGGCTGCAACCGGAAAAGGTTTTGCAATCGCTTCTGCAGCTTTAACTTCATTAGCGTTATTTGCGGCGTATGTAACTTTTACGGGTATTGACGGAATCAACATCTTTAAAGCTCCGGTTTTAGCGATGTTGTTCGTAGGTGGGATGATTCCGGTAGTTTTCTCTGCATTAGCAATGAATTCAGTTGGAAAAGCAGCGATGGATATGGTGTATGAAGTGCGTCGTCAGTTTAAAGAAATTCCTGGAATCATGGAAGGAACAGGAAAACCGGAATACGGCAAATGTGTTGAAATTTCTACAAAAGCGGCATTACGCGAAATGATGTTGCCTGGAATTCTGACTATTGGTTTCCCTATTTTAATTGCAGTTTTACCTAGTTTATTAGGATACGACAATAAATTAATTGCTGAAATGTTAGGTGGTTATATGGCCGGAGTTACGGTTTCTGGTGTACTTTGGGCTGTGTTCCAAAACAATGCCGGAGGTGCTTGGGATAATGCCAAGAAATCATTTGAAGCAGGTGTAATGATTAACGGTGAAATGACATACAAAGGTTCTGATGCACACAAAGCAGCTGTAACCGGTGATACAGTGGGTGATCCATTTAAAGATACTTCTGGTCCATCAATGAACATCTTAATCAAATTAACATGTTTAATTGGATTGGTAATTGCTCCAATATTAGGTGGTCATGATGCGGTAACAGTTGGTGAAGAGGTTGAAGCTATCGAGTTAATTGAAGCAATAAAATCAGAAAATAAAGAAATTTCAATTGAAAAATCAAAATCAGCTGATGGTGGTGTAACTGCAAATGTTACTATTGACATAACTGTTGATGGTGAAACAAATACTACTACGCAAACTTTTGAAGGAACAGAAGAAGAAGTCAATGCGGCAATTGAAGAATTCAAAAAACAATAAGTTCTTTTATAATATTAAAAATCCCGTTTCTTAACCAAGAAACGGGATTTTTTTATCTGTAATTTATCTAAAATAATCCGTTAAGTTCTGCGTCAATTCTGTTTAAAATCATTCCTAAGTCTTCAGGATTGTCAACAAAATTGATATTATCTACATCAATAATCAAAAGTTTTCCTTTGTCATAGGTTTGAATCCAAGCTTCATAACGCTCGTTTAATCGACTCAAGTAATCAATAGAAATTGTATTTTCATATTCTCTTCCTCTTTTGTGAATTTGACTTACCAAATTAGGAATAGAACTTCTCAAGTAAATAAGTAAATCAGGAGCTTGAACCGTGCTTTCCATGAGTTCAAAAAGGGAGATATAATTTTGAAAATCACGATTGGTCATTAAACCCATTGAATGCAAATTGGGAGCAAAAATATGAGAGTCTTCATAGATGGTTCTATCTTGAATTATCTTTTTTCCACTTTGTCTGATTTGTAAAATCTGACGAAATCTACTGTTCAAAAAATAAATCTGTAAATTGAATGACCAACGTTCCATCTGATGATAAAAATCATCTAAATAGGGATTGTCAACAACATCTTCAAAATGAGGTTCCCATTTAAAATGTTTGGCTAACAATCTGGTTAAAGTGGTTTTTCCGGCTCCGATATTTCCTGCTATGGCTATGTGCATTATGGTAATTGTATTTTAAAAGTGCTTATTTCATGGTCTGTAAAAATAGTCAAAATTTGTTCTTTATGACTAAAACTTTTGAACGATTTTTTATCTATTATAATGGGATTGGTTTCATTTTTGTTACGATCTACCCAATACAATTGATTCTCTTTTGAATAAATATATTCTTGAGTAGATATGAATTTTATTCCATCTGCCACAGGAATTTTGCCTAAAGAATTTATTCTGCCAAACAAATCACAACTATAAGCATGGTTTAAAATATCAACCCAATAAAAATGATTGTAATCACTTTGATATAATTTAATAGAAGTAGAAAACGGAGTGGCTAAGGCTTGAAAATTATTCTTGACCAAATCAAACAATCCCAATTGTTGCGTAAGGTTGTTAAAAAGCCACAACTTATTTTGTGCTGCAATCCCAAAAGCACTTGCTACTATTGGCGTTTGATTCTCGGAAAAATTGATTTTTTGAATTTCATTGAGTTGATTGTCTACTATTATAATAGTATTGAAATTTTCATAAAAGAGTATGATTTTTAATGGGTTCAAAAGGTCAACTTTCATAATTTTTCCCAATGCAACATTTTTATATTGAAATAGTTCCTGATTGTCTTTTTTAAAAAAAACATTGTTTTTAATATAGTAATTAAAGCCAAACTTATCTTTTCCAACAAAGATGTCAGCTTCTAAAAATTCAGTTGCTATCAATGAGGTAGCAATTGATTTCTCCTGAGAAAAAAGTGTAGTAGATACTATGACAAATAGAAAAAGGAAATAATTTTTCATAAATACGAAGATACGATTAAACCTTTAATTATAGATTACGTCAAATAAAGAATAATTTAACAAATGTTTGGTAACTATATTTAATTTTTAAAGACATATTTGTTACTGTAATTTAGTAATTTTTAACTTATGAATAAATTAGTCTCACTTTCTCTAGTTGTATTTGGTTTATTTACAACTCTTCAGGCTCAAGATTTTCAAGGAATGGCTGTATATGAATCCAAAACAAGTACTTCAGATATGGCTGCAGGTTTTAGAGGGAATCGTGAAGTAACTCCTGAAATGCAAAAGCAAATTGAAGAACGGATGAAAAGTATGTTTGAAAAAACATATATTTTAAATTTTGATAAAACAGCTTCAATTTATAAAGAAGAAGAACGAATTGAGCAACCCGGACAAGGTGGTGGCATGCGTTTTATGTCATCAATGATGGGTGGTGGCGGAACGCACTATAAAAATGTAAAAGAAAAAACCTTTTCAGTAGATAAAGAATTTATGGGAAAAGAATTTCTAGTTAGTGATTCGTTACCAAGATTAGATTGGCAATTAAGTGGCGAAACAAAGCAAATAGGAAATTATTTATGTTTTAAAGCTACTGCAGTTCGCAAAGTCGAGCAATCTGATTTTAGAAATTACAGAAGAAATACTCCAGCGAAAGACGAAAAGAAAGAAGACAATAAAGAGGAAACTAAGGAAGAGAAAAAAACAACCAATTTTACAGATGGTTGGGAAATGCCAAAAGAAGTGGTCGTTACTGCTTGGTATACGCCAGACATTCCTGTCAGTCAAGGTCCTGAGAGTTATTGGGGTTTACCGGGTTTAATATTAGAAGTTAGCGATGGAAAAACAACAATCTTGTGTTCTAAAATAGTAATCAATCCAAAAGAAAAAGCATCCATAAAAGCTCCAAAAAAAGGGAAAGTTGTTACGCAACAAGAATATGATAAAATTGTTACCGAAAAAATGGAAGAAATGCGTCAAATGAATCAAGGTCAAGGTGGAAATAGAGGTTTTCAAATGAGAGTTGGTGGATAATACACTATAACTTTTATTTCATTTTATTAAGATATTCATTATGACAAAAATTAAATTAGTATTTTTATTTTTAGTAATTGCAACCGGTATTCAAGCTCAAAGTATCAGATTTGAAGGTGTTATTCAAGACACATTAGGCAAACCCTTGGAAATGGCAAATGTTATGGCTATCAATCAAGAAACAAAGGGAATGGACGGTTACGGAATTACCAATGACAAAGGCAGATTTCAGTTAAGTTTAAAAGCCAATTCAAAATATAAAATCAAAGTAAGTTACATAGGTTTTCAAGCTTATGAAACTATCATAGAAACAACAACAGAGGATGTTCAAAAACGAATTACTTTGAGAGAAGGCGGTTTTGCTCTAGATGGTGTTGAAATAGTCCAGGAAATGCCCGTTTCCATAAAAGGCGATACTATTATTTACAATGCCGATTCATTTAAAACGGGAACAGAACAAAAACTTGAAGATATTTTAAAACGACTTCCCGGGGTTGAGGTCAATGCGGATGGTGAAATTGAAGTAGAAGGGAAAAGAGTAACACAAATGTTAGTCGATGGAAAGAAATTCTTTGAAGGCGACACAAAACTTGGTTCCAAAAACATCCCATCAGATGCGGTAGATAAAGTTCAGGTTTTAAGAAACTTCACAGAAGTAAGTCAACTTCGAGGTTTGGAAAACAATAATGATGATGTTGCAATTAATATCAAGTTAAAAAAGGGGAAAAATAAATTTTGGTTTGGAGATATTTCAGCAGGGGCAGGACCTGATGAGCGATTTATTGTTAACCCAAAATTATTTTACTACAGCCCAAAAACAAGCGTCAATGTGTTGTCAAACTTCAATAATATTGGAGATGTTCCGTTTTCTCTTCGAGATTATTTTAGATTAACAGGAGGTTCACGAAACACAATTGGAAGAAGTGGAACCAACTTTAACGTGTCAAGCAATGATTTAGGAATTTCAACGCAACGCAACGATAGAGCAGAAGAAATCGACAATAAATTTGGTGCAATAAACGTAACGCAACAAATTTCAAAAACATGGAATATTAGTGGGTTTGGAGTTTTATCATCAAATAAAACAATTACTAATACACAATCGCGTAATGGAATTTTTCAGCCCAATTCTACAGAAATTTTAACTCAGGAAAGCAGATCTGATTTATCGAATGTTAGAAATAATTTAGCCATTTTTAAATTTGGATCAAAATTTAAACCCAATGCCGCTTTTCAGTTTGATTATGATGTTTCTATGAGAAAGTCATCACAATCTGAAGATAATGCTGTTTTCTCAAATTCGGTAACTTTTAATCCGGATGGAAATTTAGAGCAAACCAACACTGTTTTTTCATTTAAAGAACAAGATCCAATTGCTGTAAACCAAAGTTTAAATATGTTTTGGACACAAAATGACAAAAACACTTGGGCTCTTGAAATGCAACATTTGTATCAAGATGAAGATCCGTTCTATAATCCCGATTTAGCAAATGACCCTTTTCCTGTAATTGGTTTTGATGCTGATCAAAGTAGTTTTAATATCAATCAAAATCGTTTTGTAAAGACCAATAAATTGGATGCAAAAATTGATTATTACTATTCGTTAAATTTGAAATCGATTTTTAATATCACTCTTGGAAATACCAATTCTTATCAAAGTTACAATTCAAGTATTTTTCAACTTTTAGATAGCGGAACACAATTTTCAATTGATAATGATTTGTATAAAAACCAAGTTCAATACAGTTTTAATGATGCCTACATCGGAGCTCATTATAAATTTATCACCGGGAAATTTACGTTTAATCCCGGACTAACATTTCATAGATACAATACCTATAACGACCAGCTAAACTCAAGAGTTCGCGATGATTTCAGTAGGCTTTTGCCGGATTTATTTGCTCAATATCAAATAAAAAAATCAGAATCACTGACCTACAACTTCAGAATGGCCAATATTTTTAGTGACATTAATTCGTTTACTCAAGGGTTTACTATCAATAATTTTAATGCTTTGGGAAGAGGTAATCGATATTTAGAAAACGCTTTACAGCAAACACATTCGTTGCGTTATTTTAAATATAACTTATTTAATTTTACCACTATTTTTGGAAATTTAAACTATTCTAAAACAACAGATCCTGTGGTTAATAGAGTGTTTTTTAATCAAATTTATCAAATTAGTGAGCGAGCAAATTTAGATGTAGAAAATGAAAGTGTTAATGGAAATATTGGTTACCAACGTTCGTTCATGAAGTTTTACAAAGCATCGGTTGGTTTGAATATGAATTGGTCGCGATTCAACACACGCCGTATAAATAGTGCTGATCCTGAAAATCCTGATGCGGATTTAATTCAAACAACAGAATCATTTGGCCAAACTTATAGAGGGTCATTAGGGACTCAGTTTAAAAAATGGCCTAATGTAGAAGTTGGTTATGCGGTAACTTTAAATGATTACCAAGGCGAAACTTTTACAACACAACAACCTTTTATAAAAGTAGATTATTTCTTCTTGGGCGGATTTTCATTTGTTGCTAATTATGATTATTACAATTATAGTAATACATCTGGAACAGTTGATAACAAATACGATTTCTTGAATGCAAGTTTGAATTACAGAAAGAAAGATGCAAAAATGGAATATCGAATTGGAGCAACAAACTTATTAAACACAGGTTCGTTAAACGACGATAGTTTCAATCAAACGGGATTCAGAACTTCGCAATATTTTGTACAACCTCGATATATCATTTTCTCACTGAAATATAATTTATAATTTCAATTCAGTTCATAAACAAAAAAACATCCAATTAAAGGATGTTTTTTTGTTTTGAATATACCGTTTTTACAAACTAAAAGCAGTTTTCACTTTTTCTACAAAATCTAATTTTTCCCAAGTAAACAATTCCACTTCAACGGTTTTTGATAAACCTCCAGGTGCTGTAAATGTTTTAGTCACGATTTCCGGTTTTCTTCCCATATGGCCATAAGCCGAAGTTTCGCTATAGATAGGGTTTCTTAATTTCAAACGTTGCTCAATAAAGTAAGGACGCATATCAAAAAGGCTTTCAACTATATTGCTGATTTCGCCGTCTTTTAAATTTACTTTTGCCGTACCATAAGTATTGACATTGATTGAGGTAGGTTTTGCAACTCCAATTGCATAAGAAACTTGCACTAATATTTCATCACATAATCCCGCAGCAACCAAGTTTTTAGCAATATGACGTGTAGCATAAGCCGCAGAACGATCCACTTTTGAAGGGTCTTTTCCAGAAAAAGCACCGCCACCGTGAGCTCCTTTTCCACCATACGTATCCACAATAATTTTTCTTCCGGTTAAACCGGTGTCACCATGTGGACCACCAATTACAAATTTTCCGGTTGGATTGATGTGATAGGTGATGTTGTCATTAAACAAATGAGCATATTGTGGGTATTTTGCTTTAATTCTAGGAACTAAGATGGCAACTAAATCACTTTTAATTTTAGCCAACATTTCTGTTTCAGGTCCAAAATCATCGTGTTGCGTTGAAATTACAATAGCATCAATTCTAACCGGTTTGTTGTCATCAGAATATTCTAAAGTAACTTGTGATTTTGCATCAGGGCGTAAATAGGTGATTTCTTTATTTTCTCTTCTTAAATTAGCTAATTCAATTAAAATTGCATGAGATAAATCTAATGCCAAAGGCATATAGTTTTCAGTTTCATTTGTGGCATAACCAAACATCATTCCTTGATCACCGGCTCCTTGTTCTTCTTTGTTTGCTCTGTCCACGCCTTGATTAATGTCACTGGATTGCTCATGAATAGCTGATAAAATACCACACGAATTAGCCTCGAACATGTATTCACTTTTGGTGTAACCAATTTTTTTAATAACATCTCTTGCAATTTGCTGTACATCTAAATAGGTGTTCGATTTAACTTCACCTGCTAGAATCACTTGTCCGGTTGTAACTAAAGTTTCACAGGCTACTTTTGATTCCGGATCAAATGCTAAAAAGTTATCAATTAAAGCGTCACTGATTTGATCGGCTACTTTGTCAGGATGTCCTTCACTTACTGATTCTGACGTAAATAAATAAGCCATAATTATTTTTTTAATTTTACTGAATTACTTCAGGATTAATAAATATTTAAAAGTGAAAAATTAGACTGAAAAAAAGTGACTAAAGAAGAATTCTGCTTTAGCATTTTTTTTACGAGGTCGCAATCAGTACAAATTTTTCCTCTTTTTTAATGGATGCAAATGTATGAAAGCAAATTAAATATTTAATGATTTTAATATTTTTTTGTTTTTTTAACATAAAAATATTTCTCATCTTTCGTACAAAATGAGAAAAAATATTTATTTTTACAATCAATTTAAAACGTTCAATTATGAAAAAATTATTACTTTTTAGTCTAATTTGCATTCCAATGCTTTCAAGTTCTCAGGTTTTTCAATCTGGTTTTGAAACTGTAAACGGACCATTGTCACAATGGACATTGTATAATCAAGATAATTTAGTTCCTAATGCATCTGTAAATTTTGTAAATGCGGCATGGGTACAAACACCAGAAGAATTTGACAATAATATTGCTATGAGTAATTCTTATTATACTCCAGCAGGAATTGCTAATGACTGGATGGTAAGCCCACAAATCTCTATTCCTGCAGGAACATCAACTTTGTATTGGCATGCTCGAGCTTATGATGCTACTTATCCTGATGCATATAGAGTTTATGTTTCTACTAGTGGAAATACTCCTGCAAATTTCACTACCCCTCTTTTAACAATTGGAAATGGAACAACTACTGGAGAAAATACTACATGGACAAATAGAAGTCTAGATCTTTCTTCTTTTGCCGGACAAAATGTTTATATTGCATTTCAAAATTTTTCAAATGATATGTTTCTTTTGGGGATTGATAATGTTTATGTAACAAGTGGAACTTGCCCTGCACCTGGAAGATTAATGACCAACTCTAATATAACTTTAACAAGCGGTACTTTTAATTGGACTGCAGCAACAGGGATTACAGAATATGATTATTCTTGGGGTGCACCAGGTCATACACCTTCTGTGTCAGGATCTGTTACAGGAACATCTCATTCTGTTACAAGTCTAACAGCAAATTCAAGATATCAATATTTTGTTAGAAGTAAAAATGGTGCAACTACAGGTGCTTGGGTTGGCCCTTATTCATTATTCACTGCAGTTGCTGGAGCACCTTCGTATTCATACGGATTTGATACTGTTGATGGAGGTTATAGAGCAGATGGTTGGTCTGGGGCTTGGTCAACAAATGCTACTGCAGGAAACCCTCAAGCAGGTTCTCAAATGGTATTTTCAAATAGCAGTACAGTTGTAGGTACTCCTACAAATAGATGGTTGTTTTCAAAACCTATTTATTTAGAAGCTAATTCAACTAATACAATAACTTTTTATTTAAGAAATTTTGGAGCAGTTAATCCGCAAAGTATTAAAATGACTGTTGGTAATGAGGCGACAATTGCTGCACAATCAAATACATTATGGACATCAAGTACTATTTCAAATATAGCCTGGACTCAATATACTGTAAGCTATACGCCTACAACTACGGGAGTTCATTATTTTGGTTTTCATCATTTTACTCCAGGTGCAGCTGGAGCAGTTTCATTGGGGTTGGATACGTTTAACTTAACTTCTGTTTTGTCTGTTAATGAATTTGTTGATTCAAATTTCACACTTTACCCAAATCCAACAACCGATTTTTTTGTTTTAAAGGCTATTTCTAATTCTGTAATAAATAAAGTAATACTTACCGATATTAAAGGATCTGTTATTAAAGAAGTGTCATTTAATAGCGTAATGGAAGCACAGCTTTCAATTTCGGAATTAAATTCTGGAATGTATTTTGTTACTATTTATTCTGACAATGGTTCTGGAACAACTAAAATTATTAAAAATTAATTACATTCTTACATAAAAAAAATCCGGACTTAGTTCCGGATTTTTTTTAATTTATTTTTCCGTAATTTTTAAAATAATTAGAATAAAAATCTATTAAATTGTTTTAAAATAATAAAATTTAGAAAATTAATCTAAATTATTTTTTTATTTAGAAAATGTTTCTAAATTTGCCAAATCAAAATCTGAATAATGAAATTTACAATTTGCAATATGTGTTGTCGTATGATGTGGAAAGCTCCGCAGAGGAAACCTATTGCATAAATTTTAAATTTTTTAAAATAAACACAATTGAACCTCTGCCAAAAAGCAGAGGTTTTTTTTATATAAAAATTCTCAGCAACTCAGAACCTCAGTAACTCAGCAACTTTTTAAAAAATGAACACTACAAATAAAATTATAATGAACCGTATGATGATGCACATCTGTTGTTGCATGATGATTCCTCATTGCCAAAAGCGAAAGATATAATCTAGTTATACACTTGTTTTAAAGTCCTTTTGGTAAGCCATTCAAAAGGACTTTTTTTTATACAAAAATCTAAAAATCTTAATATTTAATACTTTAATCTTAATACTTGAAATCATGAGCACACAAAAATTCTCAACCAATGCCTTACACGCAGGACACGATGTAACCCAAAACGCAGGAACAAGAGCTGTCCCAATTTATCAAACAACTTCGTATGTATTTAATAACTCGCAACATGCAGCCAATCTTTTTGGTTTAGCCGAAGCCGGTTTTATCTACACCCGACTAAACAACCCAACCAACGACATTTTAGAACAACGCTTAGCAACTCTCGAAGGTGGAATAGGAGCGGTAGTCACTGCATCAGGAACTGCCGCTATTGCTACAACTTTTTTAACATTGTTAAAAGCTGGTGATCACATCGTTGCTTCCAACAGTTTGTATGGCGGAACCTATAATTTATTGAGTGTAACCTTGCCAAGATTAGGCATTACCACCACATTCGTGGATCCATCCAATCCTGAAAATTTCACCAAAGCTTCACAAGAAAATACCAGAGCTTATTTTGTAGAAAGTCTCGGAAATCCAAAATTAGATGTACTCGATTTAAAAGCCATTTCAAAAGAAGCGAAAGCCTTCAAAGTTCCTTTTATTGTGGATAATACAGTGGCAACACCCTTTTTGCTAAACCCAATTCAACACGGTGCAGACATTGTCATTCATTCCTTAACCAAATACATTACCGGAAACGGAACATCGTTGGGAGGAGCCATCATAGATGCCGGAAATTTTGAATGGAGCAACGGAAAATTCCCTGAATTTACAGAACCTTCTGCCGGTTATCACGGATTAAAATATTATGAAGTTATTGGAGCAGCCTCGTTTATCGCTAAAGTTCGAATCGAAGGTCTTCGCGATTTCGGTGCGGCATTAAGTCCGTTCAACGCCTTTCAAACCATTCAAGGATTGGAAACCTTAGAAATCCGAATTAAAAAACACAGCGAAAATGCATTGGCTTTAGCCCAATGGTTGCAAAGCCAAGAACAAGTGGCTTGGGTAAATTATCCCGGTTTAGAAACTTCAAAATACAAAGTATTAGCCGATGAATATTTACCTGAAGGAAAAAGCGGTATCGTCACATTCGGACTCAAAGGCGGATTTGAAGCAGCTAAAAAAGTAGCCGATGAAACCAAATTGTTCTCGCTTTTGGCTAATATCGGAGACACAAAATCATTGATTATTCATCCGGCAAGCACCACGCACCAACAATTGTCTGATGCCGATCAAGAAGCAACCGGCGTTACCAAAGATTTAATTCGTCTTTCCGTCGGATTAGAAGACATCGAAGATTTAAAAGCCGATCTAAAAGCCGTATTTCAAACCATAAAAACCCCTCAATTAACTTAATCATGAGTCAGAAAATAGTAAACGTTTTAGGCTATGCCAAAGCCAATAATCAATTTGTTGTAAAAGCACAAAATTTTGATGTGAGAATCAGCAAAAATGAAAATTTTCCTGAATTAGAAGGGCCAAGTCCACTCGAGTATTTGCTCGCCGGTTATGCCGGATGCATTAATGCCGTTGGAAAATTAGTAGCAATAGAACAAGGAATAAATTTAAAATCACTTCAAGTTGAAGTATCCGGAACCCTTAGTTTAGACAAATACCAGGGAAAAATTAGCTATGAAAGAGCCGGATTCAAATCAATTCAAGTCGTGGTTAAACCTACTTCGGATGCCACTTTGGAAGAATTAAAATCGTGGATTGAAGCCGTTGAAAACCGTTGTCCCATTCAAGATAATCTGATTAATCCCACTCCGGTTGAGCTGACTTTATTAAAAGAATTCTCAACCACAGAAGCAGCATAATACAACTTTTATGTTTGTATAGGTTTTGTTTGTTTGTTCAAAGCTGTCTTTTTTCCACGTTTGAAAAAAGACAGTTTTTAAAAAAAGCGAGAAAAAGTGATATGAAAAACTTAAAAAAAATCGAATTATTTAATTTCAATTTAGAAATTGGAAAAGTCAGACCCTATATTCCGTTGTATTTCGAAACCTTCGGACAACCCGTCGGTTATGCTCCCGTAGTTTTGGTGAATCACGCCTTAACCGGAAACTCAACCATCACAGGTGAAAACGGTTGGTGGAACGATTTAATTGGTGAAAATAAAACCATTGATACCAATTATTTCACAATCATCGCTTTCAATATCCCCGGAAACGGATATGATAATGTTTTTGGAAATTTAATTTCAGATTACAAAGATTTTACCATTCGTGATGTCGCAAGAATTTTTTGGGAAGGATTATTTCATCTCAATATCGATGAACTTTTCACTGTTATCGGCGGAAGTTTAGGTGGTGCAATCGCTTGGGAAATGGCCGCTCAACATCCCACCAAAATTAAAAACCTAATTCCAATTGCAACCGATTGGAAAGCAACTGATTGGGTGATTGCCAACGTGCTCATTCAAGACAAAATTCTCAATAATTCCGATGATCCAATTGCCGATGCTCGTTTGCACGCGATGTTGCTCTATCGAACACCTCAGTCCATCAATCAACGTTTTCAACGCAAACAACAGAACGTTTTTGAAGTTGAAAATTGGTTAACAAATCACGGTTCCAAACTAAAAAATCGCTTTCGATTATCATCCTATAAATTAATGAATCATCTGCTAAAAACGAATGATATTACCAAAAACAGAAAAGATTTTGTAACAGTCGCAAGTCAAATTCAAGCCAACATTCACATTGTTTCTGTAGATGCCGATTATTTTTTCATCGCCGAAGAAAATCGTGAAACCTATCAAAACCTAAAAAAAATAAAAGAAAATGTTTTCTATCACGAAATTCAATCCATCCACGGTCACGATGCTTTTTTAATTGAATTCAATCAATTAGCTACTTTTTTATCACCCATTTTCAACACTCAAAACACGCAAAAATATGTCAACGCTTAGAATCAATGTTATCCTCTTCGGAATCGGAAACGTAGGAAGCACGCTCATCAATCAAGTTTTAGAAAGCCAACAATTTTTTCTCGAAAAAAGAAATATCGATTTACGATTTCCCATCATAACCAATTCAACTGTCGCATTTTTCGAAAAAGAAGGTATCAAAAACCAATGGGAAGCCAATTTTCAACAAGCCGCTTTTCCTTATTCCATTGAAGATATTGTCGAATATGTACAATCCAATAACCTCGAAAATCTCATCGCTGTCGATGCCACTGCCAGCGAAGAGTTGATTAAATTCTACATTCCGCTCATTCAAAACGGTTTCAGCATCGTCGCAGCCAATAAAAAAGCCAATACGTTACATTCCGATTTTTACAAAGAGTTACGTCGAAACCTTCAAAAATTCGATCAAGCTTTTCTTTACGAAACCAATGTAGGTGCCGGATTGCCCGTCGTTCAAACTATCAATGAACTACATCTTTCCGGCGAAAAAATCACTAAAATAAGAGGCGTTTTTTCAGGTTCGTTAAGCTATATTTTCAACCGATTTGGTAACGAAAACACCACTTTTTCATCCATTTTAAAAGAAGCCGAAAAATCCGGTTACACCGAACCCGATTCCCGAGAAGATCTTTCAGGTAATGATGTCGCCCGAAAATTACTCATCTTAGCCAGAGAAATCGGCATTCAAAAAGAGTTTTCAGACGTGCAAATTTCATCACTTTTATTGCCCGATTTAAACGATGAAAATTCCAAAGCGGAATACGCTTCCAATAAACAATTGCTCGATAAACCTTATGAAATCGCCAAAATTACCCAATCCGAAAATCACGTACTTCGTTATGTTGGCGACCTCGATGTTGTCAACCAAAAACTCGAAGTCAAACTCATTTCAACACCAATAAATTCAGCCCTCGGACAACTCAAAGGAGCCGATAATCTCATCGAAATTTACACAAAATCCTATGGCGAAATCCCAATCGTCATTCAAGGTGCCGGTGCCGGAAAACAAGTCACAGCCAGAGGTGTTTTGAATGATATTCTCAAAATTGCCGAAAAAATCAAGTTAAAAGAATCAGTTTTTAATTAATTTTAACCAATTAATTAATTGCCAAATTCATTATTTACAGAATATTTTTCTGTCAAACAACAAATTTTAATAAAAAACAGAAAAATATTCTATATTCCCAAATTACTCATTATATTTGCCCCGTTCATATACATACTGATCGTTATCACGAAAGCCGGAGGGACTAGACCCTGTGAAAGCTTAGCAACCCTGCAACTGTAGAAGGTGCTACATTCTATCTCGTTCACAAAACGAGAACAGATAACCCGTTTATTTCCTCTATTTCCTGATAATTTTTTTAGTTAGAAGCTAATCCCGCTATTCGTTACAAGCTTTTTTGTCTTGTTGCTTTTTTCTAAGTCAAAAAAGGAGCTTCCTTTGGTCGCTCTTTTTTGCCAAGAAAAAATGCAACAATCCTGCAAAAGGCTTTCCACTTCTATCGGGGCTAGGCGTCAGTGCAACAAAGAAGTAGTAGTGAACTTTGCGAAATTCCTTCGTGAACTTCGTGGTTAAAAAAAAATAATATGTCAAAAATAGAAAAAGCCATACAAGAAAGAATCCTCGTCCTCGACGGAGCGATGGGAACAATGTTACAACGAAACAACTTCTCCGAAGAAGATTTTCGTGGAGACCGTTTCAAAGATTTTCCACATCCACTAAAAGGAAATAACGACTTACTTTCCATCACACAACCCGAAGCCGTAAAAGCAGTTCACCGAGCCTATTTTGAAGCCGGTGCCGACATCGTAGAAACCAACACTTTTTCCGGAACCACCATCGGAATGGCCGATTATCATCTGGAAGATTTGGTTTACGAACTCAATTACCAATCCGCCAAAATCGCTCGCGAAGTAGCCGATGAATTCACCGATAAACCACGTTTTGTTGCCGGTTCCATCGGACCAACCAACCGAACCGCTTCTATGAGTCCCGACGTAAACGATCCCGGATTTCGTGCTGTAACATTCGACGATTTACGTATCGCTTACAAACAACAAGTCGAAGCTTTGATTGATGGTGGTTCAGATGTTTTATTAGTAGAAACTATTTTTGACACACTCAACGCCAAAGCTGCTCTTTTCGCCATCGAAGAAGTCAAAGAAGAACGAAATCTCGACATTCCGGTTATGGTTTCCGGTACAATCACGGATGCTTCCGGACGTACACTTTCCGGTCAAACCGTTGAAGCTTTTTTAATTTCCATCTCACATATTCCATTACTAAGCATAGGATTTAATTGTGCGTTAGGAGCAGATCAGTTAAAACCCTATTTAAAACGATTAGCACACAACACTCAAATCAATATTTCCGCTCATCCCAATGCCGGATTACCCAATGCATTCGGGCAATACGACCAAAGTCCGGAAGAAATGCAAGGCTTAATCCGAGAGTATTTGCAAGACAATTTAATCAACATCATTGGTGGTTGTTGTGGCACAACTCCGGAACACATCAAATTAATTGCTGAAGTGGCCAAAGAATTTAAACCCAGACAAATTTTAGAAAAGATATAATGCCTGAATCAGATTGTAAAAAATATTTAAAATTATCCGGTCTTGAACCGCTTATTATAACTCCTGAAACGAATTTCGTAAACGTTGGCGAACGAACAAACGTCACCGGTTCACGAAAATTTCTTCGTTTAATCAAAGAAGAAAAGTACGAAGAAGCTCTGGATATTGCCAGAAATCAAGTAGAAGGTGGAGCCCAAATCATCGACGTCAATATGGACGAAGGAATGTTGGACGGCGTATATGCAATGACTAAATTCTTGAATTTGATAGCCGCAGAACCTGATATTGCTCGAGTTCCGGTGATGATTGACAGCTCCAAATGGGAAATCATCGAAGCAGGATTAAAAGTAGTTCAGGGAAAAGGTGTCGTAAATTCCATTTCGTTAAAAGAAGGAGAAGAAACATTTATTCATCACGCCAAATTAATCAAACGTTACGGTGCAGCTGTCATCGTGATGGCTTTTGACGAAAAAGGTCAAGCCGATAATTACGAAAGACGTATCGAAATTTGCAAAAGAAGCTATGATATTTTAGTTGATAAAGTTGGTTTTCCAGCGGAAGACATCATTTTCGACCCAAACATATTCCCCGTTGCGACAGGAATGGAGGAACATAAATTAAACGCTTTAGATTTTTTCAGGGCAACCAAATGGATTCGTGAAAATCTTCCCTATGCGAATATTTCTGGTGGTGTGAGTAATGTTTCTTTTTCTTTCCGTGGAAACGACAAAGTACGTGAAGCGATGCATTCTGCTTTCCTATATCACGCCATTCAAAACGGAATGACGATGGGAATTGTAAATCCTGAAATGCTTGAAATTTATGATGAAATCGACAAAAAATTATTAGAACACGTTGAAGATGTTTTACTAAACAGAAGAAATGATGCCACTGAACGACTTTTAGAATTAGCCGAGAGTTTCAAAGGGGATTTTAAAATCAATGAAAAAGCGATTCAAGAATGGCGAAATGGCTCTGTTCAAGAAAGATTAACCCATTCATTAGTCAAAGGAATTGATGAATTTATCGAAATTGATGTAGAAGAAGCCAGAATAAATGCCACAAAAGCCATCGAAGTCATTGAAATTAATTTAATGGCAGGAATGAATGTAGTAGGCGATTTGTTTGGTAGCGGAAAAATGTTTTTACCACAAGTAGTTAAATCTGCACGAGTGATGAAAAAAGCAGTAGCATATTTACTTCCTTTCATCGAAGAAGAGAAAGATTCAACTGCTTCATCTTCAGCCGGAAAAGTGTTGATGGCAACCGTGAAAGGCGATGTACACGATATTGGTAAAAATATAGTTGCGGTAGTTTTAGCTTGTAACAATTTTGAAATCATCGATTTAGGTGTAATGGTTCCGCCGGAAAAAATCATCGAAGCGGCTATCAGAGAAAACGTAGATATTATCGGTTTAAGCGGATTAATCACACCATCGCTGGATGAAATGGTTTATTTGGCGAAAGAAATGGATAAGTTGAACATCAAAATTCCAATTATGATTGGTGGTGCAACGACTTCTCGTGCTCATACTGCCGTGAAAATAGCACCAGAATATAAGGAAACCGTTGTGCACGTAAATGATGCATCGCGAGCGGTTACTGTCGCTACAAATTTATTGCAAGCGGAAACAAAAACAGCTTACGCCAAATTAGTTCGAGAGGATTATGATCATCTTCGGGAAGGGTATTTAAATAGGAGTAGAGAAAAGAATTTTTTATCAATAAATGAAGCCCGAAAAAATAAATTACAGCTCGATTGGAAAAATTATCATCCAGAAAAACCCAATTTTATCGGAACAAAAACAATTGAAGTTGAATTATCAGAATTAGTTGATTTTATTGATTGGACACCTTTTTTTCAATCATGGGAGTTATTCGGAAAATATCCAGCCATTTTAACCGATGAAATTGTTGGAAAACAAGCAACTGATCTATTTGAAGATGCACAAAAAATGCTACAACAAATCGTCAGCGAAAAATGGTTAACTGCCAAAGGAATTTTGGGAATTTTTCCAGCCAACACTATAAATGATGATGATATCATCATTGGTACAGACGTTGCATGCAACGTCTCTACAGCTTTTATCACATTACGCCAACAATCCCAAAAAACCGCAGGTGCACCAAACATAGCTTTAGCCGATTTCATCGCTCCAAAAGAGTCTGGAATTCAAGATTACATCGGCTGTTTTTGTGTCACAACCGGCTTTGGTGTAGATGAAAAAGCCTCAGAATTTGAAAAACAATTAGACGATTACAATTCCATTTTAGTAAAAGCTTTAGGCGATCGATTAGCGGAAGCTTTTGCAGAATATTTACACCTAAAAGTGCGAAAAGAAATTTGGGGTTATTCTTCTGATGAAAAATTATCAAATGATGAATTAATCAAAGAAAATTACACCGGAATTCGTCCGGCTCCTGGGTATCCTGCTTGTCCGGATCATTTGGAGAAACCTACGATTTGGAAACTATTAAATGTAGAAGAAAAAATAGGTGTAAAATTGACTGAAAGTATGGCAATGTGGCCGGCTTCCTCGGTTTCAGGATATTATTTTGCTCATCGGGAAAGCAAATATTTCGGATTAGGTAAAATCAAAAAAGACCAAGTAGAAGATTACGCCAAACGAAGAAATATTAGTGTAGAACTGGCGATGAAATGGCTTTCGCCGAATATAGCAGAGTAAAAACCGTTGTCTGTTGTCCGTTATCAGTTAACAGACAACCGACAACCGATAACAGATAACCGAAAATGAAAGTAACCCAACATATCGAAAACGCCAGCGGCAAACCCTTATTCTCCTTTGAGATTTTACCTCCGTTAAAAGGGCAAAATATTCAATCTATTTTTGATTCAATTGATCCGTTAATGGAATTTAATCCACCATTCATTGATGTAACGTATCATCGGGAAGAATATGAATTCAAGGAATTACCGAGCGGATTATTACAAAAGAAAATTGTAAAAAAACGTCCGGGAACGGTTGGAATTTGTGCCGGAATTCAAAATAAATATGAGGTAGATGCCATTCCGCATATTTTATGTGGCGGTTTTACAAAAGAAGATACCGAAAATTTATTAATTGATTTAGATTTTTTAGGTATTGATAATGTTGTAGCTCTTCGTGGAGATGCTTTGAAAAACGAAATTTATTTCAAGCCCGAAAAGGAAGGGAATGAATATGCTTCCGAATTGGTTACACAAATCCACAATTTGAACAAAGGCATTTATTTGGATGAAGATTTACAAAACTCTTCATGCACTAATTTCTGCATTGGCGTAGCCGGTTATCCTGAAAAACACATGGAAGCTCCTAGTGTTGACAGCGATATTCATTTCTTAAAACAAAAAATCAAAAACGGAGCGGATTATATTATAACCCAAATGTTTTTTGACAACAAACGTTTTTTTGATTTTGTTGCTAAATGCAGAGCAGCCGGAATTACTGTGCCAATTATACCGGGATTGAAACCAATTGCCACCAAAAAGCAGTTAAATTTGATTCCGCATCGATTCAAAGTTGATTTGCCTGATGATTTGATTATGGCCGTTGTAAAAGCAAAAGACAACGAAGCGGTAAAGCAAATCGGAGTCGAATGGTGTGTCGAACAATCAAAAGGATTGGTTGCAGCAGGTTTTCCGGTTTTGCATTATTATTCGATGGGGAAAGCCGAGAACATTAAAGCAATTGCTAAAGAAGTATTTTAAAACAAATGATAGAGAATTTCCTTTAAAATTTGACTCCTAAACATATTCGATTATATTTGCGATTCTTAAAAAATAGGAATGAGTAAACATGTTTTTTGGTTTTTATTATTTTGCTCATTGACTTTTGGCCAAGAAAAAACTACCAATGGTTATTTCGATTTGAATTATATTCATGGTAACATTCTTAATCATGTGCCGGATATAAATCATTTGATTACGGGTCATCCGCAAGGCTTAATTCTAAGCTATAATTTTAAAACTACCGGAAATAAAGAATGGCATTCCATTTATAATTATCCTGATTATGGTGTTTCATTCTTATTTCAAGATTTTGAAAATCAATATTTAGGAAAAAATTTCGCCATCAATGCCCATTATAATTTTTACTTTTTAAATCGAAATTTGATGTTTCGGATTTCTCAAGGAATTGCCATGACAACAAATCCGTATGACAAGGAATTGAATTTTAAGAACAATGCTTTTGGTTCTCGATTTATGAGTAGTAATTATTTTTTACTGCATTATCAAAAACCTTATTTTGTTGGTCCTATTGGGTTTAATGCCGGTTTGTTTTTTACACATTTTTCAAACGGTAGGATAAAATCTCCAAACAGAGGAATAAATACGTATGGCATAAATTTAGGATTGAATTATAATGTAGGCGAACCTTTTAAATATCAAAAAGTGGATTCCATTGCCAAGTTTAAAGAACCTATTCGTTTTAATTTTACCTTTAGAACTGGCGTAAATGAAAGTAGCGTGGTAGGAAGTGGCCAAAAACCATTTTATCATTTTAGTACTCATGTGGACAAACGAATCGGGAGAAAAAGTGCCTTACAACTTGGAACAGAGTTGTTTTTCACGCAAAGTTTAAAAGAATATATTGCTTACAGAGCAATTGCGTTTCCTGAGTTGGAGCCGATTGACCCAGAAACAGACTACAGACGAGTTAGTGTTTTTGCGGGACATGAATTGTTTATAAATAAATTATCCATAGAAACCCAGTTGGGAATTTATGTTTACAAACAATTTAGAGAAGAAATGGACATTTATCAACGATTGGGATTGAAATATTATATAACACCAAAACTATTTACCGGTGTGGCATTGAAATCGCATGGAGCAAAAGCGGAAGCCATTGAATGGGGAATAGGGGTAAGATTGTAATTATGAAAAAAGGTATTTTTTTATTGGTGGTACTTTTTATTCAGACAAGTTGTTCGTTGTCTGAAGACTGTTTTAAAAAATCAGGAAATTTTGTTTCTAAGGTTTTTGAAACAGAAGAGTTTTCTAATCTATATATTGGAAATGGAATTGCTGTTAATATTAAAGAAGGAAACGAACAAGAAGTTGTAGTGGTTGCTGGTGAAAATTTAATTGATAATATTAGAGTTTATGTTCAAGACGGTGTGCTTTTTCTTGAAGATAAAACCGATTGTAATTTAAATAGAGATTACGGAAAAACCACCGTTACAATTACTACACCAACACTTATTAATATAAATTCTAAAACAGAACAACCCATTCGTTCAATAGGTCTATTAACCTTTCCAACACTACGATTGATCTCAATGGACGACGGTTCAGCTGCCGGAACAGGTGATTTTTACTTTGATGTAGCCGTTTCTCAATTGGTAATAGCCAGTAATAATGCCTCTGCATTTTACATCAACGGAACATGTTCAGAATTGAGTTTAAATTTTTATGCCGGAAACGGAAAATTTAAAGGCGAACAATTACAAGCTCAAACTATTCAATTATTTCACAGAGGTAGCAATGATGTGGAACTTTTTCCAATTCAATCCATCGAAGGGAATTTGTATGGAACCGGAGATGCAATTCTAAAAAACAATCCGCCAAGTATAAATGTGCAACAACATTATACGGGAAGATTGATTTTGAATTGATTTATTTTTTAGTTTTTTCTCTGAAAATAGTTTCCAAATTTTTACTTTTCAATTGAATTTGAAGCGTTTTTAATCCTTTTTCAGTTGCAAAATCAAACAATTTTGACCGCATATCTTCGGAGGTTAAAAAAGTAAATTCCCAAGTAGTGTCGTGGGTATTTATTGCCGATTTTAAATTGGGTAAATCTTTTAAATCTTCGTTTGAAATGTTTTTGTCAAACTCCACCTCAATCAGTTGTTCTTGTTCATCGGTTATAAGTTTATCCAATTTTTTATCGGTGACAATTTTTCCTTGATTGATAATTATAACCCGATCACAAATGGCTTCAACTTCCTGCATAATATGTGTCGAAAGAAAAACCGTTTTATTGGCTCCAATATTTTTTATTAAATCTCTGATTTCAACCAATTGATTAGGGTCCAATCCGGTTGTGGGTTCATCCAAAATCAAAACTTCAGGATTGTGAAGTAATGCGGTGGCTAAACCAACACGTTGTCTATAACCTTTTGAAAGCTGACCAATTTTTTTATGACTTTCAGGAGTTAAACCTGTTAATTCAATCACTTCTTGAATTCGTGATTTGGGAACATTATACACATTTGCATTGAAAGTCAAATATTCGCGAACATATAATTCTAAATATAACGGGTTGTGTTCGGGAAGATATCCCACATTTTTTTGAACGTCTTTTTTTGAATTTTCAACATCAAATCCGGCTACAGAAGCTGCTCCTTCATCAGAAGCAATATAAGTAGTCAAAATCTTCATTAAAGTAGATTTTCCGGCACCATTTGGTCCCAAAAAACCAACAATTTCGCCTTGTTTTACAGAAAAAGAAATGGCATCAAGTGCTTTTTGTGTTCCGTAGGATTTGCTAATATTTTGAACTTCAATTGACATGGTCTATAAATTTATCACAAAAGTAAAGTTTTTTATTTAACTCACTTTTTTTAATAAAAGTATTTTGCTTTCAAATTAATTCCTATATTAGCAAAACTTAAATCAGTAATAATGATTTCGCACAACACAATATATTATACTAATTTCTTTTACTTTTTCTTTTGGAGAAGAACGGGATATGTATTGTGTAGTGTAAGGTAAATTTTTAATTCAACAAACAATATAAATCCCGATTCCAAAAGAGTCGGGATTTTTTGCATATAAACTATGGAAACAAAAGTGGCAATTCAGGGAATTAAAGGGTCTTTTCATCATCAAGTGGCACAGGCTTATTTTGACGATTCATGTAAAATTGAAGAATGTAATTCCTTTGATTCGGTTGTAAAAGCGATGCTTGAGAACAAAGCTCAAAAGGGAATTATGGCACTCGAAAATTCTATTGCAGGTTCAATAATTCCAAATTATGCGTTGATTGATAGAAATAATTTGCACATAATTGGTGAATATTATTTAGATATTCAATTGGATTTGATGGTGTTAAACGGACAGTCAATTGAGGAGTTAACTGAGATTCATTCGCATCCTATTGCTTTATTGCAATGCGGAGAATTTTTAAAAAAATATCCTCATATTAAATTAGTAGAAAGTAGTGATACGGCTGCTGCGGCAAAAAATATAAAACAAAATAATTTGAAAGGAATTGGTGCTTTGGCGAGTCCGGTTGCGGCGGAATTGTATAACTTAAATACTTTGTTCTCCTCCATTCATACCATAAAAAGCAATAAAACCCGATTTGTAGTTTTGAAAACACAAAACAAAGAATTACCGCATGAAGAAATTAATAAAGCTTCCATAAAGTTTGAACTCGATGATACGCAAGGAAGTTTAGCCACTGTTTTAAATGTGATGAACAATTGTAAATTGAATTTAACAAAAATTCAATCCATGCCCATTATTGAAACACCTTTTCAGTATTCATTTTTTGTGGATGTAGTTTTTGAAAAATACAAGCACTATGAAAAAGCAAAAAAATTATTGGAAATTATGACCACGCATTTTAAAGTTTTAGGTGAATATAAAAGTGGGAATGAAATCAAAAACTAATAATCAAAAATTAAAAAAAACACTATATTTTTACAGTAGAAATTAAGCTATGAAAAATAAAACAACTTTAAAAAACTGGTATAACAATTTAAATTTAGCCCATCCGTTAGTGATTGCCGGACCTTGTAGTGCTGAAACGGAAGATCAAGTGATGCAAATTGCCAGAGAACTAAAAGATTCTGACGTTTCCATTTTTAGGGCCGGAATCTGGAAACCAAGAACGCGTCCGGGAGGTTTTGAAGGAGTTGGTGCGATTGGTTTAAAATGGTTGCAAAAAGCAAAGGCCGAAACCGGACTTTTAATGGCGGTTGAGGTTGCCAATGCCAATCATGTTAAATTAGCTTTAGAACATGATATTGACGTACTTTGGATTGGAGCAAGAACAACAGTTAACCCTTTTGCAGTGCAAGAAATTGCAGATGCTTTAAAAGGAACCGATAAAATTGTTTTATTAAAAAATCCGGTAAATCCCGATTTGTCTTTATGGATAGGCGGATTGGAACGTTTGTATAATGCCGGAATTGAAAAATTGGGCGTAATTCACAGAGGGTTTTCAACTTACGAAAAAACCAAATACCGCAATAATCCGGAATGGCAAATTGCAATCGATTTGCAAAATCGATTTCCTGATTTGCCTTTAATTTGTGACCCTTCGCACATTACAGGTAACCGAGAAATGATATTTGAAGTTTCGCAACAAGCTCTTGATTTGAATTATGACGGACTAATAATTGAAACCCATATTGACCCTGAAAACGCATGGAGCGATGCTGCACAACAAGTGACTCCAGCAAAATTAAAGCAAATTTTTGTTGATTTAAAAGTAAGAAAGGAAACCGATGATGCCGATGATTTTACAAAACGAATGAACAAATTACGAACTCAAATTGATGAGTTTGATACTAAATTGCTTGAAATTTTAGGAAACAGAATGAAAGTAGCCGGCCAAATAGGGGTTTTAAAGAAAGAAAAAAATGTCGCTATTTTGCAAAACAAACGTTGGCAAGAAATTTTGGATAAAATGATTAATGATGGAAATCAAAAAGGATTGAGCGAAGAATTTATAATTCAGCTTTTTAAAGCTATTCACCAAGAAAGTATTAATCATCAAGAGAAAATCATAAATAATTAATATCTAGTGACTTTATTTTTTGTGTAACGCATTTTTTTTTTGTAATATCGCACCTAAATTTATAGATAAACAAAACATGAAAAAAATTATTTTTATAGCATTATTATCTTTTAGTGCTATTGTTTCAGCACAAGTTGATAAAATTTACAAGCACAATGGTGAAACTGTAGACGGTAAAGTAACAAGAGTTGAAGAATACACAATTGTATTTAAATACGATGGAGAAGATGCAGAAAACGTAATTGGGAAGTATGCAATTGAAAAAATTGTTTACGGAAAAAGCGGAAGAGTCGAAGAAGTTACTGAGAAAATTATCGTGAGTGGTGAGGCAGATTGGGAAAAAGTAGTAATTCTTGAAGAGAAATCATATATCGCGGGACTTAAAAAAGTAGATGAGATTAGAGGGAAAACGGGATTAATAAATTACCACACTGGAAATACAGGAGACAAAAAGGCAGAGAAAAAATTGAAAATGGCTGCTGCAGCAATGGGTTGCCCTTTTATTTTACAAACAGCTGATAAAACTACCGTCGGAGCAAGTTCTAATTCTTTAGGAGGTTCTCAAGCTATCAAAAAAGGTGTTGCTTACAAATACTAGTTTTTATGTATCTTAAGTATAAAAAGTTGCCATTTAGGCAACTTTTTTTGTTTTATAAAATCTAAATTTTAATATCAAGAATTATAATATCTTTGTCACATGACAGGAGTTGTTTATAAATCTACCGGAAGTTGGTACACCGTTAAAACGCAAGACAATACTTTTTTTGATTGCAGAATTAAGGGTAAATTTCGCATGAAAGGAATTAAAAGTACCAATCCAATAGCGGTTGGCGATGTAGTTGATTTTGATATAGACGAAACATCCGATGCTGTAACAGGTTCCATTCACAACATTCACGATAGAAAAAATTATATTGTCAGAAAGTCTGTAAATCTTTCTAAGCAAACGCATATTATAGCCTCGAATATTGATATTGTGTTTTTAATCGTTACAATCAACAATCCAATTACAACTACCAGTTTCATTGATCGATTTTTAGTAACAGCCGAAGCCTATCACATCAAAGCAGTTTTACTTTTTAATAAAATTGACACGTTTGATGAAGCAATGGCTGATGATCAATTGTATTTGCAATACATCTACACTCAAATCGGTTATGAATGTTTGCGAGTTTCTGCTACAGAAGCTAAGGGTTTGGATGCATTAAAAGCAATGATGAAGGGGAAAGTTTGTATGTTTTCAGGTCACTCCGGTGTTGGAAAATCTACTTTGGTTAATGCATTAGAACCTACTTTGAATTTGAAAACCAAACAAATTTCAGATTTACATCAGCAAGGACAACACACAACCACTTTTGCTGAGATGTTTGATTTGTCATTTGGATCTAAAATTATTGACACGCCCGGAATTAGAGGCTTTGGAATTGTTGATATGGAAAAACAAGAAATTAAAGGTTATTTTCCTGAGTTTTTTGAACTAGAAGATCAATGTAAGTTTAACAATTGCTTACATAAAGACGAACCCAATTGTGCCATCAAAAAAGCTTTAGAAGAAGATAAAATTGCATGGTCTCGATATAAAAGTTATCTTCAAATCTTAGAAGGTGATGATGAACAATACCGTAATGATATGTATGCAGACGGAAGAAATCAGGATTTAGAGTAACCTAATTAACTTAAAATGAAAGCGGTAATTCAGAGAGTCTCAGAGGCTTCAGTGATAATAGAAAATGAAATTGTAGCTTCAATTCAAAAAGGAATTTTGGTTTTAATTGGAATTGAGGATACCGATTCTAAAGAAGATATTGAATGGCTTTCATCAAAAATAGCAAGCCTTCGCATTTTTGAAGATGACAATCAGGTCATGAATTTGTCGTTAAAAGACATTAAAGGAGAAATAATAGTTGTAAGTCAATTTACTCTTCACGCTTCTACTAAAAAAGGCAATCGTCCTTCCTACATCAAAGCAGCAAAACCTGAAGTTGCAATACCACTTTATGAAGATTTCATCAAACAAGTTGAATTAGATTTAGGAAAATTTGTTCAAACCGGTGTGTTTGGAGCTGATATGAAAGTGAATTTAACAAATGATGGACCGGTGACGATATTAATTGATACAAAAAATAAAAAATAACATGAACCTGAAAAATTCACAACTGGAAGTTGACAATTGGATAAAAAACCACGGAGTTCGTTATTTCAACGAATTAACCAACATGGCTCAGCTTACTGAAGAAGTAGGTGAGGTAGCTCGAATCATAGCCCGTCGTTATGGTGAACAATCCGAAAAAGAAAGTGATAAAAACAAAGATCTTGGTGAAGAATTAGCCGATGTGGTTTTTGTAGTTTTGTGTCTGGCCAATCAAACAGGAGTGGATTTACAAGCCGCTTTTGATAAAAAAATGGATATCAAAACCAAACGTGACCACGATAGGCATCAAAACAATGAAAAATTGAAATAAGCATGAATAAGAATGTAGCGGTTATGTTAGCTAGTTTATTGTTGTTGAGTCCATTATTTGGATTGCTTCTATATTTTTTTGAAAAAGAAATGACGGCTAAAGAAATTGTTCTTCAAAGTTTAATTTTTGGTTTTTTAATGGGTTTAGCCGAACTATTTGTTTTTGAGAAAATTAGAAATAGATACAAAAAGCCTAAAATAACCGATGAAAATAATAAAGAGAATTTGAAATAAATTTTGTCTGCTAATTCATTAAGAAGAAAATAATACATTTCTTTCTTGCACTTGCTTTTTATGGTCTGATAAGCTACCTGTCTATTTATTTCTTTGATAAAGAAAATCCAAATCCGTGGTTTTATATCATTTTATGGTCGGTTACGATGGCTTTTGTTGATGTATTTATCTTTGCAAAAATGAAATATGCATTAAAGAATGCCAAAAAAATCATTGATAAAGATAAAGACTAAACCTGACTCTGTGTATCTTTGAGTTTCTTTCTGAGAAATATAAAAATGAATTTAAACCTTTCATACAACCCACAACCCATAACTCGCAACCCGCAACTTAAAATCACCGGTTCCAAATCAGAAACCAACAGATTGTTGTTGTTGCAAGCCTTATATCCAAACATTACTTTAGAAAACACTTCCAATTCCGATGATTCAGAAGTGATGATTCAAGCATTACAAAACTCGCAACCCGCAACCCGCAACCCGCAACAAATTGACGTTCACCATGCCGGAACAGCCATGCGTTTTCTTGCCGCTTTTTTTGCCATTCAAGAAGGGAGAGAAGTAATTTTAACCGGTTCACCCAGAATGAAAGAGCGACCCATTAAAATTTTAGTGGAAGCCTTAAATCAACTTGGAGCCGAAATCACTTACGAAGAAAATGATGGTTTCCCACCAATCCGAATCAAAGGAAAAAAAATAATAAAAAATAAAGTTTCACTTCCCGCAAACGTCAGCAGTCAATATATTTCCGCCTTATTATTAGTTGCTCCAAAATTGGAAAATGGTTTAGAACTCACACTGGAAGGTGAAATAACTTCTATCCCTTACATCAACATGACATTAGCTTTGCTAAATGAAATTGGTGTTAAAACTTCTTTTAATGGAAATAAAATAGCTATTTGTCATGCTGAACTTGTTTCAGCATCTCACATTTTGGTTGAATCCGATTGGTCATCTGCATCCTACTGGTATTCCATCATCGCATTATCAGAAATCGGAACACAAATTACACTTTCAAGCTACAAAGAAAACAGCTTACAAGGTGATGCCGCTTTAGTTGAAATTTACAAAAGTTTCGGAGTTGAAACCGTTTTCAATAACAACCAATCAATAACACTTTCAAAAAACCGTAACCCGCAACTCGCAACTTTCAACTCGCAATTAAACAATTCCCCCGATATCGCCCAAACCATCGCTGTAACATGCTTCGGATTAGGTATCGGCTGTCATTTAAATGGCTTACATACTTTAAAAATTAAAGAAACCGATAGATTGGAAGCTTTGAAAACCGAACTTTCAAAATTAGGAGCAACGATTTCAGTGACAAATGATAGTTTGACTCTAGAAAGTTCAAAATCAATTATTCCATCAATAAATATTGCCACCTACCAAGACCACAGAATGGCAATGGCTTTTGCCCCATTAGCATTAAAAGTTCCGATAACTATCCAAGAAGCAGAAGTCGTCTCAAAATCATATCCTGCTTTTTGGGATGATTTACAAGGTTTTGGATTTCATTTTTCAGAATAAAACTAACTCAGAACTCAGTGGCTTAGCTACTCAGCAACTTAATTTAAAAATAAACCTCAAAACACTTGACAACGCCTATCTCACAATCGTATATTTGCCACCTGAATTTTAAATGTCTAAGGAAATAACCCTTAAACTTTTAAACTTTTAAACTTTTAAACTTCTTTTAATGAAATTATCTCATTTTCAATTCAATCTTCCAACTGAATTATTGGCTGAATTTCCTGCTGAAAACCGTGACGAATCACGTTTAATGGTTGTAGATAGAGCCAAAAAAACAATAGAACATAAGTTGTTCAAAGACATCATCAACTATTTTGACGATGGCGATGTAATGATTATGAACAACACTAAAGTTTTTCCTGCTCGATTGTATGGAAATAAAGAAAAAACAGGTGCAAGAATTGAAGTTTTTTTATTACGCGAACTAAATGCAGAACAACGCCTCTGGGATGTTTTAGTAGATCCGGCTCGTAAAATCAGAATCGGAAATAAATTATACTTTGGTGATGATGATTCGCTTGTTGCTGAAGTAATTGACAACACTACTTCTCGCGGAAGAACATTACGTTTTTTATATGATGGTTCCTACGAAGAATTCCGTTTAAAATTGAGAGATTTAGGCGAAACACCAATACCAAAATACATTAATAGAGAAGTAACTCCGGAAGATGAAGAACGATACCAAACCATTTATGCAAAAGTAGAAGGAGCAGTTGCTGCCCCAACTGCTGGGCTACACTTTTCAAAACATCTCCTGAAAAGATTAGAAATTAAAGGAGTAAACTTTGCTGAAGTGACCTTACATGTTGGTTTAGGAACCTTCAATCCTGTTGAAGTTGAGGATTTGTCAAAACATAAGATGGATTCTGAAGAATTGATTATTTCAGAAGAAGCTTGTAATATTGTTAATTCAGCAAAGCTAAAAAAGAAAAGAATTTGTTGTGTAGGAACTACTTCTATGAGAGCTATTGAAAGTTCGGTTTCTTCAAACAGAGAGCTGAATCCTTTCACCGGATGGACCAATAAATTCATTTTTCCTCCCTACGATTTCAGTATTGCTGATTGTATGATAACCAATTTTCATACACCAAAATCAACACTTTTAATGATGATTTCGGCTTTTTGTGGACATGATTTAATGAAGAAAGCATACGAAGAAGCCATTAAGGAAAAATACAAATTCTACTCGTATGGTGATGCCATGTTAATAATTTAATATTAGTGTCAATCTGAACTTGTTTCAGGTTCAAAAAAAATACATAATCTCAATCTCTTCAGGTTGGGATTTTTTTTGGCCTATTCCGCCGAAAAGGCAAACGGACTTTTGCTACTCACTTTTTTGTTCTATCCCGCTGGGCTGAAACAAAAAGAGTTCAAAAAAAGGCTCTATCCTTCACGCAATCAATACTCCACTTCAAGTGCTAATTTTGATTTTCAATTTATCAATCCAATTTCTAGTAGGGACAGGTCGCTACCTGTCCCTACATCCAAAAAATTACTATCTTTACCACACAAACAAATAACTGCATGGAATTTCAAAATACACGAGAATTTGCACAACAATTAGATGCACAAGACGAACTTTTTAAGTACCGTGACGAATTTCTTTTTCCAAGTATAAATGGCAAAAATGTAATTTATTTCACGGGAAATTCACTCGGATTACAGCCAAAACGTACCAAAGCCTATGTTGATGAAGTGATGAGTGACTGGGCAAGACTCGCTGTAGAAGGTCATTTTTATGCAGACAAACCTTGGTGGGATTATCACGAACGTTTTGCCGTTCCGTTAAGTGAAATCGTTGGAGCAAAACCATCTGAAATTACAGTGATGAACACGCTTACCGTCAATCTTCACTTAATGATGGTTTCGTTCTATCAACCCACTGAAAAAAAATATAAAATCATTTGCGAAGAAAAAGCCTTTCCCTCTGATCAATATATGTTTCAAAGTCAGGTGAAATTTCATTCCCGACACCTTGGAATCAACCCAAGTGATGCCATCATCGAAATCAAACGTAGAGAAGGGGAACACAACATCCGTCACGAAGATATTTTAGCCAAAATTGAAGAAGTAGGCGACGAATTAGCATTAGTGTTAATTGGTGGCGTAAATTATTATACAGGACAGGTATTTGACATTAAAACCATAACCGCAGCAGCTCAAAAAACAGGTGCTTTTGTAGGTTGGGATTTAGCTCACGCCGCTGGAAATATCGATCTTCAATTGCATGATTGGAATGTTGATTTCGCTTGTTGGTGCAGTTACAAATATATGAATTCAGGGCCAGGAAATGCTTCGGGTTGCTTTATTCACGAAAAACACCACGGCGATTTTGAACTTCCTCGATTTGCCGGGTGGTGGGGTCACAACAAAGAAAGACGTTTCAAAATGGAACCTAATTTTGAACCTGTTTATGGTGCAGATGGTTGGCAGATCAGTAATTTACCCATTTTATCATTATCACCTTATTTGGCTTCTGTAGAAATGTTTGCCGAAGTAGGAATGACTAAATTAATCAAAAAAAGAAACCTTTTAACCGCTTATCTTGAATTCATCCTTCATGAAATCGATAAGGAGATTGACGGCACCAAATTTGAAATCATAACACCTCAAAACCAAGAAGAAAGAGCTTGCCAACTTTCTGTTTATTTACACGGACAAGGAAGAAGTTTGTTCGATTACCTTATGAAGAACGGAGTTATCACCGACTGGCGTGAACCAAACGTAATCCGTTTAGCTCCAGCACCATTCTACTGCTCTTTTGAAGACATGTACGAATTCGGACAAATCTTGAAGAAAGGTATATCAAAACCTTAGCACCTTAGTACCTCAGAACCTTAGTACCTTTAAATAAAAATGACTAAACAAGAAATACTCCAATCCTTCGACCCCAGCCAACCCGGTTTGGCAGACGCAACCATTTTTGGCTTACCTTTTTCTATTGAAGACAGTGAAATAATCGTGATTCCTGTGCCGTGGGAAGTAACCGTAAGTTATGGTTCCGGTGCATCAAAAGGTCCTGAAGCCATTTTAGAAGCTTCTTTTCAAGTAGATTTAAATCACCAAGAATTCCCAGATTTATGGAAATTAGGAATCTTTTTAGACGAATCACCAAAAGGAATAAAAAAGAATTCAAAAAAATATAAAAAACAAGCAGCCCCAATTATTGAAGCTTTAGAAAGTGGAGCTGTTTTAGATAATCATCCGGCTTTACGTAAAAGTTTAGATAAAATCAATTACGCTTGTTCCGATATGGTGGAAGCCGTTCGCGAAAAAACATTGCATTGGTTAAATCAAGGTAAAAAAGTGGTGCTTTTAGGTGGAGATCATAGCACGCCCCTGGGATATTATCAAGCTTTAGCAGAGAAACACGACAATTTCGGTATTCTTCATTTAGATGCTCATATGGATTTGCGAATTGCTTACGAAGGTTTCACGTATTCGCATGCTTCTATCATGTATAATGCTCTACAAATTCCACATATTTCAAAAATTGTACAAGTAGGTATTCGTGATTTCTGCGAACAAGAAGTTGAGGTGGTGAAAAAAGAAAACGGAAGAGTTGTCATTCACACTGATTCTGATTTGAAAAGAGAAACATTTGAAGGTAAAACTTGGCGGCAACAATGTGATCAAATTATTGACGCTTTGCCACAAAAAGTGTGCATCAGTTTTGATATTGACGGACTTTTACCATGGTACTGCCCAAATACGGGAACTCCGGTTCCGGGCGGATTTTCATTTGAACAAGCAGCTTATTTATTAAGTCGTTTGGCAGAAACCGATAAAGAAATCATCGGATTCGATTTAGTAGAAGTCGCCCCCGGAGAAAATGACGACTGGGATGGTAATGTTGGTGCCAGAATGTTATTTCACATGTGTGGTGTTTTAGCTAAAAATAATAAAATGAATGTGGGGAATAGGATTAATTTCCCAAGAAGTTAATTTCAAATATAAAATTTAAACCATTAAGGTAGTTAGGAATTAAGTCCTCCAAGCTTATGTTTCTTAATTTCTTAATGGTTTTTTATATCTTTAAATCAAAAATTAATTTTCATGCGAAAACTGAAAAAAATTGTTGTACTTATTTTTATACTTTTTGTCATTTTAGCTATTGCTGTTGTAGGTTATGGCTATTTTTTAAAACCAAAATACGATGGCGAAGTCGCATTGAAATCCATCAAAAAAGAAACCACCGTTTATTTTGACGATTACGGAATTCCACACATTTATGCTGATTCACAAAAAGATGCAATGACCACTTTGGGTTATGTCCACGCTCAAGATCGATTGTGGCAAATGGAACTGATGCGAAGAATTGCACCGGGAAGATTATCTGAACTTTTTGGATCGGTGATGCTTAAAAACGACAAGTTTTTTGCTGGTTTAGGGATGGATGAAGATTCAGAAAAAGCAATTGCTCAATTGGACAAAAACAGTGAAAGTTACCAGTTAACGTTGGCCTATTTGGATGGAATTAATCAATTTTTGGAAGAAGGTCCAACACCAATAGAATTTCAATTAGTAGGCGTTCCAAAAGAAAAATTCAACATCAAAGATGTGTATAATATTTTTGGGTATATGGCATTCAGTTTTGCGATGGCTCAAAAGTCAGATCCATTAATAACCGATATTCGTGATGAATTGGGAATGGATTATCTCAAAGATTTTGGTATCGACGGCTCTTTGGCTCATACTAAACTAAAAAGCTTTAAAGGAAAATCAGAAGCGTATTCAGAAATCTCAAAATCGGTTGCTTCGTTATTGGAAAATTCTCCTGTTCCACCTTTCATTGGAAGTAACAGTTGGGTCGTTGGTCCTCAAAAAACCATGAGTGGAAAAGTGTTGTTTGCCAATGATCCGCACATTGGTTTTTCGCAACCTGCCACTTGGTATGAAGCCCATATCGTTACACCCGATTATGAAATGTATGGTTATTATTTGGCCGGAACTCCGTTTCCCCTTTTGGGTCATAATCGCGAGTATGCTTATGGTTTAACGATGTTTGAAAATGATGATATGGATTTGTTTTTAGAAACCAATAATCCCGAAAATGAAAACCAATACCAAACTCCGGAAGGATTTAAAAATTATCAAATTACTGAAAAAACCATCAAAGTAAAAGACAGTTCGGATGTGGTTTTAAAAGTAAAAAAAAGTCATCACGGCCCGTTACTAAATGGTTTGGTTGATGGTTTGAAAGAAGACAAACCCATTTCGATGTGGTGGACGTATTTACAACATAAAAATCAAATTTTAGATGCCGTATATTCACTTTGTCACGCAAAAAATGTAGAAGATTTTCATCAAAGTATCGAATTGATTACCGCTCCCGGATTAAATATTATGTATGGCGATGCAAAAGGAAATATTGCTTGGATAACTTCAGGGAAATTATATAAAATGCCTGAAAATGTCAATCCGAATTTTATTTTAAATGGTGCAAACGGTGAAGATGAACAAAAAGAGTATTATGAGTTTTCTGAAAATCCGTATGCCATCAATCCTACTTGGAATTATGTTTATTCCGCCAACAATCAAGTAGAACCCATCGATGATTATTTATATCCGGGTTATTACCTGCCTGAAGATCGTGCGAAACGAATCGTTCAATTGTTAGAACCCAAAAACGATTGGACGAAAGAAGATTTTATGAACATGATTAATGATGATCAATCATCGGTTGCACCCTCAATCGTACAAAGTATTTTAAATGGAATGGCACAAAATAAGTTGACGGAAACTGAAAAAGCCGCTATTGTAGCACTTCAAAAATGGAATGGAAGTAATGGACTAACAGCAATTGCTCCAACCATTTACAACCAATTTCTATATCATTATCTCCAAAACACCTTTGAAGACGAATTAGGAAAAGACCGTTTTGCAATTTTATTGAACACCCATATCATGAAGCAAATGATTGCCTTTCAAATTACGAATGAAACTTCACCTTGGTGGGACGACAAAACTACATCGGATATTATAGAAACACGAAAGGATATTTTGACGCGTTCTTTCCAACAAACCATTTCGCATTTAGAAAAAAAATTGGGTAATCAAGTTTCGGGATGGACGTGGAATAAAGTGCATACAGTAGAACACAAACATCCGCTTGGCGAAGTAGCCGCTTTACGAAGTTATTTCAATGTGGGTCCCTTTGAAATTAATGGTTCCAATGAAGTCATCAATAATTTGATGTTTACATTCACTGAAGCCGGAAATCATCAAGTAAAAGCCGGTCCTTCCACCCGAAGAATCATCGACTTTTCAGATATTGAAAACAGCGTGAGCATTCTTCCTACCGGACAATCGGGAAATCCGTTGAGTGAACATTACAAAGACCAAGCTCAAATGTATAACGAAGGCAAATTCCGAAAAATGAAAATGAATAAAAAGGAGATTGAGGCGAGTGCAAGGAAGTTGGTGTTTAAACCGAAGGTGCAGTAATTTCAGTTTAAACAAAATTTAATATAAAAATTTGAACAGTTTGAAATGACTTATAAACAAGAAAAATTCTTAAAACATTATAATGAAGAAAAGAATACTTTAAGAGATCCTGAAATATTATTGGATGAAAAGGAGATGATTTTCAATTCAAGAAAGATTAAAAAAGTGGATTTTGTAGGGGATTTGATTTTACTTTTTTTAATGCCATTAATTGTGTTTATCGTACTTTACAAATTCAATCTTGATTTTTCTTTTAGGGTATTTTGTTTTGGAGTTTCATTGGTTTGGATAATTATCATATTAAAGACAAGAGCTAACCGAATTAAAACGAACAATAATATTCGAATTGATATTGAAAAAGAGTTAGTAACAATAACACCAATTGATTATTTGAGAAAGGATATTTTAAAACAAAAAGGTTTAAGTTTATCTTTTAATTCTATTGATGAAATAGAAACTAAACGGATTAAATTTGATAAATTAAACATTGGAACAAGGATAAATCTTAGTTTGAAAAAAAGCAAAATAAATCTAATTGATATTTGGACTAAATCTTTAGGAGATAAATTGGCCGAATTCACAACTGAAATAATTCTAAAGAAATAGTTCTAAACAGTATCCAAACCCTCCATAATCTCCTTCGCCTTCATTTTAATCTGATACAACTCCTCCGCCGGGATCTTATTCAATAAATTCAACATCATCGCCATGCGTTGGTTGTTTTTGAAATGCTCTTTTTTATCATCCAAAAAATTCCAATACAAGCTGTTGAACGGACACGCTTTTCCGCCAAGTTTCTCTTTTACATTATAGTGACAACTTCCACAGTAATTACTCATTTTGTTTATGTAACTTCCTGAGCAAACATAGGGTTTGGTGGCTAAAATTCCACCATCGGCATATTGACTCATGCCTCGTGTATTGGGCATTTCCACCCATTCAATCGCATCGATATAAACACCTAAATACCAGGCATCGACTTTATCTGGGTGAGTTTGCGTGAGCAATGAAAAGTTGCCAATAATCATTAAACGCTGAATGTGATGAGCATACGCTTCCTCCAAACTTTGAGAAATGGAATGCTTCATACAATTCATTTTCGTATTTCCAGTCCAATAAAAAGAAGGTAATTGATTGTAATTTTCTAAGGAATTCATCTTGGAATAATTGGGCATTTCTTTCCAATAAATGCCACGAACATATTCCCGCCAACCCAAAATTTGTCGCACAAATCCTTCTACTTGCGAAAGCGTTATTTCATCTTCGTTTTGATGATAATAATGTACAACCTGTTCAATCACCTCCTTCGGTGAAAGCATTTTCGTATTCATCGCAAACGACAATCTGGAATGAAACAAAAATTTTTCTTCCGTGTGCATAGCATCTTCATAATCGCCAAAATGTTTTAGTAAATGGTGACAGAAATAATCCAATTGTTCCAAACATTCTTCTCGCGTAGTAGGCCAGTTGAATTTTTCTTCATCAATTGAACCAAAGGTTTTGACTTCCATTTTTTCCAATTGATGAAGAATTTCTTTCACATTTTTTGAAAATACTTTTGCATTCGGAATCGGAACTTCGCCTTTATACTTTCTTCGATTATCGTGATCAAAATTCCATTGATTCCCAATCGGATTATTTCCAACCATCAAAATGTCGTGCTTTTTTCGCATCATTCGATAGAAATTTTCCATCAACAATAATTTCTTTCCCTGAAAAAATTCGGCTAATTCAGTTCTTGTTGTGTAAAAATGTTCTGTGTCAAAAACTTCTGTTGGAATGGTAAGTTTTCGGCAAATTTGCTTCAATTGTTCATCCAATCGAAATTCATCTAGCAATTGATATTCAAATTTTTGAATGGAATATTGCTCTATAGTTTGTTCAATTAACGCTTCTAAATGTTGAGGATTGTTTGCATCATCAATCTCAAAATAAACAACTTTATGATTCTTACTTTTCAAATCCGAAGTAAAATTCCGCATACTCAAAAAGAATGCCACCACTTTTTGAATGTGATGTTTTACATAATCGGTTTCCTGACGCATTTCCGCCATCAGATAAATGACATTTTCATCGGTTTGTTGAAACCAAGAATGGTTGTGATTTAATTGGTCACCAAGAAGTAATCGGAGTATTTTCATTTCAACCATAGTTTTTGATAGTCACCGTTCGCATCATACATTTCCGCTTGACGTTTGATGTTGAATTTTCGATCTCTCGGGTCATTTCCAACGCCGGAATTATAAATCCAGTTACCGTAATTGGAATGTACATCATAATCAATCAGCATACTTTCAAAATAAGCTGCGGCGATACGCCAATCTTGTTCCCATTCTTTTGCCCAAAAACTCGCCACATTTTGTCTTCCGCGATTACTCATAAATCCGGTTTGTTGCAATTCAATCATATTGGCATTCACAAAAGGTTCTTTGGTAGTGCCGTTTTTCCATTCTTCAAAAGCTTTTGAATGGAAATTCCAATCGTATTTTTTACCCAAAATGCCATCGAGTTGGAATATTTTATTTCCATGTTTTAGCGAAATGTATTTAAAATAATCTCGCCAAATCAGTTCGAAAATCAACCAATAAGTATCTTCGTTTTTGCAAATTTCTTTTTCATATCGTTGAACTTCCCAATAAATGGTTCGGGCAGAAATACTTCCATTCGCTAACCAAGCGGAAAGTTTCGAACTGTATTCGGCTCCAATTAATCCGTTTCGGGTTTGTTTATAAGACGACAAATTTTCTGTTTCAAAAAAGTAATTTTCTAATCGTTTTATCGCACTTGATTCGCCACCATGAAAAGGAAAAGCGGAATTGGGATGAATTTCAAAACTTTCCAAACCTAAAACTTCCAAAGTTAAATTGAAAGAATTTGGCTTAATCCAATTGGATTCAGGCAATTTTTCAATCGAAACACTTGGTCTTACTTTAACAGTAGACTCACATTTTTTTCTGAAAACAGTAAAAACCTCCGGAATTTCTCTAAAATCTAAATAAGGAATAGTATCCGGATGAAACAAAAATTGGTCATATGTTTCTATAAATTCAACATTTGAAATTTGATTTTTGAGTTTGACATTGATATTGACCTCCTCACTTGTCCATTCCTTTTGAAGAAATACAGTTGAAATAGAATATTCTTCAATCAATTTCGGAATTGTATCTTCCGGTTTCCCATAAAAAACAAAGAGCGGAATGTTTTTTTCTTTTAATGAATGATAAAGTTCGAAAACAGTTTCCAAAAAAAATTGAGCTCTAAATTTTTCAGTTTTTTTGAAACCATATTTCGTTTCTTGAAAATCTCGCGGATCAAAACAATAAACAGCCAAAACCTTTCCCTCTTTTTGACAAGCTTTGAAGAGAGAAGTATTGTCGTTTACTCGTAAATCATTTCGAAACCAAACTAGATTGTTCATTTTTTTATGATAATTAGTATTTAAAAACTGAAAACTGAAAACTGCGACTGCGACTGAAAACTCCCTACTCCTTACTCCCAACTTTATTCCTCCTACATTTCTCACTACAATATAAAACGTCTTCCCAATTCTTCTCCCATTTTTTTCGCCAAGAAAATGGTAGTCCACACGTTTTGCAGATTTTTTCTGGGAGATTTACTTTTTTGTGAGCCATTTTATAACATTGATTTGGTTGGGATATTTGGTCGAGCATATTCAAAACGTTCAACCAACTTTGGAACGCAATAAGCATCTAAACCATTAATCGAAACCACATTTTCTAAATCTAATCGTAACCAATTTTCGTTTTGAATTAAATTTTCTTTAATGAATAATTGTTCAATCGAAGCAATAATATGAATCGTACCGTTTTCTTTAATTTCATATTCGTTGAGGTATTTGCATAAAATTTGCACCGGACTTCCTTTCACAAACGGAATTGAAATTCCATCATAATATTCTTCTTCCAAATTGGTTTTGTCAAATTCAGAAATACTTTCATCATAACTTGCCGAACTGTGATGAGCATCAACAATCATCGATTCTGTGATGTGATTTATCGTGAAATATCCCAAGTCTTTGATGTTTTTGTACGTGTTTCTAGGAACAGTCGTTGGGCGAAGAATAAAACCTAACAATGCCGGATCGCTTCCCAAATGTGTTACACTACTGAATACGGCTACATTAGAAATTCCCTTAAATGTTCTAGTGACAATTAAATTGGCCGATTTATAACCTGTGCAGCTGTTAATTAAATTCAAACGTGGAATTTTTGAAAGATTTTGGATCGTTTCTTTAGAAAATGGAATCATAAACGCAATTTTTTTCAAAGATAGTTTTTGTTTAATTAAAATTAATAAAAGTTAAACAAAATTTATATTTACAACGAAATATATTTTCTTTATAACTTAAAAATCCTTTTATATTCCTTATTTTTGTGGTTGAATTTTTGATATTCATTCATGCAAACGCCTCAAAAAATTGCCGTTGTTGGTTCCGGTTTAGTAGGAACATTATTGGCAATATACCTTAAAAAATTAGGTCACACTGTTCATGTTTTTGATCGAAGTCCCGACATTCGAACGATTGAATTTTCCGGTCGTTCCATTAATTTGGTGATGTCAAATCGAGGTTGGAAAGCATTGGATGACATCGGCTTGACCGAGGAAATCAAAAAAATCGGAATTCCGGTTGATAAACGAGCTATTCATTTGCAAGACTCTAAACTTATCTATCAAAATTATGGTAAAGAAGGTGAAGCGATTTATTCACTTTCGAGAGGTGTTTTAAACAGAAAAATGATTGATTTGGCTGAAGCCGAAGGCGTTGAGTTCTTTTTTGAACATAAAATTTGGGATGTTACATTATCCGATGCCACTCTGCATATTGGCGAAACCGAAAGAGGCGAGTGGACCGATTTAAAATATGATAAAGTTTTTGGTGCTGATGGTGCGTTTTCGAGAATTCGCCACCGCATGCAACGCCAAAGTATGTTTGATTATTCGCAAAAGTTTTTGAGCGTTGGTTATAAAGAATTACACATTCCGGCCAACGCAGACGGAAGTTATAAAATTGACAAAAACTCATTACACATTTGGCCTCGCGGTAATTTTATGTTGATGGGATTGGCTAATTTAGATGGCTCTTTTACTTGTACGCTTTTCATGCCTTTTGAAGGTGAAAATTCGTTTGAAAGTCTACACGACGAAAAAACGTTGGTCGCATTTTTTGCAAAATATTTCCCCGATACCAAAGAAGTGATTCCTGATTTGGTGGAAGATTTTTTTAAAAACCCAAAAAGTTATTTGGTCACGATGCAATGTTATCCTTGGACATTCAATGATAAAGTGGCTTTGATTGGCGATTCGTGTCATGCCATCGTTCCTTTTTATGGTCACGGAATGAATGCCGGTTTTGAAGATATAACTGTTTTGAACGAAATGATCTCAAAATATGGGGACGATTGGGAAACCATTTTTGAAGAGTACCAAAAATCCCGCAAACCCAACGCTGATGCAATTGCCGAACTTTCCTATCGCAATTTTATGGAAATGAGTGCCAAAACTGCCGATGAAAAATTCTTATTGCAAAAGAAAATTGAAAAATGGTTTTCCGATAAACATCCAGACAAATGGATGCCACTGTACAGTCGGGTAACATTCAGTCTGCAACCTTATTCAGAAGCTTTAGCCATCGGTGATTTTCAAAATAAAATCATGGAAGAAGTGATGCAAATGGAAAATATTGAAGAAAAATGGGATAGTAAAGAAGTGGAAGAGAAGATTATTCAGCTTCTTTCCAAATAAAATTCCTTACGCTTCCCGATGCACTTTCTCAAAATCAAAAGCCGGTTTACAAATGGCAATATATTCACATACTTCATCAAACGGATTGGAATATTGAACACGAGTGTTTTTCTCAATTTTGATGGATTGACCGGCTTCTAAAACAACTACTTCATCTTCAATGATAAATTGTTTTTTGCCTTTGATGATATAAGTATATTCATCAAATTCTGGCGTTTGAAAAGGTTCACTCCAATGCGGCGGAGCAATCATGTGAGCAATTGAAATGTCATTGTTGCCATCAGAAGCTTTTCCGAAATGTTCTTCGATTAGTTTTCCATCTGTTGTTGGAACGATGAATGGTGATTTTTGGATGAAGTATTTTTTCATGTATCGTTTTCTATTTCTTAAACATCTTACTCAAAATCCCCAAAGCACCCCGAATAAAAGTCGCACTCGTCAACACTTTCACAACCGGATTTTGTGCCGTGCTTCTTCGTGTGGAAGTTTTTCGTGCAGGAGCTTGTTTGGCTTGTCGATCAGCTTCTTTTTGCTTTGCAATTTCTTCCGCTTTTTTGGCAGCTTGTTCTTCCGCAGCTGTAATTTTCTTGTCTAAAATTTCAAAAGCACTTTCCCTGTCAATTTCTTCGTTGTATTTTTTGGCTAATTTTGATTCAGAAATTAAACTGTCAATTTCTTGTGAAGTTAACACATCCATTCGGCTCATCGGAGCTCGAAGCATCGTAGCAACAAGTGGAGTCGGAATTCCTTTTTCGTTCAAAGCTGTTACAAATGCTTCTCCAATTCCGAGTTGCGTAATCACTTCATCGGTTTTATAATAATCGGATAACGGATAATTCTCGGAAGTCATTTTAATCGCTTTTCGATCGTTTGCTGTGAAAGCTCTCAAAGCGTGTTGGATTTTTAAGCCTAACTGACTCAAAACGCCGGCCGGAATATCTTGCGGATTTTGTGTGATAAAATAAATGCCAATTCCTTTGGAACGAATCAGTTTTACGATGGTTTCAATTTGATCTTGCAAGGCTTTACTGGCTTGGTCAAAAATTAAATGAGCTTCGTCAATAAAAATCACTAACTCAGGTCGTCCTGCATCACCTTGCTCGGGCATAGTGCTGTAAATTTCCGCTAATAAACTCAACATAAACGTCGAAAATAACTTCGGTTTATCTTGAATATCGGTTAAACGAATGATATTCACATACCCATTTCCGTTTTTATCAATTCGCATTAAATCATCAATATCAAACGATAATTCACCAAAAAACATAGCAGCTCCTTGTTGTTCTAATTCAATGATTTTTCGCAAAATGGATCCGGTGGAAGCTGTTGAAATTCTGCCGTATTCTTTTTCAATTTCTGCTTTTCCTTCGTCAGTAATATATTGAAGTACTTTTTTAAAATCTTTTAAATCCAAAAGCGGCAAATGATGATCGTCGCAATATTTAAAAATTACAGCAACAACGCCACCTTGTGTGTCATTCAAATCTAAAATTCTGGAGAATAAAACAGGACCAAACTCAGAAACAGTGGCTCGTAAGCGAACACCGTTTTGTTTGGAAATCGTCATCAATTCCACCGGAAAACTTTTTGTTTCATACGGTAAATTGATTTTTCCATGACGTTCAGTTATAAAGGATTGTTCAATTCCAGGCATTGCAATTCCTGAAAAGTCACCTTTTATATCCATCATCAAAACCGGAATTCCATTTTTGGAAAGTTGCTCAGAAAGCACTTGAATGGTTTTGGTTTTTCCTGTTCCGGTCGCTCCGGCAATTAATCCGTGACGGTTCAGGGTTTTCAAAGCAATGTTCACGTGAGCTTCACCACCAACAGGAACACCATCTAACATAGCTCCGCCTAGCGTTATAAAATCACCTTTGCAGGTGTATCCGTTTTTAATATGATTACTAAATTCTTCGACTTTGCTCATAATGTTTTATTTATATTTCAAATGTAAGGAAACGAAATGATTCAAAAAACAGCATTTCAAAAAAGCAACATTTTTTCCAATAATCAAATTTTCCAATAATCTAAAAATCTAATATTGGAACAATCCAAAAAACCAATTCCCTATCTTTGCACACTTATTTAATTGAAAAATGCTTCAAAAAGAAATACAATTAGCTGTTGAAAAAGGAGAAATGCTTCCGTTAATGGAAGAGTTTTATACGATTCAAGGCGAAGGCTATCATACGGGAACAGCAGCTTATTTCATCAGAATTGGCGGTTGCGATGTGGGTTGCCATTGGTGTGACGTGAAAGAAAGTTGGAACTCAGAACTTCATCCGCCCACGGAAATAGAGATTATTGTTTCAAATGCAAAAAAATATTCGGATACTGTCGTTATAACTGGTGGAGAACCACTAACTTGGGATATGAGTTCCTTAACCAACAAACTTAAAAATGCCGGAATTAAAATCCATATTGAAACTTCCGGATGTTATCCCGTGACCGGAAAATGGGATTGGTTTTGTCTTTCTCCAAAGAAAAATAAATTACCGGTTCAAAGTGCTTATGAAATGGCTAATGAATTGAAAGTCATAGTTTACAACAAACACGATTTTATTTTTGCAGAAGAACAAGCGGCTCAAGTAAATCCAAATGCAATTCTTTTTTTACAACCGGAATGGAGTAAAAAAGAAGAAATGACACCTTTAATTGTAGAGTATGTGATGAAAAATCCAAAATGGCGAGTTTCGTTGCAAACCCATAAATATTTGAATATCCCGTAATTTTAAATTATTTTTGAAACAACTATTAAATATAAAACCTATGAAAAAGTGTATTCTGTCTTTTGTTTTTGTAATGATTGCTCATTTTGCAATGGCTCAAGATGCTGCTTTTAAAGCAGATGTGTTGAAAGTAATAAAAATGTCTGGCTCAACTGCCCAAATGGAATCGGCAAAAAAGCAAATTATGGCAATGATTCCTAATGAAAAACATGAACAATTTTCAAAAGATTTTGAAGCAACAATGCCGGCTTTCTATGATAAAGTAATACAAATTTATATAAAAGAGTATACGCATCAAGATGTTAAAGAAATGATTAAATTTTATGAGAGTCCTGTTGGAAAAAAAATTGCAGAGAAAGCAGGAGTAATTTTCGAACAATCCATGTTAGCAGGTCAAGAATGGGGTGCTGGACTTCAAGAGATTTTAATGAAATACATGGAGTAATTTCCAAAAAAAATAAGATAAATCCCGTTGTTTCATTTCGGCGGGATTTTTTTATTTAAAAAAAGTCAGCTTAGCCAAATAATCAAAATGTTCACCTTCCAAAACCAATTCACATTGGAAACCATTGGCATTAGCAGCATTTTGAAGCGTGTTATAATCAACATATAGCCAATCAAAAGTTTCTTCAATTTCACCTTTATATGCAATGGTGAAAGTTAATTCGCCATAATAGCCATCTGCTGGGACTTCATAAGCCCCATCTTCATCTTGATCATACATATAAATTAAGTCGGAACTGTCAATTAAAATTTGTCCGTCTTCCTTTAAAAGTGATTTCAGTTTTTGCAAATACTTTGAAATCTGATTTAGTTTTCCAAAAATTCCTGTTCCATTCATTAGCAAAAGAATGGTGTCAAATTTTTCAGAGGTTTCATAGTTTAAAATATCAGAAATAACACAATTTTTAATATTTCTCAATTCACAACTTACAATAGCACTTGGCGAAATATCTATTGCAGTGACATCAAACCCTTTTTGTTGTAAGTATAATGAATGACTTCCTGCACCACTTCCCACATCTAAAATTTTTCCTTTGGAAAGTAGCAATGCTTTTTGTTCAATCTTAGGCATTTCATCAAAATCTCGAAACAAATAAGCAACACTCATTTCATCCGATTCAGAAATGGATGTTTCGGTTATCAAATCCTGCGGATCATTTCCGGTTTGATAGTCTAAAATGGCTTTTCCGAAAAGGTCTTTCATTTATTTTGTTTAAAGTTTCAGGTTTCAGGTTTCAAGTTCACTAATTTTGCAATTCAACTTTAAACTTTAAACTTGAAACCACATTTAAACGAACTCGGAAAACTTGCCAAAGATAAGCATATCGAAAACAAAAAGTATTTTGATAAGCTTAAAAAGAAAACACCCAAAAATTTAGATTATGTGATGCAAGATTTACATGATGCTGAATTTAAAAAAACAGATTGTCTGGATTGTGCCAATTGCTGCAAAACAACCGGTCCACTTTTTACTTCTTCTGATATTGAACGAATTTCGAAACATTTTAGACAAAAACCTCAGCAATTCATTGACCAATATTTACGAATCGATGAAGAGAATGATTATGTTTTGAAATCGGTTCCTTGTACGTTTTTAGAAAGCGACAACAAATGTTTTATCTACGATGTTCGTCCAAAAGCTTGCCGCGAATTTCCGCATACCGATAGAAAAAAGTTCAATCAAATTACCGATTTGACCTTACTAAATGTGGCCATTTGTCCCGCAGCTTATAATATTGTGGAACGAATGAAGGAGAAATTGCCGTTGTAGATTTTTCTTATATCTCACATCTTTCATCTTTTTTTAATAAATCAAATATTTTTTCCGCATTTCCTTAAACACTATCAAACCTTTCTCCCAACTTTTTCGAATCTCGTTCTCAGAATTTCCTTTTTCAATTTGCTCTTGTAATTTTTTAGTACCTGCCAATTTCACAAAAAACGAATTGAAAAACACTTCTTTATCAGAAGTAGATTCATACGCTTTCATAAGCCATTTCAATTCCAAGCGATTCACTTTCTGGATTGTACTTAAATCCTCTCCATAGCACAATTTACCATTGTGCATTGGGTCTTTTGCTCCTAAATTTGGTTTTGGTGTAAAGCTAAAATCTGTTTTTGATAGAAAAGGTGAACCATAAATTTGAAATTGTTTCGCTGTTCCGCGACCAACACTCACATTCGTGCCTTCAAAAAAACACAAACTCGCATACAAATTAATCGATTGACCATTAGGCAAATTTGGCGATGGTTTTACGGGTAAACTATAGGGCATTTCACGATTATAATTCAAATTAGGTAGTATTGTCAGGTCACATTGAATGCCATCCTTCAACCATTTCTCGCCATTAATCATTTTTGCATATTCGCCAATAGTCATGCCATGTAAAACCGGAATCGGATGCATACCTACAAAACTTGTAAATTCTTTTTCTAAAATCGGCCCGTCAACAATACCACCATTCGGATTAGGGCGGTCTAAAACTAGTAGCGGAATGTTGTTTTCTGCACAAGCTTCCATAACATAATGCAATGAAGAGATATAAGTATAAAACCTCGCCCCAACATCCTGTAAATCAAAAACCATCACATCAATTCCTTTTAATTGCTCCGGTTTTGGTTTTTTATTATCGCCATAAAGTGAAATTATCGGCAACCCTGTTTTAGTATCTTTTCCGTCTTTAATTAATTCTCCGGCATCTGCAGTTCCTCTGAAACCATGTTCGGGGGCGTAAATTTTTTGAACTTGAATCTTTTGCTCTAATAAAAAATCAACTAAATGTTGGTTATTAAAAATACGTTGATACTCTTTGACACCATCTCTAACGACCACATTTTCAGTTTCTACAGTTAAAATTCCGGTTTGATTTGTCACTACACCAACCTTCTTACCAACCAACAAGGGCAAATAAGCTGCATGATTTTCAGCACCTGTCTTAAATTCATTTGATTGTGCTTCTGCATTAATAATGAAAATATCTTTATTCTTTTCTTTTTCCTCTATTTTCTTATTCCCGCCGCAACAAACCAACAAACACAATAAACCTAAACACAAAAAATAATATTTCATATAAAAAATAATTTAAAAAAAAACTCAGTCACTTACTTACTCAGTATCTCAGCAACTCAAAAAAATCTATATTTGCAATAAATCCAATCCATTGAAATTAGAATATTTCATAGCAAACAGACTGGCTACTTCTAAACACCATAAAAGTAGTATTTCTAAACCAATAATTAAAATTGCCATTGCAGCTATAGCAATCGGAATTTTAATGATGATTATTGCAGTAGCAACCGGTATTGGACTTCAGCAAAAAATACGCCAAAAAGTTTCAGCTTTCAACGGACACATTATTATTAAGGTATTTGATGATAATCAATCAGAAGTTAGCAAAGTACCCATTTCTAAGGATCAAGAGTTTTATCCTAAATTTAAAAATGTCGAAGGGGTAAAAAACATTCAAGTTGTTGCCACAAAAGCCGGAATAATTAGAACAGAAAACACTTTTGAAGGTATTGTTTTTAAAGGGATTTCGACAGATTTCAATTGGGAAAACATGAAAGAGTATCTGATTGAAGGTAGAAAACCTAAAATCGATTTAGCTACTCAAGAAAATGGTGAAATTATAATATCCCAATATCTTGCCAATAGATTACTACTCAAAATAGGAGACAAGTGCAATACTTTTTTTATGAAAGAAGAAAGTGGGCAATCGCCCAATTTGAGAGTTTTTACTATAGTTGGAATTTTTAATTCCGGATTTCAAGAGTTTGATGCAACTTATGTGATTGGAGATATCAGACACATTCAAAGAATGAACAAATGGAAAGCCGATGAAGTAGGTGCTTTTGAAGTGTTTGTTCATGATTTTGATAAAATTCAACAAGTTGGAAACCAAGTTTACAATAATACCTTCAACAAAAAAGACCCAACAAAAACAGTAGATACCCAAATAATCCTTGACAAATATTATTATATTTTCGATTGGTTAAAATTATTTGACTTCAATATTATAGTGATTTTAACCATCATGATTATAGTGGCAACCATTAATATGGCTGTTGCACTTTTGGTGTTGATATTGGAACGAACCCAAATGATTGGCATCCTCAAAGCACTTGGAGCCAATAATTGGTTAATAAGGAAAATTTTTCTCTACAACGCATTCTATATAATTGTAAGAGGCCTCTTCTGGGGAAATGTAATTGCTATTACACTTATTATTATCCAAGATAGATTTGGTATCATCACGTTAAATCCTGAAAACTACTACGTAACAGTGGCTCCTGTTTATCTTAATTGGGGTTATATACTACTTCTTAATTTAGGAACACTTTTAATAAGTCTATTAGTATTGATTATTCCTTCCTATATCATTTCAAGAATTTCTCCGGTCAAAGCAATCCGATTTGATTAAATTGTAATTTTTTCCAGAAGCCATTTCCCGCTTTCCATTCCAAGCTTGTTTGTCATGTTGTTTTTTTCTAAGTCAAAAAAAGAGCTTCCGTTGGTCGCTTTTTTTACCAAGAAAAAATACAACAATCTTTCACAAGGCTTTCCATTACAATCGGGGCTAGGGAAGCAGTAGTAAAAAGAAGTTTCAGGTTTCAAGTTTCAAGTTTCCAAAAGCTTCGTGCCTTTCTTTCTTAGT
>NZ_DIVJ01000004.1 GCF_002428305.1 Flavobacterium sp. UBA6135 | reverse complement strand
CATGAAAAAAAATCTAATTTATTTTGCTAGCTTTATATTCTCTTTGCTAGTTATTACAGCTTGTAGTTACGATGATGTACCGCCAATTACAATTATTGTAGAGAACCCGGGAACTACTCCTAATCCAGATGAAGAATATGTTGAACTAATTGGAAATCTTCCTACTCAAACGTTAACAAAAGACAATAAATATTTAATTAAAGGACAAGTTTTTGTTAGAGAAAACAATGTATTAACTATCGAACCTGGAACTGTTATTTTTGGTGATAAAGGAACCAAAGGAACTTTAATTATTGACAGAGGTGGTAAAATTATTGCAGAAGGTACTGCTAACGAACCAATCGTAATGACATCAGCACTTGCACCCGGTTCAAGAGATCGTGGTGACTGGGGTGGTTTAGTAATTTTAGGAAGAGCACCTGTAAACCAAGCAGATCCAGTTATTGAAGGTGTTACGCCAACCGTAGTTTTTGGTGGAAATGACAACAATGACAATTCCGGAATTTTGAAATATGTACGTGTAGAATTTGCAGGTATTGAATTAACTCCAAATAACGAAACTAACTCAATCACATTAGGTGGTGTTGGAAGCGGTACCGTTATGGATTACTGTCAAGTTTCTTGGGGTGGTGATGACGGATTTGAGTGGTTTGGTGGTTCTGTAAACTCAAAATACTTAATTGCTTTTGGTATGTGGGATGACTGTTTTGATGTTGATTATGGGTTTACAGGTAAAGTACAATTCGGAATGTCAATTCGTTACGGAAGTTATGCTGATCAATCCGGATCAAATATTTTTGAAACTGATAATGGTCCAAATGATAACTTAACAACTTTGTTAACTACAGGAGTATTCTCTAACATTACAGGTATCGGACCGAGATTAACAAATTCTCAATCAATCAATGGTAACTACCAACATGCACTTGATTTAAGAAGAAGAACGGCTTTAACCATTGCTAACTCAGTTTTTGTGGGTATGCCAAGAGGTTTGAGAATGAACCAACAATCAGTTTATGATAACTATAACAACGGTACAGGTTCACTTTTAAACAACGTAATGGTAGCTCCAACTACAACCTTCTCAGTTGGAACAGGTATGACAGCTACAGCTGCAACAGTTCAAACACTTTGGAATGCAACAAACGAAACTATTACTGATACTGACTTAGCTGTTGTTTATGCTCAATTAGGTTTAAATCAAAATATTTTCTTTGGAACTAACACAAGTACAGGTTATACTCAAAACCCAACGTTTACTGTAACTTCAGGTACTTTAACAACAGGAGCTTCTTTTGCTGACCCTAAATTAGCTGATCCATTCTTTACACCAACAACTTACAGAGGTGCGTTTGGAGCTACAGATTGGACTGATGGATGGGCTGAATTTAACCCTATCATGAAAACCTATTAATATTTTTTTATAGCTTTACATAAAAAAGAGCTTAATCTTTAGATTAGGCTCTTTTTATAATTAAATACCATGAAACATTTCTATTTATTACTTACATTACTTTTTTTAATTGGCTGTAAAAAAGAAGCAATCAATACAAACCCAAACTCTTATTTAAGTGAATTGGAACAAAAAAATTTTAATTATTCCATAATTCGCTACACCGGAAGATTAGCTAAAAAAGCTACACACAAAACAAAATTTGAAAACAAATTTGACCAAGAATACTTGGCTCTTGCAGAAGCTTCAGATTTAGTTTTTTATTATCCGGACTCAAAAACCGGAGAAATTTATTTTGCAATAACTAAAATTGCTCCAAGTTTAAAAATCAAGAAAGTGGCCACTGTTGGAAAAATGAAAAAAGATGCTTCCGGAACCATTGAAATGTATGAAGAAGCATTCAGAACATGGAAAATGGAGGAAGAAGAATTAATGCAAAAAACAAAATTGTTGTTTTTGAAATATATAAATGGAGAAGACCTTTCACCCTATTATACCAAAAATTCGCAACCTGAATTTTATATTGAATTTCCGGATGAAAATACATACTTTGATTCTAAAAAAAGAATTTGGATTTCAAACATTAGTTTAAGCCCACAACAATAAGTACGGTTTCCCGCAAATTTTGTTGCAAAAGCACAAAAGTTGGTATAGTATTTGAAATATTTTATATCTTTACACATCCAAATCAATGAAATGGTAAAAAATTACGCTACTATACTTGTTCTGTTGTTGTTCTTGTTTGCTTTCCATAGTAATGCTCAAGACAGCAAACAACAACCTAGACCTCAAGAGACTACTATTGAGGGGCTTAACTTTTACCCTAACCCGGTTAGTAACGGAAAAATTTATATTACCTCAAAATTATCGTTAACCAAAGAAGTTACAGTGTATGATGTTTTAGGTAAAATAGTGCTGCAAGCTAATATTTCTTCAAAAGAGATGAACGTATCAAGTTTATCTCCCGGTGTTTATATGATAAAAATCAAAGAAGGAGAGGCAACAGCAACACGGAAATTAATTGTTAAGTAACTCTTTCTTATTAATTAATGTTAGTTTTACATTGAAAATTTTACATTTATCAAAATACTAAGTATCTTTGTTACAAAATTTATAAATTCATTTAATATGAAAAAACTTTACTTTTTAACTTTATTATCAATTGGTAGCTTAGGTTATTCTCAAGTTACACTTCCTCATTATGATGGAATGGATTACCCTTCTGGAACAGCACTTCAAAATCAAACAGGATGGACAGCATTAAACACTGGAGACGATTTAGAAATAGTTACAGGTAGTTTAAATTATTCTGGACTTCAAGCTTCAACAGGAAACAAACTAGCTTTTGGCGGAGCGGGAATTGATGCTGGAAAAGATTTTACTTCACAAACAGCTAATACCGTGTACTTTTCTATATTATTGAATGTCACAGACCTAACCGCGACTACCAGTACTACAGGAGGTTACATAGCAGGTTTTGTTCAAGGTACAGGCACAACTTTTGGCGGTACTCTATGGCTTAATAAAGTATCTGAATCAACGTATAACATTGGGGTTAACCCTAGAACCACTGCTGCAAATACAGTTTATTCTTCAGCTACATACAATACAAATACTACGTATTTGGTTGTAATAAGTTATACTTTTGTTGATGGCACTGGCAATGATGTTGTTAAAATATGGATTAACCCTAGTTCACTAGGAAGCACTGAACCAACAGCAAATGCGACAGCTACTAACACCGGAACCGACTTAACTTCTGTAAGTCGCCTTTTAGTTAGACAAGGATCTGCTACTGATACTCCTAATGTTGAATTAGATGAATTCAGAATTGGAACTACTTGGGCTGAAGTTACACCAGAAGCTACGGCAAACGTAAACGATAACGCCATTGCAGGTTTGAAAATTTATCCAAATCCAATTGCAGGAAATACACTTTATGTAAGCTCTGATTTGTTTGGCGAAAAAACGGTTGCGGTTTATGATGTTTTAGGAAAAAGAATCCTTTCCTCTAAAGTAGCAAACGATGCTGTAAACATTGGTACTTTAAACAAAGGTGTTTACATTGTAAAAGTTACTCAAGAAGGAAAAACAGCTACTCGTAAGTTAGTAGTTCAATAATCCAACGCTTTATATTTTAAAAGCATCAACGAAAGTTGGTGCTTTTTTTATTGCTATTTTTGCAGCTATGAATCCCTATCCCGACCTATTTTCAATCAGTAGCCAAAAAGAATTTGAGAAAATTACACTCAAAGTTTTTCGGCATCAGTATGATCATAATCAAGTGTATCAAGATTTTTGTTCGTTATTGAAAAAAGATAAATCCAACGTTAAATCAATAGAAGAAATTCCGTTTTTGCCCATTCAGTTTTTTAAAAGTTATGAAATTCTGAGTTCGCAAAATCCTACCCAAGAAACATTCACCAGTAGTGGAACAACAGGAGCAACCACAAGTAAACACTTGGTAACTGATGTAAATTTATACGAACAAAGTTTTAGAAAAGCGTTTTCACAATTTTACGGAAACATTGAAGATTATGTCGTTTTAGCCTTGCTTCCTTCCTATTTAGAACGTGATGGCTCGTCGTTAATTTATATGGTCAATGATTTGATAGAAGGTTCTAATCATCCTGAAAGCGGATTTTATTTGAATAATTATGATGCATTAATTCACAAACTAATTGAATTGGATTCATCCGGTCAGAACGTTCTTTTAATTGGAGTGACGTATGCTTTGTTGGATTTGGTTGAAAAGCAGTCCTTTCAATTAAAAAACACTATTGTCATGGAAACCGGCGGCATGAAAGGCAAACGAAAAGAAATGATTCGTGAAGAGTTGCATGCTATTTTGTGCAGTGGTTTTGGCGTTCCAACAATTCATTCCGAATACGGTATGACCGAACTATTATCACAAGCGTATTCGTTAGGAAATGGTGTTTTTGAATGTCCGCCTTGGATGTCCATTCTCATTCGTGACACCGAAGATGCGTTGACGTATGTTGATTATGAAAAAACAGGCGGCATCAATGTCATCGATTTGGCCAATATTAATTCCTGTTCCTTTATTGCTACACAAGATTTGGGAAAAAAATATCCCAACCATTCATTTGAAGTGTTGGGACGTTTTGATAGTAGTGATATTCGGGGGTGTAATTTGATGGTGGTTTAACCGTTACGAGTATGAAAGTTACGAGTTACGGGTTTAAACTGCTCTCAAAATAAAATAGGTTTTCTTTCCGCGTTGCAATAAAACGAATTCATTGTTGATTAAATCGTTGGTTGAAAGCGAGAATTCTTCTGTTACTTTTTCACGATTCACCGAAATCGAATTTTCTTTTAAGGCTCTTCTTGCTTCACTATTAGAGGATAAAAACCCTGATTTTCCGGCTAACGCATCCACAATGGTAATTCCGTTTTCTAAATCTGTTTTTGAAATTTCAGCTTGTGTAATTCCGTCAAAAACATCTAAAAAAGTTTGCGAATCCAATTGTTTTAAATCATCCGAAGTTGAATTTCCAAACAAAATATTTGATGCTTTTACTGCTTTTTCATACTCTTCTTTTGAATGTACAAAAACTGTAATTTCTTCGGCTAATTTCTTTTGTAACAAACGCAAATGCGGTTCTTGTCTGTGCTTTTCAATCAAATCCTCTATCGTTGCTTTATCTAAAAAGGTAAATATTTTAATATATTTTTCAGCATCTTCATCCGATGAATTAAACCAAAATTGGTAGAATTTATACGGCGATGTTTTATCGGCTGTTAACCAAACATTTCCACCTTCCGATTTTCCGAATTTAGAACCATCCGCTTTGGTGATTAATGGTGTGGTTAACGCAAAAGCTTTTGCTCCTTCGTCTTCGGTGTTTACGTTTAATCTACGAACTAATTCTGTTCCCGTAGTGATATTTCCCCATTGATCGGAACCGCCCATTTGTAGTAAACAGTTGTAATGTTTGTGTAAATGATAAAAATCGTAACCTTGAATTAATTGATACGTGAATTCCGTGAATGACATTCCTTCACCATCCCCTGAAAATCTTTTCTTGACCGAATCTTTCGACATCATGTAATTCACCGTGATTCGTTTCCCCACATCGCGAGCAAAATCGATAAATGAGAAATCTTTCATCCAATCATAATTATTCACCATAATTGGAGCATTGGGATCCGTTGCATTAAAATCTAAAAAGCGAGATAAAACTGCTTTTATTCCTTCTACATTTTTATTTAAAGTTGCTTCGTCCAACAAGTTTCTCTCATCTGATTTGCCGGAAGGATCACCAATCATTCCTGTAGCTCCGCCAACTAATGCAATTGGTTTGTGCCCAAAGTTTTTAAGATGAACCAACAAGATGATTTGCACCATGCTTCCAATGTGCAACGAGTCGGCAGTTGGGTCAAATCCGATATAGGCTGTCGTAGCTTCTTTTAGCAATTGCTCTTCAGTTCCCGGCATCATGTCGTGAAACAATCCTCTCCAACGTAATTCTTCTACTAAATTTTTCATGTGTGGATTTTATTGATTTTTAAAGATCCGATGTAATCAGTTATTATATTGGCGATTTCATCAAAAAAATAATTTTGGCAAAGATAGTTTTAATTCGATAATTTGAAAATGTAGTACAGAAACATTTATCTTTGTTTTTATGAATTTAGTTACAGGCGGAACCGGCTTAGTGGGTGCTCATTTATTACTTCATTTACTTCAAAAGGGTGAAAAAGTTCGGGCTTTGTATCGCAACGAAAAGAGTATTCAAAAAACAATCGCTTTTTTTAAAGAATCAGACAGTTTAGAAAGGTTTGATGAAATAGATTGGATTCAAGGTGACATAACTAACATTCCTTCGTTAGAGGTTGCTTTCAAAGACATAAAATATGTATATCATTGTGCAGCTCTAATTTCCTTCAATAGTAAAGATGAAGAATTACTTAGAAAAACAAACATTGAAGGTACTTCAAATATGGTTAATTGTGCTTTACATTTTGGCGTTGAAAAGTTTTGCCATGTGAGTTCTATTGCGGCTTTAGGTGACCCAATAAATGGCAGTTATGAAATTGATGAAAACTGCGAATGGAATCCGGAAAAACACCATAGCGATTATTCCATTTCAAAATATGGTGCAGAAATGGAAGTTTTCAGAGCACAACAAGAGGGATTAAAAACCATAATTGTAAATCCGGGGGTAATTTTAGGAAGTGGTTTTTGGGAGGTCGGTAGTGGCAAAATATTCAAATCTGTTGCAAAAGGAAATCGATTTTATACCGATGGTACTTCCGGTTTTATTGCTGTAGAAGATGTTGTTGCACTATTATTTTTGCTCATGAAAAGTGAAATTCAAAACGAAAGATTTGCTTTGGTATCCGAGAATATAACCTATAAAATGCTACTGGATTGGATTGCAGAAGGGATGAATAAAAACAAACCTACTATAAAAGTTGGCTCTATGGTAACACAAATTGCTTGGCGATTTTCTTTTTTATTGGGCTTATTGGGAATAAAAAAATTCGTGATAACAAAAGATTTGGCCATTTCGCTGCATAATAAATCCATCTACTCTAACAAGAAAATTAATGAAGCTCTATCACATGATTTTATTCCAATAAAAGCGTATTGCAAATCATTAGCTTCAAAATATGCTATTCACCATCGAGTTTCTTGAGTACTTTCTTCTTAATATTCAGAATTGAATCTCTAGAGATAGGTTGTAAAGCAGATTTTTTACTTTCTTTTTTTAATAATGTGTCTACTTCTGATTTATTCTGTTCTATTCTACTTAATACTTTCTCATAGATTTTTCCATATTCTTTAACATCTGAAGCATAATATTTGTTATTTTGAACAAACTCCAAACTATCAATATCGTATTTTACATATATATAAGTATATGGATCTATGTTTTTATCTTCCAAGAAAGACGGATTGTTATTTTTAATAGCTTCCAAAATGGTTAAATCATAAATCATATCAACCATTTGCTCTTTAGAAAAGAGTTTCTCAGGTCTTTCTATTTCGTCTTTACAACTTGATAAAAACAAAACACAAACTATGAGTGACATGATTTTTTTCATAAAATACGCATGTAGTATTTGAAACTCTTATCTATTAAATAACAATCTTTTTCCGGCTAGCAATTTATCATTTACCTGTCCATATTCATAAACCAACTTACCATTCACAAAAGTATGGCTAATTTGTGATTTAAAAGTAGTTCCTTCAAAAGGAGACCAACCACATTTATATAAAAGTGATTCTTTAGTCACGTGCCAAGGATTTGATGGATTGACCAAAACCAAATCAGCAAAATAACCTTCTTTTATAAAACCTCGTCTGTCTATGTTGAAAATTCTTGCTGGGTTGTGACACATTTTTTCTACAATTTTTTCAATTGGAATTTTTCCTTGATGATAAAACTCAAACATAGCAACAACGGCATGTTGCACTAAAGGCCCGCCAGAAGGTGCTTCCAGATAACTTTTGCTTTTTTCTTCAAGAGTATGAGGTGCATGATCGGTTGCAATGACATCAATTCTATCATCCATTAAGGCCTCCCATAAAGCGGTTCTGTCTTCCTCTGTTTTTACGGCTGGATTCCATTTGATAAAATTTCCTTTGGTTTCATAATCTGCATTGGTAAACCACAAATGGTGAATGCAAACTTCGGCTGTAATACGTTTTTCTTCTAACGGAATTTTATTGGTAAAAAGTTCCATTTCTTTTGCTGTTGACAAATGAAAAACATGGAGTCGAGCTCCCGTTTTTTTGGCCAACTCAATTGCTTTTGATGATGATAAATAACATGCTTCAGCACTTCGTATCAAATGATGATCCGTTACTGGAATTGCATCCCCATAACGCTCTTTGTAGTTTGCTAAGTTATTTTGTATAGTTGTTTCATCTTCACAGTGAACCGCAATGAGCAATTCGGTACTTGAGAAAATAGATTCGATAATTTTGGGGTTGTCCACCAACATATTCCCGGTTGACGAACCTAAAAACAATTTTATGCCGGCAACAGTTTTGGGATTGGTTTTCAAGACTTCTTCTAAATTATTGTTAGTACCGCCCATCATAAACGAATAATTAGCATGAGAAGTTTGTGATGCAATCACATATTTCTCTTCTAATAATTCTTGAGTTACAGCATTGGGAACAGTGTTAGGCTGTTCGATGAAAGAAGTAATACCCCCGGCAATAGCAGCTTTACTTTCAGTAAAAATTGTTCCTTTGTGCGTCAAACCGGGTTCTCTAAAATGAACTTGATCATCGATGGCTCCGGGAATTAAATAATGTCCTTCCGCATCAATAATCTTTGCATCATGAGATCCACTTATATTTTTGGCAATTTGTGAAATGATTTCACCTTCTATCAAGACATCTCCCTCAAAAATTTTATCCTCTGATACTATCTTAGCATTTTTTATAAGTGTAGTTGCCATTTTATATTTTTTATAAACAATTAAACAGTTTTCGAATTCGCAAAGATATTACACCAAAAACAGCTTCCTTTATAATTGCATTACTCATTTTTGAAACCCCTTTTGTTCTATCTGTAAAAATAATTGGAATCTCAACAATTTTAAATCCTCTGGAAAAAGCTCTGTATTTCATTTCTATTTGAAATGCATAACCAACAAACTTAATTTTATTGAGTTTTAAAGTTTCTAATACTTTTCTATTGTAACATATAAAACCGGCAGTTGCATCATGAATTTTCATTCCGGTTATAATTTTTACATAAATTGAGGCAAAATAGGAAAGTAAAACTCTGCTTAACGGCCAATTCACCACATTTACACCTTTCACATATCGAGAACCGATTACCATGTCAGCTTCACCTGATGAACACGTTTCATGAAGACGTTCTAAATCGATTGGATTATGAGAAAAATCGGCGTCCATCTCAAAAATATAGTCATAATTGTGCTTTAGTGCCCATTTAAAACCATGAACATATGCAGTGCCTAAACCTGCTTTTTTCATTCGAACTTCCAAAAATAATTTTTCAGGAAATTCACTTTGAAGTTGCTTTACTTTTTCATGTGTTTTATCAGGAGAATTATCGTCAACAATTAAAACATGAAACTGTTTCTTCAAAGAAAAAACAGCACGAATAATGTTTTCAACGTTTTCTATTTCGTTATACGTTGGAATAATAACTAACCCATGATTCATAAGCACCAATAATACGGAACAAAAATAGCTTTTTTATGGCAGTATTTTCATAATTTTTTTATAATTAAAAGAGCTGTTTATAGCCACAAAAATTATATACCTTTGCACTTTATGATGGAACTTTTATATAATTTTAGAGAAACCGCTTCTAATGACTGGGCAACTATTTTATTTGTCCTTTGTCTGGTGCTAATCACAATCATAAAAACTTTTTTTGAAACTCGATTTTATGAATTTTTACGACTATTTTTCAATGATAAATATTTGAAAATTTATAAAGACAGCACCAATCTATTGAACTGGTTTACTGTTTCTTTATTTATAATTCAATTGATTTCCTTAACTTTTATTACTCAAATTGTTTTGAGCTATTTTGGTATCGTTGAAAAAACAGATGGTATTAAATTCATACAACTATTTACGTTGTTTAGTGTTTTCATCTTATCAAAATACTTAATAGAAAAAATCATTGCAACGTCTTTCTCTATTGAAGAATTTTCAGAAAATTTTAACCTCTATAAATTGAATTACAGAGGACTAATCGGGCTATTGGCACTTCCAATAGCAGCAATATTGTTTTATAATGAGGTTTCTTCGGGTATTTTTATATACATTTTAATGTTTATAATATTGACAATCAATATCATAACATACATCAAAACACTTAAAGCTTATCAATCCTTATTAATTAGTAAGATATTTTATTTTATTTTATATCTTTGTGCCCTTGAAATAGCCCCTTATTATTTCATATATTACTGGTTTACCAAAACCTAGAGTATTACAAAATGTCAACTATGAAAGTGAAAACAATTTTGGTGTCACAACCAGAACCAAAAGTAGAAAATTCACCTTACTTTGAGCTTATTCAAAAGCATAAAGTGAAAATTGATTTTAGACCATTTATACACGTTGAGGGGGTTCCTGTAAAGGAGATTCGTGCTCAAAAAATTGACCTTACTAATTTTACGGCCATTATCTTAACGAGCAAAAATGCTGTAGATCATTTTTTTAGAGTAGCTGAAGAAATGAGATACAAGGTTCCCGAAGATTTAAAATATTTTTGCCAGTCGGAAGCAGTAGCTTTTTATCTACAGAAATATGTTATCTACAGAAAAAGAAAAATTTATGTCGGTCAAAAAGACTTCGTTGATTTATCCCCATTAATAAAAAAATATAAGGAAGAAAAGTTTTTGTTGCCGGCTTCTGATCAATTAAACTTTGATGTCCCTCAAACTTTAGACGGTTTGAAAGTAAATTGGATACAAGGTATTTTTTATAGAACCGTAATGAGTGATTTAACTGATTTAGCTGATGTTTATTATGACGTTTTGGCTTTTTTCAGTCCCACAGGAATTAAATCCTTATTTAAAAACTTCCCGGATTTCAAACAAAACGAAACGAGAATTGCAGTTTTTGGAAGTACCACGCAGAAAGAAGCCTTAGAACACGGTTTGCGTGTCGACATCATGGCTCCTTCTCCTGAAGCTCCTTCAATGACAATGGCATTGGAAAAATATATTGCAAAGACAAACAAGGACAAATAATCCTGACACAGATACAATTAAAAAGAGTCCCACAAAATTGCGGGACTCTTTTCGTTTTGGTTAGTTAGTGTAAAACTATAATTGAGGTCCGGACTTCACTAAGTTTTGTCCTTCTTCATTATCTGTATATTGCACAAAGTTTTTGATAAATAATCCGGCTAAATTTGTAGCTTTTTCATTCCAATCGGATGCATTCTCATACGTATCTCTTGGGTCTAAAATATCCGAATTCACATCATGCAAAGCAGTTGGCACTTCAAAATTAAATACCGGAATTAGTTTCGTTTCCGCTTTTTCGATGGAACCATCCAAAATAGCGTCGATAATAGCTCTAGTGTCTTTAATTGAAATACGTTTTCCTGTTCCGTTCCAACCGGTGTTTACCATGTAGGCAGTTGCCTTATGCTCTTCCATTTTTTTAACCAACTCTTGGCCGTATTTGGTTGGATGCAATGATAAAAACGCTTTTCCAAAACAAGCTGAAAAAGTAGGTTGTGGCTCGGTTACACCTCTTTCAGTTCCGGCTAACTTTGCTGTAAATCCGGAAAGGAAATAATATTTTGTTTGTTCCGGTGTCAATTTAGAAACCGGAGGCATCACTCCAAAAGCATCGGCCGTTAGGAAAATAACTTTAGTAGCATGACCCGCTTTTGAAACCGGTTTTACAATATTATCAATATGATAAATCGGATAAGAAACACGAGTGTTTTGTGTCACTGAACCGTCTGTGAAATCTATTTTACCATTTGAATCCACCGTTACATTCTCTAATAAAGCATCTTTTTTGATTGCTCCAAAAATATCCGGTTCATTAACTGCACTTAAATCAATGGTTTTGGCATAACATCCGCCTTCAAAATTAAAGACCCCATCATTATCCCAACCGTGTTCGTCATCTCCAATTAATTCTCTTTTGGGATCAGTTGACAACGTTGTTTTACCGGTTCCGGATAATCCGAAAAACACCGCAACATCACCATCTTTTCCTTTATTTGCAGAACAATGCATGGAAGCAATTCCTTGAAGTGGTAAATAATAATTCATCATAGAGAATAAACCTTTTTTCATTTCTCCACCATACCAAGTTCCGCCTATTAACTGAATTTTCTCAGTAAGGTTAAAAGCAATATAAACTTCAGAATTTAAATTGTGCTCTTCGTAAGCTTTGAATGATGTTTTTGAAGCATTCATTACAATAAAATCAGGCTCGCCAAAGTTGTCTAATTCTTCTTCTGTTGGTCGGATGAACATATTTTTTACAAAATGTGCTTGCCAAGCCACTTCCATGATAAATCTAACTTTTAATCGGGTATCTTCATTTGCTCCACAAAAAGCATCGATTACATATAGTTTTTTTGATGACAATTGATTAACCGTTGTTTCTTTTAAAGCATTCCAAGTAGTTGTTGAAATTGGCTTGTTGTCATTTACTGCTTTATCAGATGTCCACCAAATTGTATCACGAGTAACCTCATCTTCAACAATATATTTATCTTTGGGAGAACGACCTGTAAAATCACCTGTCATTACATTTACTGCTCCAAGCTCTGTTAGTTGTCCTCTTTCAAATCCAACTAATGACGATTTTAACTCTTCCTCATACAGAAATTCATACGAAGGATTGTATATAATTTCTTGAACATTTTTGATTCCATACTTCTCTAACGAAATCGTTTTCGTAAATTGAGCGTAATTATCCATAAATTTAATTTGTGTTGTGTAATTAATTGTTTGCAAAAGTAAAAAATTAAATCCTTCTGATGCTTTTTTTAATTTAAAATTATTATTTCTTGCTTAAAACAGCTGCAAATAACTTCCCCCAAGCTAGAATTAAAAGCAACCCTCCTATTGGAGTTATGGGTCCTAAAAATGAAAAATCAATAGCCGTAGCATTATTTGTGGCCAATAAATAAATGGAACCTGAAAAGAACAAAACACCCAGTAGAACCAAATAATAAATCATCTTTTTTGCCGATTCAGAAATCAAAGTGTTTGATGCTAAGAACAGTAAAAACAAGGCATGATACATTTGATATTTCACTCCCGTTTCAAAAGTAATTAATTCGTCGGCTGTTAGTATTTTCTTTAAACCATGAGCTCCAAATGCTCCTAAAATTATTGCGAACAATCCTAAGACGGATGCGGCTAGTACAAGTTTTTTATTCATGTTTTGAATTTATAGTCAAATTTAAAAAACCTTTTTACGCAAACGTTATAATTAACATCTTAAATTTTGTTTGAATTATAACAAATGCCTACTTTCGTGTGATATTAATTATGGCATGAAAAAAATTCTAATTATTGGTGCTGGACGATCGGCATCCTCTCTTATAAAGTACTTATTAAACAAATCTGAAGAAGAAGCTATTCAAATTACTATTGCAGATTTATCTCTTGAATTAGCAGAAAAGAAAGTTCAAAATCATAAAAATGCAAGAGCAATAGCTTTAGATATATTTGCTGTATCCGACCGTCAAAAAGAAATTGAAAAGGCCGACATTGTTATTTCAATGCTTCCGGCTCATCTTCATGTTGATATCGCCAAAGATTGCATTACCTTCAAAAAAAACATGGTAACTGCATCCTATATTAGTAAAGAAATGCAGGAACTGGATACTTTAGCAAAAGAAAATGGTTTACTTTTTATGAATGAAATTGGTCTTGACCCCGGAATTGACCACATGAGTGCCATGAAAGTAATTGATGAAATTAGAGCCAAAGGCGGAAAAATGATTCAATTTGAATCGTTTTGTGGCGGACTAGTAGCTCCCGAAAGTGATACAAACCTGTGGAATTATAAATTTTCATGGAACCCAAGAAATGTAGTTTTGGCAGGTCAAGGTGGTGTTTCAAAATTTATTCAGGAAGGAAAATACAAATACATACCTTATAATAAATTATTTCGCAGAACCGAATTTATGGAAGTGGAAGGTTACGGCCGTTTTGAAGGTTATGCTAACCGTGACTCCTTAAAATACAGAAGCATTTATGGTTTGGATGCCATTCAAACCATGTATCGCGGAACATTGCGAAGAGTGGGCTATTCAAAAGCTTGGGACATGTTAGTTCAACTAGGCATGACCGACGATACCTATACCATGGAAAATTCTGAGAACATGAGTTATCGCGATTTTACTAATTCTTTTTTGGCCTACCATCCCACGGATTCGGTAGAATTAAAATTACGTCATTATCTGAAAATTGATCAAGATGATGTCATATGGGACAAATTGGTGGAATTGGATTTGTTTAATGCTACTAAAAAATCAGGTTTAAAAAATGCTTCTCCGGCACAATATCTAGAATACATCTTAGCTGAAAAATGGGCTTTGCAACCTAACGATAAAGACATGATTGTGATGTATCACAAATTTGGTTATGAATTAAACGGCGAAAAGAAACAAATTGACAGCACCATGGTTTGTATTGGCGAAGACCAAACCTATACCGCTATGGCAAAAACCGTTGGACTCCCAGTTGCCATTGCCACACTTCAAATTCTGAAAGGAAACATTAAAACTACAGGCGTCCAACTCCCAATTCAAAAAGAAGTTTATGAACCCATTTTGAAAGAATTGGAAACTTTTGGTGTTGTTTTCAATGATAAAGAGGTACCTTATTTGGGCTACAACCCCAACAACGTTGGAAGTTAAACCTTATTTGGAAGCTTTGTGTTTGTTGATTTCATCTTGAAGTTGACGCCCCAATTTTTGTTCTTTTTCCAAAGCTTTTTGTTTGTAATCTTCAAAATCGGATTCTATTTTGTCACTAGCTTCTTTGGCTTCTTTGGCTGTTGCTTTTGCATTTCTCATTTGAAAAAACAGTAGAAACAAAAACAAAAATAATGCGACTACAATTCCCCACATGATAAGATTGTAGTTGGTTTTGCTGACAGGAGCACCTAAAAATAAAATACTGTTTTGAGCCGATTGTAGTTTTTCTAACGCCACTTTTGTTGTAGCAAGTGTGTCTTTTAAAATTTTCACTTCGTTATCATGTGAAGCTACTTGTTCTTTTATAGCAATCAATTCCTTTTTGAATCGGTTGGAAGAATCAATACTGTTTTTCTTTAGCAACAACAAAAAATCCTTTTTTACTACTTTATATTCCTGAAAATTATTAGACTTCTGTAAAACATATTCAAATTGTTGATCTAAAGAACCATTCATAGTTGCAGGTGAACCAGAATCGGTTTGTTCTTGTGAATAAACGGTTGTGAAAAGGAAAATAAACAGTAGGAGATATAGGTTGCGTTTCATTAGAGTTGGTTTGGTTCTAAAAAATTATAAAAACAAATTTAATTTTTTATACCATAGAAACCTAATAACGTATTATAAAGTTGAAAATTGTAAAAAATAAGAAAATTGAATTTCAACTAAAAGAATCTAAAAAATTAATCTTTAAAACTTTTTAAATACTTTTGATTAAAATTTACAACCATGAAACTCAATTCACTTCAAATTGAAATAGACGGAATAGACAAAGAAATTCTTCGTGATTTGATGGAGGATGCCCGAAAACCCATTTTACAAATTGCCAACAAAATCGGAATTTCCGGTGCGGCTATTCATCAACGGTTAAAAAAACTGGAAGAAGCCGGTGTCATTTCCGGTTCAAAATTCATCATCAATAATAAAGTTTTAGGTTATAAAACCATGGCATTTATTGGCGTTTATTTGGATAAAGCTTCCAGTAATTCAGATGCTGTGAGAGAATTAAAAAAAATTCCTGAAGTCTTAGAATGTCATTACACCACAGGAAACTGGAGTATTTTAATCAAAATTATTTGTAGAGACAACGAACATTTGATGCAATTGTTGAACAAAAGAATTCAACCGATAGATGGTGTTTCGAGAACGGAAACGTTTATTTCGCTGGAACAGCAGATTGAGAGACAGATACAACTTTAAAAGTTACGGGTTGCGGGTTTTTTGCCACGAAGTAAAGAAGGCACTAAGTGGAAAACGGGAATAAGTCTCGAAGATTCAGAATGAAAAAAATCCGTTACTTTCATAACGGATTCTATTTTATAATGTTTTTGAATTAGTCTCTAGAACCAAATACTTGAAGAGCCCAATATAACAAGGATGCTAACGCACCGATTGCAGCAACTAAATAGGTTCTAGCCGCCCATTTTAGAGCATCTTGTGCTCCTTCATATTCTTGTTGACCTACCATGTTTGCTTTTTTCAACCAAGCTAAAGCTCTATTGCTGGCATCATATTCTACAGGTAAAGTAATGAAACTGAAGGTCGTTGCTAACGCCATCATCACTAGACCGGCTACTGCTACATAAAATCCGATTGCACTACCGGAAGCGGCTCCTAAAATCAAACCACCAATCACTAACCATTGTGACATACCGGAAGAAACACTTACTACGGGAACCAATTTAGAACGCATTGTCAACCATTCGTAGGCTGTCGCATGTTGCACAGCATGACCAACTTCATGTGCGGCAACGGCAGCTGCAGCAGCATTACGTTGGTTATAAACGGCTTCACTTAAATTAACAGTTTTGTCTGTTGGATTATAATGATCCGTTAAACGACCGGGAGTTGAAATCACTTTTACGTCATAAATTCCATGATCTTCCAGCATACGTTGAGCAATTTCTGCTCCACTCATTCCATTACGTAATTGAACTTTTGAATAAAATTCAAATTTCTTTTTTAGTTGATTACTTACTAACCAACTCACTAAAGCGATTGCTCCGATTAAAATATAATATCCTATCATTTTTACTTTTTTAAGAGTTTAAAATTACAATAAATATATCAAATTTTAAACCAATTAATACAGCCTTAACAAATATGCAATTTTGTCAGTAAATCTGTCAAAAAAAATCTATTCTTGTTTTTCTAAAATCCGGAATAATTGTCGGATTGTTTGCGTGGCAAAACCATTTACCATCAGCAGTGATGAAATATATTTTTCCTGAATTAATTTTTGTTCAATTGCCTCCGTTATATTTTGAACAATGACTTTATACTCTTGTTTTATCTGATTTTGATATATTTCCATGGAATGTTTTTCTATGAACGTGGCTGAACTATTATGCAACAACACTAAATGTTCGAGTGTTGCATTAGAAATTAATTGCATCAAATCCTGAACCTTTTGGTTTTCGGATGCATCAATTTCTTCCAATTCAGCACGTATACTCACAATGGTTTTTGAAACCTGTGAAAGAGTCAAAATCATATGATTGGAGTTTGTTAAATCTTTTTGCTCAATTTCTTCTAAATCCGAAACGTGTATTTTTGAAGAAAAAATCAAAATTGCATTAACCCTGCTTTGAATGTCTTCAAATACCTCAATGGGATTTGCTTGCTTCTTTGAACTATACAAAAACGAGGAGAAAAATTGTCCCTTTTTTTCAGGCCTTTCCAAATGAAATAATACAGAAATTAGTTGTAATGTTGAACGATACACCTGAAGGGTTTCGTTTCTGACGGCCACTACAGCCGCTTCGGGTAAATCAGGAGATGCGTTTGCTATAAATTCTGTTGTTATATATTTCTTTTCAGGATATGCTTTTTGAAGTAACTTCACCAGTAGTCCGATGAATGGCAAAAACAAAAGAACGCCTAACAAATTAAATAAGGTATGAAATAATGTAACTCCTAAAACGGCATTATTATCTCCATTTATTGCTAACCCTATCAGCTTTGTCAATAGTGGTAACGACAAAAAAGCCACAATTCCTGTAAAAATATTGAAAATCAAATGACTTAAAGCCACTTGTTTTTTTATGGGGATTCCACCCAAAGCACCTAACATTACTGTAGTGGTCGTGCCAATATTCGCACCAATCACCATAGCTGCTCCTTCAGAAAATGTAATTAATCCGGTATGCAAAGCCGTTAATATAATTGCGATTGTTGCCGAACTAGATTGCATAACGGAAGTCATCACAACAGCAATCAATACATAAAAAAGAGTGCCATAATGTGGTATTGATGCCAAATCAAAAGAACTTGTAAAACCTTCTACACTTAGTTTCATGTATTCTAGACCCATGAATAAAAATCCAAGTCCTACCAATAAACGACTAATTCCATTATAGCGAGGTGATTTACTTAAAAAAATCAGTCCCAAACCTCCCAAGCCTATTAACGGTAAAAACAATCCTTCAATATTTATTTTGAAACCGATTGTTGCCACAAGCCAACTGGTTGCTGTGGTTCCCAGGTTTGTTCCCATCACAACACCAATGGCATTTTGCATGGAAATCAAACCGGCTCCAACAAATGTTAGCGTCATTAATGTTACGGCAGAACTGCTTTGCAAAACCGCTGTAGAAAATAATCCTGTAAAAATCGATCGAAGTCTTCCGGTTGTAGATTTTCGAATTAAGATTTTAAAGGCTTTACCTGATAATTGTTTTACAGCTTCTTCCAGCAAAAACATCCCGTACATAAAAATACCCAATCCGGCTAGAAACTTCCATATGTCAAAATCCGACCATTGCATACTTATCCATTTAATAACCACAAGTTACAAAAAAACAAAACATAAAAAAACCTGAAACAATAATAGATTAAGGTTTAAATTTTAAGATTTTATTATCGTTTAAAAAAATCACGAATTCACAAATAAATTTGCAAATCGTGACTAAAACTTTTTTATGAAATTACCCTACTAAGTTGATGATTTTTCCCGGAACGATAATCACTTTGTTCGGTGTTCTTCCTTGCAATTGAGTTTGGGTGCGTTCGTCTGCCATCACGATTTCTTCAATTTGAGCAGCGGTTAAATCTAACGGTAATTTGATGGTAAATCGCATTTTTCCGTTGAAGGAAACCGGATATTCTTTTTCGGATTCTACTAAATATTTCTCCTCAAAAACAGGAAAAGCAACCGTTGAAACCGAACCTTTGTGACCCAATTGACTCCATAATTCTTCGGCAATGTGCGGAGCATACGGTGAAACTAAAATGGTTAACGGTTCGAGAATTTTTCTGTGGTTGCATTTCAATTGAGCCAATTCATTTACACAAATCATAAACTGAGAAACGGAAGTATTGAACGAGAAATTCTCGATGTCTTCTGTTACTTTTTTGATGGTTTTGTGTAATGATTTGTACATTTCAGCAGTTGGTTCGTCGTTGATTACAATCAAACCGTTTTCATCAAAATACAATCGCCATAATTTCTTCAGGAAACCGGAAACTCCTGTAATTCCTGCAGTATTCCATGGTTTTGCTTGTTCTAACGGACCAAGAAACATTTCGTACAAACGTAAGGTGTCGGCTCCGTATTGGTTGCAAATATCGTCGGGATTGACCACATTATACCATCTTTTAGACATTTTCTCAATTTCACGACCTACAACATATTTGCCATTTTCTGTTATGAATTCTGCAGTTTTAAATTCTGGCAACCAGTTTTTCAGTTTATCCAAATCAATTTCATCAGAAGAATTCACAATGTTAACATCAACTCTTAATTCCTCCGTTACATATTCTGACTTAAGATTTTTAGAAACATATTTATTTGTACCTGAAATTCTATAAACAATTGCACTCATCCCCAAAATCATCCCCTGATTAATCAACTTTTTAAAGGGTTCTTCGGGTGTGATGAAGCCGCGGTCTTTTAGAAATTTATTCCAAAAACGGGAGTACAACAAATGTCCGGTGGCGTGTTCGCTTCCTCCAATATATAAATCTACATTTTCCCAATAGTTTAAGGCATCTTGGCTGGCAAATTCGTTTTCGTTGTTAGCATCCATATACCGCATCCAATACCACGAAGAACCTGCCCAACCCGGCATGGTGTTCAATTCTAATGTGAAAACTTTCACGTTATCAATTAACTGATTACTAACCACTGAACACTGAACACTGTCCCAAGCCCAATGCGTAGCATTTCCTAACGGCGGTTGTCCGTCTTCGGTTGGTAAATAGTTGCCTACTTCCGGTAAAATAATCGGTAGATGTTTCACATCGATCATTTGCGGCATTCCATTTACGTAGTAAACAGGAAACGGTTCGCCCCAATAACGTTGACGGGAAAAAACCGCATCACGCAAACGGTAGTTTACTTTTGCTTTTCCTGCTTTTATTTTTTCTAATTCTTCAATTGCTTTTTTGGTTCCGGATTTATAATCCAACCCATTTAAGAAATCGGAATTCACTAATTCAAAACCACTTTTCTCGGCAAATGCAGCTTCGGAAATATCTTTGTTGAAAATGTTTTTAATTTCGGGCATTCCTTCTTTTCCTTTAAAGAAATTGGCGAATGCATAATCACGTTCATCCCCACAAGGAACGGCCATTACGGCTCCTGTTCCATAACCGGCCAATACATAATCGCCAATCCAAATTGGAATTGGTTCATTAGTAAATGGATGTTCAGCATAAGCTCCTGTGAAAACACCTGAAATGGTTTTCACATCGGCCATTCTTTCTCTTTCGGAACGTTTGGCAGTGGCTTCAACATAGGCTTCAACAGCTGCTTTTTGTTCAGGAGTTGTGATTTGCGAAACCAATTCATGTTCAGGTGCGAGGGTCATGAAAGTGACTCCGAAGATGGTGTCGGGTCTTGTTGTAAACACATCAACTTTAAAATTGACTCGAGACGAAGTCGAACAGAGCGAAGCTAAACCTGAAACTTGAAACGTAACAGAAGCTCCAACACTCTTCCCAATCCAATTTCGTTGACTTTCTTTAATACTTTCACTCCAATCAATCGTCTCTAAACCTTGAAGCAATCGTTCCGCATAAGCAGAAATTCGCATGCTCCATTGCGTCATTTTTTTTCGAATTACGGGATGACCGCCACGTTCGGAAACGCCGTTTACAATTTCGTCGTTAGCTAAAACAGTTCCCAAAGCGGGACACCAGTTTACTTCAGTTTCGGCTAAATAGGTTAAGCGATATTGTAATAAAATCTCTTGCTGTTTTTCAGATGAAAAAGCATTCCATTCAGCGGCTGAAAACAATTCAACACCATCATTACAGATTAAATCAACATTTGCATTTCCTTCGGCTTCAAATACTTTTACTAATTCAGAGATGGGAAACGCTTTATCGGCTTGTTTGCAATAATAGGATTCAAACAATTGTATAAATATCCATTGTGTCCATTTGTAATAATCCGGATTGGAAGTTCGCACTTCTCTGCTCCAATCAAATGAAAACCCGATTTTATCCAATTGTTCTCGATAACGAGCTATATTTTCTTTGGTCGTTTTTTCAGGATGTTGTCCGGTTTGAATGGCATATTGCTCCGCCGGAAGTCCGAACGAATCATAGCCTTGCGGATGCAATACATTAAAACCTTTGTGACGTTTGTATCGAGCCACAATATCTGAAGCAATATATCCCAAAGGGTGACCTACGTGTAAACCGGCACCGGATGGATATGGAAACATATCCAACACATAATATTTAGGCTTTTCTGAATTATTTGTAGCTGCAAAAGTTTGGTTTTCTGCCCAATATTTTTGCCATTTGGCTTCGATTTGTTCGTGGAAGTATTTCATTTTATTGAGATGCTGAGAAACTGAATTTCTGAGTTACTAGGTTTTTTTTCTTTTTAAAGGGCAAATTTACGTTTATTGTACTAAACTCAAAACTTTGAGCGTTATAATCTCTGTTTACCGAATTTCTTTTTTATTTTTACGCCTTAAATACAATACTATGGCATCATCATTTGAAAAATACCAAAAAAGACGACTCATATCTTCTTATTTTTCTGTTGTATTAAGTGTGTTTTTAGTTCTTTTTTTGTTGGGAATTTTAGGATTGTTTGTTATTAATTCTAAAAAACTATCAGACGACTTCAAAGAACAAATCCCAATGTCAGTCTATTTTAAAGATGCGGCTAACGATAGTGTACTAAAAAACTTTGGCAAAAAATTAAAAGAATCCACTTTTGTAAAAACGGACACTTTTGTATCCAAAGAAACCGCCGCTTCAAAACACAAAGACATTATTGGCGAAGATTTTATGCAATTTTTAGGATTTAATCCCTTGCAAAATTCCTATGACATTCATTTGAAAGCCGATTATGTTGTGGTTGACAGTATCAAAAAAATTGAGCAGGAATTCAAACAAAATAAAATGATTTCTGATATTGTTTATGATAAACATTTGGTGGATTTAGTGAATGACAACATCAAAAAAATTACGTTTTGGATTTTGGTGATAACGGGATTTTTAGCATTAATTGCTGTTTTGTTGATTAACAGTTCGATGCGATTGTCTATTTATTCCAACCGATTTATCATTAAAACCATGCAAATGGTTGGAGCCACAAAATCATTTATCAGAAAACCATTCATTTGGAGAAGTATCAAACTGGGAATTATTGGAGCCATTTTAGCCATTATTGCTATTATTGGCGTTTTGATTTACATTGATACAAATTTCCCGAATTTGGGCATTTTGGAAGATAAATTAATGATTGGAGCTGTATTAGCAAGCGTATTACTGCTTGGAATTTTAATCTCTTGGTTCAGTACATTTTTCGCCACACAGCGTTTCCTGAACTTAAGAACTGATGATTTATACTAAAAACATAAAAATATACTGTATTTATGAGCACTAAAAACGAACAAAAACAAGAATTTCTTTTTGAAAAAATAAATTACAAAATACTATTAATAGGCATTGGTGTTATTGCTCTTGGATTTATTTTAATGAGTGGAGGTGGTAGCGATGATCCAAACGTTTTTAGTGAAGATATTTTTAATTTCAGAAGAATACGTTTAGCACCAACAGTAGTATTAGCTGGATTTGGTGTTGTAATTTATTCTATTTTTAAAAACCCTAAAAAGGGATAAATGGGATTTATGATTATTGGATTTTCAGATTATTAGACGGTATTAGTTTAAATCTTTACTTCTAAAAATCCAACAATCTAATAATCCAATAATCTATAAATCAAACAATAAAAAATCAATGGATTTATTACAAGCCATCCTAATTGCTATCGTTGAAGGACTGACAGAATACCTTCCTATTTCTTCAACAGCCCACATGATTTTTACAAGTTCTTTTTTTGGAATTCAAGAAGATGATTTTGTGAAATTGTTTCAGGTCTCTATTCAGTTCGGAGCCATTTTGGCTGTTGTTTTTTTATACTGGCGAAAATTTTTCGACTTTTCAAAATTGACTTTTTATATCAAATTAGCAGCAGCAGTAGTTCCGGCTTTAGTTTTAGGGAAATTATTTGATGATAAAATTGATGCTGTTTTAGGAAACCCAATTCCAATTGCAATTGTATTGATTTTAGGAGGAGTTGTTTTATTATTTGTTGACAAACGTTTTCAAAATCCAACCGTTGTAACTGAAGAAGAAATTACCATCAAAAAGGCAGTCATCATCGGGTTTTGGCAATGTTTAGCCATGATGCCGGGAACCAGCAGAAGTGCCGCCTCTATCATTGGTGGCATGCAACAAGGATTAACCCGAGCAACAGCCGCTGAATTTTCATTCTTCTTGGCAGTACCAACTATGCTTGCTGTAACAATTTATTCTTTGTTTTTAAAAACCTTTGAAGTTACACAACTAAAAGGATATGAACTTTTATTGGAAGGTAACAATATAAACTATTTCCTGATTGGTAACGTGATAGCTTTTGTGGTAGCTGTTTTGGCCATAAAACTGTTTATTGAAGTCATCAAAAAATATGGTTTCAAACCTTGGGGTTATTATCGAATTGTGGCCGGAACAATTTTATTGATTTATTTTTCGTTACAAAATTAAACTTGAAAACAGCAACAGAGATACTGGATGGTCAAATTTTATTAATTGACAAACCCTTAAAATGGTCGTCTTTTCAAGCGGTTAATAAGTTGAAATACGCTTTGAAACGCGAATTAAGTCTACCTAAAAAATTTAAAATTGGTCATGCAGGGACATTAGATCCTTTAGCCACCGGATTATTGATTATTTGCACGGGAAAATTCACCAAACGAATTACAGAAATTCAAGGTCAACCCAAAGAATATACCGGAACTTTCAAATTGGGAGCCACTACTCCATCGTATGATTTGGAAACTGAAATTGATGAAAATTTTTCAATAAATCATATTAACGAAGCATTAATTAATCAAATCTTACCGCATTTTTTAGGCGAAATCGATCAAAAACCACCTGTTTTTTCAGCCATCAAAAAAGACGGAATTCGCATGTATGAACACGCTCGTGCCGGTGTAGAAATGGAAATGGAAAGCAGAAAAACAACCATTCACGAATTCGAAATTACCCGAATAGATTTACCTGAAATTGATTTTAGAGTCGTTTGCAGCAAAGGAACCTATATTCGTTCGTTGGCTCATGACTTTGGAAAAGCTCTTGAATCCGGTGCTCATTTGACGGTTTTACGACGCACAAAAATTGGCGATTATTTGGTTGAAAATGCTGTTTCACCGGATGAATTTGAAAAACAAATTTCTTCTTATGAATAAATACATTTGGTTTTTACTTTTAGTTCCATTTGCCCTGTTTTCACAGAAAAGCAATCTTAAAACCGGCGATTTATTATTTCAGAAAATGAATTGTGGTGAATTATGCGAAGCCATTCATGCAGTAACCGAAGGTTTTGATGGTAATGATTTCAGTCATTTAGGATTGGTTTTAATTGAAAAGGATTCCGTTTTTATCATCGAAGCCGCCGGAAATGCCGTTCGAAAAGTGACGCTGGAACAATTTTCAGAAAACACACAAACCATTATGTTTATTGGAAGAGTAAAATCAAAATACAAAAAACTAATTCCGCAAGTTATTTCGTTTTCCAAACTACAAATCGGAATTCCGTATGACGATGATTATTTATATGATAACGGAAAGTATTATTGTTCGGAATTAATTTATGATGCTTTTTTAAATGCTTACGGCGAACCTTTTTTCGAATTACAACCGATGACATTCAAGCAACCTAATACAAATGAATTTTTCCCTGCTTGGGTCGATTATTATAAAAACCTAAAAATAGAAATTCCGGAAGGCCAACTTGGTTGTAATCCCGGTGGAATTTCTACTTCTAAAAAAATTAAAATTGTTGGAAAGTTAAACTAGTTGCTTTTCACATTTGTCAACCAAAGCCATAATTTCATTTTGCGTACTCACCCCTTTATCCTGCAAATACCATTTTTGCAAGTTAGTTTTGGCGGTTTCATCCACAATTCCATGTTTAGCTTTATAGTCTAAAATTAGGTTTTTTGCACCTTCCGGTCTTGGTCCCCAATCGCTTAAAACAGTTAATGTTTCCGCATCCAAAATCAATAATTTAGGAATGGCTTTTCCACCATTAGTCAAAAACCGATTCATCAATTCTTCATTCTCGTCACGAAGCACAATTCGCAAATCGATATTTTCAGATAGTTCAGTCATTTTATTAATGATTGGCAACAATTGAGCCGCATCACCACACCAACCTTCAGAGAGAACCAGCCAGATATATTTTGATTGTAAATTAGTTAAACCTGCCCTAACCTCCTCAGTAATTTGAACGGTTTTATCTAAACGATTCATGCGAACTTCATTTAGTTCACTATATTTTGTTAAGTCTTCCGATTGTTCGTTACCAGTTGATTTGCCCTCTTTCAACAATTCGGACACATGCTTGCGGTAATCTGCATAAGACAAGCTATTTTCAATACTATTTTTAAGTAAATTTTTCATGACCTTTTATTTGACAATGCAAAAGTAGTATTAAATTTATTTTTCGCATGTAACATTAATTACATTCATCAGAAAAATGTATTTTTATATAAACTCTTTTACATGCAATCAAAAAAAATTGGCGTTATTTTATCAGGTGGTGGTTCTAAAGGAATTGCTCAGGCTGGTGCTTTGCAGTTTTTGGAAGAAAATGGTTTAATTCCAAATCAAATTGCAGGAACCAGTGCCGGCTCAATTGTTGGTGCTCTCTATAGTTTTGGGAAAACACCAAAAGAAATTTTAGCTTTTTTCCAATCTATATATTTTTTTAATTGGCGTCATTTTACTTTTAGTAAAGCCGGATTGATTGATAGTGAATCTTTCAAAAAATATTTCAGTGATGTTTTTGGAGAGACTACTTTATCAGATTTAAAAATTCCTATTCATATCACTGCTACAGATATGGTTAAAGGAAAACTTAAAATATTTGACAAGCAAACAAAAATAGTTGATGCTGTTTTAGCATCGAGTGCTATTCCGGGAATAATGTCTCCTTATGAAATTGACGGGATTCTTTATAGTGATGGAGGAATTTTGAATCATTTTCCAACAGATATTTTACAAGGAAGATGTGATTTATTAATTGGAATCTATGTAAGTCCCATTCAAAAAATTGAAAACAAAAATTTAAATTCTATAAAAGCAATTACTTCAAGAGCCTTTGATTTACTCACCGCCAATAATGTAATGCAGAAATTCACATTATGTGATTGGGTAATTGAACCTGATGAATTATCATCCTTTGGGACTTTTGAAACCAGCAAAGTTAAAATGGAAATTATTTATAACATTGGATATGAGGCGGCAAAAAAATCATATGAAGATTTTAAAAACAGCTAACAACTAAATAGAAACTACACTATTTTTTACTGCAATAAAATCAATTATTCTTTATATTTGCACCACAAAACTTGACTCATGAAATATAAAAGAATACTTTTAAAACTTAGTGGAGAAGCCTTAATGGGAGATAGAAACTATGGTATTGACCCCAAAAGACTGGCAGAATATGCAAAAGAAATCAAACAGATTCATGAAAAAGGGGTTGAAATTGCCATTGTAATTGGAGGCGGAAATATTTTTAGAGGTGTTGCCGGAGCCAGTAACGGAATGGATAGAGTGCAAGGTGATTATATGGGAATGCTTGCAACTGTAATTAACGGGATGGCATTGCAAGGTGCATTGGAAGAAGCCGGAATGTTAACTCGCTTACAAACTGCTTTAAAAATTGAAGCAATAGCCGAACCCTATATCAAAAGAAGAGCCGTTCGCCATTTAGAAAAAGGAAGAATTGTTATTTTTGGTGCAGGAACAGGAAATCCGTATTTCACAACCGACACCGCTGCTGTTTTAAGAGGTGTAGAAATTGGTGCAGATGTTATTTTGAAAGGCACTCGTGTTGATGGTGTTTATAATTCCGATCCTGAAAAAAATAAAGACGCTGTTAAATTTGATTATATTTCATTTGAAGAAGTACTAAGCAAAGGATTGAACGTAATGGACACTACTGCTTTCACATTAAGTCAGGAAAACAAATTGCCAATAATTGTTTTTGACATGAACAAAGAAGGTAATTTATTAAAAGTTTGTAACGGCGAAACCATAGGAACCACAGTTACCTTATAATGGCTCAATTATTGTAAAAAAAATCACGATTAAAAAATATAGTCATGACTGAAGAAATAGAATTTATTATCGATACGGCAAAAGAACACATGAATGGTTCGATTGCTCATTTAGAAAAAGAATTTTTAAACATCAGAGCCGGAAAAGCAACACCTCAAATGTTAGGTGGTGTTTTTGTAGATTATTATGGCTCGCAAACACCGCTTTCGCAAGTGGCAAACGTAAATGTTCCCGATGCAAGAACCATCACAGTTACGCCTTGGGAAAAAAACATGTTACATCCAATTGAAAAAGCGATTCAAATTGCCAATTTAGGTTTTAACCCAATGAATAATGGTGACAACATCATCATTTCTGTTCCACCTTTAACCGAAGAACGCAGAAGAGATTTGGTAAAACAAGCTAAATCGGAAGCTGAAGATGCCAAAATCGGAATTAGAAACGCCAGAAAAGATGCCAATACCGACATCAAAAAAGAAGAAAAAAACGGAACTTCAGAAGATATTTGTAAAACAGCCGAAGATAGCATTCAAAAACTAACGGATGCTTTTATAAAAAAAATCGATGATATTCTAGCTGTCAAAGAAGCAGAAATCATGAAAGTTTAATAATCTAATCCACTCCTTTGAGTGGATTTTTCATTTTATGATTTACTTTTGTGATAAGAATACACTGCATGAAACAACTACTCTTTTTGTTTTTATTTTTTACAATTTCAATTTCCGCTCAAAACACTTTGAATGGAATTGTTAAGGATGTTGATTCTAACAAACCTATTCCTTATGTAACTATTGCATTTTCTTCAGGAGAACAATTGTTTACTGACGTAAATGGAAAATTTAATTTTTCGTATTCTGATAACAATTTACCCATACATTTTATTCGTTCAGGTTATACCAAGAAAACAATAACACACAGTGTACAATTTGAAAAGACTATTTACTTAGATCCTTTATCTAAAGAAAAAAGACAAGCTGCTGAATTATTTTCTATTGAAAATGCAGAAAAAATCATTACAAAAGTTTTTCAAAATAAAAACAAAAACAACCCTCAAAAAGCCATTTCAAGATTTGAATTTAAAAGTTATAATAAAGTAACAATCACTGCTAATCCGGATTCAATTGTTGGAAGAATTGACAGTGTTTATAATCCCAAAAAAAACAAATTTAAAATCGATTCTTCCGATTATAAATTCAAAAAAATAATTGAAAAGCAACATCTCTTTCAAACTGAAAAAATTTCGCAGTTCCAGTGGGAAAAGAATTTTTTTAAAGAAACGGTAGTGGGTTCAAAAATGTCAGGTTTCAAAGAACCTATTTATGAAGTTATCGGATTAAAACTGGAAACCTACAATTTATATGATGACAAATATGATTTGCTTGAATCAAAATACGTTAGTCCCATTTCTAAAATTGGTTTATCCGATTATACTTTCCAACTTATTGACTCAACTTCTGTAAATAACAGACCCTCGTATGTGGTGTTTTTTAAAAATAAAAAAAAAATAAATCGGAAAGGTTTAGAAGGGATTTTATTTATTGACCAAGAAAATTATGCTGTTTCAAAAGCAATATTTCGAATTCGAGGAATTTTGGATTTAACTTCCATTCATGATTATGAATTCAATGATGTGAAAAAATTATGGTTCCCATCAACAACCGAAATTAAAATCGTAAAAGGAAAAAATGACGATCCCATAAAAGTGCTTGGCGGAACAATTATTTTTGAAGGTGAATATAAAAACACGGAACTCACCCGACCTAAATATGCTTCCGATTTCACCTATTTAGATTCAAAAACTTCCTATTTTGATATAAACTTTGAACCCACTTCTTCTTTAAACAACAAAACGTTTACGATAGAAGTTTTAGAATCAGCCATTAAAAAAGACGAATCCTTTTGGGATAATTATAGAAAAGAAAATTTAAGTTTTAGAGATAAAAACACCTATGCCTCGCTCGATAGCATCTCAATGCAACGTGGCATTGAATCAAAAATACTATTTGGCAGAAAAATCATCAATGGGTATTTACCGGTTGGCCCGATAGATTTTGATTTAAAATACCTTTTGAGTTATAACAATTATGAAGGTTTCCGACTTGGAATTGGCGGAAAAACCAACGATCGCTTTTCAAAGAAATTCAGATTAGAGGGTTACACTGCCTATGGTTTGAAAGATGAAACCATAAAATACCAACTTGGTGCCGCAACCCGAATTGGCAACTATTCCAACTCATGGATTGGTGCTTCCTATACTGATGATGTGAGTGAAATTGGTAGTACAAAATTTAATATTGACAAACGGGTTTTTAAAATTTATGACCCAAGACCCATCAACGTTAGTACTTTTTACAACCATCAAACTTGGAAAGGTTTTGTAGAAACTAAAATTTTACCTAAAACCGAAAGCATTTGGCAATTGAACAGAAGTCATGTGACACCTTTGTTTGATTATGTTTTCAATTTGAATGGAAATCTTTATACCAATTACACCATGACCACTGCTTCGGTATCCATGCAATGGAATCCGTTTAGTGATTTTATGCATACGCCAAAAGGTAATTTTGAAGTTGAAAAACGATTCCCTAAGTTCACTTTTCAATGGACACAATCGATGCCTGATGTATTTGAAAATGATTTTTCATTTGGTAAAATTGACATTAGGGCTGATTATGAAAAAAAATATCTGAACGGTCAAAAAACGTCACTTTTAGCACAAGCGGGTTATGCTTATGGCGATGTCCCACTAACGCATTTATACAACAATCAACCCAACAATCTTGACAGAGACCGATTGTTACAACGTGTAACTGTTGCCGGTAAAAACAGTTTTGAAACCATGTATTTCAATGAATTTTTTTCGAATCGTTATGTAATGTTGCATTTTAAACATGGTTTTAAACGAATTGAACTTTTTAAGAAAGTAAAACCTGCTTTGGTTATGGTTACCCGAATGGCTTGGGGCGAAATGGAAAAACCCGAGCAACATATTGGTTTGAACTACAAAACCTTGAACGATGGTTTTTTTGAGTCGGGTATTGAATTAAACCAAATTTACAAAGGTCTTGGTTTAGCCGGATTTTATCGATATGGCCCAAATCAATTGAGTAGATTTGAAGATAACATCGCATTAAAAATCACATTTTCACTTGATTTAGGAATCTAATTTTAGTTTGAAACTAATTTTAACCCAACAATAGAGGCGATTAAAGTGGTGATAAAAAACACTCGCCAAAATTCAGCCGGTTCTTTAAAAATAAAAATCCCAACTAATACTGTTCCCACTGCTCCAATGCCAGTCCAAACAGCATAGGCCGTCCCGATAGGTAACGTCTGCACAGCTTTATACAACAAAAACATGCTGATTGTTAAGCTAATAAAAAAACCAATCATCCAAAAAAGTGAAGTGGAACCAGTAGACTCTTTTGCTTTTCCCAAACAAAATGCAAAGCCTACTTCAAAAAGTCCGGCGATTATCAAAACTATCCAATTCATGATTTTTTAATTTATAGATGAAGCAAAGATAAAACATGATTTCATAGGTAACTAAATTACCATAATATTACTTTGTCAACTTAAGTTTTTTAGCATAAATGCTTACCTTTGCAACCATTAAAAAAGTAGTATGGCTAAATGGTTTAGCGTAGGGTTTTGGGAAGCAATTGCCAGAATTATTTTAAGAAACAGAATCTTTATTCTTTCACTGATTGCACTTTTCACAGTATTCATGGCGATACAGTGGAAGAACATGCGTTTTACTTATACTGAAGCTAATTTACTTCCTGACCATCATGAGGTTAATGAAGAATACAACCACTTTTTAGATAAATTTGGCGAAGAAGGAAATTTGATTATAATTGGCATTCAAGATACCACTTTTTTTACATCTAAATCATTTGATGCTTGGACCAAAATGATGGAAACACTCAAAACAGACAAAGCTGTTGAATTTGTAGTTTCCGTTGAATCATTGCAAAAACTTCAAAAAAACCAAGAAGACGAAACCTTTGAAATGGTGCCTCTTTTTGATCCAAAAAAAGAGAAAAACAACTCTTATCTAGCTCAAATTGAGAAAGAACTATTTGAAAATTTGGTTTTTTATGAAAACTTACTTTACAATAAAAAAACAGGAACTATTCGTTCGGCAATATATATAGATAAAGAGATTGTAAATACACACGCACGCAAAAAATTTATTGACGATGTATTAATTCCCGAAATAAAATTATTCGAAGAAAAAACCGGAATTGACCTAAGAGTTTCGGGCATGCCGTACATCAGAACTTTAAATTCTCAAAACATTATTGATGAAATTGGTCTTTTTGTTCTTGCTGCATTATTGATTACTTCTATAATTTTCTTCTTCTTTTTTAGAAGTTACAGAGCCACTTTTATTTCAATGTGTGTGGTAATTATCGGCGTAATGTGGGCTTTTGGAACCTTAGGATTACTCGGTTTTGAAATTACTGTTCTTACCGCAATTATTCCTCCGTTAATTATTGTAATTGGAATTCCGAACTGTATTTTTTTAATCAACAAATACCAACAGGAAATCAAAAACCATGGTAATCAGGCAAAATCATTGCAGCGGGTCATTTCAAAAGTAGGAAATGCAACTTTGATGACCAACCTTACAACGGCAGCAGGATTTGCAACATTCATCATTACCGACAGTGAACTTCTAACAGAATTTGGTATTGTAGCTTCGTTAAACATTGTATTGCTTTTCATTTTGTGTTTGCTGGTGATTCCGATCATTTACAGTTTCATGCCGTTGCCAAAAGAAAAGCACTTGAAACATTTAAATAAAACTTACACAAAAACTTTTGTAAATTGGATTGAAAAAACGGTAAAAGAAAAAAGCATTTCAATTTACATCTCAGTAGTAGTGCTTTTAGTGGCAAGTATTATTGGTATTTATCAAATCAGAATTTCCGGGAGTTTAATTGAAGACATGCCCAAGAAAACCGATTTCTTTAGAGACATTGTATTTTTTGAAAATGAATTTGATGGGGTTATGCCTCTGGAAATCATGATTGACACAAAAAGAAAAAAAGGTGTAATGAAGCTTTCAACCTTAAGAAAAATGGATGAACTTCAAGAGACGATTAGTGAAATTCCTGAATTGTCTGCTCCTTCTTCTATTGTTAATTTGGTTAAATATTCAAAGCAAACGTACTATAATAACAATCCGGAATATTATGAGCTTCCAACGGCTCAAGAACAAGGATTTATCATGACTTATGCAAAAAATGCAACCAAAGGCGGCAAAGAAAATCTAATGAAAAGTTATGTGGATAGTACCGGACAATATGCCCGAATTACTACTTTCATGAAAGATATCGGCACTGATAAAATGGTGAAAATTGAAGAAAAATTGTGGGACAAAATCAACAAAGTATTTCCGCCAGATCAATATAAAGTAACCCTAACCGGTAAAGCTTTGGTTTTTCAAAAAGGAACCTCCTATTTGGTTGACAACCTAATTTTGTCGCTTTTGTTTGCTATCTTTTTGATATCGTTGTTTATGGCCTATCTGTTCCGATCATTTAAGATGATTTTGGTTTCTTTGTTGCCAAATATTTTACCGTTACTAATAACCGCCGGAATGATGGGTTATTTGGGAGTTCCCATAAAACCATCAACCATCTTGGTATTTAGTATTGCTTTTGGAATTTCTGTTGATGACACCATTCATTTCTTGGCAAAATACAGACAGGAACTGAAAGCTAACAATTGGAAAATTCGCAAATCGGTTTTTAATGCACTTCGCGAAACAGGTGTAAGTATGTTCTACACCTCTATCGTGTTATTTTTTGGATTTTCTGTGTTTATGATTTCCAGTTTTGGTGGCACGGTAGCATTAGGTGGATTGGTTTCTGCAACATTATTATTTGCCATGCTATCTAATTTATTATTATTACCCGCTTTATTACTTTCGTTAGAAAAAACTATTGCAAACGAACAAGCATTTATTGAACCAAAAATTGATATTCTTGCTGAAGATACTATTGAAAACGAATTAAATGATAAATAAAAAAATACATTCAATTATATTTGTATACTGAAAAAGTAATGAAAATGAAAAACAACAAAAAAGTAAAAGACCTTTTAAACGCCACCACTACTCTTAACGATATTACTGTTAAAGGTTGGGTAAGAACATTTAGAAACAATCAATTTATTGCTTTAAATGATGGTTCTTCCATTCACAATATTCAATGTGTTGTTGATTTTGAAAACACATCGGAAACTGTATTAAAAAGAATAACAACCGGAGCCGCATTATCTATCAGCGGAAATTTAGTAGAAAGCAAAGGTGCCGGTCAGAAATATGAAGTACAAGTGCTTCAATTGGAAATTCTAGGCGATTCTGATGCTGAAAAGTATCCGATGCAGCCCAAGAAACATTCTTTAGAATTTCTAAGAGAAAATGCCCATCTTCGGGTTAGGACCAATGCATTTGGAGCTATCATGAGAGTGCGTTCTACTTTATCATTTGCAGTACATCAGTATTTTCAAGAAAGAGGCTTTTTCTATGTAAATACGCCGATAATTACAGGTTCTGATGCCGAAGGTGCCGGTGAAATGTTTAAAGTAACCGCTTTGTCATTTGACAAAACACCGCGAACTGAAGAAGGAAAAGTAAATTATAAAGAAGATTTTTTTGGAAAAGAAACAAACCTCACTGTTTCCGGACAATTAGAAGCAGAAACCTATGCCATGGCATTAGGTCAAGTCTATACTTTTGGCCCAACATTTAGAGCAGAAAATTCAAATACATCGCGTCATTTGGCCGAATTTTGGATGATTGAACCGGAAGTTGCCTTCAATGATTTGGATGCCAACATGGATTTGGCAGAAGATTTTATAAAATATGTTATAAAATATACGGTTGACAAATGTGCTGACGATTTAAAATTCTTAGAAACACGATTGTTAGAAGAAGAAAAATCAAAGCCTCAAAATGAACGAAGTGAAATGAGTTTAATGGAAAAATTGAATTTCGTTATGGAAAACAATTTTAAAAGAGTAACTTACACAGAAGCTATAGATATTTTACGTAATTCTAAACCCAATAAAAACAAAAAATTCCAATATTTAATTGACGAATGGGGGGCTGATTTACAAAGTGAACACGAACGCTTTTTAGTTGAAAAGCACTTCAAATGTCCCGTAATATTATTTGATTACCCGGCAAAAATAAAAGCATTTTACATGCGTTTAAATGAAGATGGAAAAACAGTTCGAGCCATGGATATTTTATTCCCCGGAATTGGTGAAATTGTTGGAGGATCGCAAAGAGAAGAACGTTATGATGTTTTAGTTGAAAAAATGAAAGCTCTTGGCATTGATGAAGAAGAATTATGGTGGTATTTAGATACACGAAAATTCGGAACCGCAGTGCATTCCGGTTTCGGATTAGGCTTTGAACGTTTGGTATTGTTTGTGACCGGAATGACAAACATTAGAGATGTAATTCCGTTTCCAAGAACACCGCAAAATGCTGAGTTCTAAATTTGTTTCAAGTTTAAAGTTTCAAGTTGTTGTAAGTTCAACAACTTGAAACTTGAAACCTTAAACTTTTAAACAAAAAATTAAACAATGTTAAAACAAAATCTACAATTCAAATTATCTCAAAAATTATCTCCTCAACAAATCCAGTTGATGAAGTTAATTCAATTGCCAACGCAGGCATTTGAACAGCGTCTCAAGGAAGAAATGAATGAAAATCCGGCTTTAGAAGGCGGAAAAGAAGAAGGTGATTTGGAAGACGATTACGAAAAAGATGAATTTGACGATTATGAAGAAGATGAATTTGACCGTATTGATGCCGAAGACATTAATATTGATGAATACTTAAGCAACGACGAAACACCCGAATACAAATTACAATCTAACAACTATAGTGATGATGATGACGATAGAGAAATGCCGTTTGCTGCTCCGGTTACCTTTCATCAGGATTTAATAAACCAACTCAACACATTTATCTTATCGGATGATGATAAAGATATTGCTGAATTCTTAGTAGGAAGTATTGATGACATGGGTTACATTCGAAGATCCTATCAAGACATTGTTGATGACTTGGCTTTTACACAAGGTATTTATACCGACGAAGCCAACGTTGAACGTGTGCTACACATCATTCACGAGTTGGAACCTGCAGGAGTTGGAGCAAGAGATTTACAAGAATGCCTGCTCTTGCAATTGAAACACAAAACTCCAACAGAATCAATCACGTTAGCTATAGATATTATTGAGAATCAATTTGAAGCATTTACCAAAAAACACTATGACAAATTGCTTCAAAAATATAGTATATCAAAAGAATTATTAAAGAAAACCATTGAAGAAATTGAAAAGCTCAATCCAAAACCGGGTAGTGCTTTTACGGGAAATAATAAAATTATAGAACATGTTGTGCCTGATTTTACCATTCGAATCAATGAAGGTGAGCTTGAACTTTCATTAAATGGAAGAAATGCTCCCGAACTTCATGTGTCTAAAGATTATCAGGAAATGCTTCAAGGTTATAAAGATTCTCGTGAGAAATCAAATGCACAAAAAGAAGCCGTTCAGTTTATTAAACAAAAGCTTGATTCCGCAAAATGGTTTATTGATGCTATCCGACAACGTCAGGAAACGCTTTATGTCACCATGAATGCCATCATGCATTATCAGGAAGAATACTTCCTTGAAGGTGATGAAACAAAGCTAAAGCCAATGATTCTTAAGGATATTGCCGATTTGATTGGTTTAGATATTTCTACGGTTTCCCGGGTTGCAAACAGCAAATATGTTGATACGCCTTATGGCACAAAACTGATTAAAGAATTTTTCTCAGAAGCCATGAAAAATGATCAAGGTGAAGATGTTTCAACGTTAGAGATTAAAAAAATTCTTCAAAATGTAATTGAGGAAGAAGATAAAAGAAAACCATTACCTGATGATCAGTTAGCAGAGATTTTAAAAGAAAAAGGCTATCCGATTGCAAGAAGAACTATTGCAAAATACCGTGAACAACTTGACATTCCGGTAGCCCGAATGCGTAAAAAAATATAAGTGGTTGTTTTTAAAAAAATACTACCCCTGTTTTCATATATTTTTCACCCGTTATTTACGGCCTTTTTTGCTACTGCTTTTTATTTTAGTATCACCTCACAATTCTATGTATGGCAAGAGATTTTCCTCTATTCCATTCAAGTTATTCTATTAACGTTATTGCTGCCGCTTTCCATATTCTTCTTGTTGCTTTCAATCGGAAAGATTGATTCGATTATGGTTGAAAATAAATCGCAACGAAAAACACCTTTACTTTTAAACGCTACTTTGCTTTTAATTTTAATTCTTAAAAGCATCACTTATGATAAGGTTCCTGAATTATTTTTCTTTTTTTTAGGAGGAATAATTAGCTCATTGCTTGCGTTATTCTTTTTGTATTTTGATAAAAAAATCAGCATTCATTTAATCGGAATAAGTGCTTTAACTTGTTTTATCATTGGCCTTAGTTTAGCCTTTGAAGTTGATTTACTTTATACAATCAGTTTTTTTATTGTCATGATTGGCATGGTTGCCAGTTCGCGTTTAGTGATGAATGCACACAATTCTAATGAAATTGTTTTAGGATTTCTAGCAGGAAGTATTCCACAAATTGTACTGTTTTATTTTTGGCTATAAAATATAAAATTGCAATCCAATATTTATTGTTTTCAATTCGATAGTTTTATCATTGAGCTTGGCATTAGACTTAAAAATTGGATTTAGGCCATAATAGATATAAAAATTAATCGTATTATACCCAATCGCCATATAGGTTCCATAACTGAATTGTGTCAAATCTTTATTATTTGTAATTCTTTTAGATTGTCCATCAATTTCAAACTTTGCGGTGTCATACAATAAATATCCCACTTTAAATCCGGTATAAATTCTAAAAAATCGATGACTTTCCGGAGTTGAAGTTCGCCATCTAATTTCAATTGGAGCTTCAATAAAATATTGCGAAAACAAATTTGTTTTAAAAGAGCCTTCTACATCATAAACAATCACATCATTGATTTCTTCTGCTACTAAATTTTTCTTATAACCCAAATAAGCAAAACCAATTCCGGGTGCAATTGCAAAAGTTCTGCTCTTATTCAAAGGAATATCCCTCAAATAGCCAAAACTGAATCCGGGAGAAAATGATTTTTGAGAAACACCATCCGGTTTATTCTGCAACGAATTATAAGTAACCCCTAAATAAAAATGGTCTTCTCTATATAAGGAATCAATTTTTACAACAGGAATAGTGTCTTGTTGAGCCAAGATACTTTGACATTGAAGAAAGAATAAGAAAAAAAATAAAAAACGCATTATAGACTTTTGAAAGGATAAAAATACAAAAAAAGGTAACCCAAAACGGATTACCTTCATTCTATTTATTAAAGTTTAGACTATTCTAATACACTTCCTTTTTGAGTTGTGTAGTTTACTTTATATTGTTCAATTTTACGCAATTCTTGCTTAACATCTCCAATAATTCCCATCTTAGTATCCTTATCTACTTTTAAAGCTGTCGTTAAAACTTTTTCTAATTCAGGATTTCTTGATGCTCTTTCGGCCAAAACGAAGTTACGAATATCACTTACTTCAGAAAGTCTATCATTCAACTGTATCTTGTCCCCGGAACCAAATCGAGATTGATAACGCTCATGTGGCTTTCCGGCATAAATAAACATTACGCGGTCTTTCTTTTCCAATTTAGTAACCTGATCTGCTTTTGGCAAAACATTTTGCAATAATAAATCATTATCACGCATTACTGTAGCTACCATAAAAAAGAACAACAACATGAATACGATATCCGGTAATGATGCGGTTGATATTCCGGGTGTTCCTGATCCTTTTTTCTTTTTAAATTTAGACATAATTCTAAAATTTGCTATTAATTACTTTTTAGGTTCTGCTTCAGATAGTTTCTGAGGAAACATCGTTTGAATATCTTTAATCAAAGGCTCAATTTTCAATCTTGTAGATTCTCTGGTTTTTGGATCTTCAAACATGGCTTCTAATTCTCTAAAAGTTTTTCCATACTTGGCTTTACACTCTCGGTCTCTTAAGAAATAATAAGCTGCAACCAATTCATTTTGAACAGAAATGTAAGCCTTATAAGAAGTTTCAGCATCATTTTGCAACGATATAATTGCTTTATCCGGATTATCAGATGAACTAGGGTCTTTTGCACCTTTACAATACGTGCAACTTCCATCGCCACCGTTATCCAAAAAGGCAATAGCAGCTTCCCTCAATTCACTTAACTCCATAAGCTTTTCTTCAACTAACAATTGGTCGTTTTTATTAACCAATACCGTGAAGATATTTTTCATTTTAATTTCCGGTGGATCTTGCTGGTCTTCTATCGGGGGTAACTTTCTATTAATCCCTTGATCTGTTTCAATGGTTGTAGTAACCAAGAAAAAGATCAAAAGTAAGAAAGCGATATCCGCCATTGACCCGGCATTTACTTCCGGTGCACTTCTCTTTGCCATAATTATTTTTTAAGACGGTTATACCCTGTAAAAAACATCAAACCTATCGCGACTAAAGCCAAAATATAAAAAGCATTTAAACCAGTACTTACTAATTTGGAGGTGGTTGAAGAAACCTCTCCTGCCTCTACTTTTACCGGTGTGGAATCTGCCAATATAAAAGAGACTAAAAGCACACCAACAAAAGCCCCAACACTAATAAATGTTTTCTTAAGATCTCCTTTTTTAGATGCTAAGTTTTTGAATGTATATACTAAAACCAATACTATTGCAATTTTAAGCACTAAAAAAGCTACGTATATCATAGGTGAAATCATTCCGCCCTCATCTTCAGACGAAAACGCAATAGTTGCCCAAAAAACTACTGCAAGTAAACTTATTACAATAGCCGCTAATCGGGTAAATTTTTTAAAATTCATAAGTTACTTATTATCTGTTATTATTTGTTTTTGTAATCTACCAAGATATCAACCAAGCTGATTGATGCATCTTCCATGTCATTAACGATAGAATCAATTTTTGCAATGATATAGTTGTAGAAAACTTGAAGAATAATGGCAACAATAAGACCAAATACAGTTGTTAATAAGGCTACTTTAATACCACCTGCAACAAGTGAAGCATCCATGTTTCCGGCAGCTTGGATTTTATCAAAAGCCTGAATCATCCCGATTACAGTACCCATGAATCCTAACATCGGAGCAAGAGCGATAAACAAAGAAATCCAAGATACGTTTTTCTCTAATTGACCCATTTGCACGCCTCCGTAAGCCACTACAGCTTTTTCAGCAGATTCTACTCCATGATCAATACGATCTAAACCTTGATAAAAAATAGAAGCAACAGGTCCGGTTGTGTTTCTACAAACTTCTTTTGCAGCATTAACACCACCTGATTTAAGAGCATCTTCTACATCTTTAATTAATTTTTTTGAATTAGTAGTTGACAAATTTAAATAAATGATTCTTTCGATTGCAATGGCTAATCCAAGAATCAAACACAACAATACAATCCCCATAAATCCAGGACCACCCTCAATAAAACGTAGTTTTAATTCTTGAGTAAATGATCTTTCTGAAGATTCAACTGCATCGTCTGCAAGAGCATCAACTTGTGGTGTTTCTTCTGCAACCGTTTCAACAGCAGCAGGTTCTGAAGTTTGAATTGAATCTGATTCTTGAGCTTGAATGGTTCCAAACAAAAACAAACCAGAGATAGCTAAAATAGAAAATAGTCTTTTCATTTTTTTTGTTCTTAATTTTAATTAGTTAACAGGTTAAAGGTATTAATAAAAATTCTTATATAAAAACATATTTTTTAAACAGCGGAGAGAAAGGGATTCGAACCCTTGATACCCTTTTGGAGTATACACACTTTCCAGGCGTGCTCCTTCGACCACTCGGACACCTCTCCCCATACATTTAAAGTATGCATTTACAAGGTGCCAAATAACAAAAAAATTATCACTTGGAAAAATTTAATTCGTTATTTTTATGACAATTCTCCTCTTAAAGGTGTTTCGAAAATGGTTTTGAACACTTTAGGTGAAACATTTTGTCCTAACAGATACATTAATTTACAAATTGCTGCTTCAGTTGTTATGTCTTTTCCCGAGATAACTCCTATCTTTTTTAATGAACTACTAGTTTCATATTGTCCCATATTCACACTTCCACCCGAACATTGTGTTACATTAATAACGTAAATTCCTTTTTTTATTGCACTTTTCAAATCGGCCACAAACCAATCGTCTGTTGATGCATTTCCGGCCCCATAGGTTTCTAAAATAATTCCTTTTAAATTTGGAACCTCCAATAGTGCTGAAAAAACAGCATGATTAATTCCTGGAAACAATTTTATAATTACAACATTACAATCTAAATTTTTATGAACATGTAATTTTAGTGTTTTATTTTGCGTTGGAAGCAGTTCATTATTTACCTTCAAGTGTACCCCCGACTCAGCTAATGGGGGAAAATTGGGAGATGAAAATGCTTTGAAATGTTCTGCATTTACTTTGGTTGTTCTGTTTCCTCTATATAATTTATATTCAAAATACAAACACACCTCTTGAAAAACCGCCTTATTCTTTTGACGTAAAGAAGCAATTTGAATTGCTGTTATTAAATTTTCTTTCGCATCTGTTCTCAAATCACCAATTGGTAATTGCGAACCTGTAAACACAACAGGTTTAGAGAGATTTTCTAACATAAAACTCACCGCAGAAGCACTATAAGACATCGTATCGGAACCATGCAAAACAACAAATCCATCAAATTTTTCGTAATTGCTTTCAACAATTTCTACAATTTCAACCCATCGTTCAGGATTCATATTGGAAGAATCTATAGGTTTTTCAAACGAATACGTTTCAATTTCACAATCCAATTGTTTTAATTCAGGAATGCGTTGCAAAAGCTTTTTGAAATTGAATGCCTTTAAAGCACCTGTTTCAAAATCTTTTATCATACCGATGGTTCCACCAGTATATATCAAAAGTATTTTTGCATTATTGGGCATTTTCGTACTTCATTTTGTTAACCACCGGATTCGCATACATAGCCAAAAAACTTTCTATTGCTTTTAAATTTGTGCTGTCAATTTTCATTTCCAACCTTCTCTCAAACAACATTTTTTCATTTTCAGTATAATGATTTTCAAAACGATTGGTGTTATACAACAAGTCATAAGCTATATAATTGGTTGGCCAAAGTTTATAGGTAGAAAGAATTGCATCATCAATTGTTTGTGCTAAAGCTTGAATTTGCTTGTTGGAATTATCAACATTCGATTTGATTTGGTCTATTTCTTGGTCAAGAACACCTGCCACATGAATGTGAATGCGTTTTTTCTGCCCCATAATGCCACTCAAAAGAGTAATGAAATCCTCATTTTTCTCTTTAATATATATTTCATTGTTAGCTTCAGCAATCAATTGCGGCATTTTTAAAGCATCCGTTGGATCATATTCATAAGAAATTGACACCGGAACTATTTTAATCTTCTTAAAATAATCCATCACCTGATTTTCATCAGACCCCATGGCAAGCATTTTTAATACACCTTGATGGGTTGCATCATTTCCATCTTTGGTTCTTCCTTCCCGTTGAGCTATCCAAACAGAACGATTTTCTCGTTGCAATAAATGTCCAATATATTCCGACATTAATTTAGACGATTGCAATAATTCTCTTGGTGGTAGGTTTCTTAATACCAAAAAATTTCTGTTTAACTTGGAAAGTTTTAATAAAAAATCTTTTTTTACTAAATTATCTCCAATTGCAGATGCTGTCATCACCAACTGATGATCATATAAAGACACATTTAACAAAGAGGTATCTAAAATAATATCTCTATGATTTGATATAAATAAATATGAAGTGTTTTTTTCTAAAGCATCAAAACCGGAAGTTGTCAATCCATCTGAACTTCTTTCCAGTACTTTCTGTACCGATTCATAAATGAAATTTACTTGAAAATCTCTGATTGAGTGAGTTTTCTTTAATTGTTCCATCCAAACAGATTCATCAATTTCAGGATAGGTGAAATTCATCATAGCCTTCATCATTGGATGATTTAGTATGGAGCAAATTCCTTCATTAACCTCACTATCGTAATAGGGTCGAATTGAATCAAATTTTGACATTAACTGTTTTTTTTCAATGACAAATGAACAAAATTTTTGTGACTTTTAGGTTAAATTCTATTTAAAACCCAAAAACCTGTTTTGAGTTATCTGTTGTAATTTGAGCGACTTCTTCAACAGAAATCTGATATATATCAGCAATTTTTGAGGCAATTATTGCAGTATAACTACTTTCGTTTCGCTTACCTCTGTGAGGAACCGGAGCTAAATAAGGGGAATCTGTCTCCAAAACGAGGTGACTTATGTCTATTTGATTTAAAAAGGTATCAATTTTTCCGTTTTTAAATGTAACAACACCCCCAATTCCAAGCTTCATATTGTAACCAATAGCTTTTTGAGCTTGTTCAAAAGTTCCTGTAAAACAATGAAAAATGCCATATAAATCATCACTTTTCTCTTCTTCAAGAACCTCAAAAATTTCATCAAATGATTCTCTGCAATGAATTACTATGGGCAGTTTATACTTTTTTGCCAATTGAATTTGATGTTTAAATGCTATTTTTTGAATCGCTAAAGTAGATTTATCCCAAAACAAATCAATGCCAATCTCTCCAACGGCTACAAATTTTCGGGCTTCCAATTGCTGTTCAACGTGAGCCAATTCTTCTTCGTAATTTTCTTTGACATAACAAGGATGCAAACCTGCCATTAAAAAAACATGTTCAGGATATTGTTTTTCTAAATCATACATAGCTTGCGTTGCATTTGAATCTATAGCAGGAATAAAAAAACGAGAAACATCAGCTTGAAAAGCCCTCTGCATCATCCCCTCTCTGTCAGAGTCAAATTCTTCTGAATATAAATGAGCGTGCGTGTCTGTAAGTTGCATAGTTTATTTTAAAGCCACAAATATACAAAGTTGAGAACTTCTTCTCTTAAATGAACTGAATAACTTATTTTTGAAAATTGAAAAAAAGCCAATGAAAAACCTACATGATATTTTAAAAGAAAAAGGATATAAAAAAATTCCGTTTAAGGTTTCCAAAACCCAACACCTTTTGATTAAAGCTACCATTAATGGCGTTAAAGGAAATTTTATTTTAGACACAGGAGCCTCAAACAGTTGTGTGGGATTTGAAAGCACAATTTATTTTAATTTAACTGCAAAAGCTTCCAAAACTACAGCTGCCGGTGCCGGTGCTACAGGAATGGAAACACAGATTGCTGAGAACAATTCTTTAAAACTTGGCAGGTGGAACTCCAAAGACACTACATTAATTGTTTTTGATATGAGTCATGTAAATACCGCATTAAAACAATATAAAGCAAAAACTGTTCACGGAATTATTGGAGCAGATATTCTTTTAAAAGGAAAAGCCATCATTGATTATTACAATCATTATCTTTATTTGTTAAAATAAAAAATCAGCATAAAAAAACTCCCTCTTTTCAGAAGGAGTTTTTTGTTGGTCCACAAGGACTCGAACCTTGAATGACGGTACCAAAAACCGTAGTGTTACCATTACACCATGGACCAGCATTTGTTAATTGCGAGTGCAAATTTAAAACATATTTTAATTTTCGCAAGTATTTTGAACGAAATTTATTTTTTTATTTTTTTTATTACCTTAAAAACAAGCCAATCCGTTACTTAGATGCACTTTTACATTAGAAAATTTTGTTAATGCGAGGCTCAATAGCCAAAAAAATAGTTTCTTTGTGGATATGATTTTAAAATTCAAATCAAATTCATGACTACTTTTAACTTTTCTAAATGGAATACCATCATTGGGTGGGTAACTTTTGCAATTGCCTTAGCTGTTTTTAGTTTAACCGTTGAACCAACGGTTAGTTTTTGGGATTGTGGGGAATATATTGCCACCTCTGCTAAACTTCAAATTGGTCACCCTCCCGGAGCTCCTTTATTTCAAATGATGGGTGCATTCTTTGCTATGTTTGCCACTGAAGCATCAAAAGTAGCCTTAATGGTAAATATGATGTCTGTATTTTCCAGTGCTTTTACCATATTATTTTTGTTTTGGTCTTCAACGATCATCTTAAAAAAAATTACATCACGCTTTACCGAAACTTCTGTTTGGAATGACTATGCTGTTTTAGGAAGTTCATTTATAGGTGCATTAGCTTTCACCTTCTCGGATAGCTTTTGGTTCAATGCTGTAGAGGCAGAAGTTTATGCGATGGCTACTTTATTTATTGCCTTACTTTTTTGGTTGGGACTCCGCTGGGAAGAAGACATGCACAAACCACGCGGAAATAGATGGCTTCTCATTATATGTTTAGTTATTGGTCTATCGTTCGGGGTTCACTTTATGGCTCTATTAACTATTCCCGCTATTGGACTCCTGTATTATTTCAAAAACTTCAAAACAATCACCGTTAAAGGTTTTATTATCGCAAACATTGTAGTTGTTGCTGTTTTGTTGTTTATTTTTAAATTACTACTTCCATGGACTATGGCTTTGTTTGGAAAAACAGAAGTTTTCATGGTAAACTCTCTAGGAATGCCTTTTGATTCAGGAACTATTTTTACAACATTATTGTTAATTGCCTTCTTTTTCTTTGGTCTTCGCTATACGAGAATCAAAAACAAACCTCAATTTAACACTTTATTGTTGTGTATCTTGTTCATTTTTATAGGGTTTTCAACTTGGATGATGCTGCCAATCAGAGCAAACGCTAACGTTGTAATTAACGAAAATAGACCTTCTGACGCAAGAGAAGTTTTGGCATATTACAATAGAGAACAATATGGACATAATCCTTTATTTTACGGACCTCAATATACAGATGCTTATGCTGGTCTAGATTCTGACACTCCTTTTTTGGATAATGCTCCAAACTATGAGCGAGATTACACTACAAAAAAATATGTCATTACAAACAACTATAAAAATGCAGTTCAAAACAGTGACTCAAGACATAAGGCAATTTTACCAAGAATGTGGAGCACTGATCATGTTGAAAATTATATAAATTTCACAAGTGTCCCGGATTTTAAAATTAATCCTGAATACAGTCACGAAGAAGAATTAGTTTCCATTGTTTTAGAATTCAAACAAGCTTTTGCAATGGGTAAGCTGGATATTGAAGATTACAATACTTTCTTAAAATCCTATGGAAACTATTTAATTGTTGACAAACCAAGTACTTGGGACAACTTGAGTTTCATGTTTGAATATCAATTTGGCTATATGTATTGGCGTTATTTAATGTGGAATTTTGTTGGAAGACAAAATGATGTTCAAGGCAAATATGATATTTTGGACGGAAATTGGATTAGTGGCATTGGAGCAATTGATTCAGCTAGGTTAGGTTCACAAAATAATCTTCCGGCAGATGTAAAAAACAACAAAGGGAGAAATATCTATTATTTTTTACCTTTCATTTTGGGCATAATTGGGTTGATTTTTTTAGCTAAAAAAGATTTAAAACTATTTTATGTTTTGTTGGTGTTGTTTTTATTTACCGGATTAATTTTAAAAATTTACCTCAATGAAAAACCATTTGAACCCAGAGAACGTGATTATGCCTTAGTTGGCTCTTTCTATATTTTTGCAATCTGGATTGGTTTTGGTGCTTTTGCTATAATTGATTATTTAAAAAAATGGTTGCAACCTAAACTTGTAGTGCCTTTAGTTTTGACAACCACACTTCTTGCTGCACCTATTTTAATGGCTTCTCAAAATTGGGATGATCATGATCGTTCCAATAAATATACTGCTTTGGCAAATGCGAAAGCTTATTTAGAATCGTGTGATCCAAATGCCATTTTATTTACAATTGGAGATAATGATACTTTCCCGCTTTGGTATGCTCAAGAAATTGAAGGCATTAGAACCGATGTACGAATTGTAAACACCAGTTTATTAATGACAGACTGGTACATTGATCAAATGAAAGCCAAAGCTTATGAATCGGAACCTTTACCTATTTCATTTGTTAGAAAACAATATGTTGGAGACAACCTTGATTATTGTGTGTATTCCCCAAAAACAGAAAACGCTTTAGAACTAAAAGATTTCTTGAATTTTATTGCCATGGATGATGACCGCACAAAAGTTGAAATGCAAAACGGTCAAAAACTTAACTTTTTCCCAACTAATAAAATAAGAATTCCGGTTGACAAGCAAGCCGTTATCAAAAACAAGGTCTTGAATGAAAAATATCATGATTCAATTGTACCTTATATCGATTTGACAATTAAATCAAGATCTTTACTAAAAAACAGACTGATGATGTTAGACATTATTAATAATAATAATTGGGAAAGACCAATCTGTTTTACAGGAGGAAGTTTTAGTGATGACGATTATATTTGGATGAAAGACTATCTTCAACTACAAGGCTTGGTTTACAAATTAGTCCCGGTTTATACCCCTGTTGAAAAAGGAGGAAGCCCATTAGATATGGGACAGATTGATAGTGATAAAATGTATGACATCATTATGAAATGGGATTGGGGCAATGGTGAAAGAACAGATATTTATCACGATATTGAAACAAGAAGAAACAGCATTTCCTATCGTACCAATATTGCTCGATTAATGGAGCAATTGATCAGAGAAGAAAAAATTGACAAAGCCAAAGATGTTATTAATTTGGCTATCGAAAAAATGCCAATTGATTTATATGGATATTATACCATGGTTGAACCCTTTGCCGGAGGTTATTATGAAGTTGGCGAAAAAGAAAAAGCCAGGGTATTACTTACCAAACTAATTGGAAAATACCAAGACAATTTAAATTATTACAGCAGTTTAAAATCAAAAGAACAAAGTGATTTAATTGTTGAAATTGTAACAAATATAGAACGTTACCGATCTCTCTTAACAACAATGAAAGACAGAGGCGATGAGGAGTTTTTTGAAAAATCCAAGATAGACTTTAACAACTATAACAAACGATTTGAACGCTTCAAACGCAAAAACGAATAAAAATAAGAGCCATTAATTTGGCTCTTATTTTAATAATTTTTTATGAATATACTCTGGATAAAAACCAATCAAATTATTAAAACCATTTTTTCAAATTATGTTTGGGACATTCCAAATAATGAAAAAAAAGTTTACCTCACTTTTGATGACGGACCAACTCCTAAAATTACAGAATGGGTTTTAGAACAATTGAAAACTTACAATTACAAAGCTACCTTTTTTTGTATTGGAAACAATATTGAAAAATATCCTGGAATTTTCAATAAATTAATTACTGAAGGTCATGCCGTTGGAAATCACACATTCAATCATGTAAAAGGATGGAATACGGCAAACAGAGTTTATTTAAAAGAGGTTGAACAATGTGAGGAAGAAATTCAAAAAAGTTCACCAAAAAATATTCAATCAAAACTCTTTCGTCCGCCTTATGGAAAAATAAAGCCATTGCAATCACAAAAATTACGAAAGCAAGGATATAAAATCATCATGTGGGATGTTTTAAGTGTTGATTACAACACCACTATTACAAAAGAAAAATGCTTGAAAAATGTATTGAAAAATGTAGCATCCGGAAGCATTATCGTATTTCACGATAGTATAAAAGCATTTCCGAATTTGGAATATGCACTTCCAAAAACATTACAATTTTTATCCGAAAACGGTTATCGATGTGAAAGAATTGATTAAACCTGTTCTTGAACCAAACCAATAATAGTATTAGCATCTAACTCTCCGGATTGTCTCCAAACCATTTGACCTTCTTTATAAATCATTAAAGTTGGAAGTCCTTTGATTCTAAGAGCGTCTGCTAATTCTTGATTTTTATCTACATCAATTTTAATCACTTTTGCTTTGTCACCCAAAGCAGCTGCCACATCTCTGATAACAGGATGCATGGCCACAGAAGACTCGTTCCATTCGGTGTAGAAATCGATTAAAACTGGAACTTGAGCGTTAATAAGTTCACCAAATTTTGACATAAGTTGACAAATTTTATATTGAAATTAAACCTATTCTTTAAATAAATAATATACAAATGTAGTATTTTTAACGAATTACACTACTTTTTCTCCTTTTTTTAGTTCGATTACCGTAATTTCAGGCCAAATTCCTACTCTTCCAGGGTATGCATGAAAGCCAAAACCTCTATTTACATAAACATATCTCCCTAAATTCTCATACAATCCTGCCCATTGTTTGTAAACATATTGCACCGGACTCCATTTAATAAATCCCGGAATTTCAATACCAAATTGCAAGCCGTGTGTGTGGCCTGATAAGGTTAAATGGAAATTATTTTCGTGGTTTTTAACTTCATATTCCCAATGGCTTGGATCATGGCTCATTAAGATTTTAAAATCGTTTTGTTGTAATCCTGTTGAAGCTTTGATTAAATCACCTGCCTTCTTAAAACTATGTCCCCAATTTTCAACGCCAACTATGGCAATTTCATCGGCTCCGTTTATCAATTTTACATTTTCATTTAATAATAATTTGAAATCAATTTGTTGGTGTAATTTTTTTATGGCTTCAAAATTATCCTCTTTTGCTTTTTGCGATGGCCAATTGATATATTCACCATAATCATGATTTCCTAAAACAGAATATTTTCCAAACTTTGGATTGCGTATTCCTTTAAATGTGTCAATCCATGGATCCATTTCGGTGGCATGTGTGTTTACGATATCTCCGGTAAACAAAACCATATCAGAATTTTGTTCATTAATCAAATCAACGGCATACTGAATTTTTTCCGGATCATCAAAACTACCGGAATGAATATCGGAAATATGTGTGATGGTTGTTCCGTCAAAACTATCAGGCAAATCTTTGAAGAAAAGTGTTTGTTTGATGACCTTAAAATTATATTTCCCTTTCGTCATGCCATACAAAAGTGATAAAAATGGAACGGCAGCCACTCCAAGAGCAATTTGACTGACAAATTTTCTCCTTTCCGGAAGGAAAGAACTCTGGTCTGTACTGCCTAAAAAATGAGAAATCGTGCCGGAAATAATTCTATAAAAATCTTCCCCAAACATGACTAACGTTAATATCATTTTTGGAATATAAACAATCAAAACTAACCCCAGAGTGAAAAGCGTTTTGGACGTTTGACCAACACTTCGATCAAATTGAGTAAACGAATAAATGATAAAGACAAAAATTAAAACACTTGTAATAATATAAGAATACTGCACCCATTTAATTCGGGAAAGTGTTTTGAATGCCTGAAAAGCATAGACTTCTATCAATAAAACAAACGCAATAAAAAACAACAAACGAATCATCAAAATTAATTTTCATACAAAATAACAACATCTGCTCTTGTTTGATTTGTATTTATTAAAAATTTAACGGTTGTAAATCTTAAAAAAAACATCTCTATCTAAGACTTTTAATGAATTTCATTTTATTATAAATAAATAATTTTTCAATGGTTGCAAAATGTCAAAATCAGAAATTGGTTTCGGCATTTTTCTTTTTTAGGAATCAAAAATGTATCTTTGAAATCTTCAATAAATAAGATTTATGTCAACGCAAAAACGCCTTTTCCTTCTTGATGCTTACGCTTTAATTTTTCGTGGGTACTATGCTTTTATCAAAAATCCCCGCATTAATTCCAAAGGAATGGACACGTCCGCCATTATGGGATTTATGAATGCCCTTATGGATGTGATAAAACGCGAAAAACCCGATCATTTAGCAGTAGCTTTCGACAAAGGCGGTAGTGATTTTAGAAATGAATTATTTCCAACCTATAAAGCCAATCGTGACGAAACACCGGAGGCTATCAAAATTGCCGTTCCGTATATTCAGGAATTATTAAAAGCGATGCAAATTCCAATTATGGAAAAAGCAGGGTTTGAAGCCGATGATTTAATTGGAACATTAGCCAAACAAGCCGAAAAAGAAGGATTTCAAGTTTTTATGGTGACGCCTGATAAGGATTTTGCTCAATTGGTTTCCGAAAATATTTTTATGTACAAACCCGCCCGAATGGGGAACGATATTGAAATTTGGGGAATTCCCGAAGTGCTGGAAAAATTTGAAATTGAACATCCCCTACAAGTGATTGATTTTTTAGGAATGAAAGGTGATGCCGTTGATAATATTCCGGGGTTTCCGGGAGTTGGCGATGTGACGGCTAAAAAATTATTAAAAGAGTTCGGTTCTATTGAAAATCTGTTAGCCAATACCGACAAACTAAAAGGAGCCATAAAACAAAAAATTGAAGACAATGCCGAGCAAGGTTTGCTGTCCAAAAAACTGGCCACTATCCTACTCGATTGTCCGGTAACCTTTGATGCTGCCGATTTTGAATTGTCAAAACCCGACGTAGAAAAAACAGATGCTATTTTTCAAGAATTGGAATTCCGTCAAATGAAAGCCCAATTCGACAAATGGTTTGGCACCGGGAAAGAATATGATGAAATTAACACCAATGGAAATGGAGAGGTCAATGATAATAGCAATGACCAAAATCAAATTCAAAAAAAGCCTATAACTAAAAAATCCAACGAAGATCAATTTGATTTGTTTGGTTTTAGTGATGATGATTCAAATGAAGTGAGAACAAATTCGTTTTATGCCACATTAGAAACGACTTCTCATCATTATGAATTGGTTCAAGGTGATTTACATTTAAAACTGCTTTTACAGAATTTAATGAATCAAACTTCAGTTTGTTTTGATACTGAAACCACCGGAATTGATGCGTTGAATGCAGAATTGGTTGGTTTGGCACTTTCGTGGGAAAAAGGAAAAGCATTTTACGTTCCATTTCCGGAAAATCAAGAGGAAGCTCAACAATTAATGGAGAAATTCAGACCTTTTTTTGAAAGTGAAACCATTGAAAAGATTGGTCAGAATATCAAATATGATTTGAAAATTTTAGCGAATTATGGCATTTCTGTCAAAGGAAAATTATTTGACACGATGATTGCTCATTATTTGATTAATCCTGACATGCGTCACAATATGGATGTTTTATCGGAAACGTATTTGAAATATTCGCCAAAATCCATCGAAACGTTAATTGGAAAAAAAGGTAAAAACCAGAAATCAATGCGTGATGTCAATTTGGAAGACATAAAAGAATATGCTGCCGAAGATGCTGATATTACGTTTCAACTAAAAGAAATTTTCAGTCCGATTTTAGACAAAGCCGAAACGAAGAAATTGTTTGATGAAATCGAAATTCCTTTAATTCCGGTTTTAGCTGCAATGGAATCTGAAGGTATTCGATTGGATGTGGATTTTCTGAAAAAAATGTCGGTGGATATGCAAAAAGAAATCACCGAATTTGAACAAAAAATCTATGAAACAGCCGGAGAAAAATTCAATTTGGCCTCTCCAAAACAATTGGGCGATATTTTATTTGATAAATTAAAAATCGGCGGAGCCAAACAAAAGAAAACTAAAACCGGACAATATGCCACCGGCGAAGAGGTTTTGAGTTATTTAGTGAATGAGCACCAGATTGTGAAAGACATTTTGGAATGGCGACAAATGGTTAAGTTGCAAAGCACTTATATTGATGCGTTGCCGAATCAAGTAGATCCAAAAACGCAACGCGTTCACACCGATTATATGCAAACGGTTGCCGCAACCGGTCGATTGAGTTCCAACAATCCGAATTTGCAAAACATTCCGATTCGCACCGAGAGAGGTCGATTAATCCGAAAAGCATTTATTGCCAGAGATGAAAATTATACGTTAGTTTCTGCCGATTATTCGCAAATAGAACTTCGCATTATTGCCGCTTTATCAGGCGAAGAAAATATGATTAAAGCCTTTCAAAACAAAGAAGATATTCACAAAAGTACCGCTGCAAAAGTGTTTAATGTTCCGTTAGAAGAAGTAACCAAAGAACAGCGAAGCAATGCCAAAACGGTGAACTTCGGAATTATTTATGGGGTTTCGGCATTCGGACTTTCCAACCAAACGAATTTATCCCGAAAAGAAAGTGCCGAATTGATTGATGCCTATTATGCTACTTATCCAAAACTGAAAGCCTATATGGCAAACCAAGTTGATTTTGCTAGAGAACATGGTTATGTGCAAACCGTTTTAGGAAGACGACGTTATTTAAAAGATATTAATTCCGCAAATGCGATGGTACGAAGCGGTGCTGAACGAAATGCTGTCAACGCTCCCATTCAAGGTTCGGCGGCCGATATTATCAAAATTGCGATGATTAACATTCATCAAAAATTGACTTCAGAAAAATGGCAATCCAAAATGTTATTGCAGGTACATGACGAATTAGTGTTTGATGTCCACAATTCTGAATTAGAAAAAATTCAACCGATGATTAAACACGAAATGGAAAATGCGTTTAAATTGAATGTTCCGTTGGATGTGGAATTGGGAATGGGAAGGAATTGGTTGGAGGCTCATTAGGGAAGTTTTTAGTATTCAGTAAGGAGTTGGGAGTGTTCAGATGTAAATAAAAAACTCTGTCAAAGTTTAAAACTTTGACAGAGTTTGAATGAAATAAAATCCTAAACCCTCCTTGTGGAATCCCGTTGTCTCAACTCTGTTTTCACAACCGTAGTCTTATATGTTGGTGATTCTTGTTTGCTTTCTAATTTTTCAATTAAAAGTTTGGCAGCTTCTTCACCAATTTCAGGTCCATGTTGACTAATGGTGGATAAACTTGGCGTTAATCGTCGTGACCAAACGCCGTCTGCAAAACCAATGATGCATAATTCTTCCGGAATTTTTATGCCTTTCTGAATCGCAATTTTCATCGCCATGGTTGATGAATGTTCGTCAATAGCCAAAATGCCATCTACCTCTCGCTTGTCCAACAATTGTTTTAATTGAATATCGAAAGCTTCTTGGTTTTCTATTTTCAAAACTAAATCAGCATTTGGTTTAATTTTATTATTTTCTAGAGCTTTCTCATAACCTAAAGCTCTATGTTTTCCAACACTCAAATTGTCAATACATGATAGCAATGCAATTTTTTTACAGCCTAATTTTATCAAATGATTTACCGCTTCAACGGAAGATTCAAAATCATCCACAATAACTTTATCACAATTTACTTCTTCCATGATTCTATCAAACATGACAATAGGTAATCCTTCACGAAGTGTTTCTTTAAAATGTGAAACATCATGTAAGGTTTGAGTTTCTTGAGCTACTGAAAGTATAAATCCGTCAACCGTTCCGTTACTTAACAAATCCATCGCTTGTTTTTCCTTTTTATGAGATTCGTTTGAAATATAGGTAATCACATTATAACCTTTGGCATTTGCGGCTTTTTCAATACCACTAAAAACCTTAGCAAAAAAAGGATTTAAAATATTTGGAATAATCACTCCAATAGTATTGGTTCTTTGATTTTTCAAGTTTTTAGCCATGGTATTAGGCTTGTAATTTTGCAACTTGGCATATTCCTGAACTCTTATTTTGGTAACGTCTCCAATTTCATGACTATCGCTTAGAGCTTTTGAAACAGTTGACACTGACAATCCTAAATCTTTAGCAATTAATTTTAAAGTGATTTTTGGCTTCATACAAATGAATTTAGATGTAAAAATAGTAAAATTATGATACGCTTTTAACAGTTTTATTTTTTACTACGTCATTGTCGAAACTTTTTATAAGGTAAAATTCAATTGAAAATTTTAGATTCTTTTAATTTTTATCAAAAAATACAAGCAACAAATCATTTGTTAAGTTCCTAAACGCCACAAATTTTACTTAAAAATAATGCCAATTTATTTCTTAAAAAAATATTCTCAAATTGCTATTTGCTTTTATAATAATTAATTGTACTTTTGCAACCCCTTTATTGGGGATGGAATGTTTAATTAAAATAAAATATTGTGAACACATTAAGCTACAAGACAGTTTCAGCCAACAAAGCTACCGCAGACAAGCAGTGGGTTGTTGTAGATGCTGAGGGTCATAACTTAGGTCGTTTCGCTTCAAAAGTAGCTATGCTATTGAGAGGTAAATACAAGCCTAATTATACCCCGCACGTTGATTGTGGAGATAACGTAATCGTTATCAACGCAGAAAAAATCAACCTGACTGGTAACAAGTTGGATGACAAAACGTACATCCGTCACACAGGTTACCCAGGTGGACAAAGAAGCCTAACGGCTAAAGTATTGCAACAGAAAAACCCTGCAACTTTAGTAGAAAAGGCTGTAAAAGGAATGTTACCTAAAAACAAATTAGGTGCAGAATTATTCCGAAATTTAAATGTAAATGTTGGTACTGAGCACAAACATGCTGCTCAACAACCAAAAACCGTTAACTTAAACGATCTAAAGTAATGGGAGTTATTCACAAAATCGGTAGAAGAAAATGTGCTGTGGCACGTGTTTATGTTTCTGAAGGAACAGGAAAAATCACCGTAAACAAAAGAGAATTTGAAAACTACTTTCCTACTGCTACTTTACAGTACAAAGTTATGCAACCAATGTCTATGACAGAAAATGCAACCAACTTTGATGTAAAAGTGAACGTACATGGAGGTGGTTCAACAGGGCAAGCAGAAGCTGTGAGAATGGCTATTGCAAGAGCAATGTGTGAGGTAGAAGCTGAAAACAGAGCTATCTTGAAACCAGAAGGATTGTTAACAAGAGATCCAAGAATGGTAGAACGTAAGAAATTTGGACAGAAGAAAGCTCGTAAGAGATTCCAATTCTCTAAACGTTAATCGATTTACAAAATTATTATTAAAAAAGTTATTGTTGTTATTATTCCGATGCGATCGGAAAATTAGTTTAGCATCTAAATAATGAAGACCAGAGTAATCGCTACTACATTATTGCTAATCAACAGAACGTAAACTAGTACAAAAATGGCAAACAAAGTTGAAGTTAAAGACTTACTAGAGGCTGGCGTTCATTTTGGACACATGACTCGTAAATGGGACCCGAACATGGCTCCTTACATTTATATGGAACGTAATGGTATTCATATCATTAACCTATATAAAACTGCTGC
>NZ_DIVJ01000048.1 GCF_002428305.1 Flavobacterium sp. UBA6135 | reverse complement strand
TCAACGGACAACCGATGCCATCAACAGATTACTGGTTTACAGTAACCTTTGAAGAAAACAATCAAACAAAAGAATTTAAAGCACATTTCTCATTAAAACGATAGCACATGAATCTTAAAAGCGGTTATTTACTTTTATTATTAGTTTTTACACAATTTTCATATTCTCAGGAAGGGATAGCAGTATATTCAGATTATTTAACAGATAACTTGTACCTAATTCATCCGTCAATGGCTGGAGCTGCAAATTGTGCTAAGGTGAGAATGACAGGAAGAAGACAATGGTTTGATCAGGATAACGCCCCCCAATTAAATACTGTAAGTTTTAATGGGAGAGTGGGTGAACAATCCGGTTTGGGGGTTATTTTATTCAGTGATAAAAACGGGTATCATTCTCAAAGAGGAGCAAAGTTAACATATGCTCACCATATCATGTTTTCGAGAAATGAAATTGATTTGAATCAACTTTCGTTTGGTATGAGTGGAGCATTGGTTCAAAGTCAATTGGATGAAACGTCTTTTATAAACGGGCAACCTTTTGATCCTATCATTGGAGGTATTTATCAAAAAGATTCTTATTTTAATGTTGATATTGGAGCTTCGTATTATTACTTGGATTTTTATACACACTTCACTGTTAAAAATGCTATAGCCAATGTTAGAAGAGAAATTTATACCGAATTTGAATCTGACAATTTAAGGAAGTATCTGTTTAGTGCCGGTTATGTTTTTGGCGACAGTGACAGAATTCAATGGGAACCATCTATCTTATTTCAGATGGTTGAACAAACGAAAGAAAAATCAATCGATATTAACTTAAAGGCTTATAAAGACGTAGACTTTGGTAAGATTTGGGGAGGACTATCCTATAGAAGAAGTTTTGATGGGGCACAGTATGTTGACGGTAATTCAGTATCTGACCAAAAATTACAATATATCACTCCAATAGTGGGCGTAAATTATAATCAATTCATGTTTGCTTATACTTATTCTTATTTAGCTGGTAATGTGCGTTTTGATAACGCAGGTTTTCACCAAATTACGCTAGGTATTAATTTGTTCTGTAAACGAGATAAATTTGAGTGTAATTGTCCGGCAATTAATTAACAATTTTAAATCCCGATTCATTCGGGATTTTTTATAGTATAAAATATGGTTATTAAATCGGTAAACGGAAAGTCGCCACAGCTGCCAGTAGATTGTTTTGTTGCAGAAAATGCAACGATTGTTGGTGACGTAACTTTTGGAGCATCCTGCAGTGTTTGGTTTAATGCTGTGATTAGAGGCGATGTTCATTTCATTAAAATAGGGAATAAAGTAAACATTCAAGATGGTGCCATTATTCATTGTACCTATCACAAGCATCCCACCATTATCGGAAATAACGTTTCCATAGGCCACAATGCTATTGTTCATGGGTGTACTATTCACGACAATGTTTTGATAGGCATGGGTGCTATTGTAATGGATAACTGTGTTGTTGAAAGTAATTCCATTATTGCCGCAGGAGCTGTAGTTACTCAAAATACAGTTGTGGAGTCAGGGTCTATTTATGCCGGTGTTCCTGCTAAAAAAGTAAAAGAAATTGACCAATCTGCATTTAAAGGAGAGATAGAGAGGATAGCAACTAATTATGTGATGTATTCCGGTTGGTTCAAAGAATAACTACTTAAAATTCTTTATAGATTACGTTATATTTGTTTTTTAAGATGGATTTCAAAACTTCAGGGTTTCCGTTTGTAAAAAAAACTTGATTGCTTTTTAGATTCGAATTAAATCCAATTTTTCCTTGGAGTATTTTTTCCGTTTGTCTAGCCACCGCTTCGCCGGAGTCAATAATTTTAATGCCTTTTGGGAGTATTTTTTTTATTTGAGAAATAAGGTATGGGTAATGACTACATCCGAGCACCAGATAGTCTATATTCGCCTCAATCATAGGGTGGAGGTATTCTATTAAAAGTTCGTTGGTTTCTTTGGATTCAATTTTGCCATTTTCAATTAATTGTACTAAACCAAAACCTATTTGTTCAATAATTTTTGTATTGGGATAATTCAAAACAGCTTTATGAAACAAGGTGCTGTTTAATGTTCCTTTGGTTGCTAATATACCAATACAATTTGTTTTAGACTTGTTTGCTGCCGGTTTTATGGCAGGTTCAATGCCAATAAATGGCACATCAAATTTTGCTCTAAGTTCCTTGATCGCATTTGTTGTAGCAGTATTACAAGCTACTACAATAAGTTTGCAACCCATTTCCAAAAGCAACTCAGTGTTCTTAAAGCTAAGCTTTTGGATTTCTTTTTTGCTTTTTATACCATAGGGAGCATTCTTACTATCAGCAAGATAAATAGTATCTTCGTTCGGAAGCAATTGATGAATTTCTTTCCAAATAGAAGTGCCGCCGATTCCGGAATCAAAAAGACCTATGGGTGCGTTATTTATCATAAAACAAATGTAAAAAAAAACTGCTCATGTGATTGAGCAGTTTTGAATGATAATTTATTTTTTTTTAGAAGCCTAATTCTTTCTTTACATCAGATGTTAAATCAGGGCCATCAGCTAATAATAGTCCAGAAGAATTGATTACATATTGGTATCCTTTTGCTTTTCCTACTTTTTCTATAGCAGTTTTGGCACGATCCATTAGAGGTTTCATTAAGTCTTCTTCTTTTTGATTTAATTCTTTTTGAGCTGTTTGTCTATAATCTTGAATTCTTTTTTCCATATCTTGAACTTCTTTAGCTCTGTCAATGTTTACTTGTTCAGTTACAGTTTCCGCTTCACGGTTGTATTTTTCTAATTTAGATTGGTATTCATCCACCATCGTTTTAAATTCTTTGTCATATGTTTTCTGAAGGTTGTCAAGTTGTTTTTGAGCTTCCATCATCGCAGGCATTTTAGACATAATTTCATTTGTATCTACGTGAGCGATTTTTGCCTGTGCAATAACTTGACTTGTGCTAAATAATAAAGTGGCAGCAATTAGTAAAGTTTTCAATTGTTTCATCATTTCTAGGTTTAATTATTTATTTAATTTTTAATCTTTATTTTCGTTATTCTCTTTTGCTTTTTCTTCTCGTGCTTTTTTTGCCGCTTCCCGGTCTTCTAGTATTTTTTTCTTTCGGTCTTCAATTTCTTTCTTTCTGTCATCAATTAATTTCTGACGGGCTTCTTGTGCTTTTATTTTATCCTCCTCTGGTTTTGTTTTTACCGCATCTTTATCAGGATTCTTATCGGCTGTTTTTCCATCTTCTTTTTTTGCATCATCATCTTCCTTGTTTGAAGACTTCTCAGAAACCGTGCCAGTTTTTTTAGCCTCGCGTTCCTCTAAAAGTTTTTGTCTTTTATCTTCAAATTCCTTACGCTTTAGATCTGCTGCTGCTTTTCTAAGTTCTGCAATGCTGTCTCTGGCAGATTTTCGTTCTTCCAATATTTTTTTACGTTCTGCTAAAGCCGGATTGTCATCTACGAAATCTTCTTTACGTTCTTTTTCTTCTAGCTCTTTTAACTGTTTGTTAGAAAGTTGTTCTCTTTTAGAAGCTCTTGTAAGCGTTCTAATTACTCGGTCACTTAAGTCATGTCTTTTTGCTGCAAAAAGCAATGTCAAATCAGATGATTTGTCTAAAATAAAATCATATTTTTGGGCTTCAGCAATATCTTGAATAGCAGAAAAAACTTGATCTTGAACCGGTTTAACTAAAACTGCTTTTTGAGTAACTAAATCACCCAGTGGTCCAAAGCGTTTTTGTTGAAATTCGATTAATTCGTTTTCAAGGAAAGTAATTTCTTCTTCTCTTTCTTCAATTAATTCTTTAGTTAAAAGAACTTTTTCATTTTTTAATGATTCTTTTAATGCGTTAATTTCATTTTTTTTAACATCAATTTCTTGTTTCCACTTTTGGGCTTTCAATTCTAATTGATTTTTGGCTTCGGTGTAGTCAGGTACATTTTGAAGAATATATTCCATATCAATATATCCAATCTTAACACCACGTGTTTGTCCGTAAACAAAAGCGTTTACATTTAAAAATAAAACTATTAAAAGTAAGTTTTTCATATTCTTTAAATTACATGTCAAATATAACTTAAAATAATAATTAAAATTGTTGTCCGATAATAAAATGTGTTTCCCATCCATTTTTTTGTGTTTGACCCGGTAGGGCATCAAATCCATGACCAAAGTCAATTCCTAATAAACCAAAGGCAGGCATGAAAACTCTTAAACCAAAACCTGCAGAACGATTTAATATGAATGGGTTGTAGTTTTTAAAATCGGTATAAGAGGCACCGGCTTCCAAAAATGACAATACATAGATTGATGCAGCCGATTTAAGTGTGATTGGGTACCTTAATTCCAATGAAAATTTATTATAAATGGTTCCGCCATCAATATTTGATAATGATTGATTTGGATAACCTCTTAATTGAATAATTTCTCTTCCGTCTAAAGCAAAGTTGGCTAAGCCATCACCGCCTAAGAAGAAGCGTTCAAACGGCACTAAGCCTCTATCATTGTTATAAGCTCCTAAGAAACCAAATTCAGTATTGGAACGAAGTACTAGTGCTTTTTGTGGTGTTCCTGCTAATCGTGTATACCAATCTGCTTTAAATTTAATTTTATAAAATTCTAACCAATTGAATTTTTCTTGGTCTACTTTACCTGGATCAGCAGCGGCATCTTGATAATTTTCTACACGATTTCCAATAGAAGTTTGTGTAGGTAATGCATCTACATAATCACCAGCTTGAACAAAATTTCCATTACTATCAAAATAAGAACTTCCGGAATGTTTGTATTTATATGCTTCTTGATTAGGTAAGTCTGCATAGTCAACTCCATTCAATAGAGAATAAGGAGGTGTAAATTTACCGCTAATGCTAAATTCAGATCCATAAATTGGAAAAATAGGATTAACACCTTTGCTAATTCTGCTTAATCCGACAGTGTATGCAAGGTTTCTAGATGAACCATTTCCGAATGTAAACAATCCTGTATTGTAATTGTTCAAATCATAATATTGAAAACTCAAGGATTGAGACAAAATAAAATAATCATCTGGAACAGAAAGTTTTTTAGCAATACCAAAACTTAAAGAAGTGATGTCAAAACTTCTTGATCTATCTACGTTACGAGTTGCAAAATTGTTTAAAAATTGTTTACTATGAGAGATAGAAGTGCTTAACTGAATAGGTCTTTTGTTGCCAAACCAAGGCTCAGTAAAAGTCAAACTATAAATTTGAAAAAAGTTACTTGCTTGGAGGCGAAGTGCCATTTTTTGACCATCACCCATTGGTAGTGGTTTGTATGCTTTTTTATTAAAAATATTTCCGAGAGAGAAGTTGTTAAAAGATAATCCTAACGTTCCAATGAATCCTCCTGCACCATAACCACCTTGTAGTTCTATTTGACTGGCTCCTTTTTCAACCAAGTTGTATTCAATATCAACTGTACCTGCTGCTGCATCAACATTTTTGAATTTTGGTTCGATTGATTCAGGGTCAAAAAAACCTAATTGGCCAATCTCACGAATTGTTCTTACTAAATCGTCTTTACTGTATTTTTGACCCGGTTTGGTTCTAAGTTCTCTATAAATTACTTTATCATTGGTTTTGTCGTTTCCAACCACTGTAATTTTGTTGAAATAAGCCAAAGGCCCTTCCATGATTCTTATTTCAAAATCAATGGTATCATTTTTAGTGCTAACTTCAACCGTGTTGATAGTTGAGAATAGATAGCCGTTGTTTTGATAAAGGTTGGTGATGTCGTATGCGTCAGGTCTTGTTTTGTCTGCAATTCTTTTTTCCAAAAGAACACCATTATAGATGTCGCCTTTTTGGATACCTACTAACCGAGCAAGGTTTTCGTCAGAATAAATAGTATTTCCTAAAAATTTAATATTTCCAAAATAATATTGATTTCCTTCTTCCACTTTTAAATTGATGGTAACTGTATTGTTTTTAGAATCAAAAGAAACACTATCAGAAACTACTCGTGCATCACGATATCCTTTTTCTTTGTATTTAGAAACGATGCTAACTAAGTCTTCTTTGTATTTGTCTTTTATGAATTTTGAACCCTTCCAAAATCTTCCAGGAAATTGAACCTTAGTGTTCTTCATTGCTTTTCTAATTTTTCCATCTGAAAGTTTAGAATTGCCGTCAACTAAAATTTGTTTGACTTTTATTTTTTTGCCTTTGTCTACATTAACAACCATTTTTACCTGATTGCCACTTGTTGTGTCAGGAATGGTGTTAATGGCAACTTTGGTATTGTAAAACCCGTCTTTTTTGTACTTATTTTCTATAAAGTTTCTTGTGTTTGTAATGAAGTTTTCATTGACAACAGCTCCTTTTGTAAGTTTGGTTTCTTTAATTATGGTTTCTGTTTTTGACTTCTTAAGTCCTTGAACTTTAACTTCACTCAATTTTGGAAGTTCATTGATTTCAAGTTCCATGAAAATAGTATCTCCTCTAACTTCTGTCATGTATAAATCGATATCCCCAAAAAGACCCAATTTACCCAATTTTTTTATGGCGTTACTTAGTTCTTCTCCAGGAACAACAATGCGTTGTCCTTTTTCAAGCCCGGCAAAAGTGATAATAGTTTGTTTGTTGAAGCTTAAGTTTCCGGTTACTTCAATGTCTCCCAAAACGTATTGTGAGCCTCTTTCATAATCGTTTTGTGCTTGTAAAGTTCCCAAAAAAATACTACTAAACAGTAGTAGGAGTAGGGATGTATTAAATTTATCTAAAATCACTAATTTATTGTTTAATTTGTTCACTTGTTTTTCCAAATCTTCTTTCTCTATTCTGATAACTTAAAATGGCTTTATAAAAATCTTCTTCTAAAAAATCAGGCCATAATACTTCAACAAAATAGAGTTCCGCGTAGGCAATTTGCCATAATAAAAAATTGCTTATTCTGTGTTCGCCACTGGTTCTGATAAGCAAATCTACATCAGGTAAATTGTGCGTGTAAAGATGTTGATTTATAATTGATTCGTCAATACTTTCTAAAGAAATTATATTATTTTTAACTTTAAGAGCAATGTCTTTAACTGTTGATACCAACTCTTCTCTTGAGCCATAGCTCAATGCTAAGGTTAAGGTCATTGCTGTATTTTCTTTAGTTTTGTTAATTACTTCTAAAAGTTCTCTTTGAGCACCGGTTGGAAGTAAGTTGATTTTTCCAATGGAATTTAATTTTATATTGTTTTTTACTAAAGTTGGAAGTTCTTTTTTTAATGAATTAATCAATAAATTCATTAAAGTATCGACTTCTACTTTTGGTCTGTTCCAATTTTCTGTAGAAAAAGCATAGAGCGTTAGGTTTTCAATTCCTAGTTTAGCGGCAGCCTCAACCACTTGTCTAACGGCTTTAGTTCCGTTTTCATGACCAAAAACGCGAAGCATCCCTTTTTGTTTAGCCCAACGTCCGTTGCCATCCATAATTATGGCTACGTGTTTTGGCAGTTTGTCTTTTACTATAGAATTTTCTAAGCTCATTTATTAATTAGGGCAAAAACATGGGTTTTCACCAAAAGTATAAGTTAGTGTTATGCCTGAAAAGACATACCAGTCATTACTATTTAAATTTCCAAATTTTAAATTGGTATAGTTCTTATTTTGCGGATTGCTGCCGTCTAAGTTATCTGTAAATGTGTAACGAACCCCTGCTTCTATGCCAATTACAAAATCATTATTTATTCTACTTTTAATTCCTAAGATAATAGGAATTGAAAAGCCTCTTTCTTTTTCGTCTTCTCTAACAATGCCATCAAAAAAATACAATTCATTATAACTGTAATAGTTTATTCCGGTAGCAACATAGGGCGTTGTTTGCGGTTTGAAATGATGCAAATCAAAATCAAAAAAATTAAATTCAAATCCGGCAGATATCTCATTAATTGTATTTTTAAACGAATAACCTCTTTCATTTCTGCCCGAAGCCTTAGAATCCGCATCGTCTGCTGCTATTTTAGCGTGAGTAAAGCTAAATCTATAGGAATGCCTGGTACTTCGGTTCCATTTATAGATTAAACCTAACGCCACTTGATTTGGATTAACAAAGTTGGTTTTTCCTATATCACCGATATAGTTTGAACCGCCTGCAAAAATGCCGACTTCATTAATTTGAGCTTTAGATGAAAGCCCAAATGCCAAAAAGATAATCAAAATCAGTACTCTATTCATTGCTTTTGAAATAGCGTGCAAATATAACAATTATGAGAAGTTAACAGCTAAATAATTGGTATAAATCACATATTTATATTCAAAAAAAACGAAATATATAGGATAGTAGTATATCAGTTTGTAAAAGAAGCTGAAATTGAGGTTTAATTTCGCTTGTCTTCACCCCAAAGAAGTTTGTTTCTAAGCGTTTTAAGAAACGTTTCATTTTCAATTTCAACCATGTTTATTTTGAAAGGTGTTTTTTTTATGGTTAAAATGGTATTGTTGGATAACGTTGCGATTCTACTGTCAAGAGAAACTAAATAATTTGCTTCTCTACCCGAAACTTTTATCTTAATTTCCGTTTTGTCAGGAATAACCAATGGCCTTGCATTTAAGTTGTGAGGAGCAATTGGAGTAATCACCAAACTTTTAACATCAGGGGTTAGAACAGGGCCACCGCAACTCAAAGAATAACCTGTTGAACCGGTTGGAGTTGAAATTATCAAACCGTCAGCCCAATAGGAAGTAAGAAATTCACCATTTAAGTAGGTTTCAAGCGTAATCATTGACGTGGTGTCTTTTCTGCTAATTGAAATTTCATTCAATGCAAAATTAATTTCCTTGATGCTGTTATTTTTTGGATTGGTTTCTAAACTAACCAACGTTCTTCTTGAAAGTGTGTAGTTTTTATCCAAAACAAGTTGCATAAAATCTTCAATATTTTCTTTTTGAACTTTAGCCAAAAACCCTAATCTTCCGGCATTTACTCCTAAAATTGGAATCCCTGTTTGTCTAACAAAAGTAATGGCTCTTAAAATGGAACCGTCTCCACCAATGCTCAACAACATGTCAAAACTAGAATCCAAATCAGCCGGAGTAGAAAATGTTTTGTATTCCTTTTTTAAAATTCCTTCTTGGTGTAAAATCTTTAAAAACTCCGTTTCTATAACCAATTCCACCTCGTTTTTATTTAAAAAAACAAAAATATCACGAATAATCGGACGTGTGTCATTTTGGTAATACTGACCGTAAATGGCAAATTTCATAAGTTAGATGTTTAGATATTTGTCAAGATAATCGGAACGATCTTTTAAGTTTTGAATGTAAAAATCTTCTTGGTGATCTGAAACTATTTCATAAGCATAGCGTCTGAAAGTTTGGATGATTTCATTTAAACTTCCCAGAGTAGTTTTTATTGTAATTTGGACACTATCTTGGGTTGCTTCCGATAAAAACATACCTAAAATTTTACCGTTATTAGTTTCCACAATTTGAGCCACTTGACTCATTGAAAAATCTTTTGTTGGCTTTCTAACAATTATGATTCCGCCTTGTTCATTCATGAATGGGGTTTCATGAAAAAATTGGATGATGTCATTTAATTCATAATAACCGATGTATGCATTTGATTCATCCAAAACCGGAACAATATTAGCGTGATTTTGAGCAAATACTTCCAAAACATCCAACCATATCATTTGGGTTCTTGCAAAAAAACCTTCTAAAGTGTAGCGATAATCCAATATGGTTTTGTTGTTGTCAAAAGTAACCACATCGTCAGCTGCAACACATCCAATATAAATGCCTTCGGAAACAACCGGAAAATGCGAATAGGTCATGTCTGAAAAAAAATTCTGAACCGAATCAATGGTTTCATTTCCTTCGAAAGGTTTGAAGTCGTTAATAATATAATTGGTGATGTCTAGCATTTACTTGTAAATTTTCGTTGCAAAATAATCAAAAAATAGCATATCTGGGCTTGTTTTAGTTTGTATTTTTGCAATCAGTTACTAAAGAAATGGTTTAAAATAAATATAATGACAAAGTTAAGTGTAAATATTAATAAAATTGCAACCTTACGAAATTCTCGTGGTGGAAATGTTCCCAGTGTGACACAAGTGGCTATTGATGTGCAAAAATTTGGAGCTCATGGTGTGACTATTCATCCGCGACCCGACGAAAGACATATTCGTTATCAGGATGCCAGAGATTTGAAATCTTTGGTTTATACCGAATTTAATATTGAAGGTAATCCGGTTCAAAAATTTATTGATTTAGTTTTAGAAACCAAGCCAACACAAGTAACATTGGTTCCTGATGCTGATGATGCATTAACATCTAATGCGGGATGGGATACGATAAAAAATCAATCCTTTTTAACCGAAGTTATTGCCGAATTTAAACGAAATTCGATTCGAACCTCCATTTTTGTTGATCCGGTTTTAGCCATGATTGAAGGGGCAAAAGCTACAGGAACTGACCGAATTGAGTTGTATACGGAAAGTTTTGCACATCAGTATGGTTTGGGAAATACAAACGGAATTCAACCTTATGTTGAAGCGGCAAATTTATCCAATCAATTGGGTTTAGGAATTAATGCGGGTCATGATTTGAGTTTGGAAAACATCAAGTTTTTTAAAGAGCATATTCCGAATTTATTGGAGGTTTCAATCGGACATGCTTTAATTTGTGAGTCCCTTTATTTAGGGATTGAAAATGTGGTGAATATGTATTTGCATAAATTAAAATAAATAACAATTTTATGTTGTATTCAAAAATTGAAGGCGAAGGTAAGCCGTTGGTCATACTTCATGGTTTTTTAGGCATGTCTGATAATTGGAAAACATTGGGCACTCAATTTGCCGAACTTGGTTTTGAAACACATATGCTGGATTTGAGAAATCACGGCAGAAGTTTTCATTCAGAGGATTTCAATTATGAAGTCATGGCAAATGATGTTTTGGATTATTGTAAAGACAAGAACATTAGTAGTGCTGTTTTTTTAGGACATTCTATGGGTGGAAAGGTGGTGATGAATTTGGCAACAACTCATCCGGAATTGGTTGAAAAATTAATTGTTGCCGATATTGGCACACGATATTATAAACCCCATCATCAAGAAATTTTGGAAGGTTTAAATGCTGTTGATTTTTCGCAACAACCCAGTAGAAATGAAGTGGAAGACATTCTTAAAAATTATATTCCTGATTTTGGAACGCGTCAGTTTTTAATGAAGAGTTTGTATTGGGAAACCCCGGGTCAATTGGCATTCCGATTTAATTTGAAAGTTTTTACGGCTAAAGTTGAAGAAATTGGCAAAGCTCTTGAAGCACATCAAAAATTTGATAAGCCCACTTTATTTATAAAAGGAGGTCTTTCGAGGTATATTTTGGAAGAAGATTTTGAGTCCATCAGAAATCATTTCCCGATGGCAATATTTCAAACTATTCCAAACGTTGGACATTGGCTTCATGCAGAAAACCCAAAAGCATTTTTTGAAATTGTCAGTGAATTTATTCGTTAATTCAATTTTTTTCTTACTTTTATATTAAAAAACATACCGTATGAATTTAATAATTAGAATTATCGTAACAGCTGCATTGGTTTTACTTTTGGCTCATATTTTACCGGGAGTTGCGGTTGCAAATTTTATGTCGGCGGTTTTAGTGGCTATTGTTTTGGGGTTATTAAATATTTTTATAAAACCCATTTTAGTGATTTTGACATTACCGATAACCATTCTTACTTTAGGACTTTTCCTTTTGGTAATTAATGCGTTAATCATACAATTTTCAGGTTATATTGTTGGAGGATTCAGTGTGTCATCTTTTTGGTATGCCATGCTTTTCAGTATTGTTTTATCTATTGCACAGTCAATTGTTTATAATCTTACCGGAGGAGAAAAGGGGTAGATTTGTCTTATTTCTGAAGTCCTAAAATTCAATTCATTATACTTGGTTGGGTTGCAAAAAAGTTATACTTTTGCAACCCAATTTTAGTATATAATAATAGAAGCAATGAATATTACAAGAACCAATGTTGATGCCCTAAATGCTGTGTTAACCGTTCCGGTTACCAAAGCCGATTATGCAGATAAAGTACAAAAAGTTTTGACTGATTATCGCAAAAATGCCGCTATTCCCGGATTTAGAAAAGGAACTGTGCCAATGAGTTTGATTCAAAAACAATACGGTAAAGCAGTATTATTAGAAGAAGTAAACAAAATTTTACAAGAGAAATTAAATTCGTATTTGGTTGAAGAAAAATTGGATATTTTAGGAAATCCACTTCCAAAAGTGACTCAAGATTTTGATTGGGAAACTGAAAATTACAATTTTGATTTTGAATTGGGACTTGCACCTCAATTTACAGTTGATCTTGCAGCAAAGAACGCAATCACAAGCTATACCATCATAGCTGATGATAAAATGTTGAACGATCAAATTGAACGTATTCAAAAACAATACGGAAAATTAATTTCTAAAGAAACAGTTGAAGAAGGTGACGATTTGAATGTGACATTCATCAATGAAGCGAATGGAATTAACAATACTACATCCATTTCATTGGATGTTTTTAAAGACAAAAAAGCGGCAAAGAAATTTATTGGTAAAAAAGTGGGTGATGTAGTTTCAATCGGAACCAAAGGTTTGTTTGATGATGATCACAAACTCATGGATTATATGAAAGTTGACCATGATTTGGTACACGGATTAGATGTTGCTATTGATGTAAAAATTGAAGGCATCACAACCAGTGAAAAAGCAGAATTGAATCAAGAATTGTTTGATAAATTATTTGGCGAAGGTGTTGTAACTTCTGTTGAAGAAGTAAAAGCAAAAATTAAAGAAGATGCCGAAAAGCAATTTGTACAACAAGCAGATCAGAAATTTTTGAATGATGTTACCGAGTTTTTACTAGAAAGCACAAAATTTGATTTGCCATCAGAGTTTTTGATTAAATGGTTACAAAATTCAGGCGAAAATCCCTTATCAGAAGAACAAGCCAGAGAAGAGTTTGCTAAATCAGAAAAAGGATTGCGTTATCAGTTGATTGAAGGAAAGATTATGACCGAAAATCAATTGCAAATCACTTTTGAAGATTTAAAAGCTTTCACTTCTGAATTAATTAAAAAACAAATGGCTCAGTTTGGTCAAATGAATCCAACTCAGGAAGATATTGATGGAATTGTGGCTAGAGTATTGTCAAATCAAGATGAAGCCCGTCGTTTGTCAGAACAAGTGATGAGTGAAAAAATGTTGCAACTTTTCAAAGAAAAAGTAAAAACTAAATCAAAAGAAGTTTCTTACGAACAGTTCGTTAAAGAAATGTACGGCGAATAAATTTTTGAAAAAAAACAGTATCTTTGAGCGTCAAATTTAGGTTTGACGCTTTTTTATTCTGAACTTGACTCAGAATTTGTTTTTAAATCAGTAAAAACCTTAAGTATATACTATATGAACTTCGGAAAAGAATTTAAAAAATTTGCTACCAAACACCACGGTGTGAATAGCATGTATTATGATAAAATTGTAGGAAGCATGACACCTTATATTATTGAGGAACGCCAGTTGAACGTTTCTCAGTTAGATGTTTTTTCAAGGTTAATGATGGACAGAATTATCTTTTTGGGCACAGGTGTTGATGATCATATTGCAAACATTATCCAAGCTCAATTGTTGTTTTTAGAAAGTGTTGATGCATCAAAAGATATTCAAATTTATATCAATTCTCCCGGTGGAAGTGTTTATGCCGGATTAGGGATTTATGATACCATGCAATATGTTAAGCCTGATGTAGCTACGATTTGTACAGGAATGGCAGCATCCATGGGAGCTGTTCTTTTGTGTGCCGGAGCTGCAGGGAAACGTTCTGCATTACCACATTCAAGAGTAATGATTCATCAACCATCCGGAGGAGCACAAGGTGTTGCAACCGATATGGAAATCAACTTAAAAGAGATGTTGAAGTTGAAAAATGAATTGTATGAAATTATCGCAAACCATTCCGGACAAAGTATTGAAAAAGTATACCAAGATTCAGAACGTGATTATTGGATGATTGCTGATGAAGCAAAAGAATATGGAATGATTGATGAAGTATTAAGAAGAAAATAAAGTTGGAAGCCGGAAGTTAGAAGTTGGAAGTTTTTTTCCATCTTCCATCTTCCATCTTCCATCTTCTAACTAGTAGAAATGGCAAAAGAAATTTTAGAATGTTCCTTCTGCGGAAGAAAAAAACCCGAGACCAGTCTGTTGATTGCAGGAATTGATGCACATATTTGTGATCGTTGCATTGAACAAGCACATGGGATTGTTATGGAAGAATTGAAAACTTCCAAAACACAGGGGAATTTGGGTGATTTGGTGTTGAAAAAACCACTTGAAATCAGAACATTTCTTGATCAATATGTAATTGGACAAGAACAAACAAAAAAAGTTTTGGCAGTTGCAGTTTACAATCACTACAAAAGATTGATGCAAAAGCAAAACGATGAAGAGGTTGAAATTGAAAAAAGCAACATTCTGATGGTTGGAGAAACCGGAACCGGAAAAACATTGGTAGCTAAAACTATTGCAAAGATGTTGAATGTTCCGTTGACTATAGTTGATGCTACCGTTTTAACAGAAGCAGGTTATGTTGGTGAAGATGTGGAAAGTATACTGACCCGATTGCTTCAAGTTGCCGATTATGATGTAGCAAAAGCGGAACGCGGTATTGTATTTATTGATGAAATTGATAAAATTGCCAGAAAAAGCGATAATCCATCCATTACTCGGGATGTTTCGGGTGAAGGAGTGCAACAAGCCTTACTTAAATTATTAGAAGGAACAGTGGTAAATGTGCCGCCAAAAGGAGGCAGAAAACATCCGGATCAAAAATTTATTGAAGTCAATACACAAAATATTCTATTCATAGCCGGTGGTGCTTTTGACGGAATTGATAAAGTGATATCAAAACGATTGAACAGACAAGCGGTAGGATATAGTGCTTCGGCTAATTTAGATAAAATTGATAAGGATAATTTATTGCAGTATATCATACCAAAAGACGTAAAAGATTTTGGTTTGATTCCTGAGATTATTGGTAGATTACCGGTTCTAACGTATATGGATCCTTTGGATAGAGATGCTTTACGAGCTATTTTAACCGAACCAAAAAATGCTTTAATCAAACAGTATCAAAAGCTGTTTTTGATGGATGGTGTTACATTTACCATTGATGAGGAAGCACTCAATTTTATTGTAGAAAAAGCTTTAGAATATAAATTAGGAGCAAGAGGACTTCGTTCGCTTTGTGAAGCCATTCTAAATGATGCGATGTTTGAATTGCCAAGTAGTGATGAGAAGAAATTGCATATTGATAAAAATTATGCAGAGCATTCGCTAGACAAGAACTTGTTGAAAAGGCTGAAAGCAGTTTCTTAAACTAAAACAGTATAGTTGCACAAAAATCCTGAAATTATCGTTTCAGGATTTTTTTGTTTTTCTATTGTTGGGTTCTCTATGTGACATCTACCGGGGCCACACCCTAATCGTTTTGGTCCGCAACTTGAAAGCGAAATTAAAAATAGAATACCTAAAAAATAAAAATGTACTTTTTTCATATCGAAATAATTTGCATACTTTTCAATTGTTCCAAATAGGTTCTTTCGTTGGATAACCTCGGAATTTTATGTTGCCCGCCTAACTTGTCATTTTCTTTTAACCAATCATAAAACAAACCTTGTCTGGCCACATTTACTTTAAGTTGATTTAGCGTCATGTTGTTGTATCGTTTGGCTTCATAATCCGAATTCACATCCTGAATGCATTGGTCCAACAAACTACTGAAAAGGGCTAAATCTTTTGGTGGATATTTAAATTCAATCATCCATTCGTGTGCTCCTTTTTCTTTGTCCTTCATGAAAATTGGAGCAACCGTGTAATCCACCACTTCATTTTGTGTGAGTTCGCAAGCTCTTGCAATGGCTTGATCTGTGTTTTCTACCATTAATTCTTCACCAAATACATTAATATGATGTTTGGTTCTTCCCGTAACTCGAATTCGATACGGATTCAAGGAAGTAAACCTAACCGTATCTCCAATTGAATAACGCCACAAACCGGAATTAGTTGTAATGACTAAGGCGTAGTTTTTGTCTAACTCAACCTCTGCTAGTCTAATGATTTTTTGATTTGGTTTTCCATAGGTGTCCAATGGAATAAACTCATAGAAAATTCCATAATCCAGCATCAACAAAAGTTCATTGCTGTTATTTTGGTCTTGAATGGCAAAAAAACCTTCTGAGGCGTTGTAAATTTCATAATAATTGAAATCTTTTTTCGGGAATAATTTTTTGTATTGATCGCGATACGGGTCAAAACTTACACCACCGTGAAAATATACTTCTGCGTTTGGCCATATTTCATGAATTGTATTTTTTTCAGTAACTTCTAATGCTTTGTTTAATAAAACCAACATCCATGACGGAACACCTGCTAAACTGGTAACATCTTCCTGAATGGTTTCTTCAATAATAGCTTGTAGTTTTACTTCCCAATTACCCATTAAAGAAACCCGATTGCTTGGTGTGGAGCTGAATTCTGCCCAAATAGGCATGTTATCAATTAAAATGGCAGATAAATCGCCAAAGAAAGTATTATTATCCTGATACAATTCTTTACTTCCTCCTAAACGCAGACTTTTTCCAACAAATAATTTAGAATCTTCGTTGTTGTTTAAATACAAACTCAACAAATCTTTACTTGCTTTATAGTGACAATTTTCCAGAGCTTCACTGCTAACCGGAATAAATTTACTTTTTGCATTAGTCGTTCCGCTCGATTTTGCAAACCATTTTATTTGACTTGGCCAGAAAATATTTTGCATACCACAGCGGGTTTGTTCAATCATGGATTCTAATTCTTCATAACTTGAAACGGGAACACGTTCTGAAAAAGCTTCATACGTTTTTATGGAATTAAAATCATACTGTCTGCCTAAAACGGTATTTTCTGCCGTTTTTAATAAGTTGAATAACAATTCTTCTTGTACCTCATTAGGATATTTAATAAACAATTCAATTTGATGGAATCGTTTTTTTAAAATCCAAGTAGCTATAGAATTTATTATTGGTAGTGGCATTAATTTCGATATTTAAATTGTCATCGTTTGATTTGAATATTGAAAACACAAAACCTAACTTTACGACTTCATCAAAAATAACAAATTTTGTTAAACGTTGATGCTAAATTTTAAAACTTTACAAGCAATGACATACGAAGGTGTTCTTACCAAAATGCAAACTGAATTTGCAAATCCAATTCAATATTATTTGGTGTTTGAAAATAGTTTTTTAAATGTTAATCAATTGCTTGACAAAGAAATTGAAATTTCGTTTCAAGGATATCAATGCTTGAATTGTAATAAGAAAAAGAAAATTTTCCGTCAAGGATTTTGTTATGATTGCTTTATGTCGAGTGCGGCAGTTGGGGATTGGATTATGAAACCCGAATTAAGCACAGCACATTTAGACATTGAAGATCGTGATTTGACGTATGAAAAAAGAGTACAATTGCAACCCCATATTGTATATTTAGCCTTATCAAGTGAAATAAAAGTTGGTGTTACTCGTGGCACACAAGTGCCAACACGATGGATTGATCAAGGAGCCATACAAGCCATCCCAATTGTTGAAGTTCCTAATCGTTATTTGGCCGGAATTACTGAAGTTGCTTTAAAAAATCAATATGCTGATAAAACCAACTGGCAAAAAATGCTTAAAAATGAAGTGACTCAGTTGGATTTAGTTCAACAACGGTTAAAAACAAAACAGTATTTACCGGACGAAGTACAAGAATATTTTTCTGAAAACAATTCAAAATTGTATGAACTTCATTATCCGGTTTTAGAATATCCAAAAAAAGTGACTAGTTTAAATTTGGATAAATCACCAAACTTTCAAGGAAGACTATCAGGAATCAAAGGACAGTATTTATTGTTTCAAGATGGAACTGTTTTTAATATTAGAACCTTTGAAGGCTATGTTGTAAAATTTCAATTATAATTTTTAACTATATCGTTTTCGAAACGTTTTACATGAATTAAAATATAAAATTCTTTTAAAAGACTGATATTCGTCATGTTTTTTCTCCCTTAACAGACGGAAATTTGTACCATAATTCAAAACCTCGATATTATGTTACAATTATTCAACTCAGTAAAAGGATTTATGTTATTACTATTTTTAGTAACAACTTCCTTAAGTTTTGCACAGAAAACTTTTCAACTTGATGCAAAACCACAGTTAAAAATATCCGGAACTTCCAGTTTACATGACTGGGATATGGTGTCAGAAACAGCAACAGGAAAACTTGATGCGACTTTTGAAGGCAATAAAATTACAACCATAAATTCATTAGTGGTTGAAATGCCGGCAGAAAGTATTAAAAGCGGTAAAGGTGGAATGGATAAAAATGCATATAAAGCGTTAAAAACCAATCAATTTAAAACCGTTAAGTTCGATTTAAAATCAGCCTCCAAGAATGCAGATGGTACTTGGAATTTTAACGGAACATTCAACATAGCCGGAGTCTCAAAATCAGTAACCTTAAAAATTAAAGAAACAGCTGTATCAGGACAATCCGTTTTTGAAGGGACTTATGCCTTTAAATTGACCGATTACGATATTACACCACCAACTGCTTTAATGGGAACCGTAAAAACAGGCAATGATGTAAAAATAAGTTTTATAGTAAAATTCAAATAATTCTCAAAACAACCTCTTAAATTAATTTAAAAATGAAAAATTTAATCACAACTGCCTTAGTATTGTTTAGTACTTTGGCAATAGCACAAAAACAACAATATCAATTGGACAATTGGCGTCCTTATGATAAAACAGGACTTTCCATGTTTGAAGCCCCAAAAGACACAGCTACAACTTTTGATCAAGTAAAAGTTAGAATAGGTGGAGCATTTGCTCTTCAATATCAAGCATTAGACCATGAAAATAATGCTGATCCGGTTTTGAATGTGAACAATGTTAACACAAACCAATTGGTAGCATTAGGGAACAACTTCAACTTAGCTACCGCAAATTTTGATATTGATGTGGCACTTTATGATGGTGTAAATTTACACTTACGCACGTATCTTTCTTCTCGTCACCATCCGGAACCTTATGTAAAAGGAGGTTACATTCAATTTGATAAATTAGAATTTATTCGTCCCGGTTTTATGGAAGATGCTATGAAATATATAACTATCAAAATAGGACATATGGAAAACAATTATGGTGATGCTCATTTCAGACGTTCTGATAATGCTCAAGCTTTATACAATCCATTTGTTGGAAATTATATCATGGATGCTTTTACAACAGAAGTTGGTGCAGAAGTATATTATAGAAGAAATGGATGGATCGGTATGCTTGGTGCTACAAACGGTAAGTTAAACCAAACGGCAAATGCTCCGGGTGTAACAAGTCCTTCTGTAATGGCAAAATTTGGTTATGACAAACAAATTAATGATGATTTAAGATTCCGTTTAACAGGTTCGTTATATAACACAGCACAATCTCAAAGAACGTATCTATATGGTGGTGACCGTGCAGGTTCAAGATATTATTTTGTAATGGAAAATACATTAGCTACTTCAGCAGGCAACTTTTCTTCAGGATTAGTAGCCCCTGGTTTTAATAATGAATTGACTGCTATTATGTTTAATCCATTCTTGAAATATAAAGGTTTAGAATTCTTTGGAATGTATGAAACTGTAAATGGTAAAAATAAAGCAGAAACTGACGAAAGAAACTTTCAACAAATTGGAGCAGAATTAATCTATCGCTTTGGCAACAATGAGAACCTATACGTTGCAGGTAGATATAATAACGTTTCAGGAGAAACAGTAACCAATGATGATATTGATGTAACTCGATTTAATCTTGGTGCCGGTTGGTTTATGACAAAAAATATTTTAATGAAATTAGAATATGTGAATCAAAAGTATGATGGTTATGCAAAAACCAGTATTTTTAATGAAGGTAAATTTCATGGATTTGTTGCAGAAGCTGTAATATCTTTCTAACAAATTACAAAAAAGATGCGTGTTTTTAGTCTCATATTAATGATAACAGTAACACTGTTTTCAACACCTAAAGATTTTCTGTTGGTCAGTACAAAACAGTTTATTGTTAGAGGTACTACTTCAATTGGAGGTTTTGAATGTAATTATGATATGAACACTAAAGACACGCTGTATTTTAATGGAACACAAAAGTCGAATGTAATTTCACATTCAATTCCTGTAAAAAAGTTTGGTTGCGGAAACTTTATCTTAAACCATGATTTTAGAAAAACACTTAAAGAAAAAGAGTTTCCACAAATAGAAATTGAATTATCAAACTTTAAAAATAAAAATAATCAATACAGTTGTGATCTTATTTTAAAATTGGTTGGTAAACAGAGAGTTTACAAAAACCTTCCTCTAAAAATCAATCAAAACAGATTGCATGGTACTATCACTTTAAACTTTAGTGATTTTGAATTAACACCACCAAAAAAAATGGGTGGAGCCATTAAAGTTGGAGAAGAAATAGAACTATTTATAAATTTATATACCCAATAGTGTTAGTTAGTTTCATAAAAAAACCCAAACGAAAAAGAAACGTTTGGGTTTTTTGCTTTTTAATTGTCTTTTTTCTTTTTATTGAATAAACTATTGAGTCCGTCCTTTACTTTGTCTTTTACTGCTTCTTCTGCTTTTGCTTTTACTTCTTCGTTTGTTGCAGGAGTAGCAGCTTTGGTAGTATCACCTGGCTTCGTGTTTTGATTGATTAAATTCCCTAAAGCAGATGTGCCTTGATTAATTAGTTTTTGTTTTTGATGATCTACCAATTGATTGGCTAACTTGGTTGTTGCTTGTTTCATATCCGTTGAAATTTTCGGATTTGAAAAATTACCACCTAGTAAAGCTGTGATTGGAATGTTTTCAATTTTAGCGGCATCAGCAGGTGAAAGTTTAGCAATCAAACTGTTTACTTCACTCCCTAAATATTTTGTTGGGACATCAAATTTTACATTATAATTCATTGTTTGGTCAAATCCATGAGAACCACCAACATTAATTGTAATGTCTTGATATTTGATGTTAAATGGGCTCACATTTACTTTTCCATCTTTAAAGGTTAAATTGGTTTTCAAATCGTTTAAATTGATTTTATTCAAATCAATGAAATTTATATGGCTATCTAAACTGCTCAACAATGTTGAATTTGAAGGATTTATAGTTGTTGAAACTAATTGACTAATTAAATCTCCGGAAATTGATTTTAAATCGGGAGTCATTTCTACTGCGTCTAGATTCCCTGATAAATTAATCGTTGAATTTAATTTTCCGCTAACGATATTTGCAATAGGGGCAATGTTTTTCATCATGTCTAGCATGGTGAAAGTTTCAGATATGTTTACTTGTTTCATATCTAAACCCATGGTGAAAGTTGGTACTTTTGTTTTGGTTGAAACAGTACCATTTAATCCAATTTGACCACCAAAAATTGAAGTTTTTAGATTTTCTAAAGTTACTTTTTCATCTTTGATAATTAATTTTCCGGAAACGTCTTTTAATGTTAAGTTGTCATATAAAACAGTTCCGGCAGTAGCTGTTAAACTACAATCTAAAAAAGCCGGTATTTTCATAGCTTCATTAGGTTTTTCTCCTTCTTTTGTAGGTTCTGATGCCGTCATAAAATCTGCTACTGCAATTTGATTTGAAACCAAATTGAAGTTTCCTTTTAAGTTTTTATCATTAAACAAATACCCATAAAAATTTTCAATAATACCGGTAATTTTTAAATCACTTTTGCCGGTTTTTGCATCAAACTTCTGTAAGTTTAAGGTGCTTGGGTTAAATTGAACAATTGCTTCATTGATGTCCATTCCTTTTCCGGCATCATCAGTATATTTAAATCCTGTTACACTAACCAAACCGGCACTTTGAATGTTTTGGTAATTTTCTTTTTCAACCGATTGCATATCAAATTTAGTGGTAACATCAGCCTTTAAAATTCCTGTTAGTGGTTTGTCTAATTTAATTGGATATGCTTTTGATAAATTTGATAAATTAATAGTTCCTTTTAAATCAGCATTTACTAACGCATTTTCTGTTATGTTTTTAATGGTAGCTTTTGTGGCGAATACATCTTGATCAATTTTAAAAGATAAATTATTGATGTTGACATAAGTGTCGTTTAAAACGCCTGTTTCGTTTTTTATTTTTGTGTCAATAATAATGTTTTCAACTGTTTTTGGCAAATCAGGATATTTAAAAGAAGCATTATTAGAGGCAATTAACAATTCAAAAGTTGGAATTGTAGTTTCGGAATAAAGTCCTTTTGCAAATCCTTTTATTTCAAAATCACCTGATGTTTTGATTTTATCCAAGTCACCTTTGTAAGCCGACGGAATTAATCCCAAGAAGTTTTTAAAGGATGAGGTGGGTGTGAAAAAAGTCAAATCATAATTTTGTCCGGCTTCAACTAATTGGATATAACCTTTAAATTCAAGTGGTAATTGGTTAATTAAAGCTTTGTTGTCTTTAAATTCATAGTTGCTATTTTCCAAATCAATTCCTAAAATAGCATCAAGATGTAAAGCCACATTGTTCATGTAATTGGTTTTGTCCATATCAAGAGACAAATTGGCTTTGGTAAGAGTGATTAAATCTAACTTGGATTCAGCAAAATTACCCTTTCCTGTATGTTCAATTTTATCAACAACCATTTTTATTTTTGAACTTTCGTCAAAATAAACAAATTTCAAATTTTCGATTGTATAGTTCTGAATGTTTAAAGCAAAAGGTTTACTCTCGTTGGGTTTACTTTCTTTTTCATCTTTAATTGCAATGTCAAAATTTCCAATTCCGTCTTTGTTAAACAGAATGTTCACCAATCCGTTTTTGCTCGAAAAAGATTCAATTTCCATTGCTTCTCCATCCGATTTAAATAGCTCTTTTACTGACATTCTTAAATTTATTTCACCGGAATAGAACAAGGTGTCTCCCGCAAAAGGAGCTTTGTTTATTAAACTCAATTGGTCGATGGTAACATTTGCTTTTGGAAAACTTTTAAACAAACTAATACTAACATCATTAAACGCGACAGTTGCATCTACTTTTTCATTGATTGATTTTAAAACCAATTCTTTGATTTTGTTTTTAAACAAAAAAGGAGTGGCAACCAATGCAATTATAGCTACTACTAAAAAAATTCCGAAACCTTTTAAAACTTTTTTTAACATAAGTTCAATTTTTTATTGGGGTACTTGTAATTAATTAATTTTATTAATCTAAAACTAATTCTTCGCCTCTTTTTAAATTAAAACGTTTTTGAAACACATAAACTGCTGCATACAAAATGGGTGTGTCTAATGCTGCAATAATTACTTTAAAGAGAAAACCACTCATTAGTAATCCGTTGAACATTTCCCACGGAAGAATCTTGAAGTTACATAGCAAAAATAATACCGTAAATGTATCTACAAATTGTGATGTAAACGTGGAAAAGTTATTTCTTAACCATAACATCTTACCATTTGTAATTCGCTTCCAAAAATGAAAAATATAAATATCAATATATTGTGCCGCCAAATAAGCAATCATTGATGCCAAAACGGCCAAAGCAGTTTGACCAAATACTTTTGAAAAAAGCACATCTGAAACCGGCGAATTTTCAATGGCCGGAACAGCATTGGCAACATAAATAATTCCTAAAGAAAAAACTGAGGCAAAAATACCCATCGTTACTACTTGATTGGCTTTTTTCTTCCCGTAAATCTCAGAGATAATATCAGTTATTAAAAAGGTGATGGGGTAGGTTAAAATCCCTACCGAAATTTCAAATCGATACCATCCAAAAAAATCCCAATAAAAAAATTTCTGAAAAATTAAATTTGATACTACCAGTGAAGCAATAAACAAAGCTCCAAGAATCAGATAAATTTTGAAAGCAAGCAATCGGTCTTTTGTTTCCAAGTTTTTTTAACAAATTTAATAAAATGCGTTGTTTCTGTAGTTAATGAAAAATTAAAATATGGTTTATTTTTTTTAAAAAAACCTCTTGACAATTTTTGTTGTAAGAGGTTTGGTTAATTTTATACAAAATTATTTAATCCTTATTTCATAAGGCATCAAGGCTTGAACGCCTTTTTGCTGGCTCATTTTTTTAATTTGTTGTAAGGTTTGATATGCTTCAATGCCAATTTCTTCACGAATATAGGCTTCTTTTGATTTTGCAAAAGGCAATGAATTGGAATCATTTAGAAAATCCATGAAGTTTTTATCAAATTCAGGTAGATTAAGAATTTTATATTTTTTGATTTTAGCCAATTTTGCTGCTTCTGCTAAAGCCGTATCCAATCCGCCCAATTGATCTACTAAACCAAGTTCTAATGCTTCTGTTCCGGTCCAAACTCTTCCTTGAGCAATTTCATCCACTTGAGCAAATGTCATTTTTCTACCCACTGCAACACGCGTTACAAATGTGGTATAAATGTTTTCTATGCTCTCTGTGATTGTAGCTCTTAATGTGGGATCTAATGGCTTGAACACACTATACTCTCCTGCATTATCATGTGTTTTAATGATGCTGGTGTTTATTCCAATCTTTTTAGAAAGTTCCGTCATGTTCGGAATTGCTCCAAAAACCCCAATAGAGCCCGTAATTGTTGTGGGTTCTGCTATAATTTTATCGGCATTACAAGCGATGTAATAACCTCCTGATGCTGCTACATTACCCATTGAAACTACTACAGGTTTTGATTTTTTGGCAATTTCAATTTCTCTCCAAATCAATTCGGAAGTTAATGCACTTCCACCAGGACTATCCACGCGAAGTACAATAGCTTTTACATTTTTATCTTTTCTGGCTTCAATTAATGCTTTTCTCATGGCACCTTCACCAATGATAGTAACATCACCATCACCACCCATAATTTCGCCTTGAGCATAAATGATTGCAATTTTATCTTTAGTGCTTATTTTTGATGGTTTAGTTAGAAAGTTTTGAGCATAATCTGCAATTTCGATGGTTTTATAATCTTCATCAAAATCAACTTTTAGAGCTGTTCGAATCCCATCGTGGTATTCGTCTTCATAACCAATTTTATCAATTAATTTTGAAGATAATGCCATTTCCGGTGTTCTTGCTGATAAATTAGTTGCAATACTGTTCAAACTATCAACGCTGATTTTTCTGCTTTTTGAAATATCCTCTACCATAGTAGTCCATACAGAATTCAACAACGAAGTCATTTGCTCTCTGTTTTCTGCACTAATTTCATTTTCTAAAAAAGGTTCCACCGCACTTTTGTATTTTCCATGACGAATAACCTCCATTTTCACACCTGATTTTTCTTGCAAATCTTTAAAAAATAAAATTTCAGAAGACAAACCTTTGAATTCCATTTCTCCAACCGGATTTAAATAAATCGTGTCTGCAACAGAGTTCAAATAATAATCACGTTGGGTTAAATAGTTGGAATAAGCCACTACAAACTTTCCTGATTTTTTAAAATCAATCAATTTTTCACGTAGTGATTTTGACTGAGCAAGACCCAACGATGAAAAGTTGTTCAAAATCGAAATTCCTTTAATCTTATCATCATTTTTTGCATGTTCAATGGCATTGATAACATCGGAAAATCCAACTTCTGTATTCTTTGATAGAAAAGTCACCAACGGATCCGAATATTTTCCTTTGTAGTCAAGATAGATGTCTTCTAAATTCAGTTCAATCACCGAGTTTTTTTCTACTTTGACAATGTCTGAATCGCCACCGCCAAAAATGGCACCTAGAAATAGAATCCCAAAGAAAACCAGCATCATAAAAACAAATATCCCTATGACTGTAGCAATAATATTTCCTAAAAATTTCATACTATTTTTTATTTTATTGAATTAGTAGCTGTAATTGATTTAAAGTTACAAAACTACAATTTTTAATTTTTTTTATTTCTGATTTGCAAAGATACTTCTTATCTGAAATAGTTTTAGTTATTTTGTCAAACTTATGGAAAAGCAACATCAGGTAGTTTTGTCGTTAGGAAGTAACTTAGGAGATAGGCAATTGTTTATTGAAACTGCCATTGCTTTGCTTCACAAAAAAGTGGGAACGGTTATTAAAGTTTCCGGTTTATATGAAACACCACCTTGGGGTTTTGATAGTTTGCCATTTTATAATTGTGCTTTGGTGATTCATACCTCAAAATCTGCTGAAAAAATTCTCTCTTTGGCTTTACAAATTGAAACTGAAATAGGAAGAGTTAGAAGTGAGGAAGAAGGTTATCAAAAAAGAATAATTGATATTGATGTTATTGCTTTTGACGATCAGATTGTTAAAACTGAAAGTTTGAAAATTCCTCATCCACACATGCACAATCGATTGTTTGTTCTGATTCCCATGCGAGATTTAAACTTAGATTGGAGGCATCCTATTTTGCAAAAATTTTTACCGGAGCTGGTGCTTTTGGCTGAAGATAAAAGCAAATGTAAATTTGTAAAAGAATTAAAAACACCAATTGCTGATTTAGATTTACAAAAACTCAATTACATCGCTATTGAAGGTAATATTGGAGCAGGGAAAACAACTTTGGCTTCGAAAATTTCAGAAGATTTCAATGCAAAAATGGTTTTGGAACGTTTTGCAGACAATCCGTTTTTACCAAAATTTTATGAAGATCAAAGTCGTTATGCTTTTCCGTTGGAAATGTCTTTTTTAGCAGACAGATATCAGCAATTGTCTGATGATTTAGCTCAATTTGATTTGTTTAAAGATTTTATTGTTGCCGATTATCATATTTTTAAATCCTTGATTTTTGCCAAAGTAACTTTAACCGATGATGAATATCGCTTGTACAAAACCATGTTTGATATCATTCATAAAGAAATGCCCAAACCTGATTTGTATGTCTATTTGTATCAAAATACAGAGCAATTATTGGCCAATATAAAACACAGAGGAAGAAGTTATGAGCAACAAATTCCTGCCGATTATTTGGATAAAATAAATCGGGGTTATTTGGATTATATTAAAACCCAAACCGATTTAAATATTCTAATTATTGATGTTTCTGACAAAGATTTTGTAGAAAATCAGGAAGATTATCTTTTTATTTTGGAAGAAATAGGTAAAAAAATTAAGTAGTTTTTTCAAACGTCATTTTTTGAAACAAATCCCAAACCACAATCCCTGCACTAACTGAAATGTTTAAGGAATGTTTGGTTCCCAATTGCGGAATTTCAATCACTCCTTCACATTTTTGAATGGCTTCTTGCGAAACACCCTTAACCTCATTCCCAAAAATCAAAGCATATTTTTTATTTTTTTCAATTTGAAAAGCATTCAACATTTTAGAATGTTCCACTTGCTCTACAGCCCAAATAGAGATGGCTTCACTTTTCAATTTTTCAATTACTTCCAAAACGTTTTTTGAATATTCCCAAGAAACAGTATCGGTTGCACCTAAAGCGGTTTTGTGAATTTCTTTGTTGGGAGGAGTTGCAGTAATGCCGCACAAATAGATTTTTTCAATCAAAAAAGCATCGGCAGTTCTAAAAACAGAACCAATGTTGTGTAAACTTCTAATGTCATCCAGAATGATGATAATTGGCGTTTTTTCAGCTTGTTTAAATTCGTCAATGTTTTTTCGTTCCAGTTCAGAATTGGCTAATTTTCTCATACGGCAAAAATAGGAAATGAATTTGACAATCTGAAAATTGAAGAATCTCAAAATTTTAGAATTTGGAAGTTGTATTTTGAAAATTCAATTTCGTATTTTTGGAATCCTAATTAAAAATAAAATCCATTGTCAGCCAAAGCCAACGTTGTAAAAGAGCCCAAAGAGACTCCTTTAATGAAGCAATACAATCAAATCAAGGCAAAATATCCAGATGCGTGTTTGTTGTTTCGTGTGGGTGATTTCTATGAAACTTTTGGTGAAGATGCCGTTCGTGCTTCACAAATTTTAGGCATTGTTTTGACCAAACGAGGAGCCGGCTCTGAAACCGAGACTGCTTTGGCCGGATTTCCACATCATTCTTTAAACACCTATTTACCAAAACTAGTAAAAGCCGGACTTCGTGTGGCCATTTGTGATCAGTTGGAAGATCCAAAAATGACTAAAACCATTGTAAAAAGAGGTGTTACAGAGTTAGTAACTCCCGGAGTTTCCATGAATGATGAAGTATTGCATTCAAAAACCAACAACTTTTTAGCAGCAATTCATTTTGGCAGGAAACAACTGGGTATTGCTTTTTTAGATGTGTCAACCGGCGAGTTTTTAACCGCACAAGGCAATGAAGAATATATTGATAAATTATTGCAGAATTTTAATCCGAGTGAGATTTTAATTCCGAAACAAAATAAAAACCAGTTTAGAGAAATTTTTGGAGAAGATTATCACACCTTTTTTCTCGAAGATTGGGTGTATAATGAAGATTATGGGGTTGAGGTCTTGACCAAACATTTTCAAACCAATTCATTAAAAGGATTTGGCATTGAAGAATTGCAGGAAGGAATTGTCGCTTCCGGAGCGGTTTTGTATTATCTATCAGAAACACAACACAACAAAATTCAACACATCACCTCCATTCAACGAATTGCTGAAGATGCTTATGTTTGGATGGATCGCTTTACCATTCGAAATTTGGAATTGTATCACAGTACCAATCAAAATGCGGTAACGCTCTTGGATGTTATAGATAAAACACTTTCGCCAATGGGAGGTCGTTTGTTCAAGCGTTGGTTGGCATTACCTCTGAAAGATGCAACTAAAATCAATTCAAGACATGAAGTAGTTTCTTTTCTGAAAGAAAATCCGGAGGTGCTTCAAAAAATTCAATACCAAATCAAACAGATTTCTGATTTGGAACGATTGATTTCAAAAGTGGCTACCGGAAAAATTTCACCGCGAGAAGTGATTTACTTGTGTCAATCTTTGGATGCAATTCTTCCAATTAAAACCCTGGCTTTAGAAAGCAGTAATGAATCTTTGAAAGCCATTGGTGACAGTTTGCACAGTTGCGATTTGTTGCGAGAAAAGATAAAAACCACTTTAAATCCGGAAGCTCCGGTTTCTATCAATAAAGGAAATGCCATTGCAAAAGGGATTCATCAGGATTTAGATGAATTAAGGGCAATTTCCAATTCAGGTAAAGAATATTTAGAAGGCATTGAACAAAGAGAATCAGAACGAACCGGGATTTCATCATTGAAAATTTCGTTCAATAACGTTTTTGGTTATTATATTGAAGTTAGAAATACACACAAAGATAAAGTGCCGCAAGAATGGATTCGAAAGCAAACCCTTGTAAATGCTGAACGTTATATCACAGAAGAGTTAAAAGAATACGAGTCCAAAATTCTAGGAGCTGAAGATAAAATTCATCAATTGGAAACTCAATTGTTTGAGCAATTGGTCATTTGGATCGGCACTTATATAAAACCGGTTCAATTGAACGCCAGTTTGGTAGCACAATTGGATTGTTTGAATTCGTTTACACAATTAGCCATTGATAATAATTATGTGCGTCCGGTTTTGGATGACACGTTTGAATTGGAAATAATTAATGGACGTCATCCGGTGATTGAAAAACAATTGCCCATTGGCGTTCCTTACATTGCCAATGATGTGTTTTTAGATCGGAATTCCCAGCAAATTATAATGATTACCGGACCGAATATGTCGGGTAAATCAGCTATTTTACGACAAACTGCATTGATTGTTTTATTGGCCCAAATGGGGAGTTTTGTTCCTGCAGAAGCTGTTCGAATGGGTGTTGTGGATAAAATTTTCACCAGAGTAGGAGCAAGCGATAATATTTCTATGGGTGAATCTACCTTCATGGTAGAAATGAATGAAACGGCTTCTATTTTGAATAATATATCCGAAAGGAGTTTGGTTTTATTAGATGAAATTGGAAGAGGAACCAGCACTTATGACGGAATTTCGATTGCATGGGCTATTGCAGAATATTTGCACGAACATCCCAATCAGCCTAAAACATTGTTTGCCACACATTATCATGAATTAAACGAAATGGAAGTTACTTTTAATCGTATTCACAATTATAATGTTTCCGTAAAAGAGCTAAAAGACACGGTTTTGTTTATACGAAAATTGGTAAAAGGAGGAACGGCTCACAGTTTTGGTATTCATGTGGCAAAGATGGCCGGAATGCCTCAAACGGTCATTCAAAAAGCTCATAAGATTTTAAAGAAGCTTGAAAAAAATCATTCAAGCGAAGAATTGTCAGGAATTAAATCTTCAAAAGAAGAATTGCAATTAAGTTTTTTCAATTTGGATGATCCTTTATTGGAAGAAATCAAAGAAGAAATATTGAATATTGACATCAATACACTAACTCCGGTGGAAGCGTTGATGAAATTAAATGAGATTAAAAGAATGTTAACGAAGAAATAGTTAGAATTTATATTTTAAACCAAAATTTAAATAACCCGGAAGAATATTGTTTGAAGTAATTGATTCATAACCGATGTCACTTTGGTTAGAAACAAATAACGTGCTATTAAAGTTTAAAATATTATGACCAGTTATTACAAATTCCCATTTAGAATCTTTCTCCGAATATCTTAGAGAAGGTGAAAGAATTTTTATGACACTTTTGTTTAGGTCTGTTTTAAAATTATTGTGAGAAGAGTTAATTCTCCAGTATAAATTTTTTATTGCCAAACCATTGATGTTTACATGAACTTTTGAAATTACATTTGAACTTAAATTGTCATTATTGTCGAAATTTGTTTGACTATATTTAAAACCAACTTCAAAGTGAACAGGTGCTTTTTTAAATTTTGATTTTAGTTGCACATAGTATGAGGTATATATGGATTTGAAATTGGCAAGATTATTATTTATGTAAAAGTCTCTACTTATATAATTGACATCAAAGTTTAATGAGGAAGAAAAAGGTATTTTATTGAAATTTTTTTGGTAGAATAGAACAAAATTAGACATTTCTTGTTTAGGAGAAATCCTGCTTTCATAGATGTTAAAGTTATTACCGTTTATAAAATTAATGTTTTCGGCTTTATTAGTCCAAGAGTGATTGAGGTTTATAATTAAAAAAGTATTTGTAATTGGATTTGTTTTTAAATAACTAACTCCAATTTTTTTTAAAGGAAATAGTGTATTTGATTTTAAATCCGAATTTCTAAATACAGTCCGATAGTCTTTTACAAATTCATTATTAAAAAGGTTTTCTCTATTGGCGAGATTATTTGAAATGGAATTGTTCAATTGTAAAATTGAATTTGAATTAAATTTATATTTCAAATTAGCCATGTAACCAAAATAATTAGCGTTTTCAGTGTTTGAATTATAATTTTGATTAGTGATGTTGTACTTTCCGGTGAAAGTAGTGCTTAGCTTATTAGAAAATAAATAGGTTAAATTTATTTCAGGGACTACTACATTTTTTATTATGCTGAAAAAATTTTGATAGTTTTGCTCAACATCATTCCAATTTTTAAATTCAAAATTTGAATTCTCATAGAATAATTTAAAAGCAGGATTAAATTTATTTAATTGTATTGAATATTCAGATAATAGATGAAACTCACTATTGTTTTTACTGAAACGTTGTGCGAAAGAATTCATTAAGTCAAAGTCAAACAAGTCAAAATTTCCATTGATATTATTTTGGTTTGATGTTTTATCAATATTATGAGAAACCTTTGTTGAAAAATATGATTTCTTTATTTTTTTAGAAAACTCTATTCTATTTTGAATTTTTAAAATCTTACTGTCATTGCTTTGGTTTATTACAGATTCTTCCTGTACAAAGTCATTTATAAGATTATCTTCTTTATTTAGGTTATCTATCAATACATTATTTGTCATTTTAAATAATGTATTTGAATTGAATTTATGTGTAGAACTTAAATTTAAATTTGCAAAAAAACTATTTTCATTAATATCAGAGTTTTCATAAAAGTCAATGTTAGTGTCAATAAATCTTTGGTTGTTGAAGTAAATCTCTTTTTGAGAAGAGCGATTCAAAATGGTATAAAAATGAACTTTTGTTTTTTTGGAAATGTTGGAAATATTTGAAATATTTAAAAATGTGTTTTTTTTGCTAGCAACATTTTCACCAGAAGTTAAGAATTTAGGAATTTCATTTATTGTAGAAAAAATAACTGTACTTTCATCACTTTTGCTTATGTTATTGTTGTCGATTAATTGATAATAATCCTCTATGCCCATCGGGGCATTACCTAAATTGTTGGAGTTTGTAATCAAAGAAAACTTATTTTTTGAATTAAAATTATAAAGACTACTATGTAAGTTATAACGATTTATAAAATTATAGTTGCTTTGTAAGTTCCCTTTTATCTTTTTTTTGTATTCTTCTTTTATAATAATATTTAAAGCCGTATCACCCGTTAAGGAGTCCTTTTTTATTTTATCGAATGGCACATGATTATTATAAAACTCTATTGATTTTACTATGTTTGACGGTAAATTATCTGTAGCTAGTTTATGTTGATTTTTGTATAGGTTATCACCATCAATTAAAAGTTCAGTAATTTCTTTGCCATTTACTTCAATACGACCTTTTGAAGAAATTCTAATTCCTGGAATATTCTCAAGCAAATCTTTAAGACTATCTTCAGTTCCATTCAAAAAACGATTTACATTATATATTGTAGTATCACCTTTTGTTATTATTGCATTTCGTTGCGATTCTAAAATAACTTCTTTGAGCTCAAATGGATTTGATTTTATTGTAAATACCCCAATATCTATTTCATTATTTGTAATTTCAATCTCTTGGCTAAAACTTTCATAACCTAAAGCACTTAGCGAAATTAATATTTTTTTGGATTTGGACTTGTTTGTAATTTTAAACAGTCCGTTAATCTGGCTAGTAGTATAATTAATTACAGATTCATTATTTATTTCTTTAAGAACAACATTTACTCCTTCAATCCCAATATTGTTCTCATCTATAATTGTTCCAGTTATTGTGCTTTGAGAAAATGATTGCTTAAAAATTATTAAAAAAAGGAAAAAATATTTCAACATAGCATTATTTAATCTTTTTTGCTAACCCGAATAGGTTCGATAATAGTTTTTAATTTTTCATCATATTTAAAATTTATTAAATTACAGACAAATAAATTTTCAGCACTAATTTCAAAGATTAATCCAGGCAGTCCGCCATAATCGAAAGGGCCATCATTTACGGGAACTTTTTCACTATACCATGCCGTATATTTTATGGTGTAACCATAATTTGTTAATGTCGTAGTAGCTTTTTTACATAATATACCTTCTAATATTTTAGTTTCATTAGATATTGTCCAATTCATGACAGGTAATTTTTCTATTATATAATTTTCTTTGTCGTTTATAATCCAAAATCTTTCATATGAATTATTAAGCAAATCTTTACTATATATTGACTTTGAAGGTGCAATCACTGTTTCAACAGTTTCATAATTAAAGTCATATTGCGAGTTATATTTTATAATAGTATCAATTTGAGTACCAGTAGGATTAATTAACTCTATTTTCGATTTATTGTCATAGAAAGTATACTTATAAATATCAACTTTTTTTGATTTTTCGGTTAACTTTCTATCTCCTCCTATTCCACCAATTTTTTGCACAACGTAGTTTCCAGTAATAGTTTGCGATACTACAATGTGGGAAAAGGCTATAAAAAATATAAATAATTTTTTCATTTTTATAATTATTAAAAAGCCACCCCGTAAGGGGTGGAATACTTTTATTTATTGAGCATTAATATATACAGTACCATCACCCAATCCTGAATCAGGAAATTCTCTACATCTGTAAGTAACTGTTATCAATTGAATTCCAGGTACTGGTTCAGTTACCGTTCTACCTACTTCATAACAAATTGTTATTTCCTCAGAATTTAAATTCGAAAATTCTTCAGAAAAACTAATGTTTTCAATTGTTTTTTCTATAGGTTCAATTTCAATTGTTTTTGCAAAACTAGTTGCACTAAACATTACTATAGCCGTTAGACTAAAAAAAAGTTTTTTCATAATTTATATGTTTTTAAGATTATGAGAGCTAAACAAAAAAAAAAAAAAGGAATATTCCTAATTTTTTTCTATTTATTTTTTGTGAATTCAAAAAACAAGAGTTTAGTATATACTAATTTTTTTATTGAAATTAAGCGAATGTTGCTTAAAAAGTAATTGCTATTGAATTAACATTCAAAAAGTTAGTTTTTTCAGGCAATTTTTTTCAAAAAAACACTTGTAAAAGTAAATAAATATAGTACATTTGCATCCGCATTGCTAAAGAAGTGGTGCTGTTCTTATAAAAACCGTAATGCGAAAATAGCTCAGCTGGTAGAGCACCACCTTGCCAAGGTGGGGGTCGCGGGTTCGAATCCCGTTTTTCGCTCATCTACCTTAATAATGCTCGAGTGGTGGAATTGGTAGACACGCTGGACTTAAAATCCAGTGGGCAGTAATGCCCGTGCGGGTTCAAGTCCCGCCTTGAGTACAAAAACTCTATTTGCTTCTGCAGATAGAGTTTTTTTGTTTTAAAAACATTTTTTTTTGACTTACATCCAAAAAAAAATCCCGAACAAGTCGGGATTAATTTTTTTTGTTAGCTTTTTGCTAATTACTCAGCAGTTGGAGCTTCAACTTCCAAAGAATCTACAACAGGTAAAGCCTCTTCGATAACTTCTGGAGCTACTTCTTCTGTTACTTCTTCTTCTACTACTTCATTTTCTTTTTCTTTACATGATACGAAAGAAACTGACATTGCAGCTACTAATACTAAGCTTAAAATTACTTTTTTCATCTTACTAAATTATAAAAGGTTAATTATTAATTCGACGCAAAGATATAAATTTTTTGGTTCAACAAAATATTTTAGTTAATTTTTTTTTTAAAAAATAAAACTATTGTTTTTCAAACGTTTGAGTGTTGAAAATTAAGATAATTCTGAATCAAAAAAAGGGCAATTATTTGTGAAATGACAACCAATACAAATTGTCATCATTTTTTAGATTTCTTCTTATTATTTTTTGGTGTAACTAATGTCATTTCATCAATTAAATGCTTAGCATTGGCATATTTATCAATAACAAATAAAATATAGCGTACATCTACCATTATATTTCTACAAATTTCAGGATCATAATAGATATCACTCATGGTCCCTTCCCAAACACGGTCAAAGTTTAATCCGATTAAATTTCCGTGAGCATCAATTGCAGGGCTTCCTGAATTGCCACCTGTGGTGTGGTTGGTTCCGATAAAGTTTACCGGCATTTTTCCGTTTTCACCATAAGGGCCGTAATCTTTAGCGTTATAAAGTTCAATTAATTTTGGCGACACATCAAATTCATAATCACCCGGAATGTATTTTTCCATTACACCGTCTAAATAAGTCACAGGGCTGTAGTAAACAGCGTCAGCGGGTGCATAACCTTTCACTTTTCCGTAGGTTACACGCAACGTTGAATTGGCATCCGGAAAAATTCGAGCTTCTTTTGGACTCAATTCTAAAATACCTTTCATGTAAGTGCGTTGCAAGGCCGTGTTTTTCAAATTGATTTCATCAAATTTTGGGGCAACATTTTTGTTGTAAGCTTCAGCAAGCATTTTCACAAAAAGATAGCCAATATCTTGATTCATGGTTGCAACGGCAGTTTTTGCATCGCCACTTAACATTTCCTTCAAACCATTGTAGCTTGTTAATTTTGAGGTTTTGAAAATTTCAGCAGTTTTGGCTTTTAAATCTTGATTCAATAGTTCTTGTGGCAACAATTCTTTAGGCGATTTTGTGGCGTATATTTCAATAAGTTGTTCCATCACTTTTTCGTCAACAGTTGGGTTGAAGTCTTTATATAAATCTTCAAATCCAGAGATGAGGTTTGCTTTTCTATCGTTAAAAGCTTGTTCGCCTCTTGCATTATAAAGCTGTTCTAATTGATAGAGGCGGTATCCGAAACTCAATAATTCGGTATTACGCATGACCACTTCCATAAAATAATCACGACTTAAAGCATATGGAGCGATGGCTGTGTAGTTAGTTTCAAATTCTGAAAGTAAGTTTCCGTATTCAGATTGTTTTCCTGCTTTGGCAACTTTATTCATAAAGTCTTTTTCAAAATCTTTTTTTATTTGAACAGCATTCGATTTTATTAAACCTTTATTTTCGCCAATCCATTTTTTCCAATAATTGGCAACAGAAGCAAATTTGGCGGCATATTGAATTTTTATGGCTTTGTCTTTTCGCATAAATCCATCTTGAATTTTTAGGGCGACATCGCGAACTTCAATCTTGGCAGGGTTCAAATCATTTACAATTTGTTCTACTGCAACTGCCGGTAAATATTCTTGTGTTCTTCCCGGATAACCAAAAACCATGGTAAAGTCATCTTCTTGAACACCACTTGTTGATACCGGAAAATAATGTTTTGGCGTGTAAGGCACATTCTCGGCAGAATAAGCTGCCGGACGATTGTTCTTGTCTGCATAAATTCTGAATAGAGCAAAATCTCCGGTATGACGTGGCCAAACCCAATTGTCAGTATCAGAACCAAACTTCCCAATTGATGATGGTGGTGCTCCAACTAAACGAATGTCTTTAAATGTTTCAACTACGAACCAAATGTATTGATTGCCGTCATAAAAAGTTCTGATTCTATTTTCTTGCCAACTTTCTTTTGGAAGTGAATTGGTTAAAGCGGAAATATTTTCTTGAATTTTCTTTTGTTTGTCAGCTTCGTTCGAAATGGCTTGTGTGTTTTCCAACACTTTGCCGGTAACATCCTCTATTTTTACAATAAATGTGACCACCATTCCCGGATTTGCTAATTCTTCGGATAAATTCATTGCCCAAAATCCTTTTTCTAAATAATCGTTTTCAACGGTTGAATGCGATTGAATTTGGCCATAACCACAATGGTGATTTGTTAAAATTAATCCTTTAGGAGAAATGACTTCTGAAGTGCAACCGTTGTTAAAATGAGGAACGGCATCCTTCATGCTTGAATTGTTGACATCATAAATATCTTTGGCTGTCATTTTCATGCCCAATGATTTCATCTCTTTTTCATTCATTCCTTCTAGTAACGAAGGAATCCACATGCCGCCTTGTTGAGAAAAGGCAGAAAAACAAACGAAAAGTAATAATAAACGTAAAAATTTCATGGTGTTTAATTTAGTTTGGAAAGATACAATTTTTAGATAATTTGGTTTTTTATTTTAAGTTTTCATTAAGAATATGGGAAACAATCTTATCCGTTGCTCCTTTGTTCATTTGCACAAATGTGCTGCTAATGTGACCTTTTTCATGGCGAATATCGTCATTTGAAATCAAATTTAAAAAGGCATCATTCAATTCGTTTTGGTTGGAGACAGAAATGCAGCCTTCTATATTTACAAGTGCAGTTGCTTCAGCAAAATGCGAATAATTAGGGCCAATTACAATTGGGACGCCAAAAGTTGCAGGTTCTAATAGGTTGTGAACACCCGGATTTCCAAAACCACCACCAACATAAGCAATATCAGCATAGCTGTAAATTTTGGTTAAAACACCAATGGTGTCAATGATGAAAACATCATGTTCATTAATAGAAAGGTGACGACCTGAAGCTATATCAGAAAATAAAATGCATTTTTTTGACAACGATTTTTGTAAACCCTGAATTTGTTCCGATTTGATATTATGTGGAGCGATAATGAATTTTATGTTTTCAGAAGATTGATTGATAAAATTTACCAACAATTCTTCGTCTTTTGGCCAAGAACTTCCGATAACAATTGTCAACGTATTGTTTTTGAATTTTTCAATAAAATCCAAGTGATTCTCGCGTTCTAAAATGGAAACCACCCGGTCAAATCGGGTATCTCCTGAAACGCTTACATTTTGAAAACCTAATTGTTGTACTAATTTTTTGGAAGATTCATTTTGCACAAAAAAGTAATCAAATGAATTTAGAGCTTTTCTGTAAAAACCACCATACCATTTAAAAAATGCTTGATTTTCTCTGAAAATACCTGAAATTAAATAGGTGCTAATTTTTCTATTTTTTAGTTCATTCAAATAATTGGGCCAAAACTCATATTTGATAAAAAATACCAATTCGGGATGAACACTATCTAAAAAGTGTTTCGCATTTTGTTTTGTATCAAGTGGTAAGTAAACAGTAACATCTGCAATTGTATTATTTTTTCGAACTTCATAACCAGAAGGCGAAAAAAATGTGACTACAAGTTTATGATTCGGAAAATGAACTTTAATTTTTTCCATCACCGGTAATCCTTGTTCAAATTCGCCCAATGAAGCGGCGTGAAACCAAATGGTTTTATCTGAATTAGAAATGTTTTTTGATAAAGTTTCAAAAACTGATTTTCGACCGTCAACAAAAAGTTTCATTTTTGGATTAAATAATGCGACAATTTTCAGAAAAAATCCGGCTATTGAAACTAGGAATGAATATAAGGTTAACATGTAAAAAAAATTGTGATGCTAAAATACATTACTTTAAACAATTTTCATTGTTATCACCTCGCAAATAATTACTTTTGTTAGTTGAAACGAATTTTAAGACGTTTTTAAAAAATTAAATCAATAAGCATGAGAAAACTTCAAATGGTTGACTTAAAAAGTCAATATGAAAAAATAAAACAAACTGTTGATACTTCTATTCAAGAAGTTTTAGATACAAATACTTATATCAATGGACCAAAAGTTCATGAATTTCAAAAGAGTTTAGAAGATTATTTAGGCGTAAAACACGTAATTCCTTGTGCCAATGGAACAGATGCTCTTCAAATTGCCATGATGGGATTGGGATTGCAACCGGGTGATGAAGTGATTACTGCTGATTTTACTTTTGCCGCAACGGTTGAAGTAATTGCGTTGTTGCAACTGACACCGGTTTTGGTGGATGTGGACATGGTAAATATGAATATTTCGCTTGACGGAATCAGAAAAGCGATTACACCAAAGACAAAAGCGATTGTTCCGGTGCATTTGTTTGGAAGAGCTGCCAACATGGATGCGATTATGGAAATTGCTAAAGAACATAATTTATATGTAATTGAAGATAATGCTCAAGCTATTGGTGCCAATTTTACTTCAAGAGATGGTGTAAAAAGGAAAGTGGGAACGATTGGTCATGTAGGAGCTACTTCGTTTTTCCCTTCAAAAAATCTAGGATGTTATGGTGATGGTGGAGCTATTTTTACCAATGATGATGCTTTGGCTCATACGATTCGTGGAGTTGTAAACCACGGTATGTATGTGCGTTATCATCATGATGTGGTAGGGGTAAATTCTCGTTTAGATAGTATTCAAGCAGCGGTTTTAAATGCAAAACTACCCTTATTAGATGAATATAATGCGGCTCGTCAAGATGCTGCAAGAAAGTATTCAAAAGCGTTTGAAGGGCATAAAAACATTATTGCACCAATGATTTGTGACAGTTGTGATTGTCACGTTTTTCACCAATATACGTTGCGAATTATAGATGCTGATAGAAATGCGTTGCTAGATCATTTGGTTAGTAAAGGAATTCCATGTGCGATTTATTACCCGATTCCGTTGCATTCACAAAAAGCATATGCTGATACTCGTTATAAAGAAGAAGATTTTCCGGTGACCAATCAATTAGTTCAAGAAGTAATTTCATTGCCAATGCATACCGAACTTGATGACGAACAAATCAAATTCATAACCAATTCAGTTTTAGAATACTTTAGTTAATCATTCAAGTTTTATTCAATAAAATACATGAAAATAGTTGTCACAGGAGGTTTAGGATTTATTGGGTCGCATACCGTAGTTGAATTACAAAACCAAGGATTTGAGGTTGTAATCATTGATAATTTATCGAATGCGTCTTTAGCTGTTTTAGATGGCATTTTTTCAATAACAGGAAAGAAACCTGAATTTGAAAAAATGGATGTGAGAGACAAGGCTGCTGTGCAATCATTTTTTAAAAAACATTCCGATGTAACCGGAATTATACATTTTGCGGCTTCAAAAGCGGTTGGTGAAAGTGTAGAAAATCCTTTGTTGTATTATGAAAACAACATCAATTCTTTAGTTTATATTCTACAGGAGTTACAACAAAAACCTGAAGCTCATTTTATTTTCAGTTCTTCGTGTACGGTTTATGGTCAAGCCAAAAATATGCCTATTACTGAAGATGCACCCATTCAACCCGCAATGTCTCCGTATGGAAACACCAAGCAAATTGGGGAAGAAATCATTTTAGATGTAGCCAAAGTTTCTAATATTAAAGCCGTTTTATTGCGATATTTTAATCCGATTGGAGCTCATGAAAGTGCAGCTATTGGCGAATTACCTTTAGGAGTTCCTCAAAACTTAGTGCCTTTCATAACTCAAACTGCTATGGGATTGCGAAAAGAACTGTCGGTTTTTGGCAATGATTATCCAACTCCTGACGGAACTTGTATTCGGGATTACATTCATGTGGTAGATTTAGCAAAAGCTCACGTTATTGCGTTGCAACGATTGATTGATAAAAAGAATCTAGAAAATGTTGAAGTGTTTAATTTAGGAACCGGAAAAGGTTCTTCAGTTTTAGAAGTTATTCATGCTTTTGAAAAAGTAAGTCGAAAGAAATTACCATATAAAATTGTTGACAGAAGAGAAGGTGATGTGATTGAAGCATATGCGGATACCGAAAAAGCAAATAAAATTTTAGGATGGAAAACTGAACTCTCTTTGGAGCAAGCTTTGGAAAGTGCTTGGAAATGGGAGCAAAAAATTAGAAGTTAGAAAATTGAGATTTACATTTATAAAATCCTAAACAAGAAGATTGTTTAGGATTTATTTTTTAAATTTGTTTTTATAAATCATTTAAAATGTCTGATAAGAATCCTAAAAAGAACAAAGTTCAAGAGCCAACTTCTGCTTACGAAGTAAAAAAGCAACAAGGGATTGGTGCGGATTTTAATTTTGACGAAGAATTCAAAAAGGGATTGTCTGTTGAAGAATTTAAAGCTGAAATACACAAAAGAATAAATGCTTACCCTTGGAAGAAATAGTTTTTAGGTTTGATGTGGTTAATCAGCTGGATGATTTGATTTTTACTCTTTTTAAAGAAGATTATTTCAGTTATCCCGAAAATGCAAAAAACTATGTGGATAAAATTGTTTATTTCACAATTAACAGTATTGAAACTTTTCCGAATAAAATTACACCCTCAGAGTTGGTTCATTTAGGCGAAAAATATATTTTTTACAAAGCAAATTCAAGAACTACTAGGTTTGTTTTTTTTGAATCAAGTGCCAATAAAATTCTGATTACAGGGATTTTAAATAATCATTGCGAAGATGCAAAATGGTTGAAATAAAAAAAATCCTCATGATTGAAAATTATGAGGATTTAGATTTTATAAACTTTCAGATTAAGCCGAAATAGTTTCCACTTCTTTGTTAATTTTATTCACTAATCCAACCAAAACTTTACCGGGCCCCACTTCTGTAAAACTTGAAGCACCATCAGCAATCATTTGTTGAACAGATTGTGTCCATTTTACCGGAGCAGTTAATTGAATGATTAAATTCTTTTTAATTTCTTCTGCATCTGAAATCGCACTTGCTGTAACGTTTTGATATACGGGACAAATAGGTTTTGAAAAAGTGGTTGCTTCAATTGCAGCAGCTAGTTCTTCTCTTGCCGGCTCCATCATTGGAGAGTGGAATGCTCCTCCAACGGGAAGCAACAATGCTCTTTTTGCTCCGGCAGCTTTCATGGCTTCACACGCTTTTTCTACTGCAGAAAATTCACCTGAAATAACCAATTGTCCAGGGCAATTATAATTTGCCGCAACAACAACACCATCAATAGCTTCGCAAACTTCTTCTACAATTCTGTCATCTAAACCTAAAACAGCAGCCATTGTTGAAGGTTTGATTTCACAGGCTTTTTGCATGGCTAAAGCTCGTTGAGAAACTAGTTTCAAGCCATCTTCAAAAGATAACGCTCCATTGGCAACTAAGGCGGAAAATTCACCTAAAGAATGTCCGGCTACCATATCCGGTTTAAAATCGGTTAAGGTTTTGGCCAAAATTACAGAATGTAAAAAAACGGCCGGTTGTGTCACCTTTGTTTCTTTTAATTCATCAGCAGTTCCTTCAAACATGATGTCAGTAATGCGGAAACCCAATATTTGATTGGCTTTTTCGAATAGTTCTTTTGCAATTGAAGAAGTTTCATATAATTCTTTGCCCATTCCTGTGAATTGAGCTCCTTGTCCAGGAAATACGTATGCTTTCATTATTTTTACTTTAAAGTTTAAAAGTTTAATTAGACCTAAGCAAAAATACTATTTATTTCTGTAAAATGTTAAAGCACCTGACGGACATTTGTTAACTGTATCCATGATTTTTTCGGAAGTGGATCCGTCGATTTTAATCCAAGGTTTTTCTTTTGGTTGAAAAACATCAGGATTATTTCGAACGCAATTTCCGGAATGAATACATTTTCCTGCTTCCCAAACCACTGTTATTTCGCCGTTTGTATATTCTTTCTTTTCGTTATTTGGTTCCATATTTTTTTAATTTATGGTTTACAATACATCTCTAAGCTCAGGGGTTTTATCAAAAACACTTTTAGCAAAAGGGCACAATGGAATGATTTTTAAGTTCCTTTCTCGAGCCATGACAACCGCTTGGGTCACCATTTTTTTCCCAAAACCTTTGCCGTTATTACCGGGATTCACTTCCGTGTGATCAATGATAATTTTATCTTCACCGGCAAAAACAAAAGTCATTTTAGCTTCTGATTTACCGGCAACTTCTACAAAAAAGAAGCCGTTTTTATCGCTTATGTTTAGTTTTATTTCTTCTGACATACTATTAAATTTAAAATAAACCTGATAAGGATGTTCTTATCAGGTCTAAGTTACTAAAATTATTTCAGACTTTTATTATTCCATAGGAATATCCATAAGTAAAACTTCAGCATCTGATGTAGCCGCAATTTCTAATTTTTCAGTATCCCAAATTCCCAATGCATCACGGGTATCTAAAGCTTGACCATTAATTGTTACGCTTCCAGAAATAACAAATGCATAAACACCATTTCCTTCTCTTTTAATAGTGTAATTTTCAGTTAACCCTTTTTCAAATTTGCCCAAATGAAACCAAGCATCTTGGTGAATCCAAACACCTTCATCATCCGGATTTGGAGATAAAATTTGTTGTAATTTATTGTGTCTGTCATTCACATCTAGTGTGATTTGTTGGTAACGAGGTTCTACATTTCTTTTGTTTGGAAACAACCAAATTTGTAACAATTTTGTTCGCTTGTCAGCATTCGGATTAAACTCACTGTGACGAATTCCGGTTCCGGCACTCATCACTTGAACATCACCAAATTTGATGGTTTCGGCGTTTCCCATACTATCTTTGTGAGCCAAATCACCTTCCAATGGAATGGTTATAATTTCCATATTATCGTGCGGATGCATTCCAAATCCCATTCCGGCGGCAACGGTATCATCATTCAAAACTCTCAAAACGCCAAATTGAACTTTATCAGGATTGTACCAATTAGCAAAACTAAAACTGTGATATGCATTCAACCATCCGTGATCAGCATGACCTCTTTCATTGGCTTTGTGTAAAATTGTGTTTTTCATAACGAATAAGATTTGATGTTATTTATAGTGCAAATTTACTACACATTTTGAGGTTAGACACTTAATGTAGGTTAAGAAATGTTGTCTGTTATCCATTGTCGGTTGTCAGAGAACAGACAACTACTTCCTCAATATCCGACTTTTCATTTTGCTAAAAAACTCAGGGGTCACACCAATATAAGATGCAATTTGCTTTTGAGGAACCCGTTGTATGAGTGTTGGATATCGTTTGCAAAATTTATCAAAACGATCTTCTGCAGATAAACTTAAATTATCCATCAACCGCTCTTGATGAGCAACCAATGAATTTTCGGTTAAAATTCTAAAGAAGCGTTCCAACTTCGGAATGTCAAAATACAATTGTTCTTGATTTTCTTTTGATAACACAACCACTTCTGAATCTTCTAAAACTTCTATGAACAAATTGCCAGGCTTTTGAGAAAGTAAGCTGTACATGTCACCAATCCACCAACCTTCGCAGGCAAAATGTAGCACATGTTCCACAATATTATCATTAATGTTGAAACTCCTCAGTAATCCCGAATTTACAAAATAAGATTCCTTGCAAATTTCTCCGGCATTGTGCAAAATGGTTTTTGCTTTGTAATGTTGCGTTTCAGTTTTAGACAAAAACAATTTTTTTTCCTCTTCAGAAAGTGATACAATTTTTGATATGTTGTCTAAAATTAAAGCCATTAAGCATTTACTTTTACTAATTTAGCCGCAGCTTTTGCCTTTTCTATAATTTCTTCCATCGGAGTTTCTAATGTGTCACTTACCAAAGCAACACCCATTCTGCGATACGGTCTTGAAGTAGGTTTGCCAAAAATTCTGAAGTCAGTTTTTGGTAAAGCAGCAATTTGCTCAATACCTGAATAAGTTGGATTGCTTGAATTTTCAGAAGCTAAAATAACGGCACTCGCACCGGCTTTTTCTAAGGTAATTTCGGCAATTGATAAACTCAAAATTGCTCGTAAATGTAATTCAAACTCATTAAAATTTTGCGTTCCGGCTAAGGTAACCATTCCGGTATCGTGTGGTCTGGGTGATAGTTCGGAGAAATAAACGCCTTCATCAGTCAAGAAAAATTCCACGCCAAATAATCCGGCTCCACCTAAGGCTTTGGTCACTTTTCTTGCCATGTCTTGAGCTTCCAAAATGTCTTTTTCAGAAACTTTTGCCGGTTGCCAACTTTCTTGATAATCGCCACGTTCTTGTCGGTGACCAATTGGAGCACAAAATAAAGTAGGTAAATTATTGTTTTGAGTCACGGTTAATAACGTGATTTCGGAATTAAAATTGACAAATGCTTCCACAATTACTTCAACCACATCACCACGAGAACCTTCCACAGCATAATTCCAAGCTTTGGCAATGTCTTCGGTTGATTTGATAGTTGATTGTCCTTTTCCGGAGGAACTCATTAAAGGTTTTACGACACATGGAATTCCAACTTCTGAAACTGCTTTTTGCAATTCATCTGAAGAAGTTGCGTATCGATAATTTGCTGTTCGTAATCCTAATTCTTTTGCTGCCAAATCACGAATGGCTTTTCGGTTCATAGTGAAATTTGCCGCTTTTGCGGATGGAACGACGGTTATGCCTTGTTTTTCGTAGTTATAAAAACGTTCGGTTCTAATGGCTTCAATTTCAGGAACGATAAAATCAGGTTGGTGTTTGGCGACAATTCGGTCGAGTTCGGCACCGTCTAACATATTGATGATTTCAAAACCGTGAGCCACTTGCATAGCGGGAGCATTTTCATAACTATCAACCGCAATGATGGTTTGGCCAATTCGTTGTGCGGCGATGACAAATTCTTTTCCGAGTTCTCCGGAACCTAGTAGGAGGATTTTTGACATTTTTAATGTGAATTATAAATAAAAAAGCCCCAAGTTTCCTTGAGGCGGTATATGTTTTAAGCTAAAACTTCTTTGATTCTTCTTAAAGCTTCTATGAGTTGTTCCTCGCTTGTTGCATAAGAAAATCGAATACAATTAGGGTTTCCAAACGCATCTCCGGTTACGGTTGCTACGTTGGCTTCGGCTAACAAATACATCGAAAAATCGGTTGCGTCTTTAATTAAGGTTCCTCGTAATGTCTTTCCAAAGAATGATGATACATCAGGAAATACATAAAAAGCCCCTTCAGGAACGTTGATTTTTAGTCCCGGAATTTCTTTGATTAAACCAACGACTAAATCTCTTCTTTTATGGAAAGCTTCCACCATATAATTCAATACTTTTGGGTCGGCATCTACAGCGGCAATCGTAGCTCGTTGAGCAATAGAATTGGCTCCTGAAGTCACTTGGCCTTGCATTTTTGTACACGCTTTCGCAATAAATTCCGGTGCTCCAATATAACCAATTCTCCAACCTGTCATTGCGAAGGCTTTTGCAACTCCATTTACTGTAATGGTTCTTTCAAACATTCCCGGAACGGAAGCAATGCTGCAAAAAGTTCCTGAAAAATTGATGTGTTCGTAGATTTCATCAGCCACGACATAAATGTTTGGATAATTTTCCAATACTTTGGCAATAGCGGTAAACTCTTCACGACTGTAAACAGATCCGCTTGGGTTGCACGGTGAGCTGTACCAAATCATTTTGGTTTTTGGTGTAATTGCTTTCTCTAATTGTTCGGCGGTGATTTTAAAATCGCTTTCAACAGAGGTTGGAACTTCAATAGGAACGCCACCTGACATTTTGATGATTTCGAAGTAGCTTACCCAATATGGAGCGGGTAAAATAACTTCATCACCTTCGTTTAACATCACTTGAGCAATGTTGTAAAGTGATTGCTTTGCACCGGTTGAAACAACAATGTTTGCCGGTTTATAGTCTAAATTGTTATCTCTTTTGAATTTTCGACAGATGGCTTCTTTTAATTCGGCATAACCATCAACCGGAGAGTAAGTGCTGTAATTTTCGTCGATTGCTTTTTTTGCCGCTTCTTTAATAAAGTCGGGCGTGTTAAAATCAGGTTCGCCTAAACTTAAACTGATGATATCTTTTCCTTGTGCTTTTAATTCTCTAGCCAATGCTGCCATGGCTAAAGTTTGAGAGGTAGATAAATTGTTAATTCTATCCGATAACGAATTCATTATAGTTGTGTTTTGTGTGTTTAAATTTTAAAAAGTAATCTACTTATGCCATTTGAGGTTCTTGACCCAACTCTTTCAGATGTTTGAAGTGAGCAATAACGGCACTTCGCATGGTTTTGAATTCATGATAAGGAAGATTGCACTCTTTTGCTGTTTCTCTTACAATATCAGCAATTTTTCCATAATGGATGTGACTGATGTTTGGAAAAATATGGTGTTCAATTTGATGATTTAAACCACCAGTGTACCAATTTACAATCCAGTTTTTAGGTGCAAAATTGGCAGTTGTGAAAAGTTGGTGAATGGCCCAAGTGTTTTCAATTTCGCCATTTTCATCAGGAACAGGATTTGTTGTTTCTTCTACAACGTGTGCTAATTGGAAAACAATACTTAGAATTAATCCAGCAGTATAGTGCATTACGGCAAAACCTAGAATTACTTTCCACCAAGTGATTCCCATTACCATTGGTAATACTAACCAAATAGAGAAATAAATAACCTTAGTAATAATTAATGTTGTCCATAAAATTTTAGGACTTTTTGGTTCACCATAAGATAATTTGCGTTTCAAATACGCTCTCATTTGTTTGAAATCAGTTGTAATTGCCCAATTAAAAGTTAGCAAACCATATAAAAATACAGAATAATAATGTTGGAATTTGTGAAAATATCTCCATTCAGCTTGTTTCGTAAAACGAATTACTCGTCCTGCATCTAAATCTTCATCATGACCCGCAATGTTAGTGTATGTATGGTGTAAAACATTGTGCTGTACCTGCCAGTTATATACATTTCCGGCTAGAATATAAATGCTTCCACCCATGATTTTGTTTAACCATGGTTTGTTTGAATAAGAACCGTGATTACCATCATGCATTACGTTCATTCCAACACCAGCCATTCCAATACCAATAACTACATTAAGTAAAAGATAGGTCCAAAACGGCATATCCATTGCTAAAAGGAAAAAATAGGGAGTTAAAAAAATAGAGAACATCACAATAGTTTTTAAGTGAAGTTTCCAGTTTCCTGTTTTTTGAATGTTATTTTCTTTGAAGTAATTGTTAACCCGAGAGTTAAGCGTTCTAAAAAATTTTAAATTATCTTGTTTTGAAAAAGTCGGTATTGTGGTATTCATGTATTTTATAATTTTTCCCAAAGGTAAGTATTAATATAAATGATAACGATGAACAAACAATAAAATTTCAACATCAAATTGTTTACTTTTGTTAAAAATGACACAATATGGAAGAAATTCTTAAGTATTTTCCTAATCTATCTGAAAATCAAGTAAATCAATTCGAAAAACTGAGTGAATTGTACCACGATTGGAACGCAAAAATCAATGTTATTTCTAGAAAAGACATTGATGAATTGTATGTCAAACATGTTTTACATTCATTAGGGATTGCTAAAGTAATGGGATTTCAACCAAAATCAACGGTTTTAGATGTTGGAACCGGTGGAGGCTTTCCCGGAATTCCGTTAGCGATTCTGTTTCCTGAAACTCGATTTTATTTGATTGATGTGATTGCCAAAAAAATAAAAGTGGTTAACGAAGTAGCTGCTGCTTTAGAATTAAAGAATGTAAAAGCCGAACAATTACGTGCTGAAAATGCAAAAGGAGAATTTGATTTTATCATAAGTCGAGCCGTAACCAATATGCCTGATTTTGTTTCATGGATAAAAGACAAAATCAAAAAACAACAAAATCATGAACTCAAAAACGGTATTTTATATTTAAAAGGAGGCGATTTAACCGAAGAATTAAAAAATTTTCCGAACGCAACAGAATATAATTTGTCAAATTATTTTTCAGAGGAATTTTTTGAGACAAAGAAAGTAGTTCATTTGCCATTGAAATTTAAAGTATAAAAAAGTCCCGATTTTTGTCGGGACTCTTGATTTGTATAAAAATTAGATTATCCTAAAAATGGATACCTATAATTTTCTGCTGTTACAAAAGTTTCTTTGATTGTTCTAGGAGAAACCCATCGCAACAAATTTTGAGCAGAACCTGCTTTGTCATTCGTTCCGGAAGCTCTTGCTCCTCCAAAAGGTTGCATTCCTACAACTGCTCCGGTTGGTTTGTCGTTGATGTAGAAATTACCCGCACAATTTTCTAGAGCATGTGTTGCTTCTGCAATTGCATAACGATCTTGACTGAAAACAGCTCCTGTTAAGGCGTATTCTGAAGTTTGATCAATCAATTGTAATGTTTCTTTCCAGTTGGCATCTTCATAAATATAAACGGTTAAAACCGGACCAAATAATTCGGTTTCCATTGTTGCATATTTTGGATTGGTAGTCAAAATTACTGTTGGTTCAACAAAATAGCCTTTTGATTTATCATAGTTTCCGCCAAATAAAATTTCGGCATCACTATCTTTTTTAGCCTGATCAATATATTTTGCCAATTTATCAAAGGAACCTTCATGAATTACCGCAGTAAAGAAATTAGAAAAATCTTCAGGTGAACCCATTTTGATGGTTGCCATTTCTTTAGCCATTTCTTCTTTTATTGCCGGCCACAAGCTTTTTGGATAGTACGCTCTTGAAGCGGCTGAACATTTTTGACCTTGAAATTCAAAAGCACCTCTAATTGAGTTTGCAGCTACTTGTTTTACATTCGCACTTGGATGGGCAATGATAAAATCTTTTCCGCCGGTTTCTCCAACAATTCTTGGATACGTTTTGTATTTGTGAATGTTTGTTCCAATTTTTTTCCAGATTTCTTTAAACACAAAAGTAGAACCCGTATAATGAATTCCGGCAAAATCAGGATGATCAAAAATAGTGTCTGAAATCATCACAGGATCACCAAATACTACATTGATTACCCCATCAGGAACTCCGGCTTCTTTGAATACATCAATAATTATTTTTGCAGAAAACACTTGACTATCGCTTGGTTTCCAAATCACAACGTTACCCATCATAGCTGCACTGGCAGGAAGATTTGCAGCAATTGCTGTAAAATTAAAAGGTGTGATTGCATAAACAAAACCTTCCAATGGTCTGTATTCCACTCGGTTCCAAACGGATGAATCTGATGTGGGTTGGTCGTTATAAATTTGTGTCATGAATTCCACATTGTAACGCAAAAAGTCAATCAATTCACAAGAAGCATCAATTTCCGCTTGATGAATTGTTTTAGATTGAGCTATCATGGTGGCAGCATTAATTTTTGCACGATACGGACCGGCAATTAATTCTGCAGCTTTCAAGAAAATAGCAGCACGTTGTTCCCATGGCATGGCGGCCCAAGCTGTTCTTGATTCAAGAGCATTTGCTATAGCTTTATCAACATGACTTTTTTCGGCTAAATGATAGGTTCCTACAATATGTTGGTGATCATGTGGGGCACTCATATTTTTGGTGTTTCCGGTGCGAATTTCTTCTTTACCTATATATAACGGAACGTCAATTTTGGAATTCCATAGTTGTTTGTATGCTGCTAAAACAGCTTCTTTTTCAGGACTGTTAGGAGCATATAATTTTACAGGCTCATTAACCGCTTTTGGCACATGAAAAAATCCTTTAAGCATAGTGTTGTGTTTTTAGAATTAGGAAATAAAATGTGTGCAAATGTACGAAAAATTAAAATTTCGATACATTACTTTGATTTAAAATAAGAAAATGATAATTAGTTCAACGCAAAAGGGGCGTTCAATCTGAAGGTTGGAACTATTACTCTAAATTTTCGAGTTGAAGTAAAATTAATCATGGTAAAAAAGCCTTTCATAGAACCAAGAGGTGAAGCCAATAAACAACCGGAGCTGTAAACATGAGATTCGCCAGGCTTCAATACTGGTTTCTTGCCAATTACACCTTCACCACTAACAACTTCTTTGTCGTTCAAAGAATCAAAAATTTCCCAGTAACGGGACAACAATTGTACTGAATCTTTGCTGTGGTTTTCTATGGTAATATGGTAGCTGAAGGCAAAATGAAGCTTGTAGTTTTTGAAGTAAGTGCCTTCAAAACTAGTAGCGACTGAAATTTTTATACCTCTGGTTATTTGCGAAACCATAATTAATACATTAAAAATACAATTACAAACATAAAAACTGCTACTAATAAAGCAGTTATACTCAACATAAAGTTCAAAATTACAAATTTTATAATTGTAATCAATCTACTTTGTTGATAAAAATTTCTTAATGCTTTGTAAAAATAAAAAGGAATACCAAGACCATAGAGTGTGGATAAATCAAATGGCACGAAAATATTTAATAATTCATCAATGAAGACTAAGATAAAGAAGAACGACATAAAATTAAAAACAAACACTAAGTGTTCGGCATAGTTTAAATGCATTCTGAAGTATATTATGGAAAATACAATGGTTATAAATGGAAGTGAGATAAAAAGTAAAAAAGGAATCTTAGCCATAACGTAATCAAAAAATGCCTTTTTACTTTTTTTGTCATTGAAATCCAACATGTGGCTGTCTATGCTTTTTTTGAAAATGTACCTGTTCCAGCCTGTATTTTTATATTCTAGAACAGTAAGACAAGAATCAATGTTTGTGCTTTTTGTTTCGCCATAATAATCTAAAAATGTTTGCCACTTTTTATATGATTTTATTACAAAATTTGATTTTTCAAGTTCGCTTTCTTTTTTAAACACTTTGGGCAGTGTGTCTGTTTTATTATCTTTTTGTTGATTTTGAACTATTGAATCAAGCTGATTAAAATCTGTATTGGTTGAATCAATTGCGATAAAATCTTTTCTCAATTGATTTCTTATTTTATTTGGACTGGGCTCGTTTGCGTAGGAAGCTGTTTCTAATGGATGATTGTAACCAATATTATATTTGTCTAAAAATCCGGAAAAAATAAAATAGAGTAAAGATACACTCAAGTAAAATCGAAAAGGATTGGCATAAAATAGCCTTTTTCCATTTATAAAATCTAAAGCTGCTTTTCCCGGTTTGGTAAAAAGAGAGACAACGGTTCTTTTTATTTTGGAATCATAAGCATAAAAATTAGATAGAAATTCTTCTATAAAATTTTTAATTGTAAGTCGTTTAGTCGTGTTTTTTTGACCACAATTAGAACAAAATCGATCACTAGAATCAAGTGGGTGGTTGCAATTTAAGCATTTGGTTCCCCGATAATCTTTTCTTTTTTTTGTTGCCATGAAAAATATTACTTAATAATATTGATGGAACTTGCATTTCCGCGGCCTATAATTCTGTCATATCGATCATTGTTTGCTCTGTAATACACCAAAACATCATAGTTGTTTTCGGTTTGAAAAAAATTGCCGTCTAATGCATTTTCAAAATCTACTTTTCCGTTTGTGTCAGCTAATGTATATTGGTAATTGGTAAATCCTTGTTTTAAAATTAATGCTTTTTCATAAAGTCCGTTGTCTTTATTGTAATCCAATTTAAACTCCGGAATTAAAGCATAATTGTTAAACATTCCTGTTACGTATATATCTTTTTTTCCAAAATAAGCAGGAGCACTCAAACTAAAAAACACCCAACTGTAATCTGCTTCAACAGCATCGTTGGTTGAAGCGTTTATATTTCTCGGCAAAAATATCCCATTAACATCCGGAAAAAAAGTGTAGGGAACATTTCCTCTGGCTGGGTTAGTGTATAAATATGTATTGTAAATTCCTCCCTGAGACTCAATGCGTCTAACGCCATTTAATGCAACCCTGATGTCTTTGTTGTCAAATGCTAAAAATTCATTTCCGGCCCAAAATTGGGTTTCTTTATCATAGCGATATATTAAATCTGTTCCCAAAGTAAACATGGGTTTTACATTTGTAATAGCAGTATTAAAAATACCGTTTTGTAATAATAAAACTTTTATGTTTTTGACCGGGTCTTGAAGTAAAAGATTGTTGGGTCTGATGGTAAATTCCAAATTATGTTTTTGAGTAATAAATTTTACATCTCTAGGGTTTTTTACTTGTGTTGGAACAGAAACAATATCTTCATATAGAATAAATTTTCTTGAAAAAACCACTTCTTGGTTATTGTTCAATATTTTAATAATATAATTTCCACTTACAAGAAAACCACGAGTAAATTGGTTAGGAAAAGACAACCTGTAATGCGAATACAACTGCAGGGTGTTAAATGAATTTTCATAATCAATAATTCTCTGATTGTCCAACCCCGAAATGTATTCGTTTAGATTAAGTTGCGATTTTTTCCAATCGTAATCGCAATGTGTGATAGTATAGTAATAATTGGCCTCATCGCCATATAAATCATCAAAAATTAATCTAAAACTGTCCCCTAATCTAAATATTGGCACTACGTTTTGTCCGCCTTGAACGAATGCAATACTTTTAATGTTGTATGCAGGATGCACCTCATTAAGGATTTGAGAGAATGAATTACTACTTGAGAAGATAATAAGTAGAAGTAAAATTTTACGTGACATATTTCTTATTTAGATTCAAAACGTAAATATACTAAATATCGCTTAGTTTTAAATTAAGATTTTAGGTAAGCCTTTTTTTTACAAGATTAGCTGTTTTTTTTTATTTGTATTAACGGAGTAAGTTATTAATACTGAAATCTAATTTATTTAGAATCAATATAAATAAATAGAAATCGTTTAGACATTTGTTAATTCATATAGGGCATTTGTATTTTAATTTTTAAATTTGCACCGTTTAAAATTATGTAAAAATATTTACTAATCATATCTTCAAAACATATGTCTAAAGACATTCGAATCAAGAAAGGATTAGACTTGAAATTGGTAGGAGAAGCTCAACCGAAAGTTGATGCGATTTCACGCTCACAAGTTTATTCTATTAAACCTTCTGACTTTCATAAAGTTACACCTAAATTGGTGCTTAAAGAAGGAGCCGAAGTTAAAGCAGGAGAAGCTATTTTTTATTCTAAAGATGACGAAGCAGTTAAGTTTGTTTCGCCGGTTAGCGGAAAAATTGTAGAAATCAAACGTGGAGACAAACGTGTTATTTTGGAAATCAGAATACAAGCTGATGCACAAGACAGTTATGTTGAGCACGGCAAGAAAAATCCAAATGAAATGTCGGGCGACCAAGTAAAAGCACATTTGCTTGCTTCAGGTTGTTGGCCTTTTATTAAACAGCGTCCGTATGATGTTGTGGCAAATTCTTCAGATTCTCCAAAAGCAATTTTTATTTCTGCTTACAGTTCTGCTCCTTTATCTGCAGATGTTGAGGTGGCTTTAAAAGATAAAATTGCTTCTTTTCAGGCTGGAGTAGATGTGTTGGCAAAATTGACCACCGGCAAAGTTCATCTTTCTGTTAATGGTAAATCAAATTCTGTATTTAGTGGAATTTCAGGGGTTGAGTTACATAAGGTTTATGGGCCGCATCCATCAGGAAATGTGGGTGTTCAAATTGCTAAAATTGACCCAATCAATGCCGGAGAGAGAGTTTGGATAGTTGCTCCTCAAGATGTTGCTATCATTGGTGATTTATTCTTAACCGGAAAGTTTGATGCTACTAAAGTAATCGCTTTGACAGGTTCAGAGGTTGCAAATCCGCAATATTATTCTGTAAAATTTGGTGCTCAAATGAAAGATGTTGTTTCAGGAAAACTTTCTTCAGACAATGTTCGAATCATTTCAGGAGATGTTTTCACTGGAGATAAAGTTACTCTAGATGGAAACTTAGGCTTTTATTCTAACACAGTTACTGTTATTCCGGAAGGAAATCAATACAGAATGTTTGGTTGGTTGCCATTTGCCGGGGCAAATAAACACAGTATGCAACGTACAGCTTTATCATGGTTAATGCCGGGTAAAAAATATGTTGCTGATACTAATTTAAATGGTGAAGAGCGAGCTTTGGTTGTAACCGGAGAAATGGAAAAAGTAATGCCATTAGATATTTATCCAATGCAATTGTTAAAAGCATGTTTGGCAAATGACATTGAAAAAATGGAAAATTTAGGAATCTACGAAGTAGCTCCTGAAGATTTTGCGTTGATTGATTATACAAATACTTCTAAGTTAGAAGCACAAGTAATCATCAGAGAAGCCTTGGATTTAATGATTAACGAAGTAGGTTAAATAAATAGCTATGAAGTTTTTAAGAGATAAAATAGACCAAATAAAAAAGCCTTTCGGAAAAGGCGAAAAATTGGAAAAGTTTGCACCGGCTGTGAATGCGTTGGATACGTTTTTATATGTTCCAAATCATACAACAAAACACGGAGCTCATATTAGAGATGCAGTAGATTTAAAGCGTACCATGATTACCGTGGTTTTGGCTTTAGTTCCTGCGTTGATTTTTGGAACTTGGAATGCAGGTTACCAAAGTTTGTCACAAATTCAAGAAGTAGTTCCATTTATGGATGCATTAATTCACGGAGCTTGGAAAGTATTGCCAATGATTGCCGTTTCTTATGGAGTTGGATTGGGAATTGAATTCTATTTTGCCATCGTAAGAGGTCACGAAGTAAATGAAGGCTATTTAGTTACCGGATTGTTAATCCCGATGATTATGCCAATTGACTTACCTTTATGGATGTTGGCTTTATCGGTGATTTTTGCCGTAATTATTGGTAAAGAAGCTTTTGGTGGGACTGGAATGAATATTTTAAATCCGGCTTTAACCGCAAGAGCATTTGCCTTTTTTGCGTATCCAACTTATATGTCTGGAGATAAAATTTGGGTATCCGATGCTTCCACAACAGATGCTATTTCGGGAGAAACAATTTTAGGAAAATTAGCTGCCGGTCAAGAAGCAGGTTATGATATGTGGAGTATGTTTGCGGGAACAATTCCGGGATCTATTTCAGAAACATCTGTACTTTGGATTTTGGTTGGAGCTGCCATTTTAGTCATCACCGGAGTGGGAAGTTGGAGAATCATTGTCAGCGGATTTTTAGGAGCAGCTGTCATGGCATTCTTATTCGAATTGTGGGGTGCCAATGCCTTAATGGATTTTGGGATGTTACATTTATTAGTAGGTGGTTTAGCTTTCGGTATTGTTTTTATGGCAACCGACCCGGTTTCTGCCGCTCAAACCAATCGAGGAAAATGGATTTACGGATTTTTGATAGGATTCTTTAGTATTATGATTAGGGTTTTCAATCCGGCTTATCCAGAAGGAGTAATGTTAGCTATATTGTTGTTGAATGTTTTCGCACCAACAATTGACCATTATGTGGTTGAAGGTAACATTAAGAGAAGAAAGAAAAGAGTTGCTAAACAATTAAAAACTGCATAATCATGGATAGAAATAGTAACGGATATACGTTTTTATTTGCCGGAATTATGGTAGTGGTCGTAGGAGCTTTATTGGCTTTTGCAGCTACATCATTAAAACCGATGCAAGACATCAACGTAAAAAATGAAAAAATGCAAAACATTCTTTCTACCATAGGTGTAACGGATGTGTCAAGAGAAGAAGCTCAGGGAAAATTTGACGAATTTATCAAAGAACAACTGGCTTTAAAAGTTGATGGTTCTACTGACGAATCGGTGAATGCATTTACTGTAGATTTAAAAGCTGAATTAAAAAAGAAACCTGAGGAGCAACGTTTTCCTTTGTATGTTGCTGAAAAAGATGGAAATAAATTTTATATTATTCCTTTACGTGGAGCGGGTCTTTGGGATGCTATTTGGGGTTATATTGCTTTGAACGATGACTTCAATACCATTGCCGGAGTATCTTTTGACCACAAAGGAGAAACACCCGGTTTAGGAGCGGAGATCAAACAACAATGGTTTTTAGATTATTTTAAAGATGAAAAAATCTTTGATAAAAACGGAAATTTAGTTGGTGTTGCTGTAGCCAAAGGAAATAATGATAAAGTAAACAAAGACGATAATAAAGTAGATGCTATTTCAGGGGCAACCATTACCGGAGATGGCGTTACAGATATGATTAAAGAACGTTTAGCTCATTACAAACAATATATTGATAATCAAAAAGGCAAATTAGCCTCTAATAATTAAGATCATGGCTGAAGAGAAAGAAAGTTTATTTTCTAAAAGAAATAGAGGTCTTTTATCAGACCCATTAAATGACAATAACCCAATTACGGTTCAAGTTTTGGGAATTTGTTCAGCGTTAGCAATTACGGTTCAGTTAAAACCTGCTATCGTAATGTCAATTGCTGTATTGTTTGTAATGGCATTTAGTAATATGATTATTTCTGTATTGAGAAATTCAATTCCAAATCGTATTCGTATTATTGTGCAATTGGTAATTGTAGCATCGCTTGTAATTATTGTTGACCAAGTTTTAAAAGCATTTGCATATGATGTGAGTAAAGAATTATCTGTATTTGTCGGATTAATTATTACCAACTGTATCGTAATGGGACGCTTGGAGGCATTTGCATTAGGTAACGGCGTTTGGAGATCATTTTTAGACGGTATCGGAAATGCTTTTGGATATGCTTGGATTTTGATTGCCGTAGCATTCTTTAGAGAATTATTGGGTTCCGGAAAATTATTCGGAATTCAAGTTGTTCCGCAATCATTTTATGATATGGGTTATGAAAACAATGGTTTGATGTTATTATCACCAATGGCACTTATTGTAGTTGGAATCATCATCTGGATTCAACGTTCAAAAAACCGTAAATTAATCGAAAAACACTAATCATAGCCTAGCTATTAAACTATTATAACATGCAAGAATTAGCAAGTTTATTTGTAAAAAGTATTTTCATAGAAAATATGATTTTCGCCTACTTCTTAGGAATGTGTTCCTATTTGGCGGTCTCAAAAACAGTTAAAACAGCGGTTGGTTTAGGTGTTGCTGTAATCTTCGTATTAACGATTACTGTGCCAATCAACTTTTTGTTAGACAATTATTTATTAAAACAAGGAGCTTTATCTTGGTTAGGAGCTGAGTATGCTGATATTGATTTGAGCTTTTTAAGTTTCATCATGTTCATCGCAGTTATTGCTTCGATGGTACAATTAGTAGAGATGATTGTTGAAAAATTTGCACCGGCTTTATATGGAGCATTAGGGATCTTTCTTCCGTTAATTGCCGTTAACTGTGCCATTTTAGGGGGGTCTTTATTTATGCAACAGAAAGATTTTGGCGGAGTAACAGAAGCGGTAACCTATGGTTTTGGTTCCGGTATCGGATGGTTTTTAGCAATTTTAGCTATTGCAGCTATTCGTGAAAAAATAGCTTACTCTCATGTTCCTGCTCCACTTCGTGGTTTAGGAATTACTTTCCTAATCACAGGATTGATGGCGTTAGGTTTTATGAGTTTTATGGGAATTAAAATATAAATATTAAGATACGATATAATGAATACACCAGTAATCATAGCCAGTGTTGTAGTTTTTCTTGTAATTGTTTTCCTTTTAGTAGCAATGTTATTAGGTGCAAAAGCAAAATTATTACCTTCCGGGCCGGTAAAAATTAAAATCAACGGAGAAAACGAATTAGAAGTAGAATCAGGAAATACACTACTTACAACACTAGGAAACAGCAAAATTTTTCTTCCATCTGCTTGTGGTGGAGGTGGAACTTGCATTCAGTGTAAATGTATTGTAACTAATGGTGGTGGATCTATTCTTCCAACAGAAGAACCACATTTTACAAGAAAAGAAATTGCTCAAGGTTGGCGTTTAGGATGTCAGGTAAAAGTGAAAAATGATATGATTATTGAAGTACCTGAAGAGGTTTTCGGAATCAAAAAATTTGAAGCTAAAGTACATTCCAACTACAATGTTGCCTCATTTATTAAAGAATTTATTGTTGAATTACCAGATGATATGCATTATGAAGCTGGGGGTTATATTCAAATTGAAATTCCTAAATGTGAAGTAAAATATTCAGATATTGACATCACAGCTCATCCCGAAGAACATCCTGGTGAACCTGAAAAATTCAAAGCAGAATGGGATAAATTTAATTTATGGCCATTGGTAATGAAAAATACCGAATTAGTTGAAAGGGCTTATTCGATGGCTTCATATCCTGCAGAAGGAAGAAAAATCATGTTGAATGTTCGTGTAGCTACTCCACCATGGGATAGAGCTAAAAATGGTTGGGCAGCTGTAAACCCAGGAATAGCATCATCTTACATTTTCTCAAGAAAAGCTGGTGATCCTGTAACTGTTTCCGGTCCTTACGGTGAATTTTTCATCAACGAAAGTGAGTCGGAAATGCTATATGTTGGTGGAGGAGCTGGAATGGCACCGATGCGTTCACATCTTTATCACTTGTTCAGAACCGTTAAAACAGGAAGAAAGGTAACCTATTGGTATGGTGGTCGTTCAAAACGTGAATTGTTTTATGTAGATCACTTTAGAGCTTTAGAAAAAGATTTCCCTAACTTTAGATTCTACATGGCACTTTCTGAACCATTACCGGAAGATAATTGGAAAGTAAAAGACGGAACAGATGGTGAAGGAGATGGTTTTGTTGGATTTATTCACAATGTAGTAATTGATAACTATTTATCTAAGCACGATAGTCCTGAAGATATTGAATTGTATTTCTGTGGTCCACCAATGATGAACAATGCCGTTCAAAAAATGGGCGAAGATTTTGGTATGCCACCTGAAAATATCCGTTTTGATGACTTTGGAGGATAATTAAAAACTGAAACCGATGCAAAAATGTGTCGGTTTTTTGTTTTAATTAAGACTTGTTTTTCGTAATTCTAACTACTTTTGTACTATGAATATTTTGACCGAACAAGAACTTCACAATTTAGCAATGAACCATGTCGGAAAAGAACTCGAAAGTCAAGGTTTTGAGTTCATTGCTGTTAATAGTCAACTCAAACGACATCCACAGTTTGTTTGTGTAGATAAAGCCACCAATACCTTACATTTCGTTTTGGTCACCGTTTTTAATTATCCAAACAATCCTGAAGACTATGATGCTATTTGGATCGAGACTTTTAAAGAACATGCCGTAAAACTTAAAGCAAAAGTCCTTTATGCAGGAGTGGGAATTGCAAATGCGTTGGATTATGAAAAGCCAGTTACAAAAAATGAAGATTATATCATCAATTACAATGGAATTAAAGAGATTAGTTAGTGTTTTCGTTATTGCTTTTTTAGTAATCAGTTGCGAATATTCCAAAAAGGAGCAAATTTTTATCCTACAAGGAGAAGCTCAAGGAAGCACCTACGCAATTAAATATATCAGTTCAAATGAAACAATAAAAAAAGCTTCAATTGATTCACTACTATTGGAGTTTGATTTGTCTTTGTCAACTTATCGACCCGATTCAAAGATTTCCAAAATCAATAACGGAGATACTACAATAGTTGTTGATGATTTTTTTTCTAAAACATTTACTACCTCGCAAGAAATTTATCAAGCTACAGACAAGCTTTTTGACCCAACTATCGGTGTTTTAGTTAACGCATATGGATTTGGCCCAACTAAAGAAAAAATCGATTTAAATCAGTCCAAAATTGATAGTTTATTGACCTATGTAGGTTTCGATAAAGTTAAATTAAATGAGGATAACACTATTTCTAAAAAACATTCTGAAACTTATTTTGATTTTAATGCTATTGCCCAAGGTTATTCTGTTGATGTTGTTTCAGAATTTTTAAAATCTAAAGGTATTCAAAATGCAATTGTTGAAATTGGTGGTGAAATTTTTGCATTTGGAAAAAATACTGTTGAAGATAAAAATTGGATTGTTGGAATAGATGATCCGACTCAGTCTCCGGAAGAACGAACATTAATAGCCAAAATTAAACTAGAGAATCTTGGTATGGCTACATCAGGTAACTATCGAAAAGTAAAAACAGATAGTCTTACGGGGCAAAAATTTGTTCATATCATAAACCCAAAAACCGGCATATCAGAAAAAAGCACTATTTTAAGTGCCACAGTATTAGCATCAAAATGTATTGACGCCGATGGATTTGCCACCGCATTTATGATTATGGATTTTGAGAAAACTAAGAAATTGTTGGCTTCAAGAAATGATTTGTATGTTTTGTTGATTTATACAGATGAAAATAATCAAATGCAACAATTCAAAACAGCTAATTTTCAGACACTTATTTTAGAATGATTCTAAATGTAGGATGTTACGTTAAAAAAAATATAATAAATTTTAACACATGAAGTTATAGGTTTAGTTTTACAATAATCAATAAACTTATACAAATGAAAAAACGCAACAAACTAGTCTTGTTCTTACTGGCATTGCCGGCAATGGTATTTGCTCAAGAATTGAAAATGGATAGTCCAATACCCTTGGATCCAACTGTAAGAACCGGGAAACTTAAAAACGGTTTAACCTATTACATTAAGAATAACAAGAAACCTGAAAATAAAGTAGATTTACGATTAATTGTAAATGCAGGTTCAATTCTTGAAAATGACGACCAACAAGGTTTAGCACACTTTATGGAACACATGTGCTTTAACGGAACGAAACGTTTTCCTAAGAATACGTTAGTGGATTATTTACAAAGTATTGGTGTGAAATTTGGTCAACATTTGAATGCCTATACCAGTTTTGATGAAACCGTTTATTTTTTGCCAATTCCTTCTGATGATAATGAAAAATTGACAAAAGGTTTTGAGATTTTAGAAGATTGGGCGTTTAATACAGTCCTTACTCCTGAAGAAATTGACAAAGAAAGGGGAGTGGTTTTGGAAGAGTATCGAATTGGTTTAGGAGCAGACAAAAGAATGATGGGTCAGTTTATGCCAAAAATGATGTACAATTCTATGTATGCCAAAAGACTTCCAATTGGTCAAAAAGAGATATTAGAGAATTTCACACATGATAAAGTGCTTAATTTCTATAAAGATTGGTATCGTCCGAACTTGATGAGTGTTATAGCAATTGGTGACATTGATGTTGATCAAATTGAAAAAATGATCATTAAGCATTTTAGCCCATATAAAAATCCGAAAAAAGAAAAGCCCAGAAAAGTATTTGACGTACCAAATCATAAAGAAACATTTGTAGCCATTGAAAGTGATAAAGAAGCAGCTTTTTCACAAGTACAATTGCTTTATAAAGATTATGAAGAACCAAAACTAGTTAAAACCGTTGGTGATTACAGACAAGAACTGGTCAAAAATTTATTTAGTACGATGTTAAACAATCGATTAAATGAAATAGCAAACAATCCAAATCCACCTTATACTTTTGGAAATTCTTATTACGGAAGCACGTATGCCAGAACAAAAAATGCATTCCAATCTTTTGCAATGGTTGGCGAAGATAAACAATTGGAAGCGTTGAAAGTTTTAGTTACAGAAAACGAACGTGTTAAAGCATTCGGATTTACGCAAGGCGAGTTGGATAGAGCAAAAACATCTATGCTAACGAGTATGGAAAGACGTTATAATGAGAGAGATAAAACGGAGTCAAACAGGTATATGAATTCTTTTCAACGTAATTTTTTGATAGACCAACCCGCTCCAAGTATTGAATGGACATTTGAAACATCAAAAAAATTACTACCTACAATAACATTGCAAGAAACAAATTCACTTATTGCAAACTACATAAAGGATGATAATAGGGTTGTGATTTTAACCGGACCAGAAAAAGAAGGTTTAGTTAAGCCAACAGAACAACAAACATTAGCTGCTATTGCTATTGACCCTTCTAGTTTGAAGCCATATGAAGATTCAGTTTTGGCAGAAAGTTTGTTGCGTAACCCTATAAAAAAGGGAAGCATTGTAAAAAAAGAAACGAATGATAAAATTGGAACCACAACCTTAACTCTCTCAAATGGAGCTAAAGTTACCTATAAAAAGACAGACTTTAAAAATGATGAGATTTTATTTGAAGCAATGAGTTTTGGCGGATCAAATTTAATTTCAAATGACGAATATGAAAAAGTACAATGGGCAATGAATGGATTAACAGAAGCCGGAATTTCTGGAATGAAATTAAATGATTTGAATAAATTCATGACCGGAAAGGTAGCAAGAGTAAATCCTTATGTAGGAAGTTTTTCAGAAGGGATGAATGGCTCTGCAGCTCCAAAAGATTATGAATATTTGATGCAGATGATCCATGCTTATTTTACAGATTTGAATTTTGACCAAGAAGCTTTTGATAGTTATAAGGCAAAAGAAAACTCATTTATGGCAAATATGGCATCTATGCCTTCCATGTATTTTCAAAAAGAATTATACAGTTATTTGTTAAAAGAGAATCCTAGATTTTTTGGAGTTTTACCAGATGAGAAAGCTTGGGCTAAAACCGATTACCAATTAGCTTACAACAAGTATAAAGAACGATTTGCAAATGCAGGTGATTTCCATTTCTTCTTTGTAGGAAACATAGATGAACAAAAATTAGAAGAATATTCAAGTTTATATTTAGCTTCTTTACCGGCAAATGAAACAAAAGAAAAGGCTGTTGATCTGGGATATAGAATGTTAAAAGGAGAACACAAGAAAATTGTAAATAAAGGAAAAGACCCTAAAAGTTCTGTTAACATTATGTATTATGGAGATTGTGTTTATGACGCTAAAGAAGCACTTTCATTCAGAGCATTAGGAGAAGTTTTGACAATTAAATTAGTTGAAGAGCTTCGTGAAAACGAAAGTGGTGTTTATGGAGTAAATGCCAGAGGAAGCATGAGCAAAGTACCAAATGGAAGTTATAACTTCTCAATTAATTTCCCTTGCGGCCCTGAAAATGCTGAGACCTTGACTCAATCTGCATTAAGAGAATTGAATAAAATTATTGAAAACGGACCTGAAGAAAAAGATATAAACAAATTTAAAGAAGCCGAAAAATTAGATTACAAAGAAAAAATAAAACAAAATAATTATTGGATGTCTAATTTAACAAGAGCTTATACAAATGCTACTTCTGCTGAAGAAATTTTGCAATTTGAACAGAAAATTGATGCAGTAACCGCAAAAGATATTCAAGCTGTAGCAAAAAAATATCTGACTAAAGATAAGGTGGTGGCGATGTTAATGCCGGAGGAATAATTCATTACAGCCTGCAAGGTTTTTAAACCTTGTAGGTTTTTTTATTTGAGAAAATAGTATTTAAAAACAACAAAATTAGTTTTTAAAACAAACCGGAATAATTTCTCCTTTTGCCAGACAATATTTCTCCACCAATTCAGGCGAAATTTTTGACGTATAATCTTCTTCAATAACTTTGAAACCTATGCTCCTCAATTTGTTAAAATAGTCTCTGCCATAAACCCTAACGTGGTCATATTGGCCAAATATTTTGGCTCGTTCTTTTTCATCTGTAATCGAGTCATCCGAAAAAGTTGTTGCTCTTGACAAATCCTGTGGAATTTGAAAAATTCCCATTCCGCCCGGTTTCAAAACCCGATGCAATTCTTGCATAGCTTTGGTATCATCAGGAATGTGCTCCAAAACATGATTACACAAAATCACATCATACGAATTGTCTTCAAAAGGAAGATTGCATATATCAGCTTTCACATCCGCCAAAGGCGAAAATAAATCAGTAGTAGTATAATCTAAATTTTTTTGATTTCTGAAACGTTTATAAAATGCTTGCTCAGGAGCAAAATGTAAAACCTTTTTTGGAGCAGTAAAAAAGTCTGTTTGTTCATTCAAATACAACCACAACAATCGATGTCTTTCTAAAGAAAGAGTACTTGGAGACAACACATTGTTACGCTGTTTTCCGTATCCATAAGGCAAAAACATCTTAAAACTTTTTCCGTCAATCGGGTCGGTAAACCGATTTCCTTTCAATAAAAATTCCAAAATTGGTTTTGCCACATAACTTAACCGAATAAGAATAGGTCGTGGAATGGTATTTAATATAGATTTAAATATTTTTTTTATCATATTACCAAAGGTAACTTTCTAAATTCATTCTCCTCATCACTCACAATCCCCAATGCATCATATATATATTGAAACGTAGAAAGCAACTCAGGTTTGCCATCAATCAACGCCACATTGTGTTCAAAATGAGCACTTGGTTTCATGTCAGCCGTCAAAATCGTCCAACCGTCTTTTAGTTGTTTGATGTTTTTTGTCCCCATATTAATCATCGGCTCAATCGCAACCACCATACTTTCTACAAACAATTTTCCTCGTCCTTTTTTACCATAATTAGGCATTTCGGGATCTTCATGCATTTTTCTTCCCAAACCGTGGCCTACTAATTCGCGAACAACCCCATAACCATTTGATTCACAATGTCTTTGAATTGCATTTCCCACATCTTCCACACGATTACCCGCTCTAAATTCTCGAATCCCAACATATAATGATTCTTTGGTTACTTTTAAAAGCCTTTTTACTTCAGGTGACACTTCGCCAATCTCAAACGAATAAGCGTGATCACCATAAAACTCATTCATCAAAACCCCACAATCTACCGAAATTACATCCCCACTTTCTAACGGTTTGTTGTTAGGAATTCCGTGAACCACTTGAGCATTCGGACTCATGCACAACGAATTAGGAAAACCATACAAACCCAAAAAAGCAGGTACCCCGCCATGATCACGAATAAACTCTTCTGCCAATTTGTCTAAATAAAGTGTCGTTACACCGGGCTTAATTTCCTTAGCAATCATGCCTAGTGTTTTTGAAACCAATAGCGAACTGGCACGCATTAACTCAATTTCTTCTCGGGTTTTTGGGATAATCATAATCAAAATTTAAAGTGGCAAAGGTACACAATTTTATTATTTTTTATTAGAAGCAAAATCCCATCATCCGCTACAAGGTTTTTTGTCTTTGGGCAGTTTTTCTCGGGCAAAAGAGTTTCCGTTGGTCGCTCTTTTGCCCGAGAAAAACTGCCCTAATCCTGAAAAAGGCTTCTTGCCTACCTTAGGCAAGGGGGGGCACTACTACCGTGGCTAAAAATCCCAAAAACAATGAGAAATATCAGTTTTTAAACAGATTTTCAATCTTATCTTTGCTCAAAATTTAGGAAATATGAGCAAATATGTAACAGCTGAAGAAGCCGTAAAAGTAGTTAAATCTGGAGATAGGGTTTATTTACAGGCGGCTGCAGCAACACCGTCTGTTTTAACCAAAGCATTGACACAACGAGCATCCGAACTAAAAAACGTTGAGATTTGTCACCTTCACACTGAAGGCGAAGCACCTTATGCTAATCCCGATTTAGCAGAAAGTTTTCATGTCAATTCTTTCTTTATTGGAGCCAATGTTCGTCATACACTAAAAGCCGGAAATGGGTCTTATACTCCGGTTTTTCTTAGCGAATTACCCAATTTATTTCGTAAAAATGTACTACCATTAGATGTGGTTTTTATCCACGTTTCACCACCTGATAGACATGGTTATTGTTCACTTGGCGTTTCTGTTGAAGCTTCATTGGCTGCAATTGAAAATGCAAAAATTGTTATTGCCCAGGTGAATCCACAAATGCCGCGTACATTTGGCGATGGAATTCTGCACGAATCTGAAATAGACTATTTAGTCCCTGTTAATGAGTCTATTTTTTCACATCAAATAGATGAATTTACACCCGAGGAAGAAAAGATTGGTGAATATATTGCCTCACTTATTGAAGATAGAAGTACGCTTCAAATGGGGATTGGGTCTATCCCAAATGCAGCTTTAAGTAAATTATCAAATCACAAAGATTTAGGACTACACACCGAAATGTTTTCGGATGGAGTTATTGATTTAATTGAAAAAGATGTCATCAATTGCAACTACAAAGGTACAACACGTGGTCGTGTTTTGGCAACGTTTTTAATGGGTTCACGCCGTTTATATGATTTTGTTGATGACAATTCTTTTATAGAAATGAAAGAATCATCAGCCGTAAATGATACGGCAAGAATTCGAAAAAACCCAAAAATGGTAGCCATTAATTCAGCCATTGAAGTTGATATTACCGGTCAAGTTTGTGCAGACTCCATTGGAGGTAAAATGTATTCCGGTGTGGGAGGTCAGATGGATTTTATTAGAGGGGCATCGTTGAGTGTAGGAGGAAAAGCAATTATTGCTTTGCCATCACAAACCCGAAGAGGAGAAAGTAGAATAGTGCCTTTTTTGAAACAAGGAGCAGGTGTTGTTACTACAAGATCACATGTGCAATACATTATTACGGAATATGGAATTGCTAATTTATACGGTAAAACCTTAAAACAACGTGCTGCTGAAATGGTTAGAATCGCACATCCAAATCACAGAGAATGGATTGAGAAAACTTATTATGAAATGATGGAGATAAAAAAAATGATTTGCTAGTTTTACTATATTAAACCTGACAGGTTTTTGAACCTGTCAGGTATAACCAAGATTTAAAATTTAATCATTAAACTGCGGATTAGCTATCAACTTAAACAAATCTGCATTAGCAACAAAAAATCGAAATTCGGTTTCAATTTGTTGCAAATTGGTGCTTAATAAACTGTTTTCCCTGGAATTTATTAAAAACAACGAACTTTCTCCAAAAAAGAACATTCTTTCCTCGGCATCCAACATCATATTAAAATCATTCACCAAATCATTTGCAATTTGAATTTGATTTTTTAATGAATTTATTTCTTCTAATTGATAATCGATTTTGTTTTTGAGGACTTGGTTTTCAAGTTGCAAATCCAATTCGGCATCCTGTAATTTGAATTTTGCAATTTTAAAATTTCCTCTTTCTTTTCTTAAAAATAAAGGAAAACTGAAGTTTACGCCGTACTTATAATTTACGGTATTAAAATCTCTCACAAATTCCGGTTCAGACAAATAATTATAATTTAAATTGATGGTTGGTTTCAATAAATCACCCTTCAAACGCTTATCCACCTCTAAAATTGAAACTTTATTTTGCAAGGATCGAATCTTTGGATGATTTTGAAAATCGATGTCGGCTAATAATAATCCGTTTGTTTTTAAGGTGTTTTCAACCTTTTTTTCCAATTCGGTTTCCGGTAAAATGTTATCTTGTAACTCCAACGGAAGATTATTTTCAAACCATAAAAAATTTGATATTTCTAATTTTGATTTTAATAATTTTAAACGGGATTGTTCTAAACTCAGTTTTCTGGATTTAACTAAAATTCCGGCTTCAATGCTATCAATGGCGGGCCTGTCTCCGGCAGAGATTAACCCTTTAATTCCATTAAATCGTTCTTGTGAATTTTTTAAAAAAGTTTCATATAATTTGTATTCAGTATAGCTTCTATACCAATTAAAATAACTGTTTATTGCGTCATAAAGTACGTTGGCTACTTCCAAATCGCGTGCGGCTTGCGATAAATTAGCATAAATTTTAGCTTTTCTCAAATCGGCCATTCGATTGTTAATGAGTAAACCTTGACCAAGCGGCACAGAAATTCCAGCCATTGCCAAACCATTTGGAGGTACAGTATTTTGCGGATTCAAATACACCCCTTCCATTTGATCAAAACCGGCTTTAATTTCAATTCCGTACCACGTCGGAATTTTAAACGTAGCATTTAATAAATCATAATATTCTGTTGATTTGAATTGTTTGTTTTCATAATCTACTTCAATTTTTGGATCAAATCCGCCACGAGCTGCTATGATTCCTGCTTGAGCTTGACTCACTTCTAAGTTAGCTTGTTTCACCAAAGGATGAAATTGTTTAACGTATCCTAAGTAATCATCAAGTGTTAATACAGCTTCGCGACTACTATTTTGAGACCTAGATATAGTAGAAAAGAGGAGTAATATTACCAATAATCTTATCATCGATTAGCTATTTTTTAGTTTCACTGGTTTGTATTGGTGTATAGAAATCTGGTGGAAATCCGTTTAACTTTCTCCATAGTTCATACCAGATTGGTACATTGTCCAGTAAGGCAAATGTTTGAGCACCAGCACCAATGTTGAGTTCTTTTGGCCATGGTTTATCATTAGGGTCTTGAGCAATCAAAACACGGTATTTTCCATTTACACTGATGAAATTTTCAATTGCAACAATTTCACCACCAAAAGTTCCGTAAGAAGTGTTTGGCCATCCGCTAAAAACTATGGTAGGCCATCCGTCAAACCAAACTCGTACTTTTTCGCCTTTGTGAATTAGCGGCATATCAATGGGTTGAATGTAGGTTTCAACCGCTATGTCATATTTTGATGGCATAATACTCACCACAGGCGTTCCTTCCTTAATTGTCTCACCAATTCCCGATTGCAAAGCACGGTTTACATAACCGTTTTGGGGAGCTTTGATGTAATAAAGTTCATTTCGCATTTTGTAATTCGTGACTTGGTTTTGCAATTTATTCACTTGAGCTTCGGTATCAAATTGACTGCTTAATGCGGTAAAACGTTCACTTTGAGCTTTCGAAATTTTATCAGTATATTCAGCTGAAATTCGATTAATTTCAACTTTTGCATTAATTAATTCGTTTCGAGAAGTAAGTAATTTGTTTTGTTGTGTAATAATTTTTGCTTCCGCATCTTGCAATTTCAAACGCTTGTCTTCCACATCGGTCATTGGTTTTAAACCTTCTTTGTTTAAATCTTCGGAACGTTTAAATTGGGTTTGAGCAATTTTGAGTTGTGTTTTTACAGCTTCTAAATCCATACTGTCGCTTTTTACCTTTAAAAGCGATTGTTCGATTTTGTTTTTGGCTTGTTCCAATTTTAAAATGCGTTCACGTTCAATTGCTGCAATTTGAGACGAAAGTGAATTGGCTTTTCCTTCATAAGATTCTTCTGAAAGCATTTTGGCTTTCATCTGGTTCTCGGTGTTAGCAACCAAATTAGGATCAAAATAATCATCTTTTATCTCAGAAATAAATAAAATAGTGTCGCCTTTGTTTACATATTGTCCTTCTGCCACATACCATTTTTCAATTCTACCGGCTATGGCTGTGTGAATGGTTTGCGGACGTTGTTCCGGTGAAATTGTTGTAACATAACCCGTTCCTTGAATGTTTTGCGTCCAAGGAAGTAAGACAAACAGAAAACTTCCTATAAAAAACCAAAGTAAAAGTCTATTAAACGTTTTAAAATAACGTCTTTCGCTCAACTTTCGAATGGTTATAAATCGAGTTAGATTCACTTTTTCGTTTATATTTTTTTTAGCGATATTAAGCATGTTACTTAGTGTCTGAAATTAATTTTCCTTTTTCTAACGTTATGATTCGATTGCACTTTTGTTTCCAATATTCATTTTTTGAATTTACTATCACAGTCCAATTATTTTCTTCTGATAAAATAAAATCGATGATTTCTCTACTTTCATCATCATCCATTTTGTCAAAAGGATTTTCTAAGAATAGAATTAGAGGGTCATTAACAATTGCTCGTGCCAAAAGAATTTTTTGAGCTAATGATGTTGGCAGTTGTTTACCATCGGTAAGAATTTTTTCATCTAAACCCTTAGGCATTTTTTTGATAATGTCTGTTAATTTTAGCTTGTCTATTACCCATTTTAATCGCTCAGTGGATATTGATTCATTTTTGAATGTTATGTTCTCATAGATTGACCCTTCAAAAAGTGATTGACCTTCAGTAATAATGCCAATTTGAGCTCGATATTGTTCAATGTTTATTTTATTATAATGTTCATCATTAATATATATTGAACTAGTATTTGTTGGAATTAACCCTGCCAAAATTCGGAGTAAAGTTGTTTTTCCGGAACCATTTTTACCGTCTAAATATATTTTTTCATTTTGGTTGATGTGAAATGAAACATTGTTTAGAATTTTTTTAGTAGAATCAGGAAACGCAAAATTTAAGTCATCAATTTCAAAATGAATATTTTTATAACAATAGGTGCTTTCGAATGTTTCATCCTCTTCTATTTCCAAGTCAACCACCTGACCAATTTTTTCTATTGAAGTTAACACATCATAAAAAGTCTCCAATCCAACTATAATTTTTTCTACCGAATTAATCACTAATAAAATAATGATTTCTGCGGCAACAAATTGACCAATATTTAATTGTTGATTGATAACTAAATAACCACCAATTAATAGTAATCCTGCAGAGATTAAAGCTTTGAAGCCTATTAGTTGAATAAACTGTCTTTTAATTACTTCAAAATGACTTTCTCTGGATTTGAGATACTCTATTACTAGCTTGTCGTTTTTGTTTAAAGCAAATTCTGATTCAATTTTGCTTTTAAAACCAAAATAATTACGTGCTATTTCTTGAATCCAATGAGCTACTTTGTATTTGTATTTTGATTCTGTTAAACTTGTTTTTAATCCGGTTTCAAAGGAAACTCTGAAAATCAAGTATAAAACAACAAATAATAAAAGTCCGAACAATATAAAAAGCGGGTGATAAATGGAAAGTAAAAGTAATCCAAACACAATTTGTAACAACGATTCCGAATAATCTAACACTAATTTGGCCACACTTTTTTGAACGGTTATGGTGTCAAAAAAACGATTGGCTAGTTCAGGTGGATAATTATTGTGAAATTCGGTGAATTTAATTTTAGGAAAACGATAGGAAAATTCGAAAGAAGATCTAATAAATATTTTTTGTTGGATGGTTTCCGTAATTCTGAGTTGCATTAATCGTAAAATGCCGTTAAAAATAACGCCCAAAATCACTACTACAACTAAAATAATCCACGACAAACTAACTCTTCCTCCTTGAATAAGATTAATAATGGCTTGTATTCCTAAAGGCAATGAAAGACTCACGATACCTGAAAAAATCGCATAAAAAAATACTTGATAAATATCTTTTTTATCTAATTTTAAAAGGTTGAAGAATCGTTTAAGAGGCGTTAATTCTTGGGCGTTTTTTTTCATTAATTGACGTTTTTAGCTTAACTGTTTAAAAACTAAATTGGTAAAAAATTCTGTTGGTGTTGTTTTTTCAGAGCAATCTGTGATTGATGTGAAATGATTTTTTAAAAAATGTTGGTGTAGTGCACCGTCTACAATCATTGATGCAAGACTTTTAGGATACAAATAATCGGGTTTTATGGCTGTGATGTTTTCAATTAATCGAGTTATTACTCGTTTATAAAACATAAAATAGCCTTCTTTATTTTCTTCATCCACTTCTTTTGTAAGGTAGGATTTTGAAAATTCACAAATTACAATTCTGCTTAATACAACTTCGTTTATATGTGGATGAGTGACATCTTCCTTTATGTCTTCCGTTAGAATTATTATAGTTTTTGTAAGTTTTTCAATGGGATCAGAAATGCTGTTGGTGGTGAAAACGAGTTTAAACTCCATCCAACCCCAATACCAAGAAGTTAGATACAGTAATAGTTTGTGTTTATTTTCAAAATAACGATAAATAGAACTCTCGTTTGAGCCAATTTTTTCTCCTAATTTTTTGAATGTAAAATTGTCAAAGCCAATCTCGTCAATCAAAAGAATACTTTGCTCAATAATTTTTTTTCCTAAATCTGATGTTTCAGGATCTTTTAGGTAGATTTTAGAACTAATAGCTACTTTAAGACCCCCAAGTATTGACTGCATAATCACATAGTTAATAAATTATATCGCAAATATAATAGTAAAACTATTAAATATGCGGGTAATTAACTTTTTTTTAATAAAAAAAGCCACTCAAGTGGCTTTTTGTTATATAACTATTTTAATTTTAAACCAGTTCTTTTCCAGTCATGGCATCTGGTTTTTCAATTCCCATAATTTTCAATATTGTTGGTGCTACGTCTCCCAATACACCATTTTCTATATAATTTCTATCAGGATCTACTAAAATAACAGGAACAGGATTGGTTGTATGAGCAGTATTTGGCGAACCATCTGGGTTTACCATAGTTTCACAATTACCATGATCCGCAATTACAATTGTTGTATAACCATTTGCTAATGCTGTTTCAACAACCTCTTTTACACAAATGTCAACGGCTTCACAAGCTTTAATAGCTGCTTCCATTACACCAGTGTGACCAACCATATCTCCGTTGGCAAAATTTAAACATACAAAATCAACTTCACCTTTTACTAATTCAGGAAGTAGAGCATCTTTTAATTCGAAAGCACTCATTTCGGGTTTTAAATCATAAGTTGCTACTTTCGGAGAACTTCTTAATATTCGTATTTCACCTTCAAAAGCATCTTCTTGACCACCTGAAAAGAAGAAAGTAACATGAGGATATTTTTCAGTTTCAGCTATTCGAATTTGTTTTTTGTGATTTTTGGCTAATACTTCTCCTAATGTTTCAGTGATATTGTCTTTGTTGTATATTACCTTAATGTTTTTATAGGTTTCATCATAATTAGTTAAAGTGACATAGTATAAATCCAATTGGTGCATGTTTTGCTCGTGACAATCAAACTGAGTCAAAACTTCCGTTAATTGTCTGCCGCGATCAGTTCTAAAATTAAAGAAGATAACCACATCACCATTTTTAATTGTGCTTAATGGTTTATTGTTTTCATCAACCATAATTATGGGTTGAATAAATTCGTCAGTAACCTCTTTTGCATAATTGTCCTGAAGACTATCAACTGCATTTTGTGAATGGTTTCCTATGCCATTAACCAAAAGATCATAAGCAAGTTTAACACGTTCCCATCTTCTATCTCTATCCATGGCATAGTATCTGCCAATGATTGAAGCTAATCTTACGGTAGTGTTTTTGCAATAATTTTCAATTTCTGAAATAAATCGAACACCAGATTTTGGGTCAACATCTCTGCCGTCAGTAAAGGCATGAATATATACATTTTCTAGTCCAAAGTCTTGTGTGGCATCAACCAATCCTTTCAGATGATCAATGTGAGAATGAACCCCACCATCAGATACTAATCCTAAGAAATGAACATCTTTTTTGTTGGTTTTAGCGTATTGAAAGGCATCTTGCAAAACGGTTTCATTGTTTAAAGTTTTGTGTTGAACTGCTAAATTAATTCGGGTTAACTCCTGATAAACAATTCTACCGGCACCTAAATTCATGTGGCCCACTTCAGAATTTCCCATTTGACCTTCTGGAAGACCAACATTTAATCCGTCAGTTCGTAGCTCAGCATTTGGATAATTTCTGTAAAGTGAATCAATAAAAGGTGTGATGGCGTTGTCAATAGCAGAAACTTTTGGATCGGGAGAATGGCCCCATCCGTCTAAAATCATTAGGATTACTTTTTTGTTCATTTCTTTGAATTTGAAACAAAGATAATTAATGCAGAACTTTTTAAAAGAATGAATTAGGCTTTTTTAATCCAATTTTTGGCTTTATTGTAATCAATAAAATAACGTAAGCTCACAGAAAACACATGATTTAAATTGGTTTCAAACAAATTACTCACATTAGAGCTGTAGTTTTTGTTTATGTCTCTCGTAAAATCTTGAGCGTTGTTTCTATATAAAGCCGTGATTTGACTTCCCGGAGCAAACCACCAAGAATAAGATAAATCAAAATTCCACAAATTGAAATTTACATCTTTATCTGTTGTATAGTTTTGATTTTCTTCAAAACTCCCGTCTTCAAGAAGTGTATGAAATTTTATGTTTTCAGCAAATGAAAAATAATGTCTTGAAGTTAAATTTAAAGTCATTTTGTCATTTATAGCATATTTTCCGGTTAACGAATTGGTAAACGTAGACCTATTTCTCTCTGCCAAAATAATGTCGTCATTCATAAAATCAACCCAGCCTATGTCACTATTTTGACGGTTATAATTGGCACTATAAATCAAAGTTAATCTGTCGTTAAATCGATATCTTGGACTAACAAAAAAGTTATAATTTATTCTATTTTCTTGTTTAAAAATCCGAATATTGGGTTCAATATCAAGTGCAAATTTTCTGTTGTAATTTGATGAGAAAAAAATGTTTGCATATACATTTTCAGGAATAGCTAAAACACGCCCAGAAACACGTGATTCATAAAAATTGAACGTTTGCACAGGACTAATTAATAAGTTGTAACCGATGTAATCGTTTTTTAAAGTTGTTGAATTTATACTTGCTTTTAACCAATGTTCTTGTAGTTTTCCGGTTGTATTTTCAATTTCAACATAATAATCTGTGTTAACCCGAAATGAATTATATTTTTTTGTTGGGTTTAAAATTCTGTAATTATAATAGGCATAAATATTATGATAATTTGTCACAAAATTTATTCCTAAATCATTAATGTCAAATTGCTCAGAAACATATTTTGTTGCAATTCCATACCTCGATTTGCCAAAAGTTTTAGCCACATTAAAATAACTGGAAAAACCATTTGTATTTTCTACATCATATATACTGCTCATTTTTAGATCTCCCGAAACATTGTATTTATTTCCAGAAGTATTGATGTCAAATATAACGGCACTAACATTAGCATCACGAAAATCGCCAACTCTTGATACGTTTGTATTTATAAAAGATACGGAAGAATTTTTATTAAAACGTTGATCAAAAACAAGAATATTATAGTTTGAAAGTGGTTCAACAACAACATTTCTAGATTCGTTGGTTTGTGTATTTAAGACTCTTGCGGTTGTTTTTTCGGTTATCGCATTTAAAAAACCAATCCCCAAACCATCATCGGTTCGCCCCGAAATTTTTACTGCATTTAATAAGTTTACGGTATTAGGATATTCAATGACTTGTTCTTCCTCATTCATAGTTGGATAGGATGAAGGCGGCCCACCAATTCTTCTTGAATAAAGTAAGTTTCCTTTAGAAAATAAATCAGTTCCTTCTGTAAAGAAAGGGCGGTTTTCATTAAATTGTTGTTCGAATGGCCCCAAATTTAAAACCACATTATCAAATGCAGCTTGACCAAAATCAGGCACTAAAATGGCGTCTAGAGTAAAAGAGTCATTGATGCCGTATTTGATATCCATACCTACTTTTCCGGTACTGATAGTATTTGTAGTAGAAGATTCCACATAGCCTGAAGTGTAAGGAATAAAAAATAATCGGGTAGGAGGCTTTATGTTTTCAATTCCGGTCAAAACTCCAGCTTGATTTATAACATTCCCAATGTTTCTGTCGATAAAACTCCAAGTAAATTTTTGTCTGTCACGTCTAATTTCTCTTAAAATATTCAACCCCCATATTTGGCTTTCTTCTTTTGAAAAGCGTAATGCCGCAAAAGGAATTTCCATTTCTACAACCCAACCATATTCGGTAATTTGAACCTTGCTATCCCAAATTGCATCCCATGAAAAATCTTCATTATTCTCAGTTGCTAAACAGTCCATCTGAACTCCTGCAGCACTCACAAAAAAACGAAAATCTTGCTGACCGTCGTTAAAACCATTAATAAAAATACCAAAATGATCAGAAACACCAAATCGATCACGTTGTGTAATTTCTTTGTTTATCAAATTCGGATTATCATATAAAATTGCACCTATATATATTGAATTGTCATTATATAAAATTTTTACTTCTGTTTTTCTATCATTGAATTCCCGTTGACCATTGTCCGGTTCAAACATAATAAAATCTGATGCAGGAAGTGCTTCTTGCCAAATGGATTCATCTAATTTTCCATCTATAACTACAGGTTGCGAAGTCTTTACAGCTTGAACAGATTTCTTTTGACTATATAAGTTTGAAGTTGTGGTAACCAAAAAAAACAGAAGAAAGAATGGGGCAACTTTTTGCATATTGGAATATAAAACGTTCAAATTTAGATAATAGATTTTTACTTACAATTACTTTATCATTTTCTTAAGAAATTGAAGTTGGAATATTTAATAGAGTGCTTATTTTAAAAAATGTTACAGATTTATATACGATTAAGTAAAAATGTGCGTTAATTTAACTTGTGCAAAAAATATAACAAATTTAAAGTGAAATGTTTATGAATTAATTGAACTAACGCTTGGTTTTTAATTTTTAATATTTACTTTTGGAGCCCCAAGTCTAACAGTAACTTCTAGAATTTCAATGATATACAAGATATTTACAGTTTTGTTGACAATATGTTTAACATCATCAACAACATTTAAAACAAGTACCGACCCCAAACTAGTTGCCGTAAATGCACCTGTTACTTTTGAATCAAAAGTCAATTCTGCTTATTCTGAATTGAAAAATTCAAATTTTTCCATTCTTCCTAATATGCAGAGTTTTTCTTCTGCTCTTGAAGGTTTTTATCAATTGAAGGAAACCGGAAAAATCAAAAAAGATGTTTTAACAATTATTGATTTTACGTTGTCTTCAACCGAAAAAAGAATGTGGGTTATTGATATGACTACTCACAAAATTTTATACCACACTTTAGTGGCTCACGGCAGAAACACCGGTGAGGAATTTGCAAAACAATTTTCAAACAAAGAAGAATCGTATCAAAGTAGTTTAGGATTTTATGCTACCGCTGAAACCTATATTGGGAAGCATGGGTTTTCATTACGTTTAGATGGATTAGAAAAAGGCATCAATGATAAAGCTAGAGATCGTGCTATTGTAATTCATGGTGCAGATTATGTTTCTGATAAATTTGTGAAACAAACCGGCAGGTTAGGAAGAAGCCAAGGCTGCCCTGCATTACCGATTGAGTTGACAAAGGACATCATCAATGTAATAAAAGAAAAATCATGTCTTTTCATTTACTATCCTTCTCCAAAATACACGGTTCAATCTAAATTAGTTTCTTAGTTTTTTATACAATTCAGCATCTAAATTATAAATGTCATCTCTGAAAATAAGTTGACCATTTTCACTCCAAGCGGTCCAATATAATAAATGGATGTAGCAATTATGATTAATGTTTACATTTTTTGTTGCACCTTCTTTAATAATTTCATCAATTCTTTCTTTGTTCCATTTTTCAGGATCGTTCAAAAGGTATTCTGTTAATTCAAAAGGGTTTTGAACCCTTACACATCCAGAACTTATCGATCTGTTTTCGCGTTCAAAATACCCTCGAGTATTCGTGTCGTGAAGATAAACTGAAAATCTGTTAGGAAACATAATTTTCACTAATCCCAATGAATTACTTGATCCCGGACTTTGTACATAGCGATAACTTCTTGCTTGAGAGGCTTGCCAATTTTCAGCTGAAACAATTTGTCCTTTTGAATCATAAACAGTAATGTTCTTTTTGGCCAAATAACTTCTGTTTTTTTGAGTTGCGGGAATCACATCTTCTTTTAAAATAGTTGGTGGCACTGTCCAAGTAGGATTAAAAACAACATAACTCAATTTTGAAGAGAGAATTGGTGTGCTTCTTTTTGCTGTTCCAACAATAACTTTATGGGTTCTTGAAGTGTCTTTGTCTTTAATAGCCAATAAAGTGTAATCGGGAATATTGATTATCAAATAGTCTCTTTCAAATTCTTTTGGATACCATCTCCAGCGTTCCATGTTGACAATAATTTGTGCTTTTCTTTTTTCTTTTGAGAAATTTAAAGCGGCAACAGTTCCTTTTCCAATAATACCATCCGGAGCTAAGCCGTGACGCATTTGGAATTTTTTTATCGCATTTTGTGTCGATTCATCATAAATAGAAGTTAAGCTATCAATGGGTTTTAAATCGTTCCAATACATCAATCTTTTTTTGATTGGAATAAGTACATTGTTTGTATCGTTTGCAACAATTTTATCTGAGATTTCAATTTTGCTCAAATCGTCTTTTGGAAAAGTTTCCAATAATTTTAGTGCTTCTTCTAAACTTTGATATACTTTGTGTTTTGGTTTTATTCTAAAAAGTGCATAATCAAAAGAATCCTTTTTTTGAAAATCAAGCAAGTGTTCTTGTATGTCGATTTTGTTTTTTTTTAAATCCCAATCTTTGTAAAGCGATTGGGGATCAAGTGAACCTATAGCTACTTTTTTTATGTATTGAATCAGATTTTTGGTTAGTAAAAAATCATAGTCAACTAATTCATTGTCATTTAATTTTTGAAATGATTTTTCATTTTTGTTTATTTTTTTTAAATCAAAATCTTTTGAATGTAGCCCATCAAATTCAACAGATTGAAATAATTGGACCAAATTTTCACGACACGAATGATTTGACCAAAATGTTTTCAATGCATTTTTTTTGTAAAATGAAATCAACATAGAATCGTTAGTTTTTGAAAGAAAAACAGAATCTATTACTGCAATTCTGTTCTCAACTGTATTGATTGTAGTTTCATCTTCTACATCAGTTTCAATGAGTTTATTTTTATCTTTACAGGAAAAGAGGGTAACAAGCAATACAATGAAAAAGTAACTTCTACTCATATTAGTAACGAATCGGATTAAGATTTTTATACATTACAAAATGTTTGCCAATATTTTCAATAAAAAAGGGATCTCCACAAATTGCATAATCCTTTTTTTTATAAAAACCCACGGCATTTTCCCGAGCATTAAACCAAATTAAAGTGCCGTAATATTTAACTGCATGATTTTCAGCCTCCAAAAGCAATTCTTCGCCATAACCCATTTTTTGATGGTGTTTTAAAACAGCCACTCCTCTTACTTGAAATTGTTTTTTTGAATCAAAAAAAACATAATTTTTTTCAAATACAGAAACAACACCAACCAATGCGGCGTTGATGTACAAACCTAAATGAATGGTTGAGGTCAAATCATCACCATCAAATTTGCAGGATTCCATTGATTGTCCCTCTCTTAAAACGGGATGTCTCACAGAATAGGTCTCAAGTGAACTTATTTCTTTGATGGTTTTCATGTAAGGGTGCGAATTTTTCCTGAAAACTAAAGGTATAACAAATTAAAAATAAAACCATTAGAAATTTAAAAATGTTTTCATGATTAAATTGTTACGAAGCAATTAAATATTTTTAAAAAAAACTTGCATTGAAGAAAACTAATTTTCTATATTTGCACTCACAAAAGCGGAAGTAGCTCAGTTGGTAGAGCTCCAGCCTTCCAAGCTGGTTGTCGCGAGTTCGAGCCTCGTCTTCCGCTCTAAAAAAACCTCAAACGAAAGCTTGAGGTTTTTTGTTTTTATCAATGCTATCAAAAAATTAAAAATTCATTTTACTTTCTGTTGGCAATTCTGAAGGCTCTTTATTGGGTTGAAATAATCTAGCGGTTAATGCTCCTTTTAATACTATTAAATCCCCTTTTACATCAAGCCAGCTTCCTTCGCGTAAACCCAAAACAGAAAGGTTATTGAATTGATGAAATTCTTTAATTCTTGTTTCACGGGTTTCGCCCATGTGAGTTGAATTTGTATCGGGATCCAAATAATGCGGATTCAAATTAAACGGAATAACTCCCAGCGTTTCAAAACTTGGCGGATAAATGATAGGCATGTCGTTTGTGGTTTGCATAGAAATGCCACAAATGTTACTTCCGGCACTGGTTCCTAAATAGGGAGTTCCGTTTTCCAAAGCTTGTTTTAAAACGGTCATGCAATTATTTTTGTACAATTGTGTAACCAATAGAAAAGTATTGCCACCTCCTGTGAAAATTCCACTTGCATCTAGAATAGCTTCACTTGGGTTTTTAAATTCATGTAAACCTTTTACGGCAATATTTATTGTTGAAAAAACAGCTTTCACTTTTGTGGTATAATCATCATGTGAAATGCCGCCTGGTCTGGCATATGGAATAAAAATAATTTCAGAACAACCTTTAAAATGTTCTTTTAATTCCGGTAATAGGTAGTCTAAATAGCCTCCATTATGTAAAGTTGAAGTGCTTGCAATAAGTAGGTTTTTCATCAAAATTTATTTAAAACAAAGTTACTTAATATTGGTTATTCAAATTTAATTAAGCCTTTAAACTTTCAGATTAACAAAATATTAGTAAGTGATTGGGAGTAAATTAAGGGAAACAGTTGTTATTTTTACAAAAAATAAATTTGGCAAATGGATTTTTTTTGCTGTTTAAAACAATAGCTTTTATCCGTAAAAATTCGTAAGTTCGTTAGAATAATTAAGGTTTTAAATCAATCATTTTATTTGTGATAAAAAAGTACTTGTATCTATTTTTCATTTCTTTTTTTGCTATTCAAGTAATGGCTCAGGAGAATTCTGAAAAAATTATAAAAGGCAAAATTGAAGTAGAAGGTGCCTCACCTGAAGGAGTTCATGTTTTAAATTTAGTAAATGAAAAATCAACAGTTTCAGATAGTAAAGGCGATTTTTCAATTCTAGCAAAGGAAGATGATTTGTTGGTTTTTTCTGCAGTACATTTGGAATATGCTCGAAAAAGCATTAGTAAAAAAGAATTTGAAACCGGTTTTGTTTCAATTAAATTACAAGAAAAAATCACAGAATTAGAAGAAGTAGTTGTTACTGAATACACAAAAATTAACGCTAAAGATTTGGGAATTATTGATTATACCCCAAAAAAATACACACCAGCTGAACGAAAATTGTATACCGCAACTTCCGGTGGTGGAATTCTTCCGATTGACCCAATTTTGAATTGGATTTCAGGAAGGACTAAAATGCTGAAGAAAGAAATTTTAGTTGAAAAACGCGAATTTTTATTAGAAAAACTGGACGATTTTTATGATGGAGATTTTTTTAATAACACATTAAAAATTCCCGAATTATATGTTGATGGTTTCAAATATTATGTAGTTGAAGATGCCGATTTGGCGACTGCTTTAAATCAAAAAAACAAAACAAGAGCTACTTTTTTATTAGGTAAATTGGCAGCCGATTTTAATGAATTTTTAAAAGATGAAAACTAAAACACTACTTTTTTTTATTTTACTTTTTGTGACTAATTCTTTTGGACAAATTGTTCCTCGAGAAATATTGCGTGGTCAAGTGGTTTCTGATTCCATAGAAATTGAACGGGTAACGATTTTTAATATCTCATCAAACAAAGGAGCCGTTTCTGATGATTTGGGTTATTTTACACTTTATGCAAGACCAACAGATACATTGGTTTTTTCGAGTGTAATAATAAAGCCTACAAAATTAATTTTAACAGAACTCGATTTTGCTATCAAAATAATGAAGGTGAAATTAAGTGTTCGTGTTAATGAATTGGATGAAGTAATTGTGTCTCCGTTTTCGTTATCGGGTGATTTGGCTCGTGATAATAAAAACTTGAAAGTTGTAATGATTGATCCTGAAATTAATAAACTAGAAATTAAAGATTTAATGCTTGAAGGCGATCAATATTCCTCACCAAAAAACAGAGCAATGCTTCCTGATGGTAGTATGGAATATGCCATGGATTTGAAACGAATAGGAAAATCAATTTATAATTTCTTTGCAAAAGATAAACCAAAAGAATCCAATTATACTAATGATCAATATTTTCAAGATGTGGTCAAAGAAAAGTTTACTTATCACTTTTTTACTGAAACTTTGGGTTTAAAACATGACGAAATTGGACTGTTTTTAAATTATTGTGAAAATGATTCTTCCGTAAAAAAACTAATGGCACCCAATAAAGAAATTGAACTTATTGACTATTTGATTTCTAAAAGTGAGACGTTTAAAAAAATACCTAAAAATTAAAAATGCTAAAAAAAATCAGCTTTTTTTCTCTTGGAGTGCTAATTTGCGTAAGCTTAACAGCTGCTTCGATTCACAAATTTTATGTTTCCATCAATCAAATTAATTTTGTTTCTGAAAAAAAGGAACTTCAAATCACTTCTCGATTTTTTATAGATGATGTTAATAATGCTTTAGAAAAAAAGCACAAATCAATATTTTATTTAGCAGATAAAAGAGAGACTCCTGAAATGACAAAAGCATTTGAAGCATATTACTTTGAGAATTTTTCAATCAAAGTGAATAATAAATCTGCAAAACTTCAAATTGTGAACAGAGAAATTGAAGATGATGTGATTATTTTATATTCCGTTTCAAAAAATATTTCAAAGATTTCATCCATAGAAGTCAAAAATACCATGCTTTTTGATTTCATTTCAGAACAACAAAACATCATTCATAGTTCTGTTCTAGGAAAAAAGCGAAGTGCATTATTAACTGTTAGTAAATCAGTTGATGTGTTAAAATATTAAAAAAATTCACACTACCTTTTTTAAAATTCTTACTTTCGAAGCTTAAATCAATTAAAATGAAGAATAGTTTACTTCTATTGCTTATTCCTGCTATTTTGTTTTCCCAAGAAAAAGTAGAAACAAAAAAGGAGCAGGGTCATTATGACAATAATAAATTCAGTCAGAATTACGATATTTATGCTACTCCAAACATGTTCAGAACGGCTTCAGGAGCTCCTGGACCGGCTTATTATCAGCAACAAGCAGATTATAAGATGAACATTGTTTTAGATGATAAAAATAAAAAGATTTATGGTGAAGAAACCATAACCTATTACAATAATTCTCCCGATGTTTTAGAATATTTATGGGTGCAATTGGACCAAAATCAAAAAGCTAGAGATTCAAAATCACCTTTGGTTGAAAATCAATCCATCAATAGTGTTTTGCCATTAGACAGTTTTACCAAAAACTATATGGAAGAGAAATTTGATGGAGGTTTTAAAATTGATTATGTTCATGACGCAAAAGGCAAACCCTTGTCTTATACTGTGAACAACACCATGATGCGAATCAATTTACCCACTCCATTAAAACCTAAAGAAAATGTCTCTTTTTCCATTAAGTGGTGGTATAATGTCAATAATTATAGAGTAGACAGAGATCGTTCCGGTTATGAAGAATTTGAAAAAGACGGAAACAGATTGTATGTTATTGCTCAATTTTTTCCAAGAATGGCTGTTTATAATGATGTTGAAGGATGGCAAAACATGCAATTCTGGGGAACAGGTGAATTTGCTTTAACTTTTGGAAATTATGATGTGAATATTACCGTTCCTGCAGATCATATTTTAGAAGCTACCGGAGTTTTATTAAACCGAAAAGAAGTTTTTACACCAGAGCAAGTTAAGCGATATGAATTGGCTGAAAAAACTTTTGACAAACCCGTTTTAGTGGTAACTCCTGAAGAAGCAAAAGCTAACGAAAAAGGATTTTCAGATAAAACTAAAACATGGAAATTCAGAGCAGAAAATGTGAGGGACTTTGCTTTTTCCTCTTCAAGAAAGTTTATTTATGATGCCATGGCGGTTAAATTGGACACCAAAAACGTAATGGCAATTTCGTTGTATCCAAATGAAAGTAATCCACTTTGGGAAGATTATTCAACCCGAGCAGTTGCACAAACATTAAAAACCTATTCCAGACTTACTTTTGACTATCCGTATCATAAAGCCATTTCTATTTCTGCTGAAGATCAAGGAATGGAATATCCTATGATTTGTTGGAATTATGGAAGACCAAATCAAGACGGTTATATTTCTGACCGAATTAAATATGGAATGATAAGTGTTATTATTCACGAAGTAGGACACAATTATTTTCCTATGATTGTCAATTCAGACGAACGTCAATGGAGTTGGATGGATGAAGGTTTGAATACGTTCCTGGAATATTTGACAGAACAAGAGTTTATGGAAAATTATCCGTCAAGTAGAGGTCCTGCTCATAAAATTGTGCCTTATATGAAAGGCGATCAACGCTTCTTGGAGCCCATTATGTCAAATTCTGAAGTGATTCATCAATTTGGAGCAAATGCATACGGCAAACCCGCAACAGCCTTAAACATTCTACGTGAAACCATCATGGGAAGAGAATTATTTGACCATGCATTTAAAACATATGCCAACCGTTGGAAGTTCAAACACCCAACTCCCGAAGATTTTTTCAGAACCATGGAAGACGCTTCTGCAGTTGATTTAGATTGGTTTTGGAGAGGTTGGTTTTATTCAACAGATTTTGTTGATATTGAAATTACAGATGTAAAACAATATTTTGTTACGGATACTCCAACTGAAGAATTGAAAAATGCAAACGTAAGAAGAGGAAGATTTGGAAATGCAAACGGACCTTTTGTTTATCTAGTTGAAGAGAATAATAAAGAGTTGGCTGCAGCCAAAAAGAAAGCTTTAAACGTTGAAGAGTTTAAAGATTTGAATGAGTTTTTGAATAAAAAATTCTCTCCTCAAGAAAGAGCTTCATTGAAATCACCAAAATTCTTCTATGAAGTTAGTTTTGGAAAGCCGGGCGGATTAATTATGCCTATTCTTGTGGAATTAACTTTTGAAGATGGTACTAAAGAAATGCACAAGTTTCCGGAACAAATTTGGAGAAAAAACAATCAAACTGCCAAACGCGTTTTTGCTACTGAAAAGAAAGTAACCAAATTTCAAGTGGATCCAAAATTAGAAACTGCTGATATTGATGTTGACAATAACGTTTGGCCAAGAGAAAAAACAGATTCCAAATTTGAAACTTCACAAAACAAATAATCTTCGTACTTTTGCAGTAAAGAAATTGGATTATGTTTGGAATTGGTGGTAGCGAATTATTGTTTATAATTTTTATTGTACTGATGCTTTTTGGATCGGATAAGATTCCCGAAATAGCTCGTTCAGCAGGTAAATTTATGAAGCATTTGAAACACGCTACTAATGATATTAAAAGCGAAATTCAAAAGAGTGCCGAAGCCAACGGCATAGACACTCAAAGTATTACAGGTGGAATTTCAGAAGAAATTGATAAAGTAAAACAAAGTTTTAGCAACACTGTCGATTCCACAGCAGGTGTTGAAACCAATTTTACAACTGAAATAGAAAAAGTAAAAGAAGATATCGAAAAAATTACCGGACCAATTAAAAGACAGTTTTAAATTTGGAGAAACTAATAGAATTAGATAAAGAACTTTTACTTTTTCTGAACAATCTCGGTTCCGACCAATGGGATGGTTTTTGGTTGATTATTACCAAACAATTTTATTGGTCTGCTTTTTTTGTAGCCTTATTTTACCTTCTTATCAAAAAAATTGGTTGGAAACAATTCGGTTTTATTGTTTTGTTTTTGGCTCTTTTAATTTTAGTTACAGATCAATTTACCAATTTTGTAAAATATAGTTTTGAGCGATTGCGACCATGTAATGATCCAACATTAGAGGGATTGTTAAGAATTAAAGAAGGTTGGTCAAGAAAATCATTTAGTTTTTTTTCGGGTCATGCCTCCAATTCCATGGCAACTACAACTTTCTTTTATTTGATATCTAGAAAATACTATCGCTACAGCTTTATGATGTTTATTTTTCCTCTAGTTTTTGCTTACAGTAGAATTTATCTGGGATTGCATTTTCCATCAGACATACTTTCAGGTTATATTTTCGGATTGTTTACAGGAACTTTATTTTATCGAATTTATAAAATTACTCAAGCAAAGTATTTTCCAATCAGTTAAAGCACCCGACTCACCGTTAATCCATCTCGAATAGGTAACAAAACGGTTTCTACTCTTTGGTCATTCTTTAAACGTTGGTTGTATTCCAATAAAATTTTCGTACTCAAATCACCTTCTTTCAAAGGTTCAACTACTTTTCCGGACCACAACACATTATCTGATAAAATAATGCCGCCTTTATTCATTTTCGGAACTATTAATTCATAGTAGTTTAGGTAGTTCTCTTTATCCGCATCAATAAAAACCAAATCAAATTTTATTTCTAAGGTTGGAATAATATCTACAGCTTCACCCAAATGTTGCACAATCTGACTTCCCCAAGGCGATTTATCAAAGTATTTCCGTTGAAAATCAACCAATTCTTCTTTGATGTCAATGGTATGAACGATGCCGTTTTCTTGCATGCCTTCACACAAACATAAGGTAGCATAACCCGTGTAGGTTCCAATTTCCAAAATGGAAGTGGGTCGAATTAATTTGGATAACATACTCAAAACCCGTCCCTGAAAATGTCCACTCAACATTCGAGGCAACAATATTTTTTGGTAGGTTTCTTTGTTTAATTGAGCTAATAATTCCGGTTCATCTTGCGAATGAGCCGTGACGTAATCTTCTAAATCTTCGGAAAGGAAATGCATGTAAAATGATTTTCGACAAAATTACAAATTACAAATCAATCAATTCCGTAAATAGTTCCTATTTTTGCACCATGAGCACCACCAAAAAAGACATTCGGGCATTAACCAAAACACAACTACGTGATTTTTTTGTAGCCAATGGCGACAAAGCTTTCCGCGGCAATCAAGTATATGAATGGTTGTGGAGTAAAAAAGTGTATTCTTTTGAAGACATGACCAATGTTTCCAAAGAAACCCGTCAAATGTTGGAAGATAATTTTGTCATCAATCACATCAAAGTAGATCAAATGCAACGCAGCGAAGACGGAACTGTGAAAAACGCCGTTCGTTTGTATGATGGTTTAGTGGTGGAAAGTGTTTTAATTCCCACTGAAACTCGCACAACCGCTTGCGTTTCCAGTCAAGTGGGTTGTAGTTTAGATTGTAATTTCTGTGCAACTGCTCGTTTAAAACGAATGCGAAACTTAAATCCTGACGAGATTTACGATCAAGTAGTTGCCATCGACAACGAAAGCCGTTTGTATTTTGAGCGACCGCTTTCCAATATTGTTTTTATGGGAATGGGTGAACCCTTGATGAATTATAATAACGTCATCAAAGCCATCGAAATGATTACGTCACCTGAAGGATTGGGAATGTCACCCAAACGAATCACACTTTCCACTTCCGGGATTCCGAAAATGATTAAAAAAATGGCGGATGAAGAAGTGAAATTCAAATTAGCTGTTTCGCTACATTCAGCAATCGATGAAATTCGTGCTGAAATCATGCCATTTTCCAAAAGTTTTCCGTTAAAAGAATTACGTGAAAGTTTAGAATATTGGTATCAAAAAACCAAAAGCAAAATCACGTATGAATATGTGGTTTGGAAAGGTATCAACGATGATAAAAAATCGATTGATGCCTTGGTTAAATTTTGTAAATACGTGCCTTGTAAAGTCAATTTAATTGAATATAACCCCATTGATGATGGAATGTTTCAACAAGCTTCGGATGCTGCTTTAGAAGAATATGTGAAAGCATTAGACAAAATTGGCGTGATTGCTAAGGTTCGTAGAAGTCGCGGAAAAGATATTGATGCTGCTTGTGGTCAATTAGCTAATAAAAATGAAGCAGTTTCCTAATAATTCAAGTTGTGATTTTCTAACTTTCTAACTATCTTTGAACTTTCATGAAAATCACTGAACAAATCAAGCAACCCATCATCAAGGAGATGGAACTTTTTGAAAAAAAGTTCTACGAATCGATGTCTTCTAAAGTGGCGTTGCTCAACAGAATCACTTATTATATAGTAAACCGAAAAGGAAAACAAATGCGTCCGATGTTTGTATTCCTGACGGCCAAAATGGTTTCAGGAGGTATAGTAAACGAACGAACCTACCGTGGTGCTTCGGTTATTGAATTAATTCACACTGCAACATTAGTTCATGATGACGTTGTGGATGACAGTAATCGCCGTCGCGGATTTTTTTCTATTAACGCGTTGTGGAAAAACAAAATCGCCGTTTTAGTGGGGGATTTTTTATTATCTAAAGGATTACTGCTTTCTATTGATAATAATGATTTTGATTTATTGAAAATCATTTCTGTTGCCGTTCGCGAAATGAGTGAGGGCGAATTACTTCAAATTGAAAAAGCCCGAAGATTAGATATTACCGAAGATATTTACTATGAAATCATCCGCCAAAAAACGGCTACGTTAATTGCAGCATGTTGTTCGCTTGGAGCTTGTTCGGTTTTACCCGAGAATCAAGAAGTGGTCGAAAAAATGAGAAAATTTGGCGAACTCATCGGAATGGCATTTCAAATTAAAGATGATTTATTTGATTATACAGACGAAGCCATCGGCAAACCCACCGGAATTGATATTAAAGAGCAAAAAATGACACTTCCTCTTATTTATGTCTTAAATAATTGTACTTCCAAAGAAAAAAGTTGGCTCATCAATTCTATCAAAAATCATAATAAAGATAAAAAAAGAGTCAAAGAGGTTATTGCTTTTGTGAAAAACAACAAAGGTTTGGACTATGCAGAGCAAAAAATGATTCAGTTTCAACAAGAAGCTTTGCAACTTTTAAATAATTTTCCAACTTCAGCATACAAAGATGCTTTGATTTTGATGGTGAATTATGTAATTGAGAGGAAAAAATAAAATTATGCTAAGGGTATAAGTATTTCTACTTCAGTTCCATTTCCTTCAGAAGAATTAATATTTATTTTGCCTTCATATTTTTCAATAATTTTTTTACTTAAGAAAAGACCTAATCCAATTCCCTTTATATCATTCCTTTCTTGGTTAAATTGAACAAGATTGCCAACTTGTTTAAGTTGTTTTTTACTCATTCCAATACCTGAATCTACAATTTTTAATTGATACAGTTTGTTTTTTTCTTTTCCTATAATTTTAATTTGAGAATTAGATTTTGAAAATTTAAATGCATTGTCAATTAGTTCTAATAAAATAAACAAAATATCTTTTCTTGAAATATTTATCAATGCGTTAGTTATATCTAAAGTTATCTCATTTTTATAGTTTGAATTTATTTTTATTATTTTATCTAAACATTCTATAATACAAGGTTCAATTTCTATCGTTGCATTTTTATTAATGTAATACTTGTTTGCAATTATTTTTTGATAGTTAATAACATTCGTAAATGTTCGGTTCAATTTTTCCGCAGCGTCTTTTATTGTTTCAAAATATTCAGTTTTATTACTTAAATCATATTGGTCTTTTAAAAATTCTACATTATTTAAAATAAGATAAAGGGGAGTGTTTATTTCATCAACTAAGTAATCATCAAAATGTATATCAAGTAAATCTGAATGATTTTTTAATTCTTGAAATCTTTTTAGTTTTACTTCAATCGTTGCTATTAGCTCATCAATTTTAAAAGGTTTTGATATGTAACCGTCAACACCTTTTATGGAGGCTTCAATTAATTCCACTTCTGGTTTTTTGGCGGTTAAAAAGATAAATGGTATTTGATTGTATTTTTGATTGCTTCTCACTGCATTAAGTAATTCATATCCGTTGCAGTTGGGCATCATAATGTCACTAACTATTATGTCGGGGGTCCAGTGTTCTAAGTTTTTTAATGCCTCCAATCCATCTTCTGCACTAATGGTTTCAAAATTATTAATAACAAGTAATTCGTAAATTGTTTCTCTGATTAGATCATCATCTTCAACCAGAAGTATTTTAGTTTTCATAAGGAAATTTTAATGTAACAATTGTTCCTTTTCCTTCTTCACTATATAATGAAATGGAACCATTTAATAGTTCTGTAAATTGTTTTGCTATGATTAATCCTAGTCCTGAGCCTTTTATAGTAGAGGTGTTGCTGGCTCTAAAAAAGGATTGAAATAGGTGTTTGTTTTCTTCTAAAGGAATTCCGATGCCAAAATCAATTACTTCTACTCTAAAATGATCCTGATAGTAATTAATTCTAACGATAGGACTCGGTCTGTTTTTTGAATATTTTAAAGAATTTGAAATTAAATTATTGAAAATATGGATCAATAAACTTTCATCAGATTTTATTTTTCTGCATTCACCATTTGATTCGAAAATTACTTTTCGATTATCGTGTTCATCATTAAAATAGGTTTCTATTATTTTTTCAAAAAAGGAGTTGAGACATATTTCCTGAATTTCAACTTTAAGATTCCCCGATTCGTATTTTCCAAATATCAAAATATTATTCATGAGCTCAGTCATACGATCAATTTCATTCATGACCCTGTCAGATATCGTTTCAATATCTTTTTTTAAATCTGGACTCAATGAGGTTACTTTGTAATTCAAAAGTTCAATATTTGAATAAATAACAGTAAGAGGTGTTCTAAATTGATGCGAGGCCATTGTTACAAAGCCAGATTTTAATTCATTTAGTTCTCTTTCTTTTTGCAAGGCCATTTTCATCTCTTGTTCAGCATTTATACGCTCAGTAATATCTCTACTTGAAGTTTGAATTCCAATTAAATTATTATCAAGATCTGTTATTATCTTTGAAATGATTTCTAACCAAACATATGAATTGTTTTTCTTTCGAAAGCGAAAGGTTGAAGTGTTTAATTGTTTGTCTGCAATGATATTAAGATGTCTTTTTTTTAATTCAAATATATCATCAGGATGAATATTTTCATATGGATTTTGTCCAACAAGCTCTTCAGGTAAGTAGCCAATTATTTCTTTAGAAGAATTAGAAACGTAAGTAAAAATTCCATCAAGGTCATGTTGACAAATTAAATCGGTAGTGTTTTCCGCAATAAATCTAAATTTTTCTTCTGATATTTCTAATTCACGTTCTTTTTCTTTTATTTCACTAATATCAATATGGGTTCCTAAAAGCTTAATAGGCTTTCCATAACTGTCATAGGTAGCTAGTCCGGAATACTTTATCCACACATATTTTCCTTCTTTGTGTTTCATTCTAAAAACTCCTTCGAATTTGTCACTAATTCCTTTTAGATAATTAGAAATATTTCTTTCTACCAAATCAATATCATCAGGATGTACATTATTTTCCATGTAGAATAATTATGCTCCAACTCACTATTAGAATATCCTAACATGCCAAACCAATTATAAGAAAATATAACTTCGTTGGTGATTAAGTTCCATTCCCATTTGGCTTGTTTTGAACTTTTAATATATAAATCTAACTCATAAAGAGTATTTATGAGTTCTTGTCTGGTTTTATCTTGATTAAGTCTGATACCTATGTTGTTTGCAACAGAGTGAAGTGCATTAACTTCTTCTTTTTTCCATATTCGTTCATTTTGGCAGTCATCAAATCCTATCCAGCCCCAAAATTCGTTATTAGAGAAAATGGGTGTAAAGAGATAGGACTTGATACCTTGCATTTCCATGATTTCTCTAAAAAATTCATTTGAAATTTCTCTTACAGTTCCATATAAAGGGTTGTTTTGAATTAGCACTTCATAAAGCCCTGGAAAAGCATCATAGGAATATCCATTTAAATCAGGGTTTCCAATGTATGCTTCTACGTTTTCATTGCACCATTCATATTCGTAATAGAGTTTTAAAATACCATCGTCAATTTGATTTTTAAAAATGTAACATCTATCAATGGATATGTTGTCCCCTAAAGCTGTGATGCATAGTTGTAGCGCTTCTGATATAGAATGCTCATTGAGTAAATGATTGTTCGCTTTTGAAATACCGGTTAATAAATCTATCATTTTAGGGCACTATTACAAGTTGAATTAAGAAGCCTTAAGTAATGCTTTTTTTGAATAAAAATCTTTCAAGAATTCCTTAAAAATTGATTTATCTGAGGGTTCTATTTTAATCTTAAAATGACTATTATTCATAGAAAGCGTAAAAAAATAATCATATTGTTTAAGGTATAAAAATGAAAACACATAAGACAAAATATGAAAACCAAAAAGATACCAGTTAAAATTAATAAAATAATATACTATAAAAAATAAAGTAAAACTAAAAATAAAAAATTGATAATTTTTATTTTTTTCTTTAATTAGAATAGCAGAATTAATAGAATTCAAATCAAAAACATTAAATTGTTTTTTATATTTGAGGTATAATTTTTGTTCATTAATCCATAGTACTGTACTACTGTAAATTTTTAACTGATTTTTGTTTACGGTAGGATTGTACATAATAGTTTCCATAGATGCTTTAATAATAATAAAAATTAGAGAATTTACTAACCAAATGTAACTATGGAGTATAAAAAACCACTAGTACTTACTGTAGATTTAAATTAAATTATTAATAATTAAAAAAAAATAATTTAATTTTATAATATGGATTTATTAAATGTAAAAATTCTTTTAATTGAAGATGATTTGTCTCTAGGCCAAACTATCTCAGACTTATTGAAGTTAAATAATTACAATGTGAAATGGTGCCAAAATGGCCTTGAAGCTTTTCATTTTCTTGAGCGTACTATACCCGATTTAATTATTTGCGATCTCATGATGCCTGTAATGTCAGGAGAGGAATTGTTTCTGAAAATAAGAAAATTGAAAAAGTTTGATGAAGTTCCATTTATAGTCATAACAGCAGATATCTCTTTAGATATGAAAATAAGACAATTGCAAAATGGTGTTAATGACTTCATTATTAAGCCTTTTAAAATACAAGAGTTGTTGTTAAAAACAAGGAATTTCTTGAATTATAAACACAAAATTTTAGAAAAATCCAAGCCCGATCCATTTTCTAAAATCACTATTAAGTTAAAAAACAAAAATTTTTTTGATTTGCTGAATGATTTGTTGTTAAGAAACATCAAGTCTGATATATCAATTGATTCTTTGGCCGCAGAACTTTTTATAAGTAAATCTACGCTTGATAAAAGGATTCGAAAACAAAAACAATGCAATACAAGTCAGTATATCAGAGAATTCAGAATAGAATATTCGATAAGACTAATAGAAGCAGGCGAAACAAATATTCAACAGTTAGCTGATAATTCCGGTTTCAATTCTTTATCTTATTTTTCATTAAGTTTTAAAAAGTATCTAAAAGTTTCACCTAAAACTTATATAAAAAAAAGAATTTCAAATTAATTTCTTTTTCATGCAACCCTTTTATATTTTTATTCGTCTATAATAATGTAGATCAACAATAATTATCAATAATAAATTATTGAAACTGAATAGGTATAAATGATGAAGGTACTGCAATTACATCAAGACGAGAAAAATACTATCCGACTGGCAGTAGAAAATAACCGACATGCACAACATCAGATTTTTACAAAATTTTCAGCAAAAATGCTTGGAGTTTGTAGGCAATATATTAAAGATTTACACCAAGCTGAGGATGTGATGATTACTGCTTTTATGAAAGTTTTTTCAAGTTTGAAAAATTTTGAACACAAAGGCAGTTTTGAAGGTTGGATAAGAAGGATTATGATTAATGAATGTATTTCATTTATTAGAGTTCAAAAACAAGTGAAGTTTATTGAAGAGGAGACTTTTTTTGAAGAAAGGCATAATAACATTGAGAGTAAATTTTCGGTAGAAGATATTCAATTTCTTATTGACTGCTTACCTGATGGTTATAAAATGATTTTTAATCTCTATGCGATTGAAGGATACAAACACCAAGAAATAGCAAAAATGTTAGGTATCAATGAAGGGACCTCAAAATCGCAACTATCACATGCCAGAAAGATGCTTCAAAATCAAATTAACAAGTTAAAAAATTATGAAAACGGAACCGAATAATATAGAAAAACTCTTCAGAGAAAAACTGTATCAGAGAGAGATTCAACCCTCGAAAAAGGCTTGGGATCGTATGGATGCAATGCTTTCATTAGAAGAACAAAAGCCGAATAGAAATTATAAATGGCTTTCGATTGCAGCTGGATTTATTGGATTCACACTGTTTGGTATTTTTATGGTAAATAAAGAGAATATAAATGAAAATGCACATCCATCTAACCCTATTGTTTTGGAAAAGGATTCTAAATTAATTAAAAATGAAACAACATTAGAAACAAAAAATAGTATTCTAGAAGCTAAAAAAAAGGTATTTGTTAGCATTCCAACCGAAAAAATAAAAGAGCCTAAACAAGAAATCAATCCTAAAAAAGACATTATTTTGGATGTTCAGCCTCTCAAAGAAAATCCAATTGTTGAGAATAAAATTATTGAAAAATCAACAAACAATTATATAAATCCTGAATCTCTTTTGGCAGAAATTACTTCCGATGAAAAATTAAAATTAAAAGAATTGCCATCAAAGCCTCAAGTTAAGGTGGATGCAAATGTTTTGCTTAATTCAATAGAAAATGAAGTCAATGAAAGTTTCAGAAATAAAGTCATTCAAACCTTTAATGATAAATATAATGCAGCTAAATCATCATTAGCTAACAGAAATCACGAATAAAACAATCAAATCACGAACAGTTAAATTTTAAAATTATGCAAAAAATTATTCTTTATGTAGCAATATTGCTATGTGCCTTTGCTACGCAGTTGTATGGTCAAGTTTCTTTTGAAGAAAAAGCTAAAGTTATTTCTCAAAACATTCAAAAAATAACAGCTGAAGAAAAAGAGGCTCTTAAAAATGAGATTGAAGATATTAATAAACTTTTTGAAAATGGAGTTATATCTAAAGAAAAAGCTGATGCTGATAAATTGAAAGCTGCAGAATTAAGAGCAAAAAATATTGAAACTCGAGTGGCTGATGAAGAACAAAAATTAACTTTATTAGTTAGAGAACAAGTTGATGGAACTATAGCGACTAATACTACTCAAGATACTGATACTGTCAGAATGGGTAGGAATAGGCTTATAATTACCTACGAACGAGGTGATAAAGACAATAAAAATTATAAAGCTTGTAAACCTCATTATGAAAAAAGAACAACATCACAGTTTGTCTTTTCTTTTGGTTTAAATAATTTAATAACTGATGGTGATCTTGGCTCGATTGAGGACAGCGATTTCAGATTTTGGGGTTCACACTCTTATGAATGGGGCTTAACTTATAATACCAGAATTTTTAAAAGCGATAATTTATTACATTTAAAATATGGTTTGTCTTTGATGTATAATAATTTAAGAGCTACAGATAATCGATATTTTGTAAAAAATGGAAATCAAACTGAATTACAAGACTTCGGTTTAGATTTGAGGGAGAGCCGTTTTAGAAATGTTCAGTTGGTAGTTCCAATGCATTTAGAATTTGATTTTACGCCAAAAACTATTGCAGAAGATGGTGCATCTCGATTTAAAACACACCAATCTTTTAGATTGGGAGTTGGAGGATTTGCAGGTTTTAATGTAAAAAATAAACAAATTTTAAAATATAAAGAAGATGATGTTAGAGTAAAAATAAAAGAAAAAGGTGATTTTAATACAAATCCAATTGTTTATGGTTTGTCAACCTACATCGGTTATAAAGAAACAAGTTTGTATTTGAAATATAATTTGAATACTTTGTTTAAAGACAATCCGGTTGATCAAAATAATATTTCTTTAGGTTTGAGATTTGATTTTAATTAAAATTTTAGCGAAAGTATAAATGAGCTTCCTTAATGAAGCTTTTTTTATTCCAACTGATTTTTTTTTAAATATATAGTAAATAGCAAACATAAATAAAAATGCTGTTGTATTATTGTCTGTAAAAATTTTTTTTTTTTAGAATTTAGCCGTTGCCAAAGTATTCCAAAATTTAGGGCAATAAATAGGCACTATTTTGGTAAACGGCTGAATCTATAAAAATCAACTTACAGTTTTTTTTCTACCTCTCTTCAACTTCTTTAAAAATATCGCTTTTTATATCCCATTTTATATTAGTTTTAAAGTAGTAATTATCTTTTTCTAAAAGTCTGTAATTAATGTTCATTTATTTAGAGTTCAATTTTTTATTGCAATAATTTTTATCAAAAAGAAATAAATAAATCCCAGTTAATTCAATGAATAAAAGTTTGCTTTAAAAATAGATTTACATATTCAGTTAAAATAAAAATATTTTTATTTTGTAGTTAGCTTTTATCACTATAAATTTGAGCATTATAAATTTGAGTTTTAATAAATTTTAAAATTGATTTAAATTGTTACTTCGATTTATTTTCAAAACCTAATTAGCTAACCTGCTATATTTTTTTAATAAAAACCATTGTTTAGTTTTAATAAAAATTCTCAATTTGATTTCACAAAATACCATTGATTTAGTTTTTGAAACTGCCCGAGTTGAGGAGGTAATTGGTGATTTTGTGCAGCTTAAGCGTGCCGGGAGTAATTTGAAAGGCTTGAGTCCATTTTCCAATGAAAAATCACCCTCCTTCATGGTTTCGCCCGTGAAGCAGATTTGGAAAGATTTTAGCACTGGAAAAGGTGGGAATTCAGTTACTTTTTTGATGGAACACGAGCATTTTTCTTTTCCTGAAGCTATTAGGTATTTGGCCAAAAAATATAACATTGAAATTGAAGAAACCGTTTCAAGTGATGAGGATAAAGCCATAGTCAATGAAAAAGAGAGTATGTATTTGGTTTCCGAATTTGCAAGTAAGTATTTCCAACATGTTTTGTGGGAAGAAGAAGAAGGAAAAGCCATCGGATTATCCTATTTTAAAGAACGTGGTTTTTCTACTGAAACCATCAAAAAATTTAATTTAGGTTATTCGCCTAATATTTGGGATGCTTTTACTAAAGAAGCTCTTGGAAAAGCCTATAAACTAGACTATTTAGAAAAGACCGGACTCACTATTATTGGCGAAGATAAGCAGTTTGACCGATTCAAAGGACGCGTGATGTTTCCTATTCAAAGTATGTCGGGAAGAGTGCTCGGTTTTGGTGGCCGAATTTTAACAAATGATAAAAAAGCCGCCAAATATTTGAATTCTCCCGAGAGTGAAATTTATCATAAAAGTAATGTACTTTACGGAATTTTTCATGCCAAACAAGCTATTGCTAAACTTGATAATTGTTTTTTGGTGGAAGGCTATACCGATGTGATTCAAATGCATCAGGCCGGAATTGAAAATGTAGTTTCTTCCTCAGGGACAGCGTTAACATCCAACCAAATTAGATTGATTAATCGGTTGACAAAAAATATTACGGTGCTTTTTGACGGTGATGCGGCGGGCTTGCGAGCTTCTATACGCGGAATCGATTTGATTTTAGAAGAAGGCATGAATGTCAAAATTTGTACTTTCCCCGATGGCGATGATCCGGATAGTTTTGCAAAGAAAACACCCTATGAAGAATTGGTAAAGTATTTAGACGAAAATGCTAAAGATTTTATTCAGTTCAAAGCGTCTTTGTTAATTAAAGATGCCAAGAATGATCCTATCAAAAAAGCAGAATTAATCCGGGATATGGTAACTAGCATCTCTAAAATTCCTGACAGAATAAAAAGAGAAATTTACATTCAGGAGTGTAGTAGAATAATGGATATTTCTGAAGATGTTTTATTTAGCACTTTGGCTCAAATGGCACAAAAAGATTTGACTGAGGCTAACAAAAAATTTAAACAAGAACAGAAAGTATTTGATGTAGTTAAAAATGAAACCGATCAAAATGTTTCAAGAGTTGACATTGTTAATCTATTAGAAAAGTCAATCCTTGAAATTTTAATGCTATACGGTCATCACGAAGTAGAATTTGAAAATGTTTTTATTCAATTTGATGATAATGGGAAAGAGTTTGAAACTATCGAAAAGGTAAAACAAAAAATTTATGAACGCATTTATTTGAGTTTACAAGAAGATGAGATTGAATTGGCTAATCCAATTTTTAACGCCATTTATATTGATTTAGTTTCACAATATCACCAAAATGAATTGTTTGATAAAAACAATTATCTCAACAACTTAATGCCGGAACATGCAGCTGTTGTCACAGATATCTTGATGAATGATGAAAAATACCAATTGCATGGTTGGTTAGGTAAAAAACAGGTTTTTGTAAAGGAAAAAGATGATTTTGAAATTCTGTCTCGATTGGTTTCAGAAACTATAGTTACTTTTAGAGAATACCTTATTAATAAAATTAATAAAGACTTGATGAAGCAAATACAAGCAGAAACACCCGAGTTTAAACCCGAGGAAATTATAACCTTAATAAATGACTATAACAAACTCAAAGTTACAATTACACGTAGAATTGGAAGAATGAGAACAGATTATAATTAAAAAAGACCTCAATTTGAGGTCTTTTTTGTCATTAAACTATTTCTAATGTTTTTGCTTTGTTAACTAAATCAACTAGGTTGGTTACATTCAATTTGGTGAGTAATCGCAATTTATAAGTACTGATGGTTTTTTCATTCAATCCTAAAATTTTAGAGATTTCATTGTTTTTCTTTCCATCACTTAAAAAGCGAAGCACTTCAATTTCGCGATTAGATAGTTTTCTATACAAACGCTCGCTTTTGTTTTGCTTTGCAATCAAAGCCAAATTTTTCTTTACAGTATCACTGTAAATAATTGCTCCATGGCTAACTTTTATAATTGTATTACCTAAAGTTTCCAATTTTGATGTTTTGTGTAAATAAGAAGAGACACCCGCTTTCAAAGCATTTGGTGCATAGATATTTTCAGATAAATTACTGAAAATTATAATTTTTGTACTTGGAAATTCCTTCAAAAGAAATTTTACCATGTTTAAACTGCTCAAACCCTCAAGTTCAAGATCTAAAATTAAAACATCTACGGGTTTGATTTTAAGTAAGTCTAAAATCATATTATAATTGCCCACATGGCCAACTAAACTGATTTCAGCATGATCCTTAAAATACGATTTAACCCCAAAGTGAACAACAGGTTGGTTGTCGGCTAAACAAACTTTAATCATAATAAGTGGTATTTTGGTTGAAATGATTAATTTTTTTAGGGCAGTTAAAGGTAACATAAATTTTTCATTTATGTAGTAAAAATGTTAAAAATTTTTACTTCTTTAGTAGGAAAATTTGATTTTATTAGGGATTTCACAAACTGGAATAGGTCTCATTTTGTGTTGATTAGCCGAATTTAATCGTTTAAAAATTAAAAAAACTTCTTTTTCTCTTCCCGAGAAATCTGTTGTTTTTTTGCCTTCAGTGTCTTTATTCATTGCCCACTCCAATTCGTCATAGCTAGCCCCAAGTTGGTCTTCATCAGTTCTACTATCTCCAAACAAACCATCAGTGGGTTGTGCTTTTAGAATTGAATTAGGTACTTTTAAAAACGCCCCCAATTTATAAACTTCAGATTTCATTAAATCTGCAATAGGACTTAAATCAACACCTCCATCTCCGTATTTTGTATAAAAACCTACACCAAAATCTTCAACTTTGTTTCCTGTACCTGCAACTAAAAGGCCATGAATACCTGCAAAATAATATAAAGTTGTCATTCGCAATCTTGCACGGGTATTTGCGAGCGTTAATTGGTGCTGAGGATGATTTTCAAAATCAGGTAAATCATTTTTTAAAGTTTCAAATACATTTGTTAAATCAACATTGAGGCTTTCAACATTTGAAAACCTGCTTTTGAGTTGTTGAATGTGCTCTCTTTTTCTGTCAACATGGCTTTGAGCTTGATGAATCGGTAATTCAAGACATAATGTTCGCAAACCTGTTTGAGCACATAGTGTAGAAGTAACCGCACTATCGATTCCTCCCGAAACGCCTACAACAAAACCATTTACTTTTGCGTTAATGGCATAGTCTTTTAGCCAATTTACAATGTGTTGGTTGATTTTTTCAATAGCAAGAGTAGTATTTTTAGGGGTCATTTGTTTAGGTGTCATTTGAGCATTGTATATTTGCAGCGTCAAAAAAGTTTTTGTAAAAATAAAAAATCCAATTGATAAAAGGCTTTAACACTTTATTTTTTTAAACATGCCAAAGTATATATTTTTAGTGATTCTTTTTTCAGTTTTTGTTTCGTGTAATAAAAAATCAGCTTTTGAAAAAGAAATTGAATTGTTACCAGTTGATTTGAAAATTGAACGTTTTGATAAGATCTTATATGAAACACCTATTTCAGAATTTAAGTCTATGCGTTCTAAGTATGCTGTTTTTTTTCCTGAAGAATATCATGATAGTGTTTTTGTCGATAAAATTCAAGATCCAATTTATAGAGAATTATATGATGAGGTTCAGAAAAAGTATAGTGATTTCTCTTCGGTTCAAAATGAAATTGAAGATTTATACCGTCATATAAAATTTTATTTTCCTGATTTTAAAATGCCGTCAAAGGTAATCACTTTGATCAGTGAAATGGAATACCAAAATAAAGTTATTTTAACGGATAGTATAATGTTGTTGTCCATTGATTTATACTTAGGGAAAGACCACAAATTCTATATCAATGAATTTCCTAGTTATTTCTGTCAAACATTTGAACGGTCACAAATTTTGCCGGATATTGTTTCTGAATTTTCAACAAAAGTTACTACTCCTGCACGTGATAGAATGTTTCTTTCTCAAATGATTTATTATGGAAAGGAGCTTTATTTGAAAGATATTTTATTGCCGGAATATGCCGATAATGATAAAATAGGATATACTAAAGAACAACTAGAATGGTGTGAAGCCAACGAAAATTATATGTGGCTAAACTTTATTCAAGAAGCTTATCTTTATAGTACGGACTTAAAATTAGTGCATCGATTTATTGCTCCGGCACCTTTTTCAAAATTCTATCTTGATATTGATAATGAATCTCCAGGTCGTGTTGGCATATGGTTAGGTTGGCAAATCGTGCGTTCGTTTATGAAAAACAATGATGTATCTTTGCAGCAATTATTAGCTATGGATGCTAAAGAGTTATTTGAATTATCCCGATATAAACCAAAAAAATAATGGCAACTAAACAATCTGAAATAAAACTTTCTATAGAATTAGACGAAAATCAAGTTCCTGAAAAACTTCAATGGACTGCAGAAGATGGTGGTGTGGTTAATCAAGAATCAAAGGCGATACTCTTGTCAGTTTGGAATAATCAAGAAAAGCAAACCATGAAAATTGATTTGTGGACAAAAGATATGCCTGTGGATGACATGAAACGATTTTTTTACGAGACTTTAGTCGCAATGTCAGATACCTATGAAAGAGCCACAACCGATACAAAAATGGCTGATACTATGCGGGATTTTTGCGAATATTTTGCTGAAAAATTAGAATTGAAAGCTTAAAAAGTATTTGACTTAAAAAACTGCTGATTGATATCATCAATAAATTCTAAAATGTTTTCTTTACCAACAGCTTCGGTTGAAGAAGTGATAAAATATTGAGGCATTTCTTCCCAACCATTGGCTAAAACTTGTTTCACATATGCAGAAACATGTGAGTCAATTTTGGTTTTGCCAATTTTATCGGTTTTTGTAAAAACAATACAAAAAGGAACTTCAGTTACGCCAAGATAATTTATGAATTCCAAATCAATTTTTTGGGCCTCATGTCTGATATCAATTAAGACAAAAGCACAAACCAATTGTTCTCTTTTCTCAAAATAATCAGTAATGAATTTTTGAAAAATTTCTTTTGTTTTTTTAGAGACTTTTGCATAACCATAACCGGGTAAATCAACCAAAAACCAATTGTTGTTAATTTTAAAATGATTAATCAATTGTGTTTTTCCGGGTCTTGAAGAGGTTTTGGCTAAGTTTTTATGATTAGTCAACATGTTGATTAATGAGGATTTCCCAACATTAGAACGTCCAATGAAAGCATATTCCGGAAGCGGATCTTTCGGACATTTGCTTACTTCGGAATTACTAATTATAAATTCAGCTGTATTTATTTTCATGGTATAAAAAAAATCCCTTTTGTCAAGGGAATTATAAATTTGACTTTTTTAACCAGTCAAAAAGCAATCGGTTAAATTCGTCCGGATGTTCCATCATAGCGGCATGACCACATTTATCAATCCAATATAAATCTGAATTGGGTAAAAGGCGATCAAATTCTTCAGCTACTTCTGGAGGTGTTACTTTATCATTCTTACCCCAAATAATGCAAGTTGGTGTAGTCATTTTTGGCAAATCTTTTGCCATATTGTGTCTAATGGCACTTTTTGCAATTGTCAATGTTTTGATAAGTTTAATTCTATCATTAACCGTATTATAAACATCATCAATAATTTCTTTTGTTGCAATATTTGGGTCATAAAAAACATCTTCTGCTTTTTTGCGGATGTATTCATAGTCACCTCGTTTTGGATAACTATCACCCATCGCACTTTCATAAAGACCTGAACTTCCTGTAATTACAAGACCGGCCATTTTTTCAGGATACATTTTTGTATGATACAAAGCAATGTGACCTCCTAGTGAATTTCCTAATAATATTACTTTATCATATCCTTTGAATGTGATGAAGTCTTTTACATATTTTGAAAAAGCTTTCACATTTGTTTTTAGAATATTTTGTGTATAAATAGGTAGTTCAGGAATTACAACTTTGTAGCCTTCTTTTGGGAAAAAAGTAGCCACTCCGTCAAAATTACTTAGACCTCCCATTAAACCATGTAAAACGATTATTGGAGTTCCTTCGCCTGCTTCAAAATAAGAGTATTTCCCTTCTTTTTTAAAGTTGTCTTTCATTAAAAAATGATTATTCAATTCCTCACAAATATAAGATTTTATAGATTAAAATGAATTTTTCAAAAATTTAATTTATCAAAGAGTTTTCCTTTTTTTAAAATTTTATCTTAACAATTACTAAAAAGCATGAAATCAACATTTTATTGATTTTTATTGCTGTTTTTTAAAACGGCATTTCCTTGAATTATTTTCATCAAAATCAGCTTTTTGGCTTTTTTATTATTGCAAACCTTTTCTTTTTTCATGCTTCGTTAAGAAAATCTTAAAAAATTGTGTCTCTGCAATTTAGCCTGAATTTGGTTAAAGTGGTAAAACTTATCAACAAAGTGGTAATTTGTGGTAATTTGTGGTAAAATATTTTTATTTTTGCTAGGTATAGACACAAAACGTTTTGAGGTGAACAGTATAATCGGAACATATGAATGTAAAGTTGATGCTAAAGGGAGGCTGCTATTGCCGGCTCCTTTGAAAAAGCAATTGGCGTCATCATTACAAGAAGGTTTTGTGTTGAAGCGTTCTGTTTTTCAGCCGTGTTTGGAGCTTTATCCAATGGCTGAATGGAATCTGTTGATGAATAAAGTTAACAAACTAAATCGATTTGTTAAAAAGAACAATGATTTTATACGACGTTTTACGGCAGGTGTAAAAGTGGTTGAAATTGACAACTTAGGAAGATTGTTGATTCCTAAAGATTTAGTAGTATTTGCTTCGGTAAAAAAAGATTTGGTTTTGTCTTCGGCAGTAAACATTGTGGAGATATGGGACAAAGATTTATATGAGAAATCAATTGATGATGCCACAGTTGATTTTGCAGATTTGACAGAAGACGTAATGGGAAATGTAAATGATGACGATAATGGAATATCATAATCCGGTTCTATTGAAAGAATCCATTGATGGATTAAACATCAATCCTGATGGGGTTTATGTTGATGTAACATTTGGTGGAGGTGGTCATTCCAAAGAAATTTTGAAAAGATTGAGTCCAAAAGGCAAATTGTTTGCATTTGATCAAGATCAAGATGCTTGGGAAAACACTTTGAATGATGAGCGTTTTTGTTTAATAAAAGAGAATTTCAGGTATCTCAAAAATTTTTTACGATTTCAAGGCATAAAATCGGTTGATGGAATTTTAGCAGATTTAGGGGTTTCATCTCATCAATTTGATGTGGCAGAAAGAGGTTTTTCAACCCGATTTGATGCAGAATTGGATATGAGAATGAATCAAAAAGGAGATTTAAGTGCTTTTATGGTGGTGAATAATTATGATGAAGCGGCTTTGAAACGATTGTTTTTTGATTTTGGAGAATTGAAAAATGCAGGGGCAATTGCAAACACAATTGTTATAGCTAGAAAAGAGCATCCCATAAAAAACACGGAACAATTAAAGCATGTGTTGGGCAGATTCTTACCAGCACATAAAAGCCATAAAATTTTAGCTCAAATATATCAAGCCATAAGAATTGAAGTGAATCAAGAAATGGAAGTTCTGAAAGAATTTTTAACACAAGCACTTGAGGTTCTAAAACCAGAAGGAAGGTTAAGTGTAATTTCTTATCATTCTTTAGAAGACCGATTAGTAAAGCGGTTTATAAAAAATGGAATGTTTGAAGGTGAACCGGAACGTGATTTTTTTGGAAATTTTTCAGTGCCGTTAAAACATGTTGGTAAACTGATTGTTCCGAGTGATGAGGAAATAAGGGTGAATAATAGAGCAAGAAGTGCAAAACTTAGAATAGCTGAAAAAAAAGGCATAAATGAAAAGTAGTGTTTATAACATATTAAAAGCTCGATTTCTGGTCAATGAAGATGCGTCAAAGAGCTGGAAGTTTATAGTTTTTTTGATTGTTTTAGCCATGTTAATGATTAATAACATTCATCGGTATGAAAAAAAGGTTTTCAGAACAGTTGAATTGACAAAAGAAGTAAAAGAATACCGATCAGAATTTGTAGACAGGCGTTCAGAATTAATGAAACTGAAAATGGAAAGCACCATTTCTGAAAAAATGGAAAAACGAGGGATAGTGCCGTCAACCGTTCCTCCAAAAAAAATAAAAGTAGTAACTCAAACCAATAATTGAAAATTTAAAAATGGAAGCAAACGATAAACATATCTTATATAGGATGTATCTGACTGCTTTTGTTGTTTTAGTTTTAGCTATTGCTGTGGCTGTAAAGCTTACTAACATTCAGGTTGTTGAAGGTGAACATTACCGAAAATTAGCAAAAGAAAGAACAGTTAAAAATTTTGTAATTCCTGCAAACAAAGGAAATATTTATTCTTCAGATGGTAGTTTATTGGCTACATCAATTCCAAATTATAAAATCCGATTTGATGCTGTGGCTCCAAATCAAGATGATTTCAATCAAAATTTACAACCACTTTGTGATTCCTTATCTGTTATGTTAGGGAAACCAAGTCAATATTTCAAATCTGAATTATTAAAAGCAAGGTCAACCAAAAATAGGTATTATTTGGTAGCCAGAAGTTTGAGTTACACGCAATACATGCGAATTAAAAGCTTTCCACTCTTTAATAAAGGACCTTATAAAGGTGGCATTATTACAGAGCAAAGAACAATCCGTGAGCATCCCATTGGTTTGATTGCAGAACGAACCATTGGATATGAAAGAGTAACGCCAAACGGAACTCCTGACGGTAAAGGTATTGAATGGGCATTTAAAGATTATTTAAACGGCAAAGATGGAAAACGTTTAATGCAAAAAATGTCCAAAGGACAATGGAAGCCAATTCGTGATGAAAACGAAATTGAACCACAAGACGGTTATGATGTCATTTCTACAATTGATGTTTATATGCAAGACATTGCTCATCATGCTTTGTTGAAACAATTACAGTATTATGAAGCCGATCATGGCTGCGTGGTTGTTATGGAAACAAAAACCGGACATGTTAAAGCAATTTCAAATTTAGGAAGAGATAAAAACGGCAACTATTCTGAAACGATAAATTATGCGATTCAAGAATCTCATGAACCGGGTTCTACGTTTAAAATATTGGATTTATTAGCACTTTTTGAAGATAAAAAAGCGGATACAAATACAGTTTATGATTCAAACGGAGGTGAAATTACATATTACAACAGAAGAGTTCGTGATTCTAAAAAAGGGGGTTACGGAAAAATATCTTTAGCAAGAGGGTTTGAATTGTCATCCAATACCATTTTAGTTCAAGCAGTTTACGATAATTATAAAAATAACCCAAAAGCATTTGTAGGTCATATAAATAGAATGAAATTAAATGAACCTTTAGGATTACAAATTGCCGGAGAAGGAAAACCAATTATGCCTCAACCAGGTGCTAAAAATTGGTATGGAACAACATTACCATGGATGGCTTATGGATATGGAGTTTCTATGACGCCACTTCAAACGTTGACCTTATATAATGCTATTGCAAATGATGGTGAAATGATAAAGCCTTTGTTTGTAAAAGAAGTTAAAGAGTGGAATAAAACAATTAAAACTTTTGATAAAGAAGTAATTGTATCTCAAATAGCCTCAAAAGAAACAATTGATAAAGTGAAAGTGGTTTTGGAAAACGTTGTAAAACGCGGAACAGGTTCAAAACTATATTCTAAAGATTTTTCAATGGCAGGAAAAACAGGAACCGCTCAAGTTGATTATGCAAACAAAGCAAACCTTTATTATGCTTCTTCATTTGTAGGTTATTTTCCAGCTGATCAACCTAAATATTCTTGTATAGTTGTCATTCATAAACCTAGTACAACAAAAGGATATTATGGTGCTGATGTTTCCGGACCGGTTTTTAAACGAATTGCTCAAAAAGTATTTACAGATGTGCCTTCAACCAATGAAGTTAGAGAATCTGATAAATCAAATAAGCTTCAAGACGCCAATTTTGAAAAGTATTATACGCTAATCAACAAAGAGAACAAAACCATACCAAATGTTGTGGGAATGGCAGGCATGGATGCTGTCGCATTGTTTGAAAATCTTAAAATGAAAGTAAAAATTATTGGACAAGGTAAAGTGAAAAAACAATCCATTCATCCGGGAGAACCTTTGCAACAAAATAAAATTATAATCCTTGAATTGTCATGATGCAACTAAAAGACATATTATATAAAGTAAGCATTGAGGCGGTTAAAGGAACCACCGATTTGGAGGTAAACAAACTTGAATTTGATTCCAGAAAAATAACCTTCAATGATGTGTTTGTTGCCATTGAAGGAACTCTTTCAGATGGACATGATTTTATCAAAAATGCATTAAATCAAGGAGCTGTTGCTGTGATTTGCAACAAATTTCCTGATATGATTGTAAATGGAGTTACCTATATTCAAGTGAAAGACACCAATCTTGCTTTGGCATTAATGGCTTCAAATTATTATGGAAATCCTTCAAAAAATTTAAAATTAATTGGTATAACCGGAACAAATGGAAAAACAACCATTGCTTCATTGTTGTTTCAATTGTTTAAAAACGCGGGTTTTAAAGTCGGGTTGCTTTCCACCGTTAAAATTATGGTTGATGAAACAGAGTACAAAGCAACACATACAACTCCGGACTCATTGACCATAAATTATTATTTGGACGAAATGAATAAAGCCGGTGTTGCTTATTGTTTTATGGAAGTAAGTTCGCACGGCATTCACCAAAAAAGAACTAAAGCTTTACATTTTGCCGGAGGTGTATTTACCAATTTATCTCATGATCACTTAGATTACCACGCTTCTTTTGCTGAATATAGAGATGTGAAAAAATCATTTTTTGATGAATTATCAAAAACTGCTTTTGCCATCAGTAATGTTGATGACAAAAACGGAAGTTTTATGACTCAAAACACGTCGGCTAAAAAAGTGAGTTATGCTTTAAAATCCTATGCTGATTATAAGGCAACAATTCTTGAAAATCAATTGAGCGGCTTGCTTTTAAAAATTAATGAAAATGAAGTTTGGGTAAAATTAATTGGGGCTTTTAATGCCTACAATTTATTGGCAATTTATGCAACAGCTGTTGAACTTGGATTAGATAGTTTTGAAGTATTGCGATTGGTTTCCAACTTAGAAAGCGTTTCGGGAAGGTTTCAATTTTTTATCACAAAAAATAAAATCACCACCATTGTTGATTATGCTCACACGCCAGATGCATTAGAAAATGTGTTGGAGACTTTGAACGAAATCAGGACTAAAAACGAACAATTGATTACCGTTGTTGGTTGCGGCGGTGATAGAGATGTAACCAAGCGACCCATAATGGCAAAAATTGCTACTGCAATGAGTGACAAGGTTATTCTAACCTCAGATAATCCAAGAAGTGAAGATCCGATTGATATTATCCAACAAATGGAAAAAGGCGTGGAACTTCATAATCAAAAAAAGACATTAGCAATTGTTGATAGAAGCCAAGCAATTAGAGTGGCATGTCAATTAGCCAATTCAAATGACATTATTCTTATTGCCGGAAAAGGTCATGAAAATTACCAAGAAATAAAGGGTGTTAAATATCATTTTGATGATATGGAAACAGTAAAAGAAGTTTTAAATCAACTTGATAAATAAAGGCCTATGTTATATTATCTATTTGAATTCTTAGACAAATCAACAAATCTTCCGGGAACAGGAGTATTTCAATACATTACTTTTCGTTCAGGTATGGCGGTGCTTTTGTCACTTTTGATATCTACCATTTTCGGAAAGAAAATCATCAATTTTTTGAGAAATCAACAAGTTGGTGAAACTGTGAGAGAACTTGGTCTTGAAGGTCAAACTCAAAAAGCAGGTACGCCAACAATGGGTGGTTTGATTATCATTTTGGCAACTTTAATCCCAGTTTTGTTATTGGCAAAATTAGACAACATTTATATTGTTTTGTTAATAGTTACAACGCTTTGGATGGGAACAATAGGGTTTATTGATGATTACATTAAAATCTTCAAAAAAGATAAAGAAGGATTAAAAGGGAAGTTTAAAGTCATTGGTCAAGTTGGATTAGGATTAATAGTTGGTTCTGTTTTATATTTTCATCCTGGTGTTACCGTTAGAAAAGACACGCAAAGAACAAATATTTTACAGACTGCAGAATCAGGGATTTCTCAAGTGGGTTTAGAAGAGAAATCAACAGCAACAACAATTCCATTTTTTAAAAATAACGAATTTGATTATGCTGAAATCATATCCTTTTTCGGTGATGGTTTTCAAGATTATGCTTGGTTAATATTTATACCGGTCGTGATATTTATCATTACAGCCGTATCAAACGGAGCAAATTTAACAGACGGTATTGACGGATTAGCAGCAGGAACTTCGGCTATTTCTGTGCTCACATTAGGGATTTTTACATTCGTTTCAGGTAATATCATTTTTTCCAATTACCTCAATATTATGTATATCCCAAACTCGGGTGAAATGACGGTGTTTATTTCCGCTTTTGTAGGAGCTTTGATTGGTTTTCTGTGGTATAATAGTTATCCGGCGGCAGTATTTATGGGTGATACAGGAAGTTTAACTATTGGCGGAATCATAGCCGTTATTGCAATTGCAATCCGAAAAGAACTTTTAATTCCGGTTATCTGTGGCATTTTCTTGGCAGAAAATTTATCAGTGGTTTTACAAGTGAGTTATTTCAAATATACCAAAAAGAAATTCGGCGAAGGCAAACGAATTTTTCTCATGTCTCCTTTACATCATCATTATCAGAAAAAAGGATATCATGAAAGTAAGATTGTTACTCGGTTTTGGATTGTTGGAATATTGCTGGCCATTCTTTCAATTGTAACCCTAAAATTAAGATAAGATGCGATTGGTAATTTTAGGCGGAGGCGAAAGTGGAGTTGGAACCGCAATTCTCGGAAAGAAAAAAGGGTATGATGTGTTTCTTTCTGATTTTGGAAAGATTCAAGAAAATTATAAAGAAGTTCTGACGCTTAACGGCATTAAATGGGAAGAATCAAAGCATACAGAATCAAAAATTTTGAATGCTGATGTTGTGATGAAAAGTCCGGGGATTCCGGATAAAGTTGAAATTGTAAAAAAATTAAAGGCTTTAGCCATTCCTGTTATTTCAGAAATTGAATTTGCATCACAATTTACCGATGCTATAACCATTGGAATTACTGGAAGTAACGGAAAGACCACAACAACAATGCTAACATATCATCTACTAAAATCAGGGGGATTAAATGTAGGTATAGCTGGAAATATTGGTAAAAGTTTTGCATGGCAAGTGGCAGATGAAAATTATGATGTTTATGTGTTGGAGTTAAGTAGTTTTCAATTGGATGGAATAATCAATTATAAACCACATATCGCTATTATCACAAACATAAGTCCCGATCATTTAGATCGCTATGAATACAAGTATGAAAAATATATAAATTCTAAATTTAGAATAACAAAAAATCAAACGTCAGAAGATTATTTAATCTATGATGCCGATGATCAAGAAATTCAAAACTGGCTTTTAAACAACAAAACTAATGCTCAATTGATTCCTTTTTCGCTATTAGTCAAAAATCAAAAAGGAGGCTATTTAAATCAAAACACTATGGAACTTTACATCAACGAAGAAGAATTTACAATGGAAACAAAATCCATTGCTCTTGAGGGGAAACACAACATGAAAAATGCAATGGCAGCTGCTTCAGTAGCTCAATTAATGCGAATCAGAAAACAAACTATTCGCGAAAGCCTTTCCAATTTTCAAGGTGTTGAACACCGCTTAGAGAAAGTTCTAAAAATTCAAAACGTGCTGTATGTAAACGACAGTAAAGCTACTAATGTGAATGCTACCTTTTTTGCCCTAGATAGTATGAACACACCAACAGTTTGGATTGTTGGGGGTGTTGATAAAGGAAATGATTATTCTGAATTGATGCCTTTAGTTCGTGAAAAAGTGAAAGCAATTATTTGTTTGGGTGTTGACAATAAAAAAATTATTGATGCCTTTGGAAATGTGGTAGATGTAATGGTTGAGGTGGGAAGCATGAACGATGCGGTTAGAACAGCTCAACATTTAACTGAAAAAGGAGATACTGTTTTGTTATCACCTGCTTGTGCAAGTTTTGATTTATTTGAAAATTATGAAGACAGAGGCCGTCAATTTAAACAAGCAGTTAGAAATTTATAGTCATTTTATAAATTATGAAAACAATTTTAAAACACATAAAAGGAGATAAAGTTATTTGGGCATTGGTTGCTCTCTTGGCTCTGTTTTCGTTTATGCCTGTTTTTAGTGCGAGTAGTAATTTAGCTTATGCCGGACACGGAACCGGAAATACACTTGGTTACTTGGTAAAACACTTAATTCACGTGTCATTAGGGTTTTTTGTCATTTATCAAATTCATAGAATTCCCTATCATTATTATAGAAGCATATCCCGATTTTTATTACCGTTTATTTGGATTTTATTAGCTTATACCTTGTTTTTTGGGGTGGAAAAAGGAAATGCCAGACGATGGGTTGAAATTGGCGGTATTTCATTACAGCCTTCAACGTTTGCATTTATTATTCTTATGGTTTTTGTGGCTCGTTATTTGTCAAAAACACACAAAGAACCAATCACATTCAAATCGTCTTTTGTTGATTTATGGATTCCGGTGGGACTAACATTGATATTAATCTTACCGGCCAATTTTTCTACGGCAGCCTTTATGTTTATGATGGTTTCCATGTTGGTTTTTATTGGAAAATACCCTTTGAAGTATCTTGGAATAATATTTGCCTCAGGATTGTTGTTGCTAATTTCATTTATTGGAGTTGCCAAAGTTTTGAAAGCAGTTAATCCTGATAAAGTCCCTCATATTTTTGAACGTGTTGAAACTTGGGAAAACAGAATTACAAGATATTCAGATAATTCAGTTAAAGATCCTGACGAGGTTTATCAAATTGAAAGAGCCAAAACCGCCATTGCAACAGGTGGAATTTATGGATTAGGACCCGGAAAAAGCGTGCAGAAAAATTTCTTGCCCCAATCATCATCAGATTTTATTTATGCAATAATTGTAGAAGAATTTGGTTTGGTAGGAGGGTTTGCTATTCTTGGAATTTATCTTTTATTACTTTTTAGAATCATTGTTACAGCTCAAAAAGCAAATACACTTTTTGGACGATTAGTGGTGGTTGGTTTAGGTTTTCCTATTGTTTTTCAAGCCATGATAAACATGGGAGTTGCAGTTGAATTACTGCCAACAACAGGACAAACTCTACCTTTAATTAGTAGTGGAGGGAGTTCAATCTGGGTAACGTGTTTAGCCATAGGAATCATTTTGAATGTTACTAAAAAAGACGAAGAGATTGCTGCAGAAAATGCAGATAAAGCAAAAAGAGATGCTGCTCTTCAAAAATTGATAGAAAAGCAAATCAAAGATGATGAAGCGTCTGAATCTGATGTAAAAGAAGGTGAGGATTATTCCATTGAAGATAATCCAATGAATGCGGTGTTAAATAAATAATGGAATGAAGAAACTGAAATTCATAATTAGTGGCGGCGGAACGGGTGGACATATCTATCCGGCCATTGCTATTGCTGATGAATTGAAGTTAGAGTTTCCCGATTGCGAAATTTTGTTTGTGGGTGCAAAAGATAAAATGGAGATGCAAAAAGTACCGCAAGCAGGTTATGAAATAAAAGGGTTGTGGATATCCGGAATTCAACGAAAATTAACGTTTGACAATGTGTTATTTCCGTTGAAATTATCTCAAAGTTTATTGAAATCACTGCGAATAGTAAATGATTTCAAGCCTAATGTAGTGATAGGAACCGGCGGATTTGCGTCCGGCCCTTTATTAAAAGCCGCATCTGTTCTTGGAGTACCAACGGTAATTCAAGAGCAAAATTCCTATCCGGGAATTACCAATAAATGGTTGAGTAAAAAAGCCAATCGGATTTGTGTAGCTTATGAAAATTTGGAACGTTTTTTTCCAAAAGATAAAATTGTTTTAACAGGAAACCCGGTTCGTCAGGATTTGATTTCTTCAGAAGGAAATAGAGAAGAAGCAATGCAATATTTTTCCCTGAATCCTTCAAAAAAGATACTCTTAATTTTGGGAGGAAGTCTAGGAGCGCGACGAATTAACCAACTAATTGCAAAAGAAATTGATGCAATTTTAGGCTTCGGTGTTCAAGTTTTTTGGCAATGCGGAAAATTGTATTTTGAAGAATACAAACATTTTAACGAAAGAGAAGATGTTACTGTTGTTGCGTTTATTGATAGAATGGATTTGATTTATTCAGCAGCTGATTTTGTTGTTTCAAGAGCAGGAGCTTCATCGGTTTCAGAATTGTGTTTGGTGGGAAAACCAATAATTTTTATACCATCTCCCAACGTTGCCGAAGATCATCAAACCAAAAATGCAAGAGCAATTGTTGATAAGCAAGGAGCTTTGCTAATTGAAGAAAAAAATCTGGAGATGGAATTTCAAAAACAATTGAATTCATTGTTTTCTGATGAATTATTACAGAAGGAATTAAGTGCTAATTGTAAAAAATTAGCCAAACCGAATGCAACTAAAGAAATTGTTGCAGAAATAAAAAAATTAATTACATAAATGAATCTTAATCAAATACATAATGTTTTTTTCATAGGTATCGGAGGCATCGGAATGAGTGCAATTGCACGCTATTTTCATTCTATTGGAAAAAATGTTTCCGGTTATGACAAAACAGCAACATCGCTTACAGACGATTTGATTGCGACCGGAATGAATATTCATTTTGAGGATGCAATCAGTTTAATTCCAGTTGATTATTTTGTAGAAAACACTTTGGTGGTTATAACTCCTGCAATTCCGGTGACACATTCACAATGGAATTATTTTATGGAGCGAGATTTTACCATTAAAAAAAGAGCTGAAGTTTTAGGAATTATTACCAAAGATACTTTTTGTTTTGCAGTTGCCGGGACTCACGGAAAAACAACAACTTCCAGTATTTTAGGTCATATAATGTATGAAAGTGGAGCAGATGCTACTTCCTTTTTGGGAGGAATTGTAGAAAATTACAACACCAATTTAATTGGAAACGGAAAATCAATAACAGTAGTTGAAGCCGATGAGTTTGACAGGTCATTTTTACATTTACATCCTGATATGGCCTGTGTGACTTCAATGGATGCAGATCATTTAGATATTTATGGCGATTGTGCCTCAATTGAAGCTTCTTTTGTTGAATTTGCCAATAAAATTCAAGATAAATCAAGATTATTTGTTCCTATTGGTCTTCCTTTATCGGGAACCACCATCGGAATTAATGAAAATGCAGATTTTCAAGCTTTAAATATAAGAATTGAAAATAGTGCTTATGTTTTTGATATAAAAACTCCAACAGATTATATCTCGGGCGTAAAGTTTAAACTACCCGGAAAACATAACTTGATGAATGCATTAATGGCTTTTTCAATGGCAAATTCGTATGGAATATCTAGAGAAAAAATTGTGAATTCATTAGCATCATTTGCCGGAATTAAAAGGCGATTTTCCTACCAAATTCAACAAGAAAATTTAATTTATATTGATGATTATGCTCATCATCCAACAGAAATTGAAGCGGTTCATAATGCTGTTAGAGAGTTGTATCCAAACAAAAAAGTTGTAGCTGTTTTTCAACCGCATTTATATTCAAGAACTCGTGATTTTATTGATGGTTTTGCAAAAAGTTTGCAAGTTTTTGACGAAATAATTTTATTAGATATTTATCCGGCTCGAGAATTGCCAATTGAAGGAGTTACTTCTTCTTGGTTGTTGTCTAAAATTATTAATTCCAATAAAAAAATTGTACAAAAAGACGAATTGTTGCAGGCATTAGTAATGAGTGACGCTACAGTTTATGTTACAATTGGAGCAGGTGATATAGGTGAATTAGTAGATCCAATTAAAAAAGCATTGTATGAAAAAACATTTTAACTGGACCAATTTGCGTTTGTTGCTGGTTTTAGGATTGGTTGTATTTCTTTTTGCCTTTTCTACAAAGCGAAATGAACAACGAAAATTAACAAAATCTATAGTAGAATTTGTTGGAGAAGACCAACTTTTTGTAACTCATGAAACGGTTAATAAATTGTTAATAGAAAATAAAAAAGATGCTTCAGCTATTAGGAAAGTTGCGTTAGATTTGAATAGTTTGGAATTTGCCATAAATCAGCATGACATGGTTGAGAAATCTCAAGTCTATGTTAGTATTGATGGCGTCTTAAAAGCAGTAGTAAAACAAAAAACGCCAATAGCTAGAGTTTTTAATGCTAATGAGTCATACTATATTGATTATGAGGGAACAAAAATGCCGTTATCAGACATTCATTCAGCAAGAGTTCCACTAATTTCAGGCATGAATAGTCAAGACGAATTGTCTCAACTGATTGATTTATTACGGCATATTTATGATTCCGAATTTTTGAAAAAAAACATCATTGGAGTTCAAATATTGCCAACAGGTCAGTTGATGATGAAGAATAGAAACTTTGATTATGTGATTGATTTTGGAAAATCGTTAGCTTTTGAAGATAAATTTAAAAATTACGAAGCTTTTTTTTACAAAGCAATTCAAGATAGTTCGATATATCAATACAAAAAAATTGATTTGAAATATTCGCAACAAGTGGTTTGCACAAAATAACACGAAGTATGGAAAAACAAAACATTGCAGTAGGTTTAGACATTGGTACAACAAAAATTGTAGCAATGATTGGCAAGAAAAATGAATACGGAAAACTTGAAATTTTAGGTGTTGGTAAATCTAAAAGTTTAGGAGTACATCGTGGTGTGGTGAATAATATTACACAAACCATACAATCCATCCAAGCGGCAATAACAGAAGCTGAAGAAAAATCAGGTTATAGCATCAAAGATGTTGTGGTTGGAATCGCAGGTCAACACATTAGGAGTATTCAGCATAGCGATTACATTAGTAGACCTAATCCTGATGAAGTGATTGGCGATAAAGATATTGAACAATTAATCAATCAAGTTCATAAATTGGCAATGCTTCCGGGTGAAGAAATTATTCACGTTTTACCTCAAGAATTTAAAATTGATGGTCAATCTGAAATCAAAGAACCTATCGGAATGTATGGTGGTCGATTAGAAAGTAGTTTTCATGTGGTTGTTGGTCAAGCAGCTTCCATTAGAAATGTTGGTCGATGCATTCAAAGCTCCGGAATTGAATTGTCAGGATTGACATTAGAACCATTAGCTTCGGCCGATGCTGTTTTGAGCCAAGAAGAAAAAGAAGCAGGTGTGGCTTTGATTGATATTGGTGGTGGAACAACGGATTTGGCAATTTTTAAAGATGGAATTATCAGACATACAGCCGTAATTCCATTTGGCGGAAATGTCATCACAGATGACATCAAAGAAGGTTGCTCTATTATTGAAAAACAAGCGGAGTTGTTAAAAGTGAAATTTGGCTCTGCTTGGCCGGGAGAAAATAAAGACAACGAGATTGTCTCTATTCCTGGATTAAGAGGCCGTGATCCAAAAGAAATTTCATTAAAAAATCTTTCAAAAATAATCAACGCAAGAGTAGTGGAGATTATTGAGCAGGTTTTTGCTGAAATCAAAGCCTATGGTCATGAAGATCCAAGAAAGAAATTAATTGCCGGAATTGTTTTAACCGGAGGTGGTGCACAATTAAAACACATCAAACAATTGGTTGAATATATCACCGGAATGGACACAAGAATTGGTTATCCTAATGAACACTTGGCCGGAAATTCTGATGAAGAAATTTCAAGTCCGTTATATGCTACTGCTGTTGGTTTAGTGATGAACAGTATTGGAAACAATTCAAAAAGTGCCGTGCCAATGTGTGAAATGGAACAACCGGTAAAATTTGAAGTAAAAAAACAAGAAGAAAGTATTCCTGAAGCCCCAAAATCAGAAATAAAAGAAGAAACGACTGAAGGTAAAATCAAACGTTCCTTTTTTGACAAGTATGTAGAAAAAATAAAAGAATTTTTAGACAACGCTGAATAGCCTGAAATTCAAAAATTGTTTTAAAAATTAAATAGCAAAACCAAGTATTATGATAAGCAACTCAGATTTTGGAAGTATTTCATTTGATTTACCAAAAAACCAATCAAATGTAATTAAAGTTATCGGTGTAGGTGGGGGCGGTAGCAATGCCATCAATCACATGTTTAAATTAGGAATTAAGGGTGTAGATTTTGTGGTCTGTAATACAGATTCACAAGCTCTTCAAAATAGCCCGGTTCCCAATAAGATTCAATTGGGTGTTAATTTGACCGAAGGTTTGGGAGCAGGAGCAAACCCTGAAGTAGGTCAACAATCAGCCATGGAGAGTATGGAAGACATTGAAAAAATGTTGGACACCAATACTAAAATGATTTTTATCACTGCCGGAATGGGAGGCGGAACAGGAACGGGAGCTGCTCCGGTGATTGCTCAAATGGCAAAAGAAAAAGACATTCTAACTGTTGGAATCGTAACAATGCCTTTCCAATTTGAAGGGAAAGTGCGTTTAGAACAAGCCATGTCGGGAATTGAGCGATTAAGAAAACAAGTAGATTCTTTAATTGTTATCAATAATAATAAATTAAGAGAGGTTTATGGAAATTTAGGTTTTAAAGCCGGATTTTCAAAAGCTGATGAAGTTTTAGCTACTGCTTCTCGTGGAATAGCAGAGGTGATTACGCATCATTACACGCAGAATATTGACTTAAAAGATGCCAAGACGGTGTTGTCAAACAGCGGAACAGCCATTATGGGTTCTGCAACAGCATCAGGAGAAAACAGAGCAAAAGATGCTATTATTTCTGCTTTGGATTCGCCGTTGTTGAATGATAATAAAATCACAGGAGCCAAAAACGTATTGTTGCTTATCGTTTCTGGTTCTTCTGAAATTACTATTGATGAAATTGGTGAAATTAATGATCATATTCAAACTGAAGCCGGTTTCAATGCAAATATAATTATGGGTGTTGGAGAAGATGAAACATTAAATGATTCTATTGCTGTAACAATCATAGCTACGGGTTTTAATGTTGAGCAACAAAAAGACATCGTTAATGCTGAGCCAAAAAAGATAATTCATTCACTTGAAGATAGTTTAACTAATTCTATTGACTTACTTTCAAAAGTGGTTAATACGGTTTCAGATTTTAAATCTGACGAAGTAGTTTCTAAAACTTCAAATGAAGAAAAAATTGTTTTTGAATTAGTTGACGAGATGGAGGTTGTTGCTCCAACTACTGTTTCAGATTTAGTTCAAACAACAGAGGCTATAAAAAACATAGAAACTACTTATGAAATTGTTTCTCCATCATTTGAAAATCAATTAATACATACTACTTCTGAAATAAGAGAAATTTTTGTAAGAGAACCAGAGTTTGTTATTGTTGAAAAGAGAGAGCAAATTGCTTTTACTTTTGATTTGCCTACAAATCAAAACAAACAACCTGAAGCACAAAAGACCATCCTTTTTGACCTAAATCAATCAGCGGCAGCGGCAAATGAAATTCAAGTAAACAGTCCTATTCAGGTTGTTCCTATGACGGAATTAAATGAAACTGGAATAGTGCGTTACTCTCTAGAAGAATATATGGAAGTAGAAAACGATTTGTTAAATTCTAAGCCTGTATTAGCAAAAGTGGAAGAGTCTGTCCAGGAAGAATTAAATATCACTATGAAAAATGTTGAGCCTGTTACAGAAAAATTTTCAACTTCACATGAAGAAATTAATCCACTTGAGATGACAATTGAAGAGACTTTAAAATTTCGGGCAGATGAAAGAAGAAAGAAATTAAAAGATTTTAATTATAAGTTTCATAACAATTCAAATCGAATAGAAGAGTTAGAAAAAGAACCGGCATTTAAGAGAAGTGGAGTTGATATCTCAACAAATCCAATGTCAAACAACACATCCAGAATTTCATTAGGAACAGACAGTAATGATGATATTCAATTGCGTTCAAATAATTCTTTTTTACACGATAATGTAGATTAATACTACTAACTAACCTACCTTGTTCAACCCGAAAATGACACTGTTGTTTTCGGGTTATTTTTTTTACCTTTGCAACCTGTTTAAATAGGATATAAAATTATAAAACCATGAGTTTACAAAATACAATTAATGAAGAAATAAAAAATGCAATGCGAGCTAAAGATACATTGTCTTTAGAAGCATTGAGAGCGGTTAAATCAGCTATTTTAATGGCATTGACAGAAACGGGTTCAAAAGACGAATTATCGTCTGAGGAAGAGATTAAGTTATTACAGCGTTTGGTGAAACAAAGAAAAGACAGTGCATCAATATATGTTCAACAAGGAAGACAAGATTTGGCTGAGCCGGAATTGTTACAATCTGCTGTCATTGAAAAATTCTTACCACAACAATTAACAGAAGCAGAAGTAGAGGTAGCAGTTGCTCAAATTATTGCTGAGAATGGATTTTCTGGAATGGCATCAATGGGTCAGTTGATGGGAATTGCTTCAAAACAGTTAGGAGGAAGTACCGATGGGAAAACTATTTCAACTATCGTTAAAAAGCTTTTAGCATAATTTTATTTGTTGTAGATTCGTACACTAAATAAAAAAATGGCCTCGTAGTTCAACTGGATAGAATATCAGATTTCGGCTCTGATGGTTGGGGGTTCGAACCCCTCCGAGGTCACTTTTAAAAAGTAATAAAAGAAACAATACTCCAATAGTTTTGGTGTTTTTGTTTCTTTTATTGTTTGTAAGCATGCAGTAATAAATTGAAGGTTCAATTTTTTTAATATATTTACAAAACTGTCCCAATTATTTTTTCATGGTAGTCGTACTCGTTTTGTTAATAATACTTATTCTTCTTATTTTGTTTTTGTTTTTTGCTATTGTATTAAATACAATCGAACACTACCATCTTAAGCTATTTAACAAGCCGGTTTTTATTCATTTTTATATCTCACCTAAAATTGTATCTGAAAAGCAAAGGAATATTCTCAAAAATAAAATCCAGTTTTACAATAAATTAGACACAAAAAGAAAGCGTTATTTTGAACATAGAGTAGCTAAATTTATTTCGCATTATCAATTTGTATCAAAAGAAGATTTAGTTGTTACGGATGAAATGAAATTAATGATAGCTGGCACAGCTGTAAAAGTAACTTTCGGAATGCGAAAATACCTGCTTGATGTATTTGATAAAATAATTTTATATCCTTCTATTTATTATTCAACAGTTAATGATGCTTGGCATAAAGGAGAATTTAATCCTAGAATGAAAGCATTGGTTTTTTCATGGCAAGATTTTCTTAACGGCTATGAATATGAAAATGACAATCTAAATTTAGGAATTCACGAATTCGCACATGCAGCTCATTTACATGGATTAAAAAGAACAGATGCTAGCTCGTTACAGTTTGCAAAAATGTATGTAAAGATTAGAGAATACATTGAAAAACCCGAGGTTTTAGATAAATTGGTAGCATCCAATTATTTTAGAATTTATGCTTACACCAATCATTTTGAGTTCATAGCTGTAATTTTAGAACATTTCTTTGAAACCCCCGAACAATTCAAAGAAGAGCATCCTGAACTTTTTAATAAAGTAAGAAAAATGATAAATCTTTAATATGATATAACCTATTTATGAAAATTTAATTGATTTGGGCCTGACTTAAATCATTTTTTTTGTAAATTTATAAAAGCAATTTTGCTTCATAATTAAATACTTCGAGTTATGAAACAGAAAGTTCCAGTGTCGTCAATTATGACTAAAAATGTAGTTAAACTCAATATTACTGATGACTTAACTAAGGCGGAATATTTATTTAAAAAACATCATATAAGACACATTCCTGTTGTAAAAGACAATACAATTGTAGGGATGTTAAGTTTTACCGATTTACTTCGCATTTCTTTTGTGGATGCAGTTGATGACGATGATGATGTGGTAGATGTAACTGTTTATAATATGTTTACAGTTGAACAAGTTATGGCTAAAAAGCTAATTACAGTTTCTCCTGAAACAACCATAAAGGAAGTTGCAGAAATCTTGGCTACAAAAGAGTTTCATGCTTTACCAGTTGTTGAGGGTAACTTATTGGTAGGTATTGTTACCACTACCGACTTGATAAAATATTTAATCGAACAATATTAATCACAATTTAGAATACCAAAGTAACTGCTCTCATCCAATTGGACATATTAGAAAAGGCTATTCAAATAACATGAATAGCCTTTTTTTATAGTTACTATGCTAATTATTAGATTCCTATTTTTAGGAAAGCATTTTTTTCAATTCACTAATGGTTTCAGTTGGATTTTCTGCCTTAAACACAAAATTACCTGCAACTAATACATCGGTACCGCAATCAACCAATTGTTTAGCATTTTTGTTTGTTACACCTCCATCAATTTCTATTAAAGTTGAGGCATTATTGCGAAGGATTATTTCTTTTAATTGCTTTACTTTAGTGTAAGTTTGTTCAATGAAAGACTGTCCACCAAACCCCGGATTTACGCTCATCAAACAAACCAAATCAATATCTTTGATGATGTCTTCTAATAAACTAACTGGCGTGTGAGGATTTAATGCAACACCAGCTTTCATGCCTTCTGCTTTTATAGCTTGTAATGTGCGGTGTAAATGTGTGCAAGCTTCGTAATGAACGGTTAAGTTTGTTGAGCCCAATTGAGCAAAAGTTTTGATGTAACGATCTGGGTCAACAATCATTAAATGTACATCAATTGTTTTTTTTGCATGCTTAGTAATTGCTTCCAAAACAGGCATTCCAAATGAAATGTTTGGAACAAAAACCCCATCCATAATATCAATATGGAACCAATCTGCTTCACTATTATTTATCATTTCAATGTCGCGTTGCAAGTTGGCAAAGTCGGCAGCCAATACGGAAGGAGCAATTAAGGTGTTTTTCATGCTGTAGTTGTTTAATCTGTTTAGATTTTGTTGTGGTTAGTTATGATTTGCAAAGATAATTATATATCAGAAACTAGAATAAAAAAAAACTCCGGTAATCAGCCGGAGTTTCAATCATCAATCAAAAAACGAACAGTTTAAACTGTTTGTAGTCTTAGTATCTTTATTGCAATTTGTATACCAAATTTTTGTGAATGCAATTTACATTATTTTTTTTAAATACAAAAATTGACTTAAAAAGCCTATCCTAAATAGGTTTTAAGAATTTTACTTCTTGAAGTATGTTTTAATCTTCTGATAGCTTTTTCTTTAATTTGGCGAACACGTTCACGTGTTAAATCAAAAGTTTCTCCAATTTCTTCAAGCGTCATAGGGTGTTGGTCACCTAAACCAAAATACAAACGAACAACGTCAGCTTCTCTTGGGGTTAGTGTTTCTAGTGAACGTTCTATTTCTGTACGAAGTGATTCATGAATTAACTCCCTATCAGGATTTGGTGATTCACCTGAGCGTAAGACGTCATATAAATTAGAATCTTCACCCTCAACTAATGGGGCATCCATGGATAAATGACGTCCGGAGTTTTTCATACTCTCTTTAACATCATTAACGGTCATGTCTAATTCTTTTGCAATTTCTTCTGCTGAAGGAGGACGCTCATTAGACTGCTCCAATAAAGCATACATTTTATTGATTTTATTGATCGAACCAATTTTATTTAATGGTAATCTTACAATACGAGATTGTTCAGCTAAGGCTTGAAGAATCGATTGACGAATCCACCAAACGGCATAGGAAATAAATTTAAAACCTCTCGTTTCATCAAAACGTTGAGCGGCTTTAATTAAACCTAAATTACCTTCATTAATTAAATCGGGCAGTGTTAAACCTTGATTTTGGTATTGTTTTGCAACAGATACCACAAAACGTAAATTTGCTTTGGTTAATTTTTCTAGTGCCCTTTGGTCACCGGCTTTTATTCTTTGGGCTAATTCTACTTCTTCGTCTGCGGTTATTAAATCAACTTTACCAATTTCTTGTAGGTATTTGTCTAAGGAAGCGGTTTCACGATTGGTAACCTGCTTGGTAATTTTAAGTTGTCTCATTTAATTTGTCTCCTTGTTATTAAAGTTTCAGGTAGTTATACGTTCAATAAACCTAAAATGTTACAAAATAATTTAAAAAAATTATCTTATTCTTTCTTTTTCTTCTTCGTTGCCTGATTCTCTCAGTGCTACACCAAGTTTTCGGTTACCAAATTTATAACTGACTGATAATCTGATTGTGCGATCATCATAATAAATAGAACGAGTTTGTGGTGTGTTGTTTAAAGTAGAGCTTACATAAACAAAAGTAGATCTTAATAAATCAGAACCATATAATACAAAATTCCATCCTTTATCTCTTAATGAATAGCGAAGTCCGGCATCTAATCGATGTGATGAAGTGAAATTATTGAAAAGATTAAAACCAGGGGCATTATAACTGAAATTTATTTCTCCAAAAAAGTTTTTATTTTTATTTAAAGTGAAAGTATTATTAGTGTAGATAGCATAATTAAATCCATTTATTTCATCTGATGGTATGGTTTTGATAAAAGTTGTGGTGTTGTTATAGCCGTTTAAAGTATTGGAGCTTTCCCACCAGTTGAATTTATTAAACAAATAAGTTAAAGTCGCTCCCAAACGTTCTTGGTCATAAAAATTATCTCTAAACATTCTAGTAATTGGAGGATTTTGGTCTAATTCAATTAATGGAATTTGGAAACTTCCGTTTTTTGTGTTGGAATAATACAGTTTGAAAGTTATGTTTTCTTTGAAACTTTGATTGATTTCAAAATTGTCTGTAAACGAAGGTTGTAAAAAAGGATTTCCTTCTACAATTAAAAACGGACTAAAATACCATTTATAAGGATTCAAAGAGTAGAAATCTGGTCTGCCAATTCTTTTGCTATAATTCAAAGATATGGAATAATTTTCATTTGCTGTATAAAGTAAATAAGCGGTTGGAAAAAGCTGGTTGTAATTGAATTTATTGGTTTCATTTAAATCAGGATCTAATGCTTTTGTTATGCCAACGGTTTGTGTATTTTCATATCTAAGGCCTATCTGTGTTTGCCATTTTTCATTTAATGATTTAGAAAAGTTAGCATAAATGGATTGTGTGTTTTCAGTATAATCAAAAATATTAGTTTGTTGAGGGTCAACAATCGGACTGCCACTTGTTAAATCAAAAAAACTAATGTCACTAGTGTTGTCAACCCAACTTACTCTACCTCCAAACCCAAAATTTGCCCATTTTGAAGGAATTTCAAAATCAATTTTAGCACTATAATTTTTTAAATCTTGAATACTTTTATTGTTAGCTTTAATGTATGAAGGTCCCAAGTTGCTATTAGCATCATAATCTTGTGAAGAAAAAATACGATCTTGTGAATCAAGATATTCAAAATAATCAATATCAAAAGTCATTCGTTTGCCTATTGAATCGAGTTCTTGTGAATAAAATGCATTGATAGAATTATTTTTTGTTGTTGAATTGTTAAAGCCATTGGTCAAAATCGTTGTTTGTAAATTATTCGAATTGGAATCGTAGATTTTGGTGTTGTTAACATCATCAATGTCCGGTTTGTTGAACAAGCCAATGTATTTAAAGCCAACTTTAGCCTTTTCAGTAAGTTTGTAATCTAAATTAAATATACCTCTATAAACATCAACAAAATCCTCTCTTTTTGTTCTGCTTATCCAGTTTTCATCACTAAAATAAGTATCTGCTGTTTCCGTGATTTCGTTTGAACCTTGTTGTTTTACAAAATCCGTAAATAAACTTATTTTGTTTTTGTTATATGTAAAACCTATTCCGGTTGCAAAAGTTGCAAAAGTTGATTGTAAATAACTACTTCTAAGAGTAACAGCCCAAGAGTTATCGATTGCTTTTTTGAGTCTAATGTTAAGTAATCCACTATTTCCATCCGCAGAATATTTTGCCGGTGGTGTAGTTATAACTTCAATGCTTTTGATATTTTCTGAACTAATACTTCTTAAATAATTATTTAAATCTTCTCCTGATAAAGTTATAATTCTGTCATCAACCATCACACTTACATTGGTTTTTCCAATCATTGTTATGGCATTCCCTTGAATAGACACACCCGGTGTCCCTTTTAATAATTCATAACCATCCATTCCACTTGATCTAATGCTGTTTTCAACATTAAATACAGTACGATCAATTTTGGTTTCCATGATTCTTTTTTTGGCAACTATTTCTACTTCTGAAAGCTGGTTCGTGTCTTCAAAAGAAATCAAATTGCCTAAATTTAAGTCTTCAATTAAATTAAAATCGGTGGCATATATAACAACACCAACATAATAACAACGCAATTGATAGACTCCTTTTGGTAAAGAAATCGAGAAATTTCCATTTAAATCAGTTAATCCCGAGCCTTTAATTCTTTTGTCTTGGAGAAGTAAAATTTCAGAAGACTCAATTGTAACTCCTTTGTTGTCAATAAGCTTTCCACTCACGACAAAATCTTGAGCTTGAAGTTTAAGTAAACTTACAAATAGAAAAAATAGAATGGTGTAGGTTCTTTTAAAACTCATTTTAAAATTACAAGGCATTAAGACAAATATAATATAAATGTTAATAAAAGCTAAAAATTTTACAATTTTAAAACGTTAAATTCATATGAATTAATTTTACAACTATTTTTTTATGCATTCTATAATTTTTTTAAAAAATAAAAACCCTGACGTTCAAAATAGAAGTCAGGGTTTTGTGAATTAATAAATGAAATTACTAACCTTGTTTTGGTGTTATTTTATTATTTTCATCTCTTGGAGGTCTTGGTAAAAGAGCCTTTCTTGATACTTTTTCTTTTCTGGTTTTAGGATCAACACCTAAGTATTTCACTTGGAAAACATCGCCCATATTTACAACGTCGGTAACATTTTCGGTTCTTTCCCATGCTAATTCAGAAACGTGTAATAAAACTTCATTTCCTGGAGCGGCAGTATATTCTACAACGGCACCAAAATCTAACATTTTAATTACTTTTACTTCGTAAGCTTCACCCATTTGCGGTTTGAACATCAACGAATCAATTTTAGCTAATACTGCTGCAATTCCATCCGGATCTGTTCCTAAAATTTCTACCACACCTTGCTCATCTACTTCATTAATAACAATCGTTGTTCCTGTAGCTTTTTGTAATTCTTGAATTACTTTTCCTCCAGGACCGATTAAAGCACCAATGAAAGCACCTGGAATGGTACGCATGATGATTTTTGGAGCATGTTTCTTAACGTCTGGTCTTGGCGTAGCAATCGTTTCAACCAATTTACCTAAAATATGTAAACGGCCTTCACGAGCTTGGTCTAAAGCTTGCTCCATGATGTCATAACGCAATCCGTCGATTTTTATATCCATTTGACAAGCGGTAATTCCGTCTGCCGTTCCTGTAACTTTAAAGTCCATATCACCTAAATGATCTTCATCACCTAAGATATCAGATAAAACTGCAAATTTTTGACCGTCAGTAATTAATCCCATCGCAATACCTGAAACAGGTTTTACCATTTGAACGCCAGCATCCATCAAAGCCATTGTTCCAGCACAAACAGTTGCCATAGAAGAAGAACCGTTTGATTCTAAAACTTCTGAAACAATTCGAATTGTATATGGACATTCTGCAGGAATCATGTTTTTTAAAGCACGTTGAGCCAAGTTTCCGTGACCCACTTCTCTTCTTGAAGTTCCTCTTAACGGTTTTGCTTCACCGGTTGAAAAAGGAGGAAAGTTATAATGCAAGTAGAATTTTTCTTCACCTTGTTCTGATGGCGAGTCAATTTGATTCGCTTCTCTTGAAGTTCCTAAAGTTACAGTTGCTAACGCTTGTGTTTCACCACGTGTAAATAAAGATGAACCATGAACAGATGGCAAATAATCGATTTCACACCAAATTGGTCTGATTTCGGTTGTTTTTCTTCCGTCTAAACGAATTCCTTTTTCAAGGATAACATTACGAACAGCTTCTTTATTTGTTTTGTAGTAATATTTTCCAACAAGACCGGCTAAATCTGCATTTTCTGCATATTCTTCTTCGGTAAATAAAGCTTTACACTCTTCTTTTACTAAAGCAAATTTTTCAGTTCTTTCGCTTTTTCCCGAAGCGGCTTGAGCAATTGCATAACATTTGTCATAGGCTGCTGCTTTTACTTTGGCATAAACCGTTTCATCTTCAGGTTCGCCTTCATAGGTTCTAATTTCTTTTTTGCCAAATGCTTCTTGTAAACGCAATTGGGCTTGAATTTGAACTTTTATAGCTTCGTGAGCAAATTTAATGGCTTCCACCATTTCTTTTTCTGAAATTTCTTTCATCTCTCCTTCCACCATGGCTACTGAATCCATAGAAGCACCAATCATCATGTCGATGTCAGATAGTTCCAATTGAGCTTTACTTGGGTTGATGATAAATTTACCATCAAGACGAGCAACACGTACTTCAGAAATTAAATTGTAAAAAGGAATATCGGAAACAGCTAACGCAGCAGAAGCAGCCAAACCGGCAAGTGCATCAGGCATCACATTTTCGTCATGAGACATTAATTGAATCATTACTTGTGTTTCTGCGTGATAATCATCCGGGAAAAGCGGACGTAAAACACGGTCAACTAATCGCATGGTTAATACTTCACTGTCGCTTGGACGGGCTTCTCTTTTGAAAAAACCACCGGGAAATCTTCCTGCAGCCGCAAATTTTTCACGATAATCTACCGTTAAAGGTAAAAAATCTACATTTGGATTTGCTGTTCTGGCAGAAACAGCTGTAGCTAAAAGCATACAATCGCCTAAACGAACCACCACAGAACCGTCTGCTTGTTTCGCTAATTTTCCGGTTTCGATTGAAATGGTACGTCCATCTCCTAAATCGATAACCTCTTTTGTTACATTTGGAATCATAAAAATTCTAATTTGGTATTAATTATTAGGTTTCGTTGTGTTGTTGTGTGTAGTTGTTGTGTAACCCAATGAAAAACCAAACTTTTTTATTCCCTACCCAAAGGCAAACGGGAACTTTACGTTAAAATATGTAAAACAAAAAGGGGCACAAAGCCCCTTAGTTGATTATTTTCTAATTCCTAATTCTTTAATTAACTCACGATATTTCACAACATCTTTTTTCTTTAAGTAGTCAAGAAGACTTCTTCTTTTACCTACTAAAAGTACTAATGAACGTTCAGTGTTGTAATCATGACGATTTTTTTTCAAATGCTCAGTTAAGTGAGCGATTCTAAAAGTAAAAAGGGCAACTTGTCCTTCTGTAGAACCAGTGTTTTCAGCCTTTCCTCCGTGTTTCGCGAAGATTTCAGCTTTTGTTTCTTTAGTTAAATACATTCCAATATTATTTTAAATGATTTTTATGTATGAAATAGGTGTTTCCTAATTCGGTTGCAAAGGTAATTTTATTTTTTAGATGGACAAGTTTTTTCTAATACAACTTTGCAACTTCCTTGTTTACAAATTCCAAAAAACGTTCGTCTGATTCAGTAAATGGATCTAGGGCATGACTGTCAATGTCAATTTGGCCAATATTTTCGCCATTCACAAAAAGCGGAACGACGATTTCGGATTTTACAGTTATACTGCATGCAATATAATTATCCTGAGCAGCAACATCCGGAACTACAAAATTCTGATTAGAAACGGCAACTTGCCCGCAAATTCCTTTTCCGAAAGGGATAACGGTGTGATCGGTTTCTGCACCAACATAAGGACCAAGATGCAATGTTTGATTATCGTGATTTGCAAAATAATAACCTACCCAATTGTAGTAGGAAACATTATCTTGTAAATATTGGCAAAGATTTTTTAGTTTTTCGTTGATTTCAATATTCGGTTTTTGAAGTATTTCAATCACTCCAGGTTTTAGTTTCTCAAATTTCATTAGCTATTTTTTTGCAAATATAAAGTATTGAAAAACCTGATTTTTATATATTTTTGTTAAAAATCAATCCATTGAAAAACTATTTTACGCAATACAAACCCTTTTTGACTTTTTTGGCTAAATTCTTTTTGACTTATGCTGTTTTGACACTTCTTTATCAGTATTATTTGAGTCAATATGATGTGGCTAAAAATGAAAACGATCGATTTACGGAGGTAGTTGCCTCACAAACTCAAAAAACAATTGTTTTTTTTGGACATTCGAGCGAAATTCAACCGCATGAATCGGAACCGTCTTATAAACTATTTGTAAATCAAAAATATGTTGCCCGAGTTGTTGAAGGATGTAATGCAGTAAGTGTTATGATTTTATTTGTTGCTTTTGTTTTGGCTTTCAAAGGAAAATTAATTACAACTATGATTTTTATACTTTCCGGTTGTTTACTAATTCATCTTTTAAATATAATTAGGATTGCACTGTTGTCAATTGCATTGTTTTATTATCCACAACATGAGCATATTCTTCATGGGGTTGTTTTTCCTTTAGTAATTTATGGTGTAGTGTTTTTATTGTGGATAATTTGGGTAAATAAATTTTCTTTTTATGCTAAAACAACTTCAACAAGATAAAAAAGGATTTTTTATACTACTGCTTTGTTTGCTTGGTTTTGCACTTTTGCGTAATTACGAAACAGTAATGTTTTATGACCCATTTTTAAATTATTTTAAAAATGATTACCTCAATTTGCCATTTCCTGATTACAACTCTTTTGCGTTGTTTTGGAATTTATTATTTCGATATCTATTAAATACTTCTCTTTCTTTGCTTGTTTTATATGTAATTCTTAAAGATATACAACTTGTAAAATTCGCAATGATTCTATACTTGCTTTTATTTTTTGTATTAATTGTTGCTTTTTTTATTTTACTACAGTTTTCTAATGAAAGTTATAATTTTTTGTTGTTTTATATTAGAAGATTTCTAATTCAACCTTTGTTTTTACTCTTATTTATACCTGCTTTTTACATTCAAAAAAACGCTGGTTCCGAATAAATTTCATATCTTTAATAGTGAAATTCATTTGATATGAAAGTTACAAAATTTTCCGGTGAGTTGGTGCATTTTGAAAGGGAGAAGCTTAAGAATTCTTTACTAAAATCAGGTGCAAACGACAAAATAATCAGTCAAGTAATGCACGAGATTGAAAAAGCGTTATATGAAGGCATTCCAACCAAAAAGATTTATAAATTGGCTTTTCAACTTTTAAAAAGCTTTTCAAATGTTCATGCGGCACGTTACAATTTAAGAACAGCTATTCAAGATTTAGGGCCTGCTGGCTTTTATTTTGAAAAATACATCGCCAAACTATTTGAATTTGAAGGTTTTCAAACAATAACAAATCTAATTTTAGACGGAAAATGTGTTAGTCATGAAGTTGATGTGGTGATCAAATTAGACAATCAAATTGCAATGATTGAATGTAAGTTTCACGGCAATCAAGATGCTAAAACTGATGTAAAAGTGCCTATGTATATTCTATCACGTTTTAACGACTTAAAAGGTAAAAAAGCACATCTCTTTAATGAAAATGAGAGTATTGAAAAGTGCTGGATAATTTCTAATAATCGATTTACCGAAGATGCTGTCAAATTTGGTTTGTGTTGTGATTTACATCTTTTAAGTTGGGATTATCCGTTTGAAAACGGTTTAAAAAATAAAATAGATAGTTATCAAATGTATCCTGTAACTTGTTTGACAACTCTAACACGATTAGAAAAAGACAAGTTGTTAATGCAGGACATTATAACAGTGAAAGATTTGCTTAAAAAGCCAATCTGGTTGTCAAAAGTTGGTTTGAGTTCCAATAGAATAAATAACATACTCAAGGAAGCAAGCGAATTATGCAATTAAATATAATTTACTATGAAAATTCAATTTTTAGGAGGAACAGGTACAGTTACTGGCTCAAAAACACTTATTGAACATGATGAATTACGGATTTTAGTTGATTGTGGCATGTTTCAAGGTGTCAAAGCCTTGCGAGAACTAAATCGAGCACCTTTGTCAGTAGCACCTTCAACTATAGATTTTGTATTATTGACACATGGACATCTGGATCATTGTGGATGGTTGCCTTTGTTGGTGAAAAATGGATTTAAAGGAAAAATATTTTGTACTGCTCCAACCAAACAAATTGCAAAATTAATTTTAGCCGATAGTGCCAAAATCCAAGAAGAAGAAGCATCAAAAGCCAATCAGGAGCATTTTTCTAAACACAATCCGGCAGAACCTTTGTATACCGTTGCTGATGCAGAACAAGTAACTTCATTTTTTAGAGTGGTAGAGAAAGACCAGCAAATCCGCCTATCAGAAGATGCCTTTTTTTCATTTTTTCAAGCCGGACATATTTTAGGTGCTTGTTCTATTTCGTTGCATGTTGATGGAAAAGAGTTTGTGTTCTCTGGCGATATTGGTCAAGATGATGATGTTTTGATGTATCCGTCACAAAAACCGAAATCAGGAGATTTTATATTCTTGGAAAGTACCTATGGCAACAGAGTTCATCCTGAAACAGATGTTTATTTTGAGTTAGAAAATATCATCAATGAAACAGTTGCAAAAGGAGGAAACGTAATTATTCCAAGTTTTGCGGTAGAACGAGCTCAAACGTTAATGTATTTGTTGTGGCAGTTAAAAAAACAGAATCGAATTCCCGATATCCCTTATATTATAGATACCCCAATGGGAATTAAAGTTATTGATGTCTTTAAAGAAAACATAAAATGGCATAAACTGAATCCTCACGAGTGCGAAGAAATGTGTAGTGTGTTCACAATGATTTCTGACTTTGAAGATTCCATTGCAGCAATTTATAGCAAACAGCCCAAAGTTGTAATTGCCGCCAGCGGAATGATTACCGGCGGAAGGGTGTTATCTTATCTTGAAAGATATATTGATAAACCAGAGAACACAGTAATGCTGGTTGGTTATCAAGCTGAAGGAACCCGCGGTAGAAAACTTTTAGAAGGTGATAAAGAAATTAAATTTTTTGGCAAATATTATACTGTAAACGCAAGAGTTGTTTTGGTTGAAGGACTTTCTGCTCATGGAGATCAAAATGATTTACTAAATTGGTTGAAAGAACTACAAGCTCCACCCAAAATGATTTTTATGGTTCATGGCGAAAATGAAGCTGCCGATGCCTTACGATTAAAAATAATAGAAACATTTAATTACAACTGCAAAGTACCGCTATTGGGTCAAATTGTTGAAGTTTAATTGTTTTAACATCAAATTACTGTTGACTATTTCAAAAAATTGTACTTTTGCATTATGAATTTTAAAAAATCCATGAGCTTGTTTTTGGCTATTCACTTATTGGTTGCTACCAGTGGGTTGGCTTTTAATGTGCATTATTGTGGAGGTGAAATTGCTTCAATATCATCCATTTTTAATTTGGAAGAACCTTGTGAAATGGATGCTCAGCCTGATGAAAAATCATGTTGTAGTTCTTCTTTTTCCGATCATGATGGTTGTTGTTCTGACGAAACTGTTCAAGCCGATTTTGACGAAATGCTTGTTAGTCAAATCAACTTTGATTTCTCTTTTGTGGCGTTTCTTTCAAACTATCAACTTCCGGTTTTTGCTGAATTTACAGGAGAAATTAACAAAGAAGAGTTGCATTATTATTGTGATTCAAATACACCTCCGTTATATAAACTTTATTCTCAATTGGTATTTTACGCCTAATTTTAAATTAAACTGTTCTCACATTTAGTGAATTACTTTGTTTAATTTAAAATTTTTTACATGAAAAAAACCATAATCGTTTTCATCTTTTTACTCACTACAATTTATTCTTTTTCTCAAGAAAAAATAAACGGCAAAATTACTTATGAAAACAATCTACCACTTCCCGGTGTAAATATTTATTGGGAAAATACAGAAATTGGTACTGTTACAGACGAAAAAGGGAATTTTTCAATTCCTTATTCTTCAGAAAATACGGTCTTAGTTATAAGTTATGTTGGCTTTAAAACTGAAAAAGTCACGGTCATTGAACCTAAATTTGTGACTAAAAATTTAGAGTTTGACACCACACTTGATGAGGTGACATTAACTAAAGTTAGAAAATCACTTCAAAAAAATTACTTAACTCCAGCCAATGTTCAAACGATGACAAGCAAAGAATTGCTAAAAGCAGCTTGTTGTAATTTGTCTGAAAGTTTTGAAACCAATCCATCCATTGATGTGAATTTTTCGGATGCGGTTTCCGGTAGTCGTCAAATTAGAATGTTAGGATTGACAAGTCCCTATATTTTGATGACAGAAGAAAACATTCCGGCTATTCGTGGAGCTTCTCAGGCTTACGGACTTTCTTTTGTGCCCGGAACTTGGGTAGAAAGCATTCAAATTACCAAAGGAGCAGGTTCGGTAGCCAATGGTTTTGAAAGCATTTCAGGTCAAATCAATTATGAAATGATTAAACCTCATGATGATATCCCTTTTTTCTTGAATGCTTATGGTTCAACCGATTCACGCTTTGAGTTGAATACGCATTTTAATAGAAAAATATCCGACAAATGGTCAACTAGTTTGTTTCTTCACGGAAATGCAAGAGTTTCTAAAAATGACATGAATGATGACGGATTTTTAGATAATCCGATAGGTAAACAAATCAATGCCATCAATCGTTGGCAATATGTTGATGCCGAAAAAGGCTGGGTGAGTTTTATTAATCTTCGTTATATGAATGATGAAAAACAAACCGGTCAAGTAGATTTTGATCCGGATAGAGATAAAGGAACAACCAATTTTTGGGGTTCAGAAATCAGTACGGAAAAGTTAGATGTTTCCTCAAAAATTGGTCGTGTTTCTCCTGAAATTCCATGGCGAAGTTTTGGTTTTCAAAACGCATTCAATTATCATAAACAAAATTCGTATTTTGGATTAAATGAATATGATATCACGCAACGTAGTTTTTATTCCAATTTGATTTACAATTCGATTATAAGCAATACGTTACACAAATTTGCAACAGGTATTAATTTCACTTATGATCAATTTAGTGAAGTAGTGAATGCAACTGATTTTAGTAGAATTGACAATTCCATCGGAACTTTTTTCGAATACACCTATTGCAATGATGACGATTTGAGTTATGTTTTAGGCGGTCGAATTGATTATCACAATCGTTTAGGGGTTTTTGTTACGCCAAGAGCTCATTTACGATACAAACCTTTTGAAAAAACCACTTTTAGAGTTTCTGCCGGAAGAGGGAAAAGAAGTGCTAATATTTTTGCCGAAAACCAACAACTTTTTGCATCATCACGTCAATTTCAAATTTTAGATACTAACGGAAAAATTTACGGATTAGATGCTGAAATTGCATGGAATTATGGCGTTAGTTTTTTACAAGGATTTAAGCTGTTTGGAAAAGATGCTGAATTTTCAGTAGATTTTTATCGAACCGATTTTCAAAACCAAGCCATTGTTGATGTGGATAATAGTCCGCAACAAGTACTTTTTTATAATCTTGACGGAAAATCGTTTGCCAATAGTTTGCAAGTAGATTTGAGTTATGAATTTTCAACGCATTTCAACATTAGAACAGCTTATAAATATTATGATGTTCAAACAGATTACACGATTGGTTTAGTAGAAAGACCTTTGCAAGCCAAACATCGTTTTTTCACAAACATTGCTTATGAAACACATGTGAAAGATAACGGGCAACAATGGAAATTTGATTTTACCTATAATTGGATGGGAAAACAACGTTTGCCACGAACACAAACTAACCCGGAGGAATATCGATTAAAAGAATTTACAAATCCTTTTTCGGTGATGAATGCACAGGTTACCAAAACATTTTCTAGAACTTTTGAAGTCTATGTGGGAGCCGAAAACTTTGGAAATTACCAACAAAAAAATGCAATTTTAGGAAGCAACGATCCTTTTGGTGCGTATTTTGATAGTTCAATGGTATATGCTCCGGTTTTTGGTGCGATGTATTATGCCGGATTACGATTTAAAATTCAATAACAATCTCAAAAATCAATAAAAATATCAATATTAAAAATGAAAAAAATAATTTTACTACTGATGATATCTTTCTTAGGAATTTCAGTTCAAGCTCAAGAGAAGAAAAATAAAAATGCTAAATACGATATCGAAGTAAATGGCAATTGTGATATGTGTAAAAAACGTATTGAAAAGGCTGCATTGTCTGTAAAAGGTGTTAAATCGGCCACATGGCATATTGATCATCATGATTTGCATTTAATCTTAGATGAAACCAAATGTTCAATTGATCAAGTTCACGAGGCAATAGCAAAAGTGGGTCACGATACCAATAAAGCAAAAGCAAAAGATGAAGTTTATAATGACCTTCATGGATGTTGCTTATATGAGAGAAAAGAATAAAAATCTAAAATGACCGGTTATGAGGGTTAATTGGATTACGAAAAGTGTTCTATTTTGTGTTTTTTTATCTTGTTTTACGGAGGTGAATTCTCAAAATAAAAATGAAGATCAAGCCAATTGGTTTGCATACGTTGGTCAGATTAAGGTTCAAGAAAAAGTTGGCATTCATGTTGAAGCTCAGTTTAGACTTGATGACAACCTAAATTATAGCCGTCAAAATTTATTTAGGATTGGAGGCGTTTATCATGTTAATTCAAAGTTAAACCTGGGTTTAGGATATGGTTTAATCAACACTTTTAGTCCAACTTTTGATGATTATTTTGGTGAAAACAGAATTTGGCAACAATTGGTTTACAATCACAAATGGAAAGAAGATAAAAATCTAATGAATCATCGAATTCGAGTTGAACAGCGATTTGTGGACAGATTGGGAGTAGTTGATCAAAACACAGAAGTTGTTGCAACAAATTATCAAAACAGATTTCGCTATTTGAATAGAAATTTAATTCATTTATCTAACTTCAAAAATTCTAATAATACATTGTATGGTGTCATTCAATCAGAAGTATTTTTAAATATTGGGCAAAATAAAGTTAATTCCAAATTCTTTGATCAAAACCGATTTTTCACTGGATTAGGTATTCATTTTAAAGAACAGACTCGAATTGAATTGGGTTATATGAATCATTATTTAAATCCAAGTACGACCAATGATATCATGAATCATACAATGTCGTTTTCAATTTTGCAAAATCTAAGTATTTAATAAAAAACAAAATCCGTCACGAATTTCTTCATGACGGATTTTTTATCTTTATAAGTCTTAATACTCAAGTCTTAATACTTAATACTCGAATCTTAATACCAAATTACATCATTCCCGGCATTCCGCCACCCATCGGCATTCCGCCACCGGCATTTTCTTCTTTAATATCAACTAAAGCACACTCTGTAGTTAAAATCATTCCGGCAACAGAAGCAGCATTTTCCAAAGCCACACGCGTTACTTTTTTCGGATCGATGATTCCGGCTTTTAGCATATCTACATATTCGTCGGTTTTTGCATTGTATCCAAAATCACCTTTTCCTTCGGCTACTTTTGCAACAACCACAGAACCTTCTAAACCTGCATTTTCAACAATGGTTCGCAATGGCGATTCAACCGCACGAGAAACAATTTGAATTCCGGTTGCTTCATCCGCATTGTCTGCTTTTAAAGAGGCTAAAACGTTTTTAGCTCTTAATAAAGCGACGCCACCACCGGCAACAATTCCTTCTTCAACAGCTGCTCTTGTTGCGTGTAAAGCATCATCAACTCTGTCTTTTTTCTCTTTCATTTCTACTTCAGAAGCAGCACCAACATAAAGAACAGCAACACCTCCTGCTAATTTAGCCAAACGTTCTTGTAATTTCTCACGGTCATAATCAGAAGTTGTTGTTTCCATTTGAGCTTTGATTTGGTTAACACGATTTTTAATCAAATCACCATTTCCTGCTCCGTTTACGATAGTTGTATTGTCTTTATCAATAGAAACTTTTTCAGCTGTTCCTAACATTTCTAACGTTGCGTTTTCTAAAGTATAACCACTTTCTTCTGCAATTACGGTTCCTCCGGTTAAGATGGCAATATCTTCCAACATCGCTTTTCTTCTGTCACCAAAACCAGGTGCTTTTACAGCAGCAATTTTTAAGGCTCCACGTAATTTATTTACCACCAACGTTGAAAGAGCTTCTCCATCAACATCTTCTGCAATAATTAATAATGGTTTTCCTGATTGAGCTACTGGTTCTAAAACCGGCAATAACTCTTTTAAAGAAGAAACTTTTTTATCATATAGTAGAATGTATGGATTTTCTAATTCCACATTCATTTTTTCCGGATTGGTTACAAAGTAAGGCGATAAATATCCTCTGTCAAATTGCATTCCTTCTACCACATCAACATATGTATCCGTTCCTTTGGCTTCTTCAACAGTGATAACACCTTCTTTACCCACTTTTCCGAAAGCAGTTGCGATTAATTCGCCAATTACTTCATCGTTATTAGCAGAAATCGAAGCTACTTGTTTGATTTTTTCAGTAGAACTTCCTACTTCTTTAGCTTGTTTGCCCAAATCAGCAACAATTGCTTCTACAGCTTTGTCAATTCCTCTTTTTAAATCCATTGGATTTGCTCCGGCCGCTACGTTTTTCAAACCTTCTTTTACGATAGCTTGAGCTAGAACCGTTGCAGTTGTTGTTCCGTCTCCAGCTAAATCATTGGTTTTTGAAGCCACTTCTTTAACCATTTGAGCACCCATATTTTCCAATGGATCTTTCAATTCAACTTCTTTGGCAACCGTTACACCATCTTTGGTTACTGTTGGTCCACCAAATGATTTGCTGATTGTTACATTTCGACCTTTTGGTCCTAAAGTTACTTTTACTGCGTTTGCCAATGCATCAACACCACGTTTTAAACCGTCGCGTGCTTCAATGTCGAATTTTATATCTTTTGCCATTTTATAGTACTATTTAATTTATTTGATGTTTTTTTAATCTTTCTATTTTATTATACGATTGCAAGAATATCATCTTCTCTCATAATAAGGTAATCTTTGCCTTCCAACTTTAATTCGGTTCCGGCATATTTGCCATATAAAACGGTGTCACCAACTTTTACAGTCATAGTATGGTCTTTTTTACCATTACCAACTGCCACAACAATTCCTTTTTGTGGTTTTTCTTTGGCAGTGTCCGGAATAATAATTCCTGAGGCTGTAGTTGTTTCGGCTGCAGCCGGCTCAACTAAAACGCGGTCTGAAAGGGGTTTAATGTTTACTGACATAAAATATATTTTTTAATTAAATTTAATTTGTTGTTTTCCTAATAGTCAGAAATTATGCCATAGGTTTCAAACTGACATTTTTTCAGTACATCCAAAAAAAAATCCCGAATTTTTTCGGGATTAACTATTTATATAATTTCTAATTATTGATTTGTTTCAGAACTTGATTCACCTTCAGCCTGAGTAGGAGTTGCAGCTGGAGTCAAAGGTTGTTGAACCGGAGCAGCAACAGGAGTTGAAGCACCTTTATCAATTGTGATGGTATTGGTTTGACCAAAATCACTCAAACTTGATAATAAAATTAAAACTATTAGTACGATACCAAGTGTCCATGTACTTTTATCTAAAAAGTCTGTAGTTTTTTGAACGCCACCTAATTGTTGTGTTCCACCAAATGAAGAAGATAAACCACCACCTTTAGGATTTTGAACCATAATTACTATGATAAGTAAAACACAAACTACTGTTATTAAAAATAAGAAAATTGAGAAACTCATTGTTATTGATTATTTTGTTGTAAAATTTTTATGTCCTTAATTCGGTCTGCAAAGAAAATACTTTTTTCTGGATATTTCAAAATTAATATTTCGTAGGCTTGAATTGCCTTTTGATATTTTTTTTGTTCCAAATAAACACGTGCCAAAGTTTCAGTCATCAACTGTGTATTGTCACTTGATTCTACTGCAATTGTGGCTTTTTCAACGATGTCTTTTGCGGGCGTAATTTTTGGGTTTGATTCTATAAATTTATCTATTAATTCTATTTTTTTCTTTTTAGAATTGGATTCCTTTTTTGCTTCAGAAGTTGCTTCTATTGTTGGTTTTATGCTTAAAACACTACTTTCAGTCCTGTCAATAGGTTGTATTTTTGTGATTTGAAGCCATTCTTCAAACGAATGCTTTTCATTTTGAGAAAATGCAATTGGTTTTCCAATTTCCAATTTGTCTTCAATTTCAATTGCTTCTGATTGAATAGTAGTAGATGGTATATTTTGATCTTCAATAATTTCTAATTCTACTTCATTAGAAATGCTTTTTTCTTTAGCCGCTTCTGTTTCCTCAGGAAGTATAGTTAAGTCTGCTGAAAAGGTTTCTTCTGTACTGATTTCAACATTTTCAATTTCAACTTCAATGATTTTTTTAATTTCTTCTTTTTGAATTGAATTTTCAGATGCAACTAGTAGTTCACTGTCATTAACAATAATATCTTGTAATTCTGCTAATTTACGTTCGTAGATATCTTTTTCAATAATGGTAAATTCATCAGAAGTAATAAAATCAAAAAGAACACTTCTGTCTGAGGTATGAGCGGCAGTATGTTTTAAAGCGAAATTATATTTATAGCTGTCTTGGTTGTAAAGTCCTTTTAAATATAAAGCTCTAGCACTTTGAAAATAGGGAAAGTTATCTAATACAACTTCTAATGCTTTAGCTTGTTTTTCATTTATAGCATTAGGATTGTTAAGTAGATATGTGTATTCAGATAGATTCAAAGTGATGTATTTAGCTTACAAACAAAGATAGTTTTTTTTAACAAATTTGAATAAAAAATTAAAAGGATTTACCATTTAGCCAAAGAAGCATTGAAAATGTCTTGTGTAATTCTCTCGAACAATTCGTTCTTCGCAGCTTGAAGTGTTGCTCCTATCAATTGTTGATTGGCAGGATAATCATAAAAAAAGGAAAAGGTTTTGTCAAAATCATCTTCTTCTTTTTTTGTGTTGGTAAATTTAACTCTAACATTCATTGTTACTCTGTTCTGAGCAGCACGTTGGTCAGCTGTTGCCGTCATTGGAGAAATTCTAAAGGCTGTAATCTCACCTTCATAAATTAAATCAGCACCTGATGTAGTAAGGTTTAAGTTCGTTTGATTTTGAATTAAATCTTGTAATGCTAGCGTAAAATCTCTTTCTATTCCCGGCTCAATTAATTCGGCATTATTTTGAAAATAATTTACCTGAAATGTTTCTGCATCAATTTTTCCCGTTCCGGTGAAGTTGTAATATTTACAACTGTTTATTGAAATAATTGCTAGTAGAAATAGACCGTATTTGACTATTTTTTTCATGTTTTTACAAATCAAATTGTTTAATTTTTCGATATAAAGTTCGTTCCGAAATGCCTAATTCATCAGCTGCAGCTTTTCGTTTTCCTTTGTTTCTGTCTAATGCTTTTTTGATGAGTTCAATTTCTTTGGCATCCAATCGCAAGGTTTCTTCTTCTTCAACTGTTTCGGCAAAAAGATAATTTTGGTCGTCATCATCGTCTTCAAATTCTTCTTGTTCAAATTGATTTTGCAAAGGAATGCTTTCAGTTTTGGGTTGTTCAAATGCAATTTCGGCTTCTTCTTTTTGACCGTATAGTTTTTGAATAAGATTTTTATTGGCTTCTTGCACTTTTGAACTGCCATTTTGCATCAATTCCAGTGTGAGTTTTTTCAAATCATTCAAATCACTTTTCATGTCAAAAAGTACTTTATACAGAATTTCTCTTTCTGTACTAAAATCATTTTCTGCTTTTTTATCTTTGATAACAGCAGGAAGGTTAGAGCCTTCTTGTGGTAAATAGGAGGAAAGTGTTTGATGAGAAATAGTTCTATTGGTTTCTAAAACAGAAATTTGTTCGGCAATATTCCGCAATTGACGAATGTTTCCGCTCCAGCGATATTTCAACAATAATTCAACCGCATTGTCATCTAATTTGATGGGCGGCATTTTGTATTTCTGACTAAAATCGGCGGCAAATTTTCTAAATAATAAATGAATGTCGTCTTTTCGTTCACGTAATGGCGGTAAATTAATATCCACAGTGCTCAAACGATAATATAAATCTTCACGGAATTTGCCTTTTTCAATCGCATCAAACATATTGACGTTTGTGGCAGCTACAATACGAACATTTGTTTTTTGTACTTGTGAGGAACCTACTTTGATAAATTCACCATTTTCCAACACACGAAGTAAACGAACTTGAGTCGTTAATGGTAATTCGCCTACTTCATCTAAAAAAATGGTTCCGCCATCTGCCACTTCAAAATAACCATCACGAGCTCCGGTAGCTCCGGTAAAGGAACCTTTTTCGTGACCAAAGAGTTCACTGTCAATTGTTCCTTCAGGAATTGCTCCGCAGTTTACAGCTATATATTTTCCATGTTTTCTATGCGAAAGAGAATGAATGATTTTTGGAATACTTTCTTTTCCAACACCACTTTCACCGGTTACCAAAACCGAAATATCGGTAGGAGCAACCTGAATGGCTTTTTCTATCGCACGATTGAGTTTCGGATCGTTTCCGATGATTTCAAATCGTTGTTTTATTGCTTGTACGGATTCCATGTTTAGTTTTACGTTTCAAGTTTCAGGTTTCAGGTTTCAAGTTTAGGAGTTAACCTGAAACTTTAAACCTGAAACAAAAATTAATTCATCATCTCAGAATACCCAACCGCTTCTCCAATTAATGTAGCAGCGGTACAATCGTTGATTTTTACCATCACAAAATCACCAACTTTGTAATTTTCTTTTGGAAAAACAACCACTGTGTTTTGAGAATTTCTACCGCTCCAATGCTCGGTAGATCGTTTGGATTCTTTTTCAATTAAAACTTCCACTTCTTGACCAATAAAACGTTTGGTTCTTTCTAAACCTAATTTTTGTTGTAAGTCGATGATTTCGTTTAATCGTCTTTTCTTCACTTCTTCCGGCACGTTGTCTTCCATTTTTCTGGCGGCTAATGTTCCCGGTCGCTCCGAATAAGCAAACATAAATCCGAAATCATATTTCACATATTCCATCAAACTCAAGGTGTCTTGATGATCTTCTTCTGTTTCTGTTGGGAAACCGGTAATCATATCCTGCGAAAGCGAAATATCAGGAATAATTTCATATATCTTATCCACCAACGCCATGTATTCTTCACGGGTGTGTTGACGGTTCATTTCTTTCAAAATTCTTGTGCTTCCGCTTTGAACCGGTAAATGAATATAATTGCAAATGTTATGGTATTTGGCCATGATTTCGATTACTTCCACATGCATATCTTGTGGATTGGAAGTAGAAAAACGAAAACGCATCTTTGGAAATTGAACGGCACACATTTCAAGTAATTGCGTAAAATCAACTGCTGTAGCTTGTTGCATTTCGGTGGCTTTGTCGAAATCTTTCTTTAAACCACCACCATACCATAAATAACTATCTACATTTTGACCTAAAAGCGTTACTTCTTTAAAGCCTCTGTCTGATAAATCTTTGATTTCTTCTAAAATACTTTGTGGTTCACGACTTCTTTCACGACCACGGGTAAATGGAACAACGCAAAAAGTACACATATTATCACATCCGCGAGTGATGGATACAAATGCATTCACGCCATTACTGTTTAATCGAACAGGAGAAATATCGCCATAGGTTTCATCTTTAGATAAAATCACATTGATTGCATCTCGACCTTCTTCAACTTCTTTTAATAGGTTTGGAATGTCTTTGTAGGCATCAGGACCAACGACCATATCTACAATTTTTTCTTCTTCCAAAAACTGACTTTTTAATCTCTCGGCCATACAACCCAAAACACCCACTTTCATTGTTGGATTGATTTTTTTTACGGCATTGTATTTTTCTAAACGTTTGCGAACGGTTTGTTCAGCTTTATCACGAATCGAGCAAGTATTGACCAAAACCAAATCGGCTTCTTCCAAATTTTGGGTAGTGTTATAACCTTGTTCATGCAAAATGGAAGCTACGATTTCACTATCAGAAAAATTCATCTGACATCCGTAACTTTCTATAAAAAGCTTTTTGGTATTGCCTTCTTTTTGTTCTAAAACCAAGCTGGTTCCTTGCTTGTTTTCTTCAATTGTCTTCTCCATAATCGATTTTATCTGAAATCAGTCTGCAAAGATAATACTAAAATTGAAAATATGACAAGATGGCAGATGTTGTTTAACATAAAATTGAGTAAAAAATTATTGTCTGTAAAAAATGCCGATTTGAAGAGCTTGAGCTCCAAAATTTTTATCTATGTAATCAGAAAACAAAGCATAGGGAGTCCATTGATAATGCACTTGACAACCAATATTTTTATAATTAAATTTAAATCCCGTTCCTATATGGAAAGTACTAAACGCTCGGGAATAAGGTTTGTTTGTTTTTGTTTCACTTTCTAATTCGTTTAAATAACGATGATAATTTGCATCGTACATAAAAAACGCATAACCAAACGAGGTGTTCCATTCAATTGAAACCTCTTTTTTATGAAAAGGATGGTATAATTTATTAAATCTAAAGCCAACCATTCCGGAAACACCCTCAGTATTTGTTTTAATTAAAGTGTCTGGGACTTTAAAAACAAAAGATTCATTTTTTAAAGGTATAAATACGTTGAAGCCGATTTCTACGAAGTTATTTTCTTGAAATTTACTTCTATACCAAACTCCAATTTGAGGAGAAGGTTTAATAACTTTTGCTAGATTATCAATAGGTATGTGAATTCCGGTTTCTATATAAAAACGTTCATATTTTTTGCTTTTAATAGCTAGAGTGTCTGCTTCAGTTTCTTGAGCTGCTATGATTTGTGTAGAAAAAATCATAATTAGTAGCATGTTTTTAACTAGTTTCATAATTACCAATTTATTAAAGGTAAAGACCTTTTGTTAGACACGTTCCATAAACCCAATTGAAAACCTTTATCGGCTTTGGAATGATTAAAAATTCCGATTTGAATTCCTTTATTTATTCCTTTTACAAGATTATAACCTCCAATTTGCAAGCCTTTTAACTCAAATGTACGGTTGGAAATGCCAGCTGAAATTCCTTTTAAAAATTCAAAATCATTGCCAATTCCGGTTATAAAAATTCCACTAGCGGTTTCGCTAATCATTGCTATTCCGGTAATAAAAATGCCATTGGAAGTAGCAACACTATTATAACTTGCATTAAAACTGATTCCGTTTGATGTTTTTCCGAAATGATAAAACGAAACTCCAATTCCATTCAAGTTGGCATTTCCATGATATCCTGAAAGGGATATATGCAATCCATTGTGTTGAATGTTTCTTCCTAAATCCAACCCTTTTTCAGGATCTATAAAGAGAATGGCAATAATTCCTAAAGGATTGACATCTAAATTTAATCCATTGATTTTTTGGTTGATGATGTCAGTAGTTTCAAAATGACCTATTCCTAAAGTCATTCCGTTTACTGTTTTAACATCTTTAGCAATTGGAGAAAAACTAAAAATTTGATTTTTAAATAGTCTACTTTCTGTGTCTTGCCCAAATCCTATGATCACAACGGATAAAAGAATGAGTGTTAAATACTTTTTCATTTTTATATGATTTTAAATTCAATCAAAAATATTGCGATTTACGCATTTAAAATTGCATGTATTCATTAAAATATTTTTTATATTTGTGAAAATCGCAAATATGAATTATCAAGAAATTTTGTTGAAAATTATTCGAAAGAAGATAGCTCCAAATACTTCGTTAATTGATACCGTAGCTCAAGTGCTTCAGATAAGTTATGATGCGGCACATCGCAGAGTTTCGCAAAAGAGTAAAATTTCTATAGAGGAAGCAGTAATTTTATGTAAACAATATGAGATTTCGTTGGATACAATTTATAATGAAGAAAACAAGGTTGTTGTAGAGAAGACAAAAGAAATTAGTTCGTTCGAAGACCTAGCTTTATATTTTGATTTTTCTGCATCTAAGCTTTCTTCTTATCTTGATACGGATTCCACAATTTACTATTCTGCAAAAGATATTCCTTTGTTTTATACAATAGGAGGAACATTGCTCTCTAAATTTAAACTGTATGTTTGGCAGAATTTGCTTTTAGAGTTAGAAGAACAACTGTCATTTGAAAAATTTACAGTACAACAGTCACTATTGCAAGCGAGTCTCACTTTAAAAAGAGTCTATGAAACTTCTGAAGTTCATGAAATTTGGAATGATACAACAATCAATAGTACTGTACAACAAGTTAATTATTTTTTTGATTCTGGTCTTTTGAGTTATGAAAATGCTTTGATGATTTTAGAGGAATTGAAAAAAGAACTTTATAAAATAGAAGAGAAAAGTTCAAAAAATAATTCAGATTATTATTTGTATTACAACGAGCTTTTGATTTTGAATAATAATGTTCTTTTTCAAAATGAACATAAAAAATCGTTATTTGTTCCCTATACTTTGTTGGGCTATTTTATAACAAATGATATTCCAACAACAGAAAACGCCAGACTGTACTTTCTTCATCAAGTAAAAAACTCAAAATTATTAAACTCTTCAGGAACTAGAGATAGAAAAATGTTTTTCAACAAAGTTTTTCAAAAAATTGATAATCATTCAAAAAGAATATCAACACTTTATAACCTTGATTAGAGATTCAAAATCAATCTTATTATTCGATTAAATTTCAAAAAATTGAAGATCTTTTTGGTCTTAATTTTTTTCCAAAAATCAATAATTAAAAAAAAACCATACTTTTGTTGCCAAACAAATATGTACATGGCAAAGAATTTAGTTATCGTTGAGTCACCGGCAAAAGCAAAAACAATCGAAAAATTTTTAGGAAGCGATTATCAGGTAGAGTCCAGTTATGGACACATTGCTGATCTTCCATCTAAAGAAATCGGAGTTGATGTGGAGAATAATTTTAAACCCAAATATGAAGTTTCTGCCGATAAAAAAGCCTTAGTGAGTAAACTCAAAACGTTATCTAAAAATGCCGAAATGGTTTGGTTGGCGAGTGATGAAGATCGAGAAGGAGAAGCGATTTCATGGCATTTAGCCGAAGAATTGAAATTGGACCCCAAAAAAACCAAGCGAATTGTTTTTCACGAAATTACTAAAACAGCCATTCAAAAAGCCATTGAAAATCCACGTTCCATAGATTATAATTTAGTAAATGCTCAACAAGCCCGAAGAGTTTTAGACCGTTTGGTGGGTTATGAATTGTCTCCGGTTTTGTGGAAAAAAGTAAAAGGCGGTTTATCGGCCGGACGTGTGCAATCGGTTTCTGTTCGTTTGATTGTGGAAAGAGAAAGAGAAATTCAAGATTTTAAAGCACAAGCGTCTTATTCTGTTACGGCAGAATTTGCTAATGAAGCCGGGAAAACCTTCAAAGCCAAATTGCCAAAGAATTTTTCAACTAAAAAAGAAGCAGAAGATTTTCTTCAAAAAAATATTGGTTCTATATATAAGGTATCGGATTTAGAAACAAAACCTACCAAAAAATCTCCTGCAGCTCCGTTTACAACTTCTACATTGCAACAGGAAGCGGCCAGAAAATTATACCTTCCGGTTGGAATCACTATGCAAATTGCACAACGTTTGTATGAAGCGGGACATATTACGTATATGAGAACAGACAGTGTCAATCTTTCCCAAGAAGCGATGGCTGCAGCTCAAGCTGAAATTACGCATTCGTATGGAAAGGAATTTAGCAAACCAAGAAATTTTACTAGTAAATCAAAAGGTGCTCAGGAAGCTCACGAAGCAATTCGTCCAACGGATATGTCAAAGCACACCTTAAATATTGACAGAGATCAAGCACGTTTATATGATTTGATTTGGAAAAGAACCTTAGCTTCCCAAATGAGTGATGCCGAATTGGAACGCACCAACGTAAAAATTGAAGCCAACAATCACACCGAACATTTTGCTGCAACCGGAGAAGTAATCAAATTTGAAGGTTTTCTAAAAGTGTATTTGGAAGGAAATGATGACGATGATGAAGAACAAGAAGGCATGTTACCGGCAATGAAAATCAACGAGCGTTTGCTTAACAACTATATCACAGCAACCGAACGTTTTTCAAGACCTGCAAGTCGTTATACCGAAGCTTCTTTAGTGAAAAAATTAGAAGAATTAGGAATTGGAAGACCATCAACGTATGCACCAACAATTTCTACTATTATCAATAGAAACTATGTTGAAAAAGGAAGTTTTGAAGGGCAAGAAAGAAAATACAATCAATTAACTCTAAAAGAAAACGACATTAAATCGGTAGTTTTAACAGAAAACGCCGGTTCTGATAAAGGGAAATTGGTGCCAACAGACATCGGAATTATTGTAAATGACTTTTTGGTAAAAAATTTCTCTACCATCTTAGATTATAATTTTACGGCAAAAGTGGAGCAAGATTTTGATGAAATTGCCGAAGGAAATGAAGATTGGACAAAAATGATGCGTGATTTCTACAATCATTTTCACCCGATTGTTAAAAATGTTGAAGAAAATGCTGATAGAGAAAGCGGCGAACGTATTTTAGGAAAAGATCCCAAAACTGGAAAACCGGTTTCGGTTCGTTTAGGAAAATTTGGTCCGATGGCACAAATTGGTGATATTGATGATGAGAATAAACAATTTGCAAGTTTAGGAACTGATCAAAATATTGGAACCATTACTTTAGAAGAAGCCTTAAACTTGTTTTTATTGCCAAAAAATTTAGGTGTATATAAAGGAGAAGAAGTTGAAGTAAACAATGGTCGTTTTGGGCCGTATGTTCGATTTGGAAAAACATTTGTTTCCTTGCCAAAAGGAGAGGATCCACTGGATGTTACTTTAGAAAGAGCACAAGAGTTGATTGATGAAAAAAATCAAGCCGATGCTCCAATTGGAGAATATGAAGGGTTACCAATTCAAAAAGGAGTTGGTCGATTTGGTCCATTTATCAAATGGAATGGGATGTTTATTAATGTAAGTAAAAAATATAATTTTGATAAATTATCGCAATCCGATTTAGTTGAATTGATTGAAGATAAGCAGCAAAAAGAAATTGACAAAGTTATCCATGATTGGAAAACCGAAGGGATTAAAGTTGAAAAAGCCCGTTGGGGTCGTTCTGTTATTACCAAAGGAAAAATTAAAATTGAATTGAGCAAAGATGTTGATGCAGAAAAATTAACGTTAGCTCAAGTGCAAGAATTAATTGAGAAGAAAGCTCCAGTAAAGAAAACAGCTGCTAAAAAATCAACAACCAAAAAATCACCTGCAAAAAAGAAATAATTTATGGAATTTGATTTTTTAGAACCTGTTGACGTTTCGGTTTTAGACTTTGTAAAAAATCTAAATTCACAAACACTTGGAAAAAAAACGGTGTTTCATACTCTAGAAGATTTTCCCGATTTAGATAAAATTAACATTGCAATTGTTGGTGTTTTAGACAATAGAGGAAATAATTCATTTGAAGCTGTAGATTTAAGCCTAACTCGAAAAGAATTTTATGCTCTTTACCCGGGTAATTGGCATTCCATTATTGCTGACTTAGGTGATATTCCACAAGGAAATTCTCAAGAAGATACTTATTTTGCAGTTTCCAAGATTATTTCAGAATTAATAAAAAAACAAATTATTCCCATTGTTTTAGGAGGCTCTCAGGATTTGACATATGCTTTGTATCGTAGTTATGATAATTTAGATCAAATGGTTAATTTGGTAGCCATTGATAATAAGTTTGATTTTGGAAAGGAAGAATCCAGAAACACTTCGGATTCTTATCTTTCTAAGATAATTATTAATGAGCCTACAAATCTTTTTAATTTTAGTAATTTGGGTTTTCAAACCTATTACAATTCTCAAGAAGAGATTGATTTAATTGAAAAATTGTATTTTGATGCTTTTAGATTAGGCGATGTAGTTTCAAATTTAAGTATTGCTGAGCCGGTTTTAAGAGATGCTGATGTTGTATCCATAGATTTAACATCCGTAAAATCGATTGCTTCCGGAAATTTTACTACATTTATACCCAATGGTTTTGATGGTAAAGAAATTTGTTCCCTCTCGAGATATGCTGGTATAAGTGAAAAAGTTGCCGTATTAGGTTTGTTTAATCATAACAACACTTCAAAAGAGAGCCCTTTGGTAGCTCAAATAATTTGGTATTTTATAGAAGGTTATAACTATCGTACTTTTGAAAGTCCTTACAGTAACAAAAATAATTTTATTAGGTATATTGTCCTTATTGATGATATTGAATTGATATTTTATAAAAGCATATTAACTGAGAGATGGTGGATTGAAATTCCGTTTATTTTAAATGTTAATAATAAATTAAAAAGAAATACGTTATTGCCTTGTTCCCATCAAGATTATTTGGCTGCTTGTGACCAAGATATTCCAGAAAGATGGTGGAAAGCACAAAGAAAAAATATTTTGTGATATTTAAAACATAAAAACTTTATTAAAGTTGTGTTAATTGGCTTTTGTTTATCTTTTTAAAGTAATTATAAACTTACAAAATGATTAAAAAATTGCATTTTATCGATAAAACAAGTATTTTATCGATAAAATATTTTCAAGTTTCATATTTAATACATAGTTTTGGACATGAAATTAAAAAGTATGGCATTTAATTGTTTTTTTAAAAAATAATAAATAGGTTTACGACCTCAAAATTTGAATACATGATAACCCAAATTTATATGAAGAAGTTCATTGCATTTTCAACATTGTCTTTTTTACTCATCGGCTGTAGTTCAGGTGATAAAGGAGAGCTGGTAGGTGTGCCCGGAAAAAAGTGGCATCCTGAAAAACCTTACGGAATGACATTAATTCCCGGAGGAGCATACATTATGGGTAAATCAGATGATGATTTAGCCAATGTATTAGATGCTCCAACTAAAACTGTTACAGTTCGTTCTTTTTATATGGATGAAACAGAAATTACCAATAGCGAGTACAGAGAATTCGTAGAATGGGTAAAAGATTCAACCATCAGAGTTCGGTTAGCTATTTTGGCTGATGAACTTGGACAAACTTCAACTGCAACCGGTAAAGGTTCAGGGAAAAAAGGTGGTGCGTCAATTGGTGATTATGCCTTCAAGGATACTGATCCTGAAAAAATGTCTCCATACGATAAATATATGTATGAGAACTATTATAGTATAGGAACTGAAGAAGATCCTTATGCTGGTAGAAGACTTAATAGAAGTGTAAAGTTACATACTGATACATCTAAATATCCAGACGAGTATTACGTTGAGGTTATGGATTCATTGTATCTTCCTGCTTCTGAATCTTATAATGGTTTAAGAACTATGGATGTGAACAAATTGAAGTTTCGTTATACCTGGATGGATATTCAAGCTGCGGCCAAAGCTAAAACTGGAAAACGTTCTGATTTTATTCGAAGTGAAAATGTAAAAGTATATCCTGATACAACAGCATGGATTAAAGATTTTGAATACTCTTATAATGAGCCAATGCACAATGATTATTTTTGGCATCAAGCATATAGTGATTATCCTGTAGTAGGAGTTTCTTGGACGCAAGCTAAAGCATTTTGTGCTTGGAGAACATTGAAGAAAAATATTTATATCAAATCAAAAAAGAATAAAAGAGATTTGATCAATAGTTTTAGATTGCCAACTGAAGCAGAATGGGAGTATGCTGCAAGAGGTGGTTTAGAATCGGCTACTTATCCTTGGGGAAGTAATTATGCTAAAAATGACAGAGCTTGTTATTTAGCAAACTTCAAACCAAATCGTGGAGATTATGCTGCAGATGGTGCACTTTACACTGTTGAAGCCAAATCATATGAGCCAAACAATTATAATCTTTACAACATGGCAGGAAACGTTTCAGAATGGACAGACTCTTCTTATGATGCTGCTTCTTATGAATATGTTTCAACAATGAACCCAACTGTAGGTGATTTGAAAAACAAGCGTAAAGTAATTCGTGGTGGTTCTTGGAAGGATGTTGCTTATTTCCTTCAAGTGAGTTCAAGAGATTATGAATATGCAGATTCAGCAAGAAGTTACATCGGCTTTAGAACTGTTCAAGATTACATGGGAACACAAGTTACCAGAAATGCGAACAACAGAGGTAGAGCAAAATAAAATTTTATCTAATCAAACAAACAATAAATTAAAATTAACTAACTAAAAATTATTATTATGGCACTTTTAAGTAAAAAAGCAATGAATTTCGCTTACGGTATGGGAGCAGCAGTTGTTATCGTAGGAGCTTTATTTAAAATTATTCACTTTGAAATAGGACCTTTAACAGGAAACGTAATGCTTACTATCGGTCTTGTGACTGAGGCAATTATTTTTGCACTTTCTGCATTTGAACCAGTAGATAATGAATTGGATTGGTCATTAGTATATCCTGAATTAGCAGGAGGAGAAGCTAAATCTAACAAAGCAGTAAAAGAAGATGCTCAAAGTTTGTTGTCACAAAAATTAGATGCAATGTTAAAAGAAGCCAAGTTAGACGGAGAATTAATGTCTAGTTTAGGTAACAGCATTAGAAATTTTGAATCAGCAGCAAAAGGAATTGCACCAACTGTAGATTCAATGGTAGGTCAGAAAAAATACAGCGAAGAATTATCTATGGCAGCAGCTCAAATGGAATCTTTGAACAGCCTATATAAAGTACAATTGGAAAGTGCTTCTAGAAATGCAGAAGCAAACAAAGAAATTGCAGAAAATGCAGCTAAATTAAAAGATCAAATGCAAGCTATGACGGCTAATATTGCTTCCCTAAACAATGTTTATGGCGGAATGTTGTCTGCAATGGGAAATAAAGGATAATTAGTTTTATCAATTTAACAAACAATTTAAAAACTAATTAGAAATGGCAGGAGGAAAATTAACCCCTAGACAGAAGATGATTAACCTAATGTACTTGGTTTTCATCGCGATGTTGGCATTAAACATGTCAAAAGAAGTATTATCGGCATTTGGATTGATGACAGAAAAACTTGCTTTGTCAAATGAAGATGCTAAAAGTCGTATTGATAATGACTTAAAAGCAATGGAAAAACAAATGGAATCACAGCCAGAAAAGTTTGCTCCATTAGTTGCAAAAGCAAAAGAAGTTGAAAAATTATCAAATGATTTTTATGCTCATATTGAAGGATTGAAAACTGAGATGATGAAAACTGTTGAAGATCCAAAAGATTATGAAATACAAGATAAAGCAGATTTCTTAGATGAAAAATTCTTTATTGGTGATAAATTAAAACCGGCAGGTCAAGAATTTTTAAATAAAATTAAAGGTTACAAAGACGGTTTAGCTAAAGTATTAGGTAATGACCCTAAATATGCTGGTGTACTTGCTTCTGCTAACAGTGCATTTAGTACAGAACCGGTAAAAAACCGTGATGGAAAATCAATAGATTGGTTAGATTATCATTATAAAGGATATCCAATGGTTGCATCTATGACTAAATTGTCAGCGTTACAATCTGATATTAGAAAAACACAATCAGACGTTTTGACATCTATGGTGGCTGAAAAGTTGAAAGTAGAAGCCTCTTTAACCAATTTTGATGCTATCGTTGTTCCGGATAAAACAGCTTTCTTTAGTGGTGAGTCTTTCAAAGGAAAAATTATTCTTGGTAAAAAAGATGCAACGCTTAAAGCTAATTCTGTTGTAATCAATGGAAGAGAGTTGCCTGCTTCTGCAATGCAACAGGGACAAACAATTTTAGAGTTTCCTTCTGGTAATGTTGGAGAACAAACTATTAAGGGTAAAATGACATTTACAGATTTTGATGGAAAAGCATTTGAAATTCCTGTAGAATCATCATATTCTGTAATTCCTCGTCCAAATTCAGCAACAATTTCTGCTGATAAAATGAACGTAGTATATAGAGGAGTTGATAACCCAATGACAATTTCTTTTGCCGGTGTTCCTGCAAATTTAGTTACGGCTACTGCTCCTGGTTTATCTGGCGGGGCTGCTGGTAAATATATTATGCGTCCACAATCTGGAACTGAAGTTGTTATCAATGTTAGTGGTAAGCTTCCTGATGGCACATCAGTTTCTGATAAAAAGGCTTTTAGAATCAAAGGGATTCCTGCACCACAAGGAACTGTGCGTGGTGAATTAGGTTTGGTAAAAGGACCAAAAAGCAGTCTTGAAGTTTCTACTGTAGGGGCTAAATTAGTTGATTTTGATTTTGATTTAAGCATTGATGTAACAGGTTTCAACATCAAAGTTACAGGTCAACCAACTGTTGTGGTACAAGGTGCTAGAATGAATGCACAAGCTGCTGCAGCTATTCAAAAAGCTGGTAGAGGTGACCAAATTACTATTTCAGAAATTAAGACAAGATTAGTAGGCTCACCTGAGTATATGTTGCCTAAAACAGCTCCGGTAATCTACGAAGTACAATAAAAATAAAGAGATAAGCGTTATCTTTCAAATTAACCTACAATTCTTTAAATGATGAATTTAAGATATTTATTAGTAGCTCTGTCGTTTGGTTTTGTAACTGTACCCACAGTTGCTCAATCCAATCTATTAAACGCTAAAACACCGGACCAAATAGGTTTAAAAACAGCGGCTCAATTAGAGGCAGATAATGACAAGCCATTGCAATATGGTTATGTTCATGACCGTGATGTTTTAATGGGTAAAACAGTATGGGAAATCATTGATTTAGATGAACGTATCAATTTTCCATTGTATTTTCCTGTTGACGGTGATTTAGGACCGGATAGAAAGCCTTTATATGATGTATTGACAGAAGCAATGAAGTCAGGTAAACTTACAGAGGTTTACACCGACAGTTATTTCACTGCTAAGAAGTCTATGAAAGATATTGAATCAGCATTAACTCGTAAAGACACGACAGACGCCGGTAGAGAACAATATAATGCTGGTATACCTATTTCGGAAGAGTATATCGTTCCTTATAACATCGAATCGTTTCACGTTTCTGATTATAAAATCAAAGGCTATTGGTATTTTGACAAACGTCAAGGTGAATTGAAATACAGGCTATTAGGTATTTGTCCTGTTACTCCGGATATCTTTACATTAGATAAGGAAGAACAAGATTATATTGAGTTATTTTGGGTTTATTTCCCTGCTGCTCGTGACGTTCTTCATGAATACAAAGCATTCAATGATAGAAATTCTGCCATGCCAATAACGTTTGATCACTTGTTAAATTCAAGACGTTTTAACGCTGTAATTTACAGAGAAGAAAATGTTTATGGTGATAGAGACATTCAAAAGTATATGAAAGACAACGCTCTTAATCAATTGTTAGAATCTGAAAGAGTGAAAGAAAAAATCAGAAATTTTGAACAAGATATGTGGAATTATTAATTCCTAAATAAATAAACTAAAAACTCTTACCATTAGGTAAGAGTTTTTTATTTTTACCACATGACAGATTATTTAATTATTGGCTCGGGTTTAGCAGGAATTGCTTTTTCAGAAATCGCACTTAGAAACGATAAAACAATACGAGTTTATGAAAATTATTCTCAAAATTCTTCTACGATAGCCGGTGGCTTGTACAATCCGGTCATATTAAAACGATTTAGTGAAGTGTGGAAATCGCAAGAGCAAATTGATTTAGTCAATCATTTTTATGCTGATCTGGAGTCTAAATTAAATTCAAAACTTGATTTTAAAATTCCCATTTTCAGAAAACTCTTTTCTGTGGAAGAACAAAACAATTGGTTTGTAGCCTCAGACAAACCCAATTTGGCTCCCTTTTTAGCAACCAAATTAAATCATACCACCTATAATGGCATTGCTTCTCCTTTCGGTTATGGTGAAGTGATGCAATCCGGTTATGTTGATACTGCTTTGCTGTTGAATAATTATCATGAGTTTTTGTCAAAATCGGAAGTTTTAATTAAAGAAACGTTTGATTACTATGCATTGGAAGTGACTCGTGACTTTGTCATTTACAATAATGAAAAATTCAAACATGTCATTTTTGCTGAAGGTTATGGCATTCATTCCAATCCCTATTTTTCACTTTTACCTTTAGATGGCACAAAAGGGGAGTTGTTAATTATAAAAGCACCTGATTTAAAACTGGACGTTATCATCAAATCATCCGTTTTTATACTTCCATTGGGAAATGATTTATACAAAGTTGGAGCTACTTATAATTGGGAGGATAAAACGCCAACACCTACAGAGGAAGGTAAACAAGAATTACTTTCTCATTTGAAAGAACTCTTACACTGCGATTTTGAAGTTGTAAGTCATTTAGCCGGAGTGCGACCTACTGTGAAAGACAGACGACCTATGGTTGGAAGACATCCTAACTATTCTAACTTACATGTATTAAATGGTCTCGGCACTCGTGGCGTGATGTTGGCTCCAGCTATGGCAAAAGTACTTTTCAATTTTATTGAAAATGAAGTGCCATTAGATCCGGCGGTTGATATCAAGCGATTTAAAAAAATCAATTGGGATTAATTTGTTTTTGATTTCCAGTTTGGATCAAATTGTACAAACATACTAATCCAAATATTTCTTGATAATCTTAGAATTATGGGAAAAGCAAGGATTAATGTAGCAACAATGGCTATAAAGGAATGAATCAACCCCAAGCCGATAAATACATTGGCAATAATAAATGCGGCAACTCCAAAAGCAATACTTAAACCATAACTTACATACATTGCTCCGTAAAAGAACGAAGGTTCAATTTTATAACGCGTACCACAATGGCTACATGTTTCATGCATTTCAAAAATTTTACCCATTTTATAGGGGTTTTTTTCCAAATACATACTTTCTTCATGGCATTTAGGACAACTTCCTGTTAAAATGCTATTCAATTTGGATCCTTTTTTTAACATTTGCAAAAATTTTATACAAAGGTATCTTTTTCATAAGTTATCCAATGTAACATTTGTAACAAAATTATGCTAAACATACACAATTTATCGGTTTCCTTTGGCGGAACATTTTTATTTGAAGAAGTAACCTTTCGATTAGGTTCAGGTGACAGAGTGGGATTGGTAGGTAAAAATGGTGCCGGTAAATCAACGATGCTAAAAATTTTAGCCGGCGATTTTAAACCCGATTCCGGAAGTATTGCTACCGAAAAGGAAGTAAGGATGGGCTTTCTTCGTCAGGATATTGATTTTGAGCAGGGAAGAACTGTTTTAGAAGAAGCCTACCAAGCTTTTGAAGACATTAAAAAAACAGAACGAAGAATTGATGAAATCAACCATCAACTGGCTACACGAACTGATTATGAAAGCCAGATTTATTCTGAATTGATAGATGAATTGAGTGATGTAACCCATCATTATGAAGTTTTAGGGGGCTATAATTATGTGGGTGATACCGAAAAAATCTTATTAGGTTTAGGTTTCAAAAGAGAAGATTTTAATAACGCTACCGATACTTTTTCCGGCGGATGGCGAATGCGTATTGAATTGGCTAAATTGTTATTGCAATCCAATGACATTTTGTTGTTGGATGAGCCAACCAACCACTTGGATATTGAAAGTATTATTTGGTTGGAGAGTTTTCTTAGAAACTTTCCGGGCGTTGTGGTGATTGTATCGCACGATACAATGTTTTTAGACAACGTTACTAACCGAACCATTGAAATCTCCTTAGGTAAAGCCTATGACTATAATAAGCCCTATTCACAGTATTTAGTCTTGCGTGAGGAAATTCGCGAAAAGCAATTGGCCACCCAAAAAAACCAAGCTAAAAAAATTGAAGAAACTGAAAAGTTGATTGAAAAGTTTCGGGCAAAAGCTTCCAAAGCCTCTATGGCTCAATCGCTTATCAAGAAATTAGATAAAGTAGAACGGATTGAAGTTGATGAAGATGACAATTCGGTAATGAATATTTCTTTTCCTGTTTCTGTGACTCCGGGAAGAGTGGTTATTGAAGCCGAACATGTTACCAAAGCTTATGGCGATAAAACGATTTTAAAAGACATTTCCTTGTTGGTGGAACGCGGTAGCAAAATTGCTTTTGTGGGTCAAAACGGACAAGGGAAATCTACGTTTATCAAAGCCATTGTTAATGAATTTCCTTATGAAGGAAGTATCAAGTTAGGTCACAATGTGCAATTGGGCTATTTTGCTCAAAATCAAGCCGAATATTTAGATGGCGAAATTACTTTGTTGGAGACCATGGTTAATGCCGCAACAGACAGTAATCGCTCTAAAGTCAGAGACATGTTGGGTTCGTTTTTGTTTCGTGGTGATGATGTAGAAAAGAAAGTAAAAGTACTTTCGGGAGGTGAACGAAATCGATTGGCTTTGTGTAAACTTCTATTGCAGCCCATTAATGTTTTATTGATGGATGAGCCCACCAATCACTTAGATATTAAGTCTAAAAACGTATTGAAAGCCGCATTAAATAAGTTTGAAGGAACCTTGCTTTTAGTTTCTCACGACAGGGATTTTTTGCAAGGCATGGCCAATGTGGTTTATGAATTTAAAGACCAAAAAATCAGAGAATATTTAGGGGATATTAATTTCTTCTTAGAACAACGCAACGCCATGAACATGCGTGAAATTGAGAAAAAAGACGTAGTTGTCAATTCCAACACCAAAGAAAACAAATCGGTTTCCTATGAAGATCAAAAGAAAAGCAAATCCCTTCAAAACCGTTTGAGCAAAATTGAAAGTCAAATCAAACAATTGGAAATTGACATTCAAAACGATGATAAAGCTTTAGCTTCCAATTATGACAAACATATTGAAGATGCCAATTTTTTTGTTGCTTATAACAAGAAAAAGAAAGAATTGGATCAACTTCTTGAAGATTGGGAAGTTGTTCAAGGCGACATTGATAATTTGTAGCTAATCCGGCTTTCCGTTACAAGCTTTTTTTTCTTATTGTTTTTTTCTAAGCTAAAAAAGGAGCTTCCTCCGGTCGCTCTTTTTCAGCAAGAAAAAATACAACAATCCGGCAAAAGGCTTTCCACTTCAATCCGGGCTAAGGGTTTAGTGGTAAAAAGAAGTTTCAGGTTTTAAGTTTAAAGTTTTCACAAGCTTAGTGCCTTTCTTTCTTTGTGGCAAAAACCCGCAACCTGCAACTTTTAAACCCGCAACTACTTAAACGGATTGCGTTCTTTCCATTCCGTTTTAGGTTCTAAATAACAAAATAAGCGTTCCATTTTTTTGTTTATCATTGCGTTGGCATGTTGAATAAAACCAAACATTTCTATTGGTTTTGCCCCAACAGAACTTTTGATTTCCAGAGCTGTTCGAGCAAAAATTATTGCAGCAAAACCTTTGTTGATTGAATAGGCAATCATGTCATAAAGCATGTTTAAATACAACATTTTTTCGCGTTGCACTTTTTCATCATAGCCCAAAAAATAGGTGTCCATTTGAGTGCCATTCTTAATTAATGTATTGAATCCAATTAAGTTGCCGTTTTCAAAATAACCATAAAATAAAAACTGGTCTTTTAGTTTTTCTTTCATTGTTCTGAAATGATGTTTTGATAGAAAGAAGGTGTTAAAAGGGGCGTTTTGAGCCACATGGTGATACAAATTATAAATGGTATCTTCATTAGCGATTATTTCTTCCAGATTCATCTTTTGTTTGTGAATACCTTCCGCTTTTTTTCGACAACGTTTGTATTGGTCGCGGTACTTTTTTGAGAGTGAAGCGATGTAATCCTCAAAAGAGTGCCAGTTTGGGTCTGCCGTAAAAACCATGTTAGGTTGTATGGTAAACTGATACAATTGTTTGAAATGAGGCGATGTAAAATCGTTGATTTCTTCTTCTTCAAAATCTTTAAAGGTGGTGATATGTACTTTTGTGCCTTTCTTTTTTAGTATTTTTTTTATTTCTTCTGAAGCTTGATAAAGTAAGTGTGTTCCTTTTTTTGCAGCCAAATGTTTGTCAAAAACAAAAGCATTCTGACCGCTAAGCATATTATTTCCTAAGAATAAAACATGCGAACAAAAGTTTTTGAATATAAAATTTCTAACGGCCGTTTTAATGCATCGTTCTCTTTCTCCAAACGATTCTAACTTATTTAGATTTAAAAATTGAGCGATAGCGATTCCTACCAGATTTTCCTTTTCAAAAAAACCAATAAAAAAACAAGTCATATTGATAGGAGCTGCCTCTTCCAAAATTTCGAGATATGCTTTGGACAGAAAGATATTTGACTTTGCAATCACATCCCATTGGCCATTTAATTCTTGTGTAGAGGTATAAATTTTAAAGGAATAGTTGTTTTCCAAAGGAATAGTAAAGTTTGTGATTTAAGCCAATAAAGTTAAAGTATGTTACTTAATTACAATTATTATTTAACTTTATATAAATAAAAAAAATATGAAAACGTATACAGAAGCTACTGCTAAATCAAAATTGGAATCGTTAAAAAAATGGCAGTTTAAAGACGACGGGATTTTTAAGGCATTTACATTTAAAAGTTTTTCTGAAGCATTAGCATTTATGGTTCAAGTAGGATTGCTTGCAGAAAAGCAAAACCATCATCCGGAATGGACCAATGTCTATAACAAAGTCTCCATCCGTTTGACCACACATGATAGTGGCGGTTTAACGGATAAAGACTTTACTTTGGCTACAGAAATAGACCAATTGTAATTATACCCATCCGCAAAGAATGGCTCCCATGATGGTCATGGTTACCAACCAGTAACCGGTATGGATAAAGATGTATTTCCAAGATTTTCTTTCAAATAATCCGTTGATTGCTATCAAAGGGAAGGCTAGAAACAATCCGGACATGAATCCGTGAAGAGCTCCGTGTTTGAATGTTCTGAAAGCATCCCCATAATCAGCCATAAAAGCGGCATAGGAAGGTTTTGCAGCATCAATAAATTCAGGTCCGCCAATCATTCCTAAAGGGCCAAATTGATGAATGCACAACACTTGAAAAATCAAGGCAAAGAATACTGAAAAAACATAAGTTAAGCCGAAAATTTTCAGCATGCTTCCTTTTTTCAAATCTTCTTCTGTAAGTCCCGTTTCTTTCATCCAAGCATTTCCGAATAAAATAGGGCTGTACCAAATTGAACCGACCACCAATGTGGTTGAGGCAGCAACAAGAATTGCTATAAAATTCATTTCCATAAAGTTAATTAGTTATTGGTTAGTCTATCAAAAGTAGCAAAAAATAAATAACTTGTGTTTTTAGGAAATAAAAAGTTTTCGGTTATAGGTTTAAACTTCCTGCAACTGCTTTCAGATTAATTTCTGTTTGCTTTGCATTTAATTCTGCGTTAGCTAATCGAATTACGGCATTGGCATAATTAACTTGGGCGGTTCTGAATTCTACAGGAGAGATTGTACCAATTTTATATTTATCAAGTGTAATGTCTAAATTTTGTTTGGCAATTTTTTCGTTTTTTTGTTCTATAGTCAATAAGGCCAAATTGGAAAGATAACTTTGGTATAGCGTGTTCAATTGGGTTTGAATAGCCTGACTTTGTTTTTCAATTTGAAGTTGCGTATTTTCCAATTGAAGTTTTGATGTTTTCTCGTTTCTATTTTGATTGAAACCGTCAAATAAATTCAAAGATGCTACAAATCCGTAGTTGAAATTTCGTCCTGTTGATTCGGTTACGAATCCAAATGGAGTTTGTGATCTAACCAAATTATACCCTGTTGTTAAATTAAAAGTAGGATATCTATTGGCTTTGATTTGTTTCAATTCATACTCTTGAATCTTCTTGTTGATAAACTGAATTTGGAGTTCCGGGTTTTGTTCTTTTGCGGCGGTTAATAAGTCATTTAATTTTAAAGACTCATCAATTAAAATGATTTCAACAACTACAAAATCGGTTTCAGCTGGTTGCACCAATAATTCATTCAAAAGCACTTTAGAAATGGCATATTGTTCATTGAGTTGAATTTTGGTTGAAACATCAGCATTATAATCTACTTCTGCATTTAAAACTTCTAGTTTTGATGCTTTTCCGATAGTAAATCGGTTTTGGGCAGTTTTCAACCGAAATTCTGAAACAGCTATAATACTGTCAATATTTTTTAAAAGTTGTTGTTGATTTACCAGTTGAAAATAAGTTTCATATACTTGACTTACTTTTGATAGAATAGAAACTTTTAATTCGGTTTCGCCTAATTTTTGAATTTCTTTTAGTTGATTGTGTCGGGCAAACATCCTAAAACCGTCAAAAAGTGTCCATTCCAAACCAATTCCATAATTGATGTTCAAGTTTTTAGCACCATCAATTTCAACTTCATTTCCGTTTGCAAAAGTTTGATCAATATTTAAAATGGTATTGTTGTTAGTAATAATCCCGTTAACTCGAGGTAGCATTCCGGCATTTCCAACGGTTACATTTGTTTCATCAATTTTTAATTCATTTCGGGCGATTCGAATATCAAAATTATTTTCTAATGTTTTTGAAATCGCCTCTTCCAATGAAAGTAGATTTTGACCTTTGAGGCCAAAGGTAATTCCAAAAAAGATAACGATATATTGAATATTTTTCATGTAGTTAAATTGACTCTTTGTCATATTGGTCTAATAGTTCGAGTTCTTTTTTGAGTTTTTTCTCGCGAGACCACATTAAATATACAGCGGGAATAACATATAAAGTTAAGATTAACGAAAATATGGTTCCGCCAACAATTACAATACCCATTCCCATTCTGCTTTTTGAAGCAGCTCCAATGGAAACAGCAATTGGCATGGCTCCTAAAGCTAAGGTCAAACTTGTCATTAAAATGGGACGCAATCTGGACTCTGCCGCTTCCATAACGGCATCATATTTTGATTTGCCTTGTTCTCGAAGTTGGTTGGCAAATTCTACAATCAGGATTCCGTTTTTAGTTACTAAACCGATTAGCATTACGGTGCCAATTTGACTAAAAATATTCCATGTTTGACCAAATAACCATAGCGAAAACAACGCTCCTGCTACTGCCATTGGAACCGTTAATATGATAATTAACGGGTCAATAAAACTTTCAAACTGACCGGCTAGAATCAAGAAAATTAATAATAATGCCAATCCAAAAGCAAACATGGTGTTGGAGCTACTTTCTGCAAAATCACGAGACTCACCTCCTAAATCGGTTGTAAATGTTTCATCTAAAACTTTGTCTTTTATGCGTTCCATGGATTCAATGCCATCGCCAATACTTTTTCCGGGAGCCAAACCGGCAGAAACGGTAGCCGACATATAACGGTTATTGTGAAATAATTGTGGCGGACTACTTTGCTCCTCAACAGTTACCACATTGTCCAATTGAATGAGTTGACCACCTGAAGACCGCACATAAATGGATGTTAAATCAAGAGGTTGAGAGCGGTCTTTTCTATCAAACTGTCCAATCACTTGATATTGTTTTCCATTCATAATAAAGTAGCCAAAACGTTGTCCGCTCAAAGAGAGTTGTAGCGTTTGGGCAACATCCAAAACAGAAACACCCATTGATTCAGCTTTTTCACGATCAATGGTTACATAAATTTCAGGCTTGTTGAACTTTAAATTAACATCAGAAATTGAAAAAGTGGGGTCTTGAGAAACTTCTTCCATAAATTCAGGAATTTTTTCTTCTAACTTTTCAAAGTTTTTGGCTTGAATAATAAATTGTATAGGCAGTCCACCTCGTCTATTCACAGATATGGTTGGTTGTTCTGAAACTGCCGTTTTTGCATCATTAAAACCGCGTGTCCATTGTGTTAGTTTGTTTGCAATGTCTTTTTGTGAAGCGTCTCTTTCTTCGGGGTCAATTAGTGATAATCGTGCAAATCCACGATTTACTGCTCCCACACCAAAGCCCGGTGAGGTTACAATCAAACTTACTTTTTTTTCAGGAATAGAATCGGTTATTAACTGTGATAAATCCTGCATGAATCGGTCCATATAATCATATGTGGCACCTTCTTGGCCAGTAACATTGACCAAAACCATACTTCTGTCATCATAAGGTGCTGTTTCTTTTTGAAGTATGGAATAAAAAAGATAGGAAAGCCCCAAACAAGCAATCAAAATAGGAAAACTTAACCACTTTCTTGACATAAATTTACCTAGTGAGTTGGCATAACCTTTATTCAGATTAACAAAAAATGGTTCTGTCATTTCATAAAATTTAGACCTTTTTTGTTTGCCGCCTTTCATTAAATAAGCATTTAGCATTGGTGTTAATGTCAGTGAAACAAAGGCGGATATTAAAACGGCTGCTCCAATGACAATACCAAATTCGCGAAACAGTCTTCCCACAAAGCCTTCTAAAAAGATAATGGGCAAAAACACAGCGGCAAGTGTTACGGAAATTGAAATGATGGCAAAAAAGATTTCATTGGTGCCTTTTATGGCGGCTTCAATGGGCGACATGCCTTCTTCTACTTTTTTGAAAATGTTTTCTGTGACGACAATCCCGTCATCAACCACCAACCCGGTTGCCAATACAATTGCCAAAAGTGTTAATACATTAATGGAAAATCCGCAAACATACATGATAAAAAAGGTGGCAATCAAAGAAACCGGAATATCAATTAAAGGACGAAATGCGATGGCCCAATCTCTAAAGAAAAAATAGATTACTAATGTAACAAGTAGTAATGCAATTAATAAAGTTTCTGCTACTTCCAGAATGGCTTTTTTTATAAAAATGGTAGTGTCAATGGCTACATTAAGTTCAAAATCTTGTGGTAAATCCTTTTTAAGAATTTCATATTGCTTATAAAATTCTTCCGAAATGTCCAGATAGTTTGTTCCCGGTTGTGGCGTAATGGCCAATCCAATCATAGTTTGTCCGGAATCACTCAATCGGGTTTCTAAATTTTCGGCTTCCAAACTCGCTTTAGCAACATCAGATAAACGTACAATTTTTTCGCCTTCTGATTTTACAATAATATTATTAAAATCTTCTTCTGTTGAAAGATTTCCTAGTGTTTTTACTGTTAGTTCTGTGTTGTCTCCTGTTAATTTACCTGAGGGTAACTCTACATTTTGTTTGTTTAATGCATTTAAAACATCGGATGCTGTACAACCATAAGCGGAAAGTTTTACCGGGTCAATCCACAATCGCATGGCATATTTTCGTTGCCCCCAAATTTGCACACTACTCACCCCCGGAATGGTTTGTAGTCGTTGTAAAATTACATTTTCAGCATAATCGGTTAATTCCAAAACGTTTTTATTCTCACTTTTCATGGTCATGGTAAGAATAGGGTCAGAGTTGGCATCTGCTTTAGAAACTACTGGTGGAGCGGTAATATCCTGAGGTAAGCTTCTAACGGCTTGTGAAACTTTATCTCGAACATCATTAGCCGCTTCTTCTAAATTTTTACCCAGATTAAATTCAATAGAAATCACACTTGTTCCTTGAGCACTGGTTGATGAAATGTTTCGAATACCATCAATTGAATTGATTGCTTTTTCTAGAGGTTCTGTGATTTGGGATTCTATAATATCAGCATTAGCTCCTGTATAATTGGTTTGCACTGTGATTTGTGCCGGGTCTATGGATGGAAATTCACGAACACCCAAGTAGGTGTATCCAATGATTCCAAAGAGGATGATCATTAGATTCATCACAATTGTTAAAACCGGTCGCTTGATACTTATAGTGGATAAACTCATTCGATTTAGTTTTTAGACAAATTGATGTTTAAAGGAGCCCCATTTCGAATGGCCATAATTCCGGAGGTGATCACCGTATCACCCACTTTTAACCCTGAGGTAACTAAAATTTCTTTCTCCGTTCGATTCGATGTTTCGATAATTACTTCTTTGGCCAATCCTTTTTCAGAAATGAATACTTTTTTTCCGTTTTGAATTGGAATAATCGCTTCTGTTGGAATTAAAATAGCGTCATTGATAGCCTCTAGTGGTAAAACAATGTTGGCATAAGTTCCCGGAATCAACATTCCTTCTTTATTCTCTGCAACAGCTCTAATTTGCATGGTGCGGGTTGTTTGTTCTATTGCAGGCTCTAAAGCATAAATTTTGGCGGTGTGTGTTTCTTTAGAATTGGCGGTTGTAAATGAAATAGGAGTGTTGATTTTTATCAAACCGGCATATTTTTCGGGAACTGAAAAAGTTAGTTTCACTTGTGTGGTGTTTACTAAAATAGCGATTAGATTTGTTGGAGAAACATAGGTTCCCGGTGAAATGGAACGCAATCCAATTTTTCCTGAAAAGGGAGCCACTATTGACGTTTTGGCAATTTGAGCCTGAATTAATTGGGTTTGTGCTTGAGCCGATTGTAATTCGGCAGAGGCCATATCAAATTCTTCTTGACTGATGGCTTCTTTTTGAAGCAACAATTTAGCTCTTCGTTCGTTTTCCGCTGCAAGGGCTTGTTTGGTTTTGGCTTGCGATAGTTGAGCTCTCAGTTCCAGGTCGTTTACTTTTACCAATTGCTGTCCTTTGGAAACCATTTGGCCTTCGTTGAAATAGATACCTTGTACAACTCCTGATACTTCACTTCTTACTTCAATTTGTTCATTTGCTTCAATCGAACCTGATAAAGTTAGTTCATTGGCAAAATTTTGAGGAGTGATCACCATCCCATTTACTTTTGCTACTGATTTTGGCATTTGGCCATTTCCTTTTGAGCTTTCGTTTTTTTCTTTATTTGAAAAAATTCTGAAAATGATTAGAGCTAGTAGCCCTATAACTACTAACCAAATGAGTACGTGTTTTATTTTCATTAAGAAGTAAAGTTTTGCTGGATTTGTTTGGTATATTGTGTGTCAAATTTAATTTTTAATCTTCTAATACCTTTTCTACTTAGTTTTTATTTAACACTTTTAACGGTTTATTGCTTGGCGATAATTAAATTGATAAACTACACTTATTATTGTAAGAAAAAAAACACTTAAAAATCAAAATTAACGCATTTTGTCGATTAAATTTGTATTTAAACGATTTTGTTTTATATATTTACACTGTATTTGAACCCAAATCTACTATACTTATGAGAAAAATTACATCACTTTTGTTAAGTTTTATTGCTTTTTCGGCAATGGCTGAAGTATCGTCAATAGAAAAAGAGGCACTTATAAAATTTTATGAAGCCACAAATGGAAAGCACTGGAAAACCACTTGGAACATTTCAGGACCTGTAGAGAATTTTTATGGGGTTACCGTAAAAAACAATAGGGTTGTTGGTATTTCTTTGCCTAATAATAATATCAGCGGACAATTTCCGGAAGCTTTGACTCAACTCACTTCTCTTGAAACGCTACATTTATTCAGAAACGATATTAGTGGTAGCCTTCCTTCATCTATAGGGAATTTAACTTCATTAAAACATTTGAATATTTCTTTCAATAAATTAACGGGAACTTTACCAAGCAGTATTGCTAAGCTTACGCATTTGGAAAGTATGGAGTTGTATATGAACAATCTAACCGGATCTATTCCTTCTGAAATTGGTCAATTGAAAAAGTTAGAAAACCTTTCGTTGTTTAACAATAGTCTAGAAGGTGAATTACCAAAGGGACTTTATGAATTAACGCAATTAAAAGTGTTGATGTTGAGCAGCAACAACTTTTCAGGACGTTTGAGTTATGAAATTGAGAATTTAAAGCAACTTGAAAACTTGAGTTTGTTTGAAAATAATTTCATTGGGCAAGTGCCTTTTGAAATTGAGAAATTAAAGAACTTAAAAGAGCTTAATATCTCTTATAACAAGTTTACCGGTTTGATTTCGTATGCTATGGCCAGTAAAGATTCTTTTCAAATGACAATGTTGGATGATAAAGGAGTAGCTGTTAAGCTAAAGCTTTTGTCTGATGCTACGGGATTAGTGGGTACGCCTGATTAAAACCATTATACTACTATATTTAACCTCGTTATTTTTATAGCGGGGTTTTTTTTTGACAAAAGGCAAAAGGCAAAAGGCAATAGGCAAGGGGCAAGATTTGATTTGGTTTAGCGGTTAATTGGTTGCGGTGAGGCAGAATATAACGTTGCTTTTTTTTGTTTTTCTTGATGAGAAATAACCTACTATTAAAAGCTTTAACATTCATGGCTTCTCCATGGCTTTACTATGGGATTACTATGGGATTGCTATAGAGTTACCAAATGAAAATAGTTATAAGAAAATTCGTGATTTAAAGTTTCTGAGATACTGAGTTTAGCGTATTGGAACGCCGATTTTAACGAATTATTTTGGCTACTATTTTTTAGGGGAAGGTACGAGTTAGGTATAGCGTCTTAGTTTTTTTTTACATAAAAAAACTTATTCAGCGATGAATAGGTTTTTGCGGGTGGTATTTGCTTAAGGAAATATTCTAGATTGTTTTGTTTGTTCTTTTGTTGATATTTCTTATGTATTCTACATTTTCTAAAAGTTCATAAAAAGGAATCAGTTTTTTTGGGTTTTGTGGTAACTGAGCGACTTGGAAAGCTGCTATATTTTTTCGATAATATATTTCTCCAATTATATCTAAGATGCACAATTCTATTGCCTCGAACACATATGGATTATCAGAGCAATCATCATAGTTATACAAGTATACCCTAATTTTTAATTCTTTCCGAATGTAATTTACCTCTTCTATTGAAAAATAGAGTTTGCTGATTTTGAGTGGTACGCCTTTATATGTAATATTATAGTCCAGACCCAATTTGAATTTATTTATGTCGCTGTGTGGTTTTACGAGTGCTTCGAATAGCCACAATTCTAATTTTGGAGCGTGTTCTACTAGGGCTTCTATTTTTGGGAATAGTTTGCTATATCCCTTTGATGAGATGGTAAGTTTTAAACGCACGGGATTTGCGTTTTGTACTTCAAAAAAGAATCCAATTCTTTTGGATACATAGGCGAGTTTGCGATCTAGGGTTTTCAATATGCTTTTTTCATCGGTAGCACTTACGTATGCTTTGATGATTTGCATTTCGTTTTGGGCAAACCATTTCCAGAAGGATTTGATTTTTAGGAGCTGGATTGGTGAGAGGGGTTTTTTCATTTTTTTTTTTGGAGGTGCTGAGGGACTGAGCTGCTAAGGTTCTGAGGTTTTGACTTGCTGAGGTTTACAATTGTTTAAAAGTTTAAAAGGTTTATGTGTTTAAGGGGGGTGTTGCGAAATGTTTGGCCTGAGAGGGTGTGGAGTTTTTGGGATATGGATTATGGTGATTTGACTTTTTTTAAGGGGATGGTAGGAGGGTTGGTATAGAATGTAGCTGAGGTTGTGTAGTTCTTTGATGCATTTGTGGTAGGTGGCTTTGGCGTTTATTTTACTCATTTTCATTAGTTCGCTTCGGGAGATGCTTACCGGGTTTATTTGGTTGTTTTCTTCCCAGCATTTGATGATGGCTATGTATAGGCTTATGTGCGATGTTTTTAGGGTTTTATCGGTTTGTGCTTTTTTGATGAATGCGGTGAGAAGGAGAGATGGGGTCATGTTTGAGGAGTTTTGAGGTGCTGAGGTACTAAGGTGCTAAGGTTCTGAGGTTGTTTAATCGGTTAAGGGGTTAATTGTTTAAGGGTGGATGCTGAAACGAGTTCAGCATGACAGGGGCGGGTAAAATTGTTTAGGAGGTTGAATTGGTTGCGGGATGGGAATAGGAGGGTGACCATAACTTGTTTATTTCGTGTTATGGTGCAAATGTGGGGGGTTGGATTGGTTTCTTTTCAGAAGCGAATCAGAAAGGGAAAGAAAAATGGAAAGTTTTTTTTGTGAAACTTAGTAAACGTTACTAAAATTAGGGTTTCTTACTTGTGCAATTTGCTACATTTTTTTGAGATTACCTTTGATGAGCTGCGAGTTCTATAGCTTAATACGTTCAAATACGTTATTTGCCGTGACTTTGACTGACGCGGAAAAAGCTCATGTTATTAAATTTGGGATGTAGCAACTTTATTCCTTTACAATTTCATCTGATTTCCGGAGTTGGTGTATGAAGGTAGTGGGTGACATTCCTACTTTGTTTTTAAACGATAAGGTGAAAATTTGTGTGGAGCCTGTAAATCGTCAGCAAAAAGTGTATTGATTTAGACAAAAACTAAGAGAGTGTTTTCAAAATCCTTAAATTTGAATTATTATGAAAACACCAAAGAAACAAACTGCAGAAAACTACATCAAAGAAATT
>NZ_DIVJ01000041.1 GCF_002428305.1 Flavobacterium sp. UBA6135 | reverse complement strand
AATTCTATCCTTTGCTCTTGTACTAATATTAGCAAATATAAAAGTACTAAAATTAGTAAACATAATTGTGCTAAAATTAGCAAAAATAAACGTGGCAATATTAGTAAACGTAATTATGTGGAATTAATAAACAGGAAATAGTAATGGGTACTTCAAAATATTTATCACAAGAGTAAAGCCACTCCTAGCTTTATAGAGAACCAATAATTATTTAATGCTTCTTATAAATCTATATTTATTTACAAATAAATCTTATAAACAAAATAAAGTTTTGAGAAATCTTACAAGGCATCAAAAAAGGATAAGATAGGGATCAAGTGTTCGATTAAAGTCCTTTCTATCCATCGCAATAAAAAAGCATTTTGTATTCACTATTTTCATAAATTTGCACAAACCAGTTTCATTGGTTCAATGTGTTCTTTAAAATTCTGGGGTTTCAAAATTTATCAAATAGATGAAGAAATATATTTTGTTTTACTTTGAGATTTTTTGTTCAGGCTTGTACCTAATTTGTACCTTGAAATCTACAAACCCAAGTATATTTGGGGCTGTTAATTTCTGTATTGGGAAGTAACAAAGTGGTTACCGGTCTGATTTCTTTCGTTAGCAACTCCGTCAGAGTTCCAAACTCTGACGGAGTTGTAGTAGCGTAAAAAATCCGCGACCATCCGTCAAATCCGCGTCATCCGTGTTCCAAAAAAAGAGCGAAGCTCTAATTCGTGAATTCGTGGCAAAAAAAGACCTAAGCTCCGTATTCCAAAAAACACCAACCCAAATAAAATTTTGATACCCTCAAATTTAATTTATAAATTGTACACGTATTTAAACCTCTATTTTTCCTAAAAAATGAATAGTACTCCTAAAAACTACAGCAACCTACCGCTCCAAAAAAACCTAAATAGACTTACATCCTCTAAAACAATAAAATGGCTTCCATTGTTAAGTCTGATAGTATGCTGTTTTTGGATGTCAAATGGCATTTGCTTTGGACAGCCACAGCAAACGAAAGTGATTAACGTCTATACCTTACACCGAGCTTGGCCCCACCAAGATAAAGTGGTTATCCCAACCGCATTACAAAAAGAAGTACTAAAAGCCGGTTGGACCATTACGGAAGTGAAAGGCGGTGTTACCATCCAGAGAACCTTGGAAAAAGATACGCTGCTATACACAAAAAAAGACAGCAGCATCACAGTTCGTACGAACTGGAAAATTCAAAACATCAAACACACCAGCGACGCTCCTGATAAAGTATATTTGAATCCCATACCTTTTACGGAAGCCGCTGATGCAGCTCTAAATCAAATCGTTTACATTCCGTTACCGGCCAATGAAAAAGTGATTTTTTCACATTTACATACCAAATGGAGTGCCATTACCATTCCCTTTACCATTCGTCCCGCTGTTGATAACCGTTTGAACAGTCAAGTGACCAGTGAGTTCAAAATTGGTACAGCGTTCAGTTTGAATCAAGATTGGGAAGTTTTTAAAAACCGCAGGATGGATGCTAAAAAAAACACCTATGGCGTATCAGCCGGATTGGGATTTGGATTGGGTCGCATCACATTAGACAATGGCTCCACAAGTCTTTCGGGGGCTAACTATGACAATGAAGAAGAAGGACTCGTAGTGTTTGTCACTCCGGGCTTGGGCTTAAACATTCGAGGCTTTAAAATCTTAGGTTTTTATGGTTGGGATATCGGATTGACCAAGAATATCAACGATTGGAATTACCATCGCAAACCTTATATCGGTATTGGTTTGGGGTTTGACTTTTGGACGATGCGTCGGTAATTGTAGTTAAGCCTATTGCTTATATAAAGACACCGCAGCAGTGTTGGGAATGGCTTGTAGTAACAAATACTTACCGTTTACCACTCGTACTATAGTAACTCCGTCAGAGTTCCAAACTCTGACGGAGTTGGAGTAGCGTAAAAAATCCGTAACCATCCGCAAAATCTGTGTAATCCGTGTTCCAAAAATGAACGAAGCTCTAATTTCTATTGTTATCAACTCCGTCAGCGTTTGGAACTCTGACGGAGTTGGAGTAGCGTAAAAAAATCCGTAACCATCCGTCAAATCCGCCTCATCCGCGTTCCAAAAATGAACGAAGCTCTAACAAAAAACGTTGTGAAACTCTGTGCCACCCTTCTTAAAACTTAGTGAAACAAAAAAGAGTGAAGCTCTAATTTGTGAATTTGTGGCAAAAAAAACTATAAAATCAAAAAAACACATAGATTTTATCGCTGGATATGGTGGATTGCGAATAAAAAAATTAACAAAAGCTAACTCCCACATTATCAGAATCATCACTAAAAAAATATCTCCCTTTTTTACCTTCGCTTCCTTCAGTAGGAAAGCTATTCTTTACAAAAACACAACTGACTGATTATTAAATTGTTACGACGGCAATTTCTTTCTAAATTATTACTTTAATAAGTAGTTTCAAGTGTACACTATAAAAAATAATATCTTTAAATGTTTGATTTTCCGCAATTTATTAAAAAAATAAAAAGGTAAGAATAACATTACTTGTTGTTAAAAAATAACGCCAATTGTGAATAAGTTTGATTTTGATATACCAAACTAGTGTAGTATTTTTACATCAGTTGTAACGGCTTGGCAACGTGACCAATAACGGCAACAAAAATTATTTATTAATTTAACACCTTAATTAAAATGGCAGTTAAATTCACAACAGTTCAGCGGAAAAATCCGCAGGAGTTAATGGCTCCTGAAAAATTTTATGCTTCCGCCATCGGGGATGGCGAAGTGGGGATTGAAAAATTATCCCGAATGATCTCGGAGCAATGCACCGTAACCGAAGCAGACTGCTTAGCAGTATTGGCTTCGTTGGAGAAACAAATGGTTAACCAGTTAGAGGATGGACGCATCGTTCGGTTAGGACGCATCGGTACGTTTCAAATTGGGTTGAGTTCGTTGGGTATGGAGACCCCTGAGGAGGTAACGAGTAATTCGATTATCAAATCAAGAGTCTTGTTTCGTCCGGCACAAAACATCAAGAACCTCTTGAAAACATTGCGTTACCAAAAAGCGGCCTAGGAACCGACTGAATGAGCTGCCAATGGCAGTTTGTTAACCCCAGTGACTTTCGCTGGGGTTTTTTTATGCCTTTTGCAGCATAATTTTCACTTCAAAACGATGCGGATGGTTTTCTAAAATCGTCCTGATGGTTTGTAAAAACGATGCGGATGATTTTTTCAAACGATACGGACGAATTTTTCACCGGATTTTGACCCTTTTTTAGCCAAAATCCGTATCAAAACGTAAAAAAAACAACCGAAAACTACCAAAAACAAACTCAAAAAACCCGAAAAAAGCTCAAAAAAAAAGTAAAAACCTACATAAACCGTAGTTTTTCACTAAAAAAAATTATAGTTTTTCTCGCTTCCCACTCAACTTTTACCTCTTAAACCTTAGTTCCTTAGTCCCTCAGCACCCTGGCAGCTTTGAAAAAAAACCATAAAAAAAAGCTCATGAAATGGCCTAGGAACCGATTTATGAGCTGAATTTTTGCCGTTTATTAACCCGAGCGTGTGCACGTTTAAAAGCGAATTAAAAGTAAACAAGATTGTGAAATCTACAAAAAATATGTACACATTTAACATATTCTTTTATTCACAATCGTCATTTTTTTTGTTCATTTCTTCTGATTTACCAATGAAATTAGGCCTTAAGAACAAAAAAAAATACGTTTTTACTTTCCTTCAATGTCTTCTTTTTTAGCTTTTGGTTATGGCTAGTTTCTTTTTTGTCCACAAGGTTGCACAACATTGCACTAAGTTTTTGTCTGAGTCACAAATAACTAAGGACTAAGGACTAAGTACTAAGGACTAAGAACTAAGGACTAAGAACTAAGGACTAAGAACTACTTTTCTAAAACTTTTCCCCTATATTAGCCTTTCCAAAAACAATTTCCTGCTTGCCGGTGGGAGAAACTCCTTTGAATTTATTTTAGTAGAATGCGGGAATCCGTAAAAGGGTGGTATCGCTAAAAACTATATTTGTTAAAAACTATTGGAAACCCTTTGCTAATTTTATGGTTTTCTTTTTTTGTTTTTAGTAAGTTTGGGAAAGTAATAATTTAAATTATAGCATAAAATATATGTCTAAAGCCACTGTAAAAGCCGATATCAATTTTGAACAAGAACTCTGGAAAGCTGCCAACGAATTACGTGGTGCAGTAGCTGAAAATCAATACAAAGACTATGTGTTGCCTATGATTTTCTTAAAGCATATGTCTGAACGATATGAAATTCGTAAACAAGAATTGCAACTATTGGTTCAAGATAAAAACTCAATCTATTTTACATCAGATGAAGCAGAAATTAATTATGTGATGGAAGACCCGGATGAGTATTTATCCAAAAACGTTTATATCATTCCGAAAGAAGCCACTTGGGATTATTTAAAAGCCAATGCTGAACAAGACAATATCAAAGTAATTGTAGATGATGCTTTTGATACGTTGGACGCAACTTTAGCAAAATTCAGACCGGATTTAAAAGGCATCTTGCCCCGTATTTTTGTGAAGAGTCAGTTGACACCTCGACAGGTGGGGGGATTAATCAATTTATTATCCAATCCGAAACTGTCACAGAAAGAAAACCCTGAAAGTGATATTTTAGGTCGGGTGTATGAGTATTACATTGGAAAGTTCGCACTTGCTGAAGGATCCGGTGCCGGTCAATTTTTTACCCCTGGAAGTATTGTGCGGTTGATGGTAGAAATGATTGAACCGTATGAAGGAAAAATATTTGATGCCGCTTGTGGCTCGGGTGGTATGTTTGTGCAGTCGTTGAAATTCTTAGAATCGCATGGTGGCGACAAACGCAACATTGCCATTTACGGCCAAGAGCGTTATGATGGCACCCTCCGTTTATGTAAAATGAACTTGGCGTTGCGTGATTTGTCTTTTGATGTGCGTTTGGGCGATTCGTTGTTACAAGATAAGTTTCCCGATTTAAAAGCCGATTTTATTATTGTAAACCCACCGTTTAATGTCAGCCAATGGCATCCTGAAGATTTACCTGAAAATGACCCTCGCCTTTTTGGACCCAAAGAAGAATTTACCACTGATGGCAATGCCAATTATATGTGGATGCAAACCTTTTGGAGTCATTTGAGCGACAAAGGAACCGCTAGTGTGGTGATGGCAAACGGTGCGATGACCTCCAACAACAAAGGCGAAAAAAACGTACGAGAATTTATGGTGAACAACAACATGATTGATTGTATTGTTCGCCTACCCGATAAATTGTTTTTAACGACCGGTATTCCTGCCTGTATTTTTATCTTAAGCCGAAACCGTGATGGCAAAGACGGTATTCACCGCAAACGTACCGATGAAATTTTATTTATAGACACCAGTAAAATGGGTACTATGGAAAGCCGCAAATTACGCGTGTTTACCGATACCGATATTGATAAAGTAGCCGCTACTTACCACTCTTGGCGAAACATTGGGGGTGCTTATGAAAATAATGATGGTTATAGTTACAATGCCTCTTTAGCTGAAGTACAAAAACAAGACTACAAATTGACCCCGGGTATTTATGTAGGTACCGAAGAAGTGGAAGACGACGGCATTTTATTTGAAGATAAAATGGAAGCTTTAAAAAAGCAATTACAAGAACAGTTTACCAAAGGGAATGAGTTGCAAAAAAAGATATTGGAGAATTTTAATAAGTTATAATTATGATAGTTGGAGTTTTTTTAAGACATTATAAATGTTATAGAAATTTACATTTTATACCCTTTATTACTAATCACAATCATTCTAATCTTAACTTAATTATTGGGAAAAATGGTTCTGGAAAAACTTCAATATTAGAAATATTAGATGTATATTTTAATAAAAAATCAATTGTTTTATCACATGAAGAAAAAAGAGGTGATGCATATATTGCTCCTATAATTTGTATCGAAAAGTCTTTTATTGAAAAAATTAAGGCTAATTATACAAGTCCTAAATCAGATTTAGAGGAAATCATCAAATTAATGAGCGATGCCTTATGGGATCTAAAGGCACCAAGCAACAGTAAACAACAATATCATTTTCAAGAACTTAGAGATAATTTTCATAGTAAATACTCAAAAGAAACCCATTATCTCTTAGTAGATGGAATCAACATTGATGGTGACATAAAACTTGGGCCATTTGAAGAATTACAAAAAATAATTTTAGAAACTTGTGATAAAAAAAAGCTAATTGCTTTTTCAAATGCTTTAAAAAGTTCATATAATTATATTTACATTCCTGTAGAAACTAATATAAATGATTATCTAAGATTAGAAAATAATAGTTTACAATATTTAATAGGTCAAGATATCAAAACAAAAATTGATGATGTATTTGATAAACAAGTTACTGTTGATGGAAGCAATAAAAAAATCATTCAAATCATTAACGATAATTTAAAAGAATTTGTTTCCTCTGTTGAAAAAACTATCCAAAAAATTGATAAAGATTATTCATTTAACACAGATCCAAATGTTAAACAAAAAGTAACATCTAAAGATTTAAGAGGTAGAGTTATCGAAGAGTATTTTAAAAATAGAAGTTTAAAAAATAAAGACACGAAAATTAATTCAATGAGTTCTGGTCAAAGAAAGAAAGCATTGATAGATATAATTTTTTCTTTAGTAACGGAAAATAGTGTAAGCAATAGTGAGAGTAATATTATTCTAGGCATAGATGAACCTGAAGCATCATTAGATGTTACAAATTGTTTTGAGCAATTTGAAAAAATAGAAAAAATTTCACAACAAAACATACAGACTTTAGTTACAACACATTGGTATGGTGCATTACCGATAATTAATGATGCAATAATTACTCACACAATAGAAGATGAAAGAAAAGTACCTCAAATTTCCTGTTTTGCTTCAAACAATTTATTTGATAATCATGAAGCCCATAGGGTTGAAGATATTTTCTTTAAAAGTATTTATGATTTAGCTTCAGCAATATTATCTTCCTTAAGAAATGGAAATAAAGATTGGATTATTGTAGAAGGACATAGTGATAAAATATATTTGCAATCATACTTTAACAGTAAAAATGTTAAATTTTTATCGATTGGTGGAATAGATAGATTAATTAGTTTGGTTGATTTTCTGTCTGTACCACTGAGAAATAAAACGGAAACAGAATATACTAAAAATAAGATAATATTTTTATCCGATAATGATATGGAATACAAATCTTCATTAACTGAAAATTCAAAAATTTTATTTTTCAAAAGATATGTTTTTAAAGAAGGTGAAGTAAAATTAATAGATTACATTGATAACAAACATGGAGAAGAGATTAGAATTGAGGATGTCCTAGAATCGAATAGAATGTGGTCATCGTTAAATAATCTTGCAAATGAAATCCCTGAATTAAGATCAGTTTTGAATAATTTTAATATAGCTGTAGACTTCAAAATTAGTAAATTAAGTGGTGATTATTCTTTTATAGAAACTGAAAAAAAAGGAAAAGAAAAATTAGCAGCTTTTAAAGAATTGATTGATATTTTAAAACCATTAAAAACAAGATTAGCACATAAATATAACGAATTACCTGTTGACAAAACCCCTGAATGGATTTCAGAGTTGAAAAAACTTTTAAAACCAGAACCTAAATTAACATTTAGATCAATAAAAAAAGTAAAACCTAAAAAATAAATGCCAAAAAGCTGGAAAACATATAAATTAACTGAATTAGTTGAAAACATAGTTGACAACAGAGGAAAGACTTGTCCAACTGCTGAGACTGGAATCCCATTAATAGCTACAAACTGTATTAGAAATGAAAAGTTATATCCTGATTTTATAAATATTAGATACGTTTCTGATAAGACATATGAAAATTGGTTTAGAGCTCATCCTCAACCCGAAGATTTATTATTTGTTTTGAAAGGAACTCCAGGAAGGGTGTGTTGGACACCGAATCCAGTAAATTTTTGTATTGCTCAAGATATGGTGGCATTAAGAGCTAAAAAAAATATTATTTATCCTAAATATCTTTTTGCTCTGCTCCGTTCAAAGTTGGCACAAGATAGAATTAACGCTCTTCACGTTGGTAGCCTTATACCACATTTCAAGAAAACAGATTTTGATAAACTAGAATTACCAGTTTTTGAAGATATAAATTATCAGAAAGAAGTTGGTGATATGTACTTTGATATTTGCGACAAAATCGAAAACAACCTCGCCATCAACAAAACCCTCGAAGAAATGGCAATGGCACTCTACAAACACTGGTTTGTAGATTTTGGTCCGTTTCAAAACGGTGAGTTTGTAGAAAGTGAGTTGGGGTTGATTCCTAAGGGGTGGGAGATTGGAAAACTTGAAGATTTATTGGAAATAAAGTATGGTAAAGATCATAAAAAGTTATCGGATGGATTAATCCCAGTTTATGGTTCCGGTGGAATTATGAGGTATGTAAATGAATCATTGTATGATAAAGAGTCAATACTGATACCAAGGAAAGGAACATTAAGTAATTTATTTTATGTATCACAACCATTTTGGTCGGTTGATACAATGTTCTACTCTAAAATAAAGGATATTGATTTTGGAAAATACATTTTTTATTTCTTAAAAACTATTGATTTAGCTTCAATGGATGTCGGTTCAGCTGTTCCTAGCTTAACAACCGAATTATTAAAAAGAATTGCAATTATAATTCCTCCTAAAAATATTGTGTAAATCGTCAGCAAAAAGTGT
>NZ_DIVJ01000025.1 GCF_002428305.1 Flavobacterium sp. UBA6135 | reverse complement strand
CTCTAGTTGTGAGACGGCTTCTTCATCTTATCCTCTATACACCGAATGTAATATTCGGAGCATTAAAAATTTTACAATGTTTCACAAAAATATTTTTTTGTATATTTGCTTTGAGCTAACGGAAACACGTTGAAATACAAAGCAATAAGAACCGTTACCAAATCGTTACCTGATTTCTTTGATAATCCCTATAAAAGCCTTGTATTCACCCGATATGGCTTTTTCCTGAAAACTTTAAAATAAAATTAATTAGATGATAGAATACCAAATTCCGGAATCGAAGCCGATTTTGCAATAGCATCATCATTTTCAGGACTACCTCCACCCGCAACACCAATACTTCCAATAAGCATTCCGTTATGCCATAGTGGAACGCCACCACTTAATAACAATAACTCGGGAAGTGTATTTAAATTTTTAGTATCATTATTGCGTTCTGCATTTCTTACTAGCAATAAGGTTGACGTTTTAGTAGATAAGGCGGTATAAGCTTTTCGTCTGGCTGCTTCAGTATTATGCGGACCAACACCATCGCCTTTTGTGAGCAAAACAATAGTTCCTGAATGATCTAAGACAGCAATAGAAACATTTTTTGAGAGGCGTTGGGCTTCTTGATTAGCACGTTTCATCAATTCAAAAGCAGCATCTTGTGTCAATAAATCAACAGTTTTTATATACTTATTTTTCTGAATTGGTTTTAACTGCTCTTGTACTTTCTTTTGACTAAAACCCAATGTAGTTATAAAGACAAACAAAAAGGTTAAATATTTCATAGTGTATTTTTTCTGCAAAGTTACTTTACAGAAAAATCACAACTGTTGTCCTATGTCAACGTTTTTAAAGCTTCGATTTAATTCTACTTAATGTTGAAGGGGAAATTCCTAAATAGGAAGCTGCCATCTTATTAGAAACTCTCAATAGTAATTGAGGTTGATTTTTTATAACCCAACGAACTTTTTCATTGGCATTAAAACCCTGAAACCCGTAAATTCTTTTTTGGGCTACAATAAATCCAAGTTCAAGAATTTCGGTGTAAATTTTAGCAAATTCAGGATATTTATTTACTAATTTATAAAAATCTGATCTACTCACATAAAGCAATTCAGATTTTTCAATAGTTTGCAAAAACTCCTCAGTGGGTAGTTGATTAATAAAACTAGGAAGAGCGGTAACAAGATTTCCCTCATAAGCAAAATACCTTGAAATTTCTTGTCCCTCATTTGTAATTGTAAATAATCTAACGCATCCCTTGTTAACGAAGTAATAGTTGGTTGCAACGTCATGGTAACTGATTAAAATTTCGTTTCGTTTGGTTTTGATATATCTGAAATGCGAGCAAATATGCTCAAGTGATTCTTGATCAAATTCCGCTTTCCCATTTAAAAATAGTTTTAATGTTGAATACATTTTTTAAATTTATGAAAATAAAAAGTAGTACCGATTGTAAGTTTAGTATATCTAGTCTTTCAGACGTAATCACTTGTAAATATAGTCAATTAAGTTGCTCTTGTTTATTAAATATTCGTTGTACACTTACAAGTAATCCTAAGAGATGAAAATAAAAAAACACCGGCAAAAACCGGTGTTGAAAAAGCAATTGTATCAAACGAAAACGTTCTACGCCTAACAAATGAAAAGCACGAAAGTATTCCAATTGCATTTTTGTTGAAAAAAATAAGAAACTAAAAACTATTTTCCGTTTTGCTATGATTGTTTATCTTTAAAAAAATAGTCTTCTTGAGCTTTCTGTATTGGGACAAAAAGGATTCAATGTGTATTTTGAAATCCACAAAATCATTGAAGTAAAATGTTTCACACTGAATATCATCGCATTCATTCATCCCTTCCAATTTGATTGAAAAATTGTTTAAACGCGATAAAAAAGCTCCATTTTCCAATTGTTTCACGTTGATTTTTAGCAGTAACTTATCAGAAATTAATTCTTTAATAGCTGTGTTTTTTGCTGTTTCAAAGAAGTTTTTTAAAAAAATAATTTCTTCCTCAATTCCTTCCAGTTCTTCTCTCCAAAGTTTGATGTCACGATCAAGAAATTGATGTTGAATGGTATCTTGATTGTAAAATTTCTTCAATAAATTCATAAAATTTTAATTAAAATGGTTGCTCTACTTTTGTAATTCTAATGGTGTTTAATCCCGACGGAAACTCCCATTTCACCTCATCGTTTTCCGCATACCCAAAAAGAGCAAGTCCCATTGGAGCCATGACCGATAATTTATTCTGAGATAAATCACTTTTTGAAGGGATCACTATTTGAAATTTCTTTTCGCCGCCAAAATCGGTTTTTATCGTTACCACAGAATTAAGTCGAATCACATCCAAAGGCATCTTAGACGAATCTAAAACCATTGCTTTTTTAATTTCTTCCATCAATTTATCAAATGATAATCGGTATGTTTTATCTTTTCCATTATGAATAGTTGAAAAAAGCGTTTTTAAAACTTCCAGTTCTTTTTTGTCAACTACTACTTTTTCGTACTTCATGATTTTTTTGATTATTATTTATGGAAAAATACCTCGTTGAATGTAGGCTGTTTCAATTCTTTTGATGGCTAAAATATAGGCTGCTGTTCGATGGTCAATTTGATCTTCGTTCACCAAACTTTCCACTTTTTTGAAAACTTCGGTTAATTTCTTTTCAATTTTTACCATTACTTCGTCTAATGGCCAAAGTTCACCGTTTCTGTTTTGTAGCCATTCAAAATAACTTCCAATCACACCTCCCGAATTACAAAGAATATCCGGAATAATCGTTACACCATTTGCCAATAAAATTCGTTCACCTTCATTATTTGTTGGTCCGTTTGCTCCTTCGGCAATTACTTTCGACTTAATTTTTCCTGCATTTTTTTCGGTAATCTGATTACCTAACGCCGCCGGAATAATGAAATCACATTCCAATCCGAAAAAGTCTTCCGGTTCCATTTCAGTTCCTCCTTCAAACCCTTTTACCGAACCTTTTCTTGGTTTACTATGTTCGTGTAAATTCGCCACAGAAATTCCATTTTCATTAATCAAAGTGGCATGAGCATCTTGAACAGCGATTAAAATAGCACCATCATCTGTTAAGAATTTTGATGCCCAATAGCCTACATTTCCAAATCCTTGCACTATGAATTTTTTACCATTTAAGGTTTCATTTCGTCCTTCAAAAAGTAATCGTAGTGTAATGTAAACACCAAATCCGGTTGCTCTGTCACGTCCTTCTAGTCCACCTGAACCTACTGGTTTTCCGGTGACTACGTGTTTATTGTTTGATCGTTCCGAAGGCGATTTTGTTGACATAAATGTATCGGCAATCCAAGCCATTGTTTGTTCATTTGTGTTCACATCCGGAGCAGGAATATCATATTCCGGTCCGATATTTTCGCCCAGAGCAAACGTAAATCGACGGGTGATTCGCTCTAATTCACTTAAAGAATAATTTCTAGGATCTATTTGAATTCCTCCTTTTGCTCCACCATAAGGCAAGCCAGCCAACGAGGTTTTCCAGGTCATCCACATGGCTAACGCTTTGGCATCATCAACATCCACAGTAGGATGATACCGCAATCCGCCTTTGTACGGTCCTAATGCGTTGTTATGTTGCACACGGTAGCCGGTGAAAATTTCAATAGAGCCATCATCCATTTTTACAGGAAAATGAATAATGATTTCATTATTTGTAATTGATAAAATTTTTCGAATATTTGGATTTAAATTCATTGAATCGGCGGTTTTATCAAACTGCTCAATTACGTTATCCAACATTGTTTTCTGTTTTTGTTCTTTTAAAATTTCCATTTTCTGTTTATTTTTAACTATATTCTTCACATTCTATTTTCTCGTTTTGCATCCAAACACAATTGTTGTTGTTCAAACAATTGCTGCAGATGCCAAACACCATTATTTTTTTTTCAAAATGAGATGGAATTGTGATTTTGTTCTCAAAGTTCATTTCTGCCCATAGCATTTCTTCCCCTTTCTGAAAGGAGGGTTTATTTAAAATTTCCATAGTAATTATAATCTAGTTTCGACCTAAGCTAAGCAAGGTGCATGCCAAAGGAAATTTACAACAAACATATTGCTGATAGTCAATTGATTATGGAATAAGTGTGAAATAGAGATGAATTTTCCACCGAGGAATAAAGTCTCGACCGGTTCATTTCTCCCCGATTTTACAGCAGTTTTTGACGAAGTGTTTTCCGGTCAATTTGAAGAATCTCTGCCGCTTTGGTTTTGTTGTTGTTTACAGCTGATAACACTTTTAAAATGTATGCTTTTTCAATTTCGCGAAGTGGTTTCAAATAATCACTATCTGATGGTTGTTTGTATTTTAATTGTTTAGGTATTAAATCAACATCGATTTCGTGATCACACATCACAATTAATCGTTGCATGATATTTTCTAATTCCCGAACGTTTCCCGGCCAATCATGACGGGTTAGAATGTCTATTGCTTTTGGAGTAATGGTAATGTTCGATTTTCCATATTCTTTTTCATATTTCTTTATGAAGGTATTGATTAATGGTACTACATCCGATTTTCGATTTCGTAAAGGTGTCGATTCAATACTCACCACATTCAATCGATAATATAGATCTTCTCTGAAAGTTCCGGATTTAATCATATTTTGTAAGTTGCTATTGGTAGCAGAAATAATTCTAATTTCAATTTTTTCTGGTGTTTGAGAACCAACCATTGTGATTTCTTTTTCTTGCAAAACCCTCAATAATCGACTTTGAACTGTTAAAGAGGCATTTCCAATTTCATCCAAAAAAATAGTTCCGCCTGCAGCCACATGAAACAAACCTTTTTTCGTTTCATTTGCACCGGTAAAAGCTCCTTTTACATAACCAAATAATTCCGATTCAAGTAAAGTTTCCGGTATTCCACCACAATTTACAGTTATAAATGGTTGTGATGCAAAACGACCATTGTAGTGAATTGCTCTCGCAATAAGTTCTTTTCCGGTACCGCTTTCACCTTCGATTAAAACAGTTACACGATTGTCTTTTACACGTTCAATTACGTCAATTAATTTGAAATGTTCTTCAGAATCTCCTACAATTCCGGCATAAAATGTTTCTTTTAAAACTTTTTTCTCGATAGATTGATTCGGATTTTGAACAGCATTCTTCAAACAATTTTGAACTGCTTTTTTTAATTCTTCACTTGTAAAGGGTTTTATTAAGTAATCTAAAGCTCCCGATTTTACTGCGTTTATCGCCGTATCAACAGATGGAAAACCAGTGATAACTAATTTTGGAATGGAAGGAAAATGTTCCGAAGCATATTTGATTAATTCTATCCCATTAATTTCCGGCATTTGTAAATCGGTAATCAGTAAATCAATGGAAGTTGATTTTAAAACCTCAATTGCCTCATTTACTGAAGAAGCTTTGTAGGTATGAAAATTAAATGATTTCAAATTGCGTTGAAGCAGTTCCAACATATCATAATTATCATCCACAATTAAAATATTTTCTTTTTTAAGTTTCATGATAATTATTTTAGAGGTAATTTAATTCTGAAAATTGTTCCGTTAGGATTGTTGTCCAATGTTTCAATAATTCCTTGATGACTTTTTATGATGCCATGCACAACACTTAATCCCAATCCGGTTCCTTCGCCAAGCGGTTTTGTGGTGAAAAACGGTTCAAATATTTTATGTTTAATTTCATCTTCAATCCCTTTTCCGTTGTCTTTAATTTCTATAACGAAATGACTTTCGGTTGAAAAAACATTCACGTGAATTTCACTTTTTGGAGGCGAGACATAAATGGCATTTAAAAGTATATTAAACAAAACTTGAGTAAGTTGAATGTTGTCAATTTGTGCTTTAATGTCATCATCCGCAAAACTAACTTTATAATTGATGTCACCTTTTTTAAAATTCGGACCAAGCAATGTTAACGCTTGCATAATAATTGGTTTGACAGCAAAAACATTTTTATTTTGAGGCATTTCGCAGGAAAAAAACATAAGATTTTTAACTATTTCACGAGAATAAATGGCCGCATTTATAATTTTTGAAATATCGCGATCAATTTGAGGATTGTTGTTTTGTTGCTTAATCAATTCGGCGAAGCCTAAAATATTTCCAAGTGGTGTATTCAATTCATGAGCAATTCCGGCGGTAATTTCACCTAAAATTGATAATCGATCCACTCTTTCTGCACTTCTTTTTAAATGAGCTTCTTTAATTTGGTTTTCCTTTTTTTCTAAGAAGAAACTAACTTCATAACATACTTTTTTTAATAATTTTTTTTCATCTTCCAAAAAATCATTTTCAGTAAAATTATCTGCAGGGTAATGAATTTTTATTTCGCCAACAACGCTATTTTCAATGAGTAAATAATCTTTTACAAAAATTGTATTTTCTAACTTTTTATTAGTAGAAAAATACAACTCTTTAAAAAAAACTTCGACAATGGCCTTTTCGTGGAAACGCCAGGCTTCCTTCAGTCTCCATGCAATCGCAACAACTACTTCTTCGTTAGTCAACTCAAGCTGATTAAGAATATTAGTCACTTCATATAGACAACTTAGTTCTTTAATTCGCTCTTTTAGTTTTTCTTCTGTTGAAAATTCGCTCATCGTTACATCATTTGTCATGGTTGATAATTGGGTACTATTTACCCACTTCAAAGATACCTAATCTATTTTATTGAAAAAATTATTCGTTGAAGTTTAGAGCTTTCCTTCAAAGCAATAATTTTCCGAAAATTGTAGAAAGTAGTTCTTCAAAGTAAAAAGATTTAATTAAAAACCGTAAACTTTTTTAGGACAATACATTGGGTTGCTGCCTGATTTTGTTTTCCCTACCTAACGGCAGGCAGGCCCAGTCTGCCTNNATCAGGACGTTTGTAGTTATTTGGTTTTCAGGTGGGGGTTGGGTTGCCGGGAGGCACATAAAAAGATTTGTGCGGCGGTATTTTTTGCCACGGATTTAAACGGATTGCTGCGGATTAATGCGGATTTGGTTATTTGGTTTTAAGAGCTGCCTGATTTTGTTTGCCCCGTCCCTAAAGGGAGCAAAATCAGGACGTTTGTAGTTATTTGGTTTTCAGTTGGGGGTTGGGTTGCTGAGGCTCGGAGAATACTAGGAGGGAGTTTTGAATAAGCCTACTTCGCAGAACAAGGTTAATCTTCCCAGCCGCAGAGGGTTAGGCCTTTGTTTTTGGCTTCTTGGAGGGTGACTTTTACGGTTTCTTTTTTGCAGGAGTTAAGGCCGCGGCAGAATTCTTTTTTGTGGTATTTGGTGGCATTTTTACTGTTGCAGATGTATACTTTTTCTGTACTTCCGGAGGTAAGTAGTAGCGTGAGCAAGAGGAGTGCAACTATTTTTTTCATCTTTTAGAATTTAAAAGGAATGGGGAAGATACGGAATTTTTTTGAGGGGTGGAGTGTTAAGTATTAAGTATCAAGTATTAAGTATTAAGATTTGTGGGTTGGTGATGAGTTTTGGGAGATTAAGACTTAAGACTTTTTGTGTTTAGAGGAGGTCGAAGGTGATCCAAATGGGGATGTGGTCGGAGATTTTTCGGGCTTGGTTGAGTGATTTAAAGTTTTCGTGGAAGGGGATGATGCCTTTTTGTTTGATTTTTATTTTTTGGGTGTGGTAGAAGATGTTGTCATAGGGTGAGGCGAGGCAATCTTGTTGGATGCATTTTGACCGTAGGGTTGTTTTTTGGTTTTCGAAGGCGGGTTGGTAGCCCATTTTTTTTAGTGGGTTGAATACGGTGTGTGTTTCGGGGCAATTGAAGTCGCCTACGAAGATTAGGTTGAGGTTGGGGTATTGTTCGGGTAGGTATTTGAAGTATTTGATTTCGGTTTCGGGTTGTCTTTTTTTGGTGATGGCGTGGAAGTTGACCACTGTAAATTCTTTGTTTTGGTATTGGAATGTGGCATAGAAGGGTTCGCGGTCGATTTCTTGGGCGTATTTTTTTTCGAGCCAGGGTTTGCCGATTAGCTTTACTTTGGCGGTTTGCCAGAGGTAGGCATAGCGTTCGGTTTTGTAGGCACTGCTGCTTGTTGGGTCGCTGATGGCATAGCTCCATTTGTTTCCTGTGCGGTTGAGCAGGTCGGTGAGTTGGGCTACGGCTTGGGCACCGCTTGGGTTGGTTACAATTTCCTGAAGGGCCACGATGTGGTAGTCTTTGATTTGTGAGGTGATGAAGCGTAGGGTGCTGTCGGATTTACTTTCTCCCAGGTTTTGGAGGTTCCAGGAGAGGAGGGTGGGTTGGGCGAAAGCCAGAAAAGGGATGAATATAAAAAACAGTAGGGATTTCATTGGGGGCTGCAGTTTAAAATCAGGATTAATTGGTGTAGTAAGGCAAAACGAACTTTATAAACCAATTTGGTAATTTATCAGTTTTTAACTCCATAGTGCCTTTATATACTTCAGCAATTAATATTTGTTCTTTACCTGAGTTGTCAAATAAATAAGCCCGATAGCAATGTGGTAATGCTGTATGCAAATTGTTCAACGTTCTAAAATAACGTTCAATAATTTTATGTTCCGGGACTTCATGCCCTCCTTTTTCCACGCGGTTATTCACGCGAGACACATTAACTTCCGGACTATCGATACATACAAAATACAAATAAGCTTTGTAGCCTAATGCAACAACATTTGTAATTTCATCTATCTTTGAAGAATGACTCATCACTGTTTCAAAACTAAAGGATTTATTTTGTGTGATGAGTAAATGTCTAATAAAAGAAGCGATAAATGCTCCTTCATAACTATGCGTCTCCTTTGAGGCATCTACAACAAAATTTTCTTTTACAAGAATGTCTATTGGATGGCCTTCGTTGAGAGCTTTTTGATATAGCGATTGAGATTGTTGCAATGCTTTAAACCTTTCTAGGTCATTTTGAGAAGCAGTAAGACCCATTTCTTGCAAGTCAATTAAACCTGTTTCCGCTAATTTTTTTTCTAAAAGATCCGCATTAATGAAAAATCCTGTGTTGTAATTTTTGGAGAATTCGTTGAAAAGAGTGCTTTTTCCAGAGCCATTTGGTCCTGCAAAAACTCTTATTTTTTTATTACTTGGCATGAAGAACCAGCCCTTTTTTAAATTCAAAAGGTACATTGACTGCCTTTTCAATTTGTTTTTTAATCACTACAGTTCCATTCGCCTCTTCTTCATACACAACACCATCTTTGATATAGGTTATTGTTAGACCTAATGCTTTAGAGCCACTAAACGCTCTCTTTGCCGAAATACGTGCCGCTTTCACTAAAGCCTTTGTTTGTGGCACATCTTTTCTAAAAATTATTTTTGACATAGTATATTAAATTGCAGTACATACATTGTTTCACAAATATACTTAATTAATTAAATATTTTTAAACATAAATATTATTGTTTAACCCGTTGGGTGTAATTAAATTTTCAAATAATTTTACCACTAATTTACTTCGTCTGTTCGCTACGCTCGGGCCACCAATTTTTTTGACTAATTATTCGATTAAATTCGAATTTTCATCAAAGATGAATAAATTATTGCATTTACTAAATTTATAATTTGTGAATTAGTGGCAAAAATATCCAGAATACTATTGAATTAAATAATTACACCCAACGGGTTATTGTTTATTCTCTTGCTTATTGCTGTAATTGTTAAACGTTTTTAGTTATAAAAAAGTTACAAATGGAATGTTAAAGTCTAAATGGGTGTAAAATGCTATAATTTGTGTTTGGGCTATTTAGAATTTGGGAGGTTTTGAATTAGTATAAAGTTATAGCATACGTGGAGGGTGAAAATAGGCAGACATAGTGAAACTGGGTTTACTGCCTGATTTTGTTTGCCCTACCAAACGGCAGGCAGGCCCAGTCTGCCTAGGCAGAAGCAAAATCA